>JAJZCW010000033.1 GCA_021828865.1 Bacillota bacterium
TTGTCCGTTACAAGCAGGGAAATATGTTCAGGTGTATGTCCAGGCGTATGAAGGACACGAATGACGACATTCCCTGCAATGATTTCATCTCCATCATCGACACCCATAAAAGAAAAGTTGGTTTCTGCTAACCGATGTAACACGTACTTGGCTCCCGATTTCTCAGCCAATTTGCGCCCACCAGAGATATGATCAGCATGCAGATGTGTATCAAAAACATGTGTAATCTGCATTCCAGCGGCATTCGCCTGCTCAACGTAAAAGTCAATGTCACTTTCCAGAGGATCAACAACGACACCTTTGCCTTGACCACCGCAACCAAATAGATATGAAGCCGCAACAGGATTAAAGTGTAGATATTGCCTAAATATCACTCAAATCACCCTTCCTAATGAATTGTTCACTTCTGGTACGCGATGATTTCAGAACGTGCTCAATGTATCGGTTCCTGGTTCCATTCACGGACACCTTCATCAATGCGAATTGCATGAATCCCATGCTCTCTAAGCATTTCAACAGCTTCTACCGCGTACATACAGTATCGCCCCCGACAATAGGCAACTACAGGGCGATTCGTATCTATGCTTGATAAGTGATCCGCAAGTTCCTTCACGGGAATGGAAAAGGCTCCAGGGATATGCCCGTATTCAAACTCCTCTTTGGGTCTTACATCAATCAGATATACCTCATCCATATCCATCCTTGCCTTCAATTCGTCGAGGGTAAGGGGTTCAAACGAATCGCGATTCAAGAGGAATTCGTCCCGCAGTAATCTGACCTCCGCCAAAATGTCTTCCCCTAACTCTTGAATGAGGAGTAAGAGAGCAGAAATTTTGGCATTGGATAACTGATAGACCGCGTAAGTGCCCTGTTTTTCAAATTGAACAAGACGGGCTTGTAAGAGGGTTTGTAAATGCTGAGACACATTCGCAACACTCATTTCCGTTTCAAGCACTAATGTTTCAACATTCTTAGGACCTTGTGATAGAAGGTCTAATATTTCGAGTCTGCGTGGACTGGATAACGCTTTTCCAATCCGCCCAAACTGTCCGTATATTGCATCTTTCCAAGCTCGTGTATCGCTATCCACTTTGCTCACCTCCATTTACAGTATTCAATTGATTACTTGAATATTACTCCGAGTGTCTGATGTTTGCAAGTCATTGACTTAAATCCCGCTATTTATACGGTGAGATGACTGGGCTTACGCGGTAGGGTGCAAAAAGTGCGCGGATGAGTGCCTGAAACAGCAAGGGGGGAGGCATTGCGCCTCCCTTTTGGGCACAGAGGGTAATTAGCTAATTGGGAAACTTGAAATCAGGCACTGGTGGTGAACTCAGAAACTACTACCACAAAAAAATCCCCAACTTGATTAAGTTGAGGATCGATAACTTCTTTAATTGATGTCATTCAAATCTTTACGACGCGCTTTGTACTCATTCGCATCGATTTCGCCCCTTGCGAAACGCTCCTGAAGGATGGTTAATGCATGGGTATGGCGTGTTGGTACAAACCTTCGCATAAAATAAATAACAGTGAAGATGATCAGTGCCCAGATTACGACCATGAAGATTCCGCCGCCAAACATCATGGGCAATCCCATACCATTTGAAAACATCCAACCACACATCTTGAATCACCCCTTTGCTATATATCATCCGCCTTTGAAGCAGTAACCGCAATAGCCGTCTTCCTCACCCCGCACAACACGACAGCTTAGATACATCTGTATCAAACGTAAGCGTTGCCAGTTTTAACCCTTCCGCCATCGTCAGATAGGGAGCGAGTGTTCCCTTCAAATCCTCAATCGTAAGACCAAATTTCACGGCTAATACCGCCGAATAAATTACATCACCTGCATTTTCCGCCACAACATGCGCCCCGATGATTTTGCGCGAAGTTGCATCGGCTACGAGTTTAAATACCCCTGTCGTTTCTCGATTCACAAGTGCTCGTGGAACCGCCTTAAGTGGTAATACTGAAGTAATGACATCATAACCTTGTTGCTTTGCGTCTGCTTCCGTCAATCCTACCGTTGCAATCCCTGGATTCGTGAATGTAACCCCTGGGACAACCGATAAATCCACCTTCCGTCTTTCTTCACCGAAAGCATTCGCCGCAACCGTTGCACCCTCATAAGCCGCTACATACACAAACTGCTGTCCAAGCGTGACATCACCTGCGGCGAAAATATTGGGGTTACTTGTCGTTAAATACTCATCCACCAGTATTTCACCACGACTGCCGACGTTCACGTTAGCATTTTCGAGCCTGAGTGAACCCGTATTCGCTGAACGTCCCACTGCCACCAGCAAGGAATCACCTGTGATGACACGAGCTTCACCGTTGACGGTCACATGCACGCTCTTGATTCCGTCCTCATCGGTCACACGCTCATACGTCGCACCGTGGATAACCTCGATGCCTTGTTCACGCAAGGCACTTGTGACCGCTTCCGATACCTCTGGTTCATACGATTTTAAGATTCGACTACCCCGTTGAATCATCGTTACGTTCGCACCGAGGTTATGCATCATTTGCCCAAGTTCAAGTGCAATGTAGCCAGAACCGATAATCACAAGATGATTTGGCACGGTAGTCAGTTCAAGGAGTGATGTACTCGTCAAATAATGACTGTCTCGAAGTCCTGGGATATCAGGTACAAACGGGGAAGCCCCTGTAGCAACTAAAAATTTCGAAGCCGTGATCTGCCGTTCCCCAACTTGTACGGTATTCGCGTTCACAAAATGGGCTTCTCCGCGAATGAGGTCGAATCCGTATTCTGAAATTAAATCCTCGTACTTGTGTTGACGCAATTCGCCAACCAACTCGTTCTTCCGTTCTGTCAGTGTTTTTAGATCAACAGACCCCGATGACGTATGTAGACCGATAAATGGATTCGTGTTTGCTAAATGATTGATTTCACCTGCGCGAAGCATCGTTTTGGAGGGAACACAGCCAATGTTCACGCACGTACCACCAACAGTGCCGCGTTCAATCATGGCAATACGAACGTTGTATTTTGAAGCTTCGATAGCCGCAGAGAAAGCGGCTCCGCCTGAACCGATGATTACATAGTCGTAGTCAACGCTTCTGTCTGAGTGAAAACTTGGTTGTACGACTGTAGGTTCCTGCACTTCAATGCCAACGGGAACGTAACCCGCTTCCCGAACTGCCTGGAATAATGCGTTTAGGCTTGTTTCAACGCCCGTTTTGAAAACAGCTTCTCCCTGACGAAAATCTGCCTTTACTTGCATTGCTCCAACCGATGAGAGAGCAGATTCAATGTGATGTTCACACCCAGTACACGTCATGCCCTTTATTTTTATCTTGAAATTTTGCATATTGCACCTCCATGTTCCATTGCTCCAATATCAGCGCACAGCCATGAAAGACTGGTGATTGCATTAAATGCTTCGTTTACATTCTCGTACAATTGCTGATATGTGCCGCGTTGTCTGCCACAATTTCTTTCACCAATTGCATAATGGTGCGTACTCGTTCATCCGTAACGCGATAGAGTACATATTTTCCTTCTTGTCTTGACGAAACGTAACCGCACCATTTTAAACAAGCCAAATGGTTGGAGACTTGTCCTTGAGACACACCTACCGCTTCGACTAACTCACTAACACTCTTTTCCCCATCTAAGAGCAGTTCAGTAATTCTGAATCGCGTGGCATTTGACAATCCGTGAAAAAACTTCGCATACAATTCAGCTTGAATCGTTTCATTTCTTTGTAGTGGCTCCACTTAGGTCACTTCCTCTCCGTTGCCTGTTTCGGAGCACAACAGTCATCTTTAGGGCAACTACACCGCCAATAATCCAATCCTTTGCTCCTACGATAAACGTCCCCAAGGCGGTAAGTCCTACGCCAGTTAACAGAATGGGCAGTCCACAACATAGAACCACCAGAATCCCTGGAATCGCGAGCAAGCACCAAGATCCACTTTTGTCAGGTTGTCCACCCATGTTTACGCCTACTCACAATAACATATTTATATATCTAAATGTATTATTGTGTCGATGACACATTATCGGAAAAAACCAAATCGAATAACAACATAGTTTTTGTTCAACTAATGGCGTATTCTGACCATCGATCACATGTGGTGGGTGCCGACTCAAACTTCCCTGTGGGGCTTCTTGCTAACAAAAAGGAGATGATATGTAATCATCCCCTCCATGTAATTGTTATGCAGAAATCGCGCGTCCAGATTTACGTAGTAAGTCCTGGCTCTCTCTGTTTAAGCCAATAAGGTAAACCGACTTGCCTAAATGCTCATACTTAGCAATCACTTTTTGAATTCCGATCACTGACGCATAATCCCACACATGTGTATGACTAAAATCAATTTGCACTTCGTCAGGATCATCCTGAATGTCAAACAAATCGACAAAGTGATTCATCGTTCCAAAGAACATCTGACCTTTGATAATGTAAGTTTTCACTCCATCAGGACTCAGTGTGGTTTTGGCATGAATACGCGCCATCTTCCAACCGATAAAAACCGCGTTTAAGATAACCCCTACAAAAACTCCAATCGCTAAATCATTCGTGGCAACTACCGAAACCACAGTGATGACCATAACAAGCGACTCAAAAACAGGCACTTTTCTAAGATCAAGGAGCGATTTCCACTCGAACGTGTAAACAGATACCATAAACATAACTCCAACAAGCGCGGCAACAGGAATCTGACTGACAAGTGGCTTCAGTGCGACAATCAAAGTGATTAAAAATGCGCCCGATACAAATGTCGAGAGCCGCTTACGTCCACCATATCCAACATTTAAGACCGACTGACCAATCATGGCACATCCTGCCATAGCACCAAAAAGTCCTGTCAGGATGTTTGCAATACCTTGCCCGCGAATTTCCCGATCCTTGTTACTATGAGAGTGTGTCATGTCATCAACCACCGTTGCTGTCATGAGCGTTTCTAAACTACCCACCAACGCAATTGGTACGGCATACGGTAAGGTGATGGACAATGTGTGCAAATCAAAAGGAACGGCAGGGATATGAAAGAACGGCAAATGCGCCTGTAGGTGCCCTATATCCCCAACTGTCTGCAAATGTAATTTAAACACGAAACTCACAGCAGTCATGACTATAATTGCGACGATCGACGATGGAACAGCCTTTGTCAAATACGGTAATCCCCAGACAGTAGCAACTGTCACACCACAAACGACGTAGGCTACAATGCCCTGCCCAACGATATGTGGGACTTGTGCTAAAAAGATCAAAATGGCTAAAGCATTCACAAACCCAGTAACAACGCTGTGCGATACAAAGGTAATAAAACGACTAAGCTTTAAGACACTTATAAGCAGTTGGATTACACCAGCCAGGACACCCGTCGCAAAGAGGTACTGATCACCATGATTCTTCACCAACAGCACCATCAACAGCGCAGTCGAACCCGTCGCACCAGATATCATGCCCAAACGTCCGCCAAAGATCGAAACTACAATTGCAAGGATAAACGCACCGTATAACCCAATCATCGGGTTCACACCCGCAATCATGGAAAATGCAATCGCCTCTGGAATCAGGGCAAATGCAACCGCCATGCCAGCCAATATATCCTTCCTGACATTCGACAGCCATTCCTCTTTTAAGTTTTTAAAAATCACAAAAAACCTCCCAAAATCAAGCATTTTATGGACTCTCAAGTCTCATGAGAGTCAGGGCACACAAAAACCAAGCTACATTTCGATATGCAACACAAAACCCACTGATCCCTAAACAACCTTTGATAAAAGCACCGTTCATTTCGTAGTAAAAAAGCAATAGACTTTCAGTCATTCTCCGAAGGTCGATCCGTTCCGTCTCAGGACTCTAAGTCTAAAATGGAACATACGTAAGGTCAACCAAAGAATTTCACCCGTAAGCGCATTCATCGTTGCAGTGACTGGGATAAATTTTTTTATCCACTTATACACGATTAAGGATGAATTTAATTTATAACGTTCCTTCACGTTACAATGTGCACTATATCGCAAATATCTTTTTTTAAGAACAGCACCGCGTTTTATGTACATTGAACCCTCCATTTTCCCTTAACACCAAAACTCCTACTTGGATCACACGTACCGATGTCGCCAACCACGGTAATATCCAAAGCAAGGACACCCAGCATTGATGTAATTCTCGTCAACAATGTATCTCCAAAAACAAGGTAGGTCAGTGATTTTAACGAGGATGTGCCAATCAAACCACTTGAAATTAAATAACCATATCGTTATATTGTTCATTGAGGTGATTGTATGGAGTTCGAGGAACTCGCCGCTACGCTGAAAGCTCTCGCTGACCCTACTCGGCTAAAAATCATCGCGCTCCTTCAAACTCGTGACTGCTGTGTATGTGAGCTTGTTCCGATTTTCGGGATTTCACAACCAGCCGTATCGAAACACATGAGTCGTTTGAGAACTTCGGGTCTGGTCAAGGAGACGCGCAAAGGAATGTGGGTGTTTTATTCCTTGAACCATGATCGTTTGAATGAAATTGGGATATCTCTTGCGAATTTACCCGACTTGTCCGATGAACTACGGCGGCTGGAACAAAAGGGTTTGCTGGTGCGATGTGAATAAGGAGCGTGGAAAATAAGTGGTCAAACGGTTATCTTTTCTCGACCGATATCTTACCATCTGGATCTTTGCGGCGATGGTGATCGGGATTGGTTTGGGGTATGTAGCCCCTCAATTCGTCAACGGACTAAATCACTTGCAAGTTGGAACTACATCTATCCCAATCGCCATTGGCTTAATCCTGATGATGTACCCGCCGCTTGCGAAAGTACGGTATGAAGAGATAGGTCAGGTATTTCGAAATGGCAAAATCCTGGGACTATCACTTGTTCAGAACTGGGTTATTGGACCTGTTTTGATGTTCGTCTTGGCACTGGTCTTCCTTCGTGGTTATCCAGAGTACATGGTTGGACTTATCATGATTGGATTGGCTCGTTGTATTGCGATGGTCATTGTCTGGAACGACCTTTCTAAAGGAAATGCTGAATACGCGGCAGGTCTCGTAGCGTTCAACTCTATTTTTCAAGTTCTGTTTTATTCAGTTTATGCTTACATTTTCGTGACCATCGTTCCGCAATGGCTCGGATTGCACAGCATGGTCATCCATATCACTATTGTCGAAGTCGCGAAGAGTGTCTTTATCTATTTGGGTATTCCGTTCTTGGCGGGTGCGATTACTCGTTACATCTTCGTGAAGGCAAAGGGACGTTCATGGTACGAGAAGAACTTTGTACCGAAAATCAGCCCCATCACGCTCATTGCACTGTTATTCACCATCATTGTTATGTTCTCGCTTAAAGGCAACTTAATTGTTCGCTTACCAATGGATGTCGTTCGGATTGCGATTCCGCTTCTCATCTACTTTATCGTCATGTTCCTCGTGTCCTTTTTCATGGGTAAACGAGCGGGCGCAGATTACTCCGTGACGTGCACACTGTCCTTCACTGCGGCAAGTAACAACTTTGAACTTGCCATCGCAGTAGCCGTTGGGGTGTTTGGCATCAACTCTGGAGCCGCCTTTGCCGCAGTCATCGGTCCTTTAGTGGAGGTCCCCGTGATGATTGCACTCGTGAACGTCGCACTCAAGTTCCAACAGAAATACTTCCAAAAGGCAACAGTCTAAACGGAGGGAATTGTCATGGCAAATAAACCACTCATTTATTTCTTGTGCACAGGGAATTCGTGCCGTAGTCAAATGGCTGAAGGATGGGCGAGACATCTTGGGAAGGACAAAATTGAAGTTTACAGTGCAGGAATTGAAACGCATGGTCTCAATACACGGGCTGTCTCTGCAATGAAGAATGCTGGTGTGGACATCTCCCATCACACATCGGATTTGATCGACCCTGAAATTCTGAACAAAGCTGACTATGTAATCACCCTTTGCGGCGATGCCAACGATAAATGTCCCGTCACACCTCCACACGTCAATCGGTTGCACTGGGGATTCGAAGACCCTGCCAAAGCCACGGGATCGGATGAGGAAATTACCGCAAAGTTTCACGAGGTACGGGATGCCATCAGAGAACGTATTGCAAAATTCTTGGAGGAGGAAATCAACCGATGACCATTAAACGCATGCACGTTGCCGTGAATTGCACAGATTTGGGTTCATCCTTGAAGTTTTATCGAGCCTTCTTTGGCGCAGAACCAACGAAGGTCAAGGATAACTATGCCAAGTTTGAACTGGAGGAACCAGCCCTTCACTTTTCTTTGAATGTCCGTACATTCGAAAAGAATGGCGTACTCAATCACTTGGGGTTTCAGGTCAACAATACCGAAGAAGTTTTAGAGATGGGCGAACGTCTACGCCAAAACAACTTAGTTCTTATCGATGAGATGAATACAACCTGTTGTTACGCCGTCCAAGACAAAGTGTGGGTATATGACCCAGACGGGAATGCATGGGAGATTTTCTACACGAAAGAAGACAGTGAGTTTGAAAGCGCGGAAGATGCCCGCCACAACCTGTCTCTTTGCTGTGCACCACCTACACAACCGAGCTTTGTTGAAATTGAGATTCCTTCAAAGAAATAAACAAACAGGAAGAGTCATCAGTGATGCAAATTACGGATACGGGAAAGACATACATCGAAAACTTGTTGAAGGAACATAACTCAGAGGGTATTCGCGTTGTTTTCGCTGGATCAGGTTGTTGCGGTCCGAAATTAGGTTTATCCCTTGCTGACCCAGAGGATGACGACATCATACAGATCATCAACGGAATTCGAGTTGCGATTGAAAATCGAGTCGTTCCGCACACACAAACAGTTATGTTAGATTTTCAAAACACGAAAGAAGGATCAGGGCTTGTGTTGGCAGGGCAACGTAATTGCTAACAATCATACTTCACTAAAACAGACGCCTCGTCTGGTTGTAGGCGAGGCACATATTTTACACCAGAAAAAAACCCAGCTTAATTTGTCGCTCCTACTCGAATCTTCCATTCATTTAAAAATCAAAATACACCCTTAAATTTTCTACGACCTCTCCACGAATCCCCGCCTTCCTCACGATTCTCCACCACTGCAAGTCCTGTCCTTCTCGCTCAATCTCCTGCATTGCCCACCTGATTCGCCGTAACTGAAAACCCTCAACAGTTTCCTTCACCGTTTCCAAGTACGATTTCGTCTTCGGCATCTTGTCCAAATGTTTTTCCAACAAGGACAAGTACCCGATTCGCTTCCCTATCCTGCTAATTGAAACCCGCTCTGGCTTACCTTCCAATGTGAGTATCCTCGTCACTTCAGTCCGTACCAAAACAAGAATTTCTTCGTCCCGCTTGCCCCAGTCAACCCGCGAATTTGTCGTGATTACCCGTTTTGGTTTTAGCGAATGTGCTATCAGCCAATTCTTATCGTTGCGATAAAGCCATGTGTACAACGCCTTGTTCATGTGCCTAAGTTCAGTTTGTGACTTCTTCTCGTTCAGTCTCACCAATTCGATCCAAGCATGCCGTTGACGTTCCCGAAGGTCATCAGGGACAGCAGAAGATATTGCCTTGCGATCTTGTCGGGGAAGATCAGCGTACTTCTTTACAGTGTTGACATCGACGTGCAGTCTTCGGGCAATCTCCCGTAAACTTAAGTCCTCGTTCAAGAGTTCGCCGAGTTTCCGCTCCCACACTTCCCCAAAAACCTTTATTCTCCCGACTCTGTATTTGTCATCCGCCCTGGTGTCTGGTCCCTTTCGCGCATAAACAAATCCACACGAACATGAGAAGGTGCCAATAGGACGCTTCACCTTACTGTCGTACCGAATCGACATATCTTCAACGACGGGTTGTAAATAGTGATCGGCGGCTGGATTCAAACACAGCCACGGGGATGTTCCAAAGGATTGGTACTGTGGCTCATTTACGAACATTTCATCCAAACTGATACCGAGAAACTGCATCAGGAGCAAGTGCCGTATTGGATGAAACGTCTTGCGATGCTTCCGCACCATGGCGTTCAGCCAGTTGTCGTCTCGCTCCGAAACGGAAGATTGCATGACCTTTAGAAACTGCTCCCCGTAGTACCGCAAAAATTCTCGTCGAAACTCTACTTGCCTTACGTGACCATGGACATTGGCAAGTCCTATCTCCTTTAAACGCGCAACATAGTGGTTCGCAAACCATTCCATCGGACGATTCGCATAGCTGGAGTTGAGTAACTTATCCACATTATCCACAAGCATTCGATATTTTGTGGATAACTCGTCATCTTCTAACAATATGGTTATCTTTGAAACGGCATTGTCCCATGCTGATTGGGTATCTTGCATGACAACTCCCTCTTTGTCCCCGTTTGTATCCTGCGTTTCTTGGTAATCCTCGCGAGTGGCAGTCACGAACTCATGTCGGTTCATAGGCAACAATCGGCTTCGATACAGTGGAATCCTGTGAATTGGACATATATATACCCCAGGTACTTGGTGAACGCGATGCCAATATGGCTCTCCCCAACGAATTTTATCCGCATCAAAACATTCACGACAGTATTTGAGTGTCTTATCCGTGCTGATGGAACTTGCCATAATGCCAAGTCGATTGTGAACGGAGTGTCCAATGTCGCCTTTCATGGACTCCAAAACGAGATTTGCCCGTTGTGGTGGAAGAAAGGCACTATAAAAGGGAAATAGGGTATGTGCTTTAATCAATTCATCGGCTTTATACCGATGTTTTACTGGCAGATTGCTCACCAAGGCATCAAAATGGGCTGGTAAGTCTATTACCGCCGTTACCGTAGTTATCCCGTACAAATCCATGATGGTTGCTTTCGGACTGGTGTTACCACTTGCGGCATGAAAACGAGCCAGTACGCTGTACATTACTTCATCACTTGCAAAAGGCGTAGGAAAGAATGCCACCATTTACTTAACCCACACCAAACAGAGGATCGTCGGAAGTTGGCTTAATGATCCCACTCTGTTTTAGCACTTCATAGGCACTCAGTCCCTTTTCCTTGCCCTCTGCAACAGTAATACGAATGTCTCCCTGGACAGTTCGCCCCTTCAAAGCAGACCGTTCATCAGTTTTATCCGACACACCTTCGACATGAAGAGCCAAAGCAGTTTTGACAACGGACGGAACGGTCAGAGTTCCCTTTCCCTCCATCACTTTCTTGACCAGCCGTTTGGCTGTCGCAGGCGGTATCTCAAGTTCCAACAACTTGATGATGGACTCTTCCGCGACACTTGTTGCCTGACGTTCAACCTGCTTCTTTTTGGCAACCTGTAGTTCCTTGATTTTCTCGCTCACCCTAATTGCAGATGACTCCCGTTCGATAAACGAACCGATGTCGATAGGTTGAATGTCTTCATATTTGGCAAGTCCGCGTATGTCACCAGAGCGTAGTACATCGATCATCGGTTGAACCAAACGCAGTTGTTCGTTAGCCACCTGCCGAAACAAGGACTCACTCAACGTCTCTTTCCCAGAGGACATGGCGCGAATCTGAGCCATAACAAAAATCTTGACCGCAATATCCACGATCCCCTGGCTGAGATCATACAATTCGGCACTCAATTCTGGTGTTAAAGGCACGGGTTTTCGAACCCATTGATAGTCCCAAAGTCCTTCAATTAACAAATCCCAACTGGCATCCTGGTTCAAACGCTCCCAAATCATATCGCCTTGTCCACTACCGCGACGTGCCTGCCTGAATTGTGACTGGAGCACACCTGCCGCTTTGTTTGTGCCCACCAAGACAACTGGGACACCAATTGTGTTGACCAGTGTGACGAAGTAATTGAGCATTTTCTCAGCACCCTGGCTTTTGGCTGTGCTCAAGTGCTGTATCTCGTCTATAACAAGCAAACCCAATCCATATGTACGTGAAATCTGAGACATGGCAGGTTGAAGTGCACTAATTGGGTAGCGTGCAGATCCGTATTGGCGGTAATACCGCGTGCCCAAAAGGAGATCGACGTTTCGAAAAAAATCGATTGTTAAGCCTTTGATTGAGCCGTCATGGGGGCAATCTAAGCGTAACCAAGCTAACTGGGATTGGCTCAACTCGATGTCTCTGTACTTTGAATGGACAATAACTTGGGGATACAATGACAGGATTCTATTGATGGCTGTGCTCTTCCCCAATCCGCTCGGTCCGATAATCGTCAGTGCTGACTGAGAACGAAACCCCTGATTTCCGCTTGCCTTTACATGACGGCTCCTCATCCATTCTTGTGCCCCGTCGATTTGTTCCAAAAAGCCAGGTTGAAGTGGATTTCGATACACATAACCCTGTCGTATTAAGCGAGATATGCGGCTTTCCAAGTCGAGATGTACAGATAGTGGTTGGAAATACTGAAAGAGGCGTTGTACCAAATGAAAACGGATATGCGTCTCTAACTGCCGTTCTGTCGGATCAAAAGGTGGGTAGACAGCTAACTGATCGATGACTTCCTCCTGGGACAATATCTGCGGTAGTGCCTCAGTGAATGGATTGTATCTGTAATCCACCACATCCTGGTCTTTATATTCCGCCACGACAGCTTCGCAACCATTCGGTATAAGCACTTTATTCGTCGTTTGCATCGCGCTTCTCCCTTTGTTTTTTCTTCAACAAAGCCAATTCTGGATTGAGTTCGTCATCGGTTGTTGGGTTCAGTTGAACCACTTGCCCTCCGTCTTTCTCTACGGATTGCCGCTTGTCCAATTCAAAGGCGTCCATCTGACGATTCAATGCTTTCTCCACACCACGATTGATCCGAATATCCCGAACCCGCTTACTCTTACTCTCCCCCGCATTTCGCTCCTGTTTTGTCATCCTTTCCGCGTCCTTGATGATGTCATCAATCTCAGATAGGAGATCCACTTTTTGCTGTAGCATCCTATCCTCGTTTGCACTTCGGTCGAACTTCTCTTGCTCAAGAAGATGCTCGATCTCCTCCAGAGTTTTGTCCCGATATTGCGCCTGATGATTGAGTAGGTAACACTTATCAAAGCCCTTGCCGTCCTCGTGCGGTATATAGATGAAGTTTAAATTTCGGGGATCGTAGGATACTGTGACTTTGACACTCTTACCTTCATTTCGCGCTTTCTCGAACCATCGTTCTCGCAAAGCATGCTCAGAGGAATACAACAAACCCTTAAAACAACGAATTCCTCGCGCAGTTATGGATGCTTGAACAGTGGGCATTAGGTGCAAACGCATTAAGTCTTCGGGAATAGTACGTAACTTCCCAGCACGGTTTTGGATACCCCAATTCCATAATTTCAGGGGTATGGGTTCAACCCCGTCTTCGATCATTAACGGGTCACGTTGATAAGAGTTCATCCAGGTGCTATTGTGATGTAAGATCGCTCGAATCATAATTTGGGTGAATTGATATAGATCGAGCGTTGCGTCAAGCCTGTAGTCATGAGAACCCCGTTCCCGAAAGTCGGGCTGAATCCCGCCAGGTAGTATGGGCTTTACATATCCGTTCAGTGTCTTAAAGAGCCGTTCAACGATAGCTTTCAGTTCTGGTCTATAGGAAGGCGTGGTCATTACCTTTATGTTTAGGTTCTTGATCATTGGTTCTGCGAGTTTACTGGAAATCTCGCCTTGGTCACAAAGCAAGGACTCAGGCAAGTGATGGACGGGAAAATCCTCTTCCTCGATATCGATTCCATATTGTTTGCAGAATTCGACCTTGTTTTGGGCTGTATTGTAGATTGCGCCCATTGCCCCCATCCAACTGGGTCCCTCCAGTCCGACATATAATCCAGCGATCAAATGAGAAAAGGTATCAATCACACCATAAACGACAGGTCTTGAGATGATCCAGTTGCGATTGTACCTACTGACGAGAAAAACGTCGGCAATCGTGGCATCAATTTGGAACATACCGCCAGGACCATAGGCTTGGGATGTCGAGTCACCCATAATAGGTCGATGACTTTGGAGGTAAATCTTCTTAGATTGCCGAGCGGATATTTCACGTTTCCAGTCTCGTTCTTTGTAAAAATGATATTTGAATTGACCCAGGGTTGGAGTATGCTTAGACGATTTGAGTATCCTCTGTTCTGTTCCGTCGGCATCCCGCACTACATCCGAATAATACTCGCGCCGCATCAACTCGTATGAACGAGTAAGAGAAAGCCCTTGTCCGTAATAAAAACGGTTCAGAGCTACTCGGAATATCCGTTTGGTCGTTTCGTCAACATTGATCCCGTTTCCGACAATCTCTGCAAACTTTCGTGGGCGACCTCTCTTTCTTCCTATTAAAATAGAGCTTCGGTTCATCGCCCCCGCCCTGTAGTCAGGCACAAGTGCATTTTTGTGTTGCCCACGTTGCCAGAATCGTCGTAGATACGAGCGAATGGTTTTCTCACTAACTCCAAATAGCTTACTCGCCTTCCTTATCAACTCTGCTCGATGACTCGCATAAAAGACGTTCGGCTGATTCTTCGTGCCCGTGACCACCTGAATAATCTCCCATGCCTTATCTCGAATGGTTCGTTCTTTTTCAGTTATAGAATTTTCGGTAATCAGCTTCATGTGCGGATCATCCGACATGGCAATAACTTGCCCCAATGACACCAACGTCAAGAGGTCATCTACTTGTCGAAACTTAGGAAGACTGGTTCGCCCAAAAATCTCGATGGTCACAACCTCCTTCTGGAGTCCATCAGTCCACAAAATACGCTCAATGTGATCGGGAGAGCCATCTTCGCCCATAAACTGAATCAGCATATTAACCGTCAACTGCATCTCGAACATCACCGCCATCCCTTATTGCATCACTCCCACGGACTAATTCCTTCACTGGTTTGCCCAAGTCGATACGTTCGTCCATGTTTACCAACACCTGTTTATTCGCAATCAAATGACGCAATAACAACAACCCCGATCCTGGGGTGAGGTTGAATTGAGTGTCCAGAGCATTGGTGGCATCTCTCACCGATTTCCGAGTTCCGTCCAACCACTCAAGCAAGATGCCTTTCAGTCTTGGAACATCCTGAACCGAAAACTCTGCGTCGTCATCCAAGTTCTTTGCTGAATGCACCCATTCGATATTCTTTGCTCTGGTGACGTTGATATCGTGTTGGGTCACAATTCCCCAATCGATCTGCTTTTCGACAAAATAGCGTCTCAGTAACTCGAAACGCTCCAAGACTTTCGGTTTCTCTAATTCAGCGGCGGCTTTCACACTCCGAGCGACATACTGTTTCTTCCCTTCCGCGTCCTTCAAAGTTAAGAGAAAGGTGGTTGTAAAAATATATGGCGCACCGCTTTCCTTATCTCGATACTTATTTAAATCAATGTCGCAATCCCCAAGGGTCTCTCGGAGGTCGAGGATCGGGCAATGTTCTCGAATGTCCAAGCAAATCACGTCAGTGTCGAATTCGACAAGGTAAAAATAGCGAGTCTCAATATCGCTCAAAAAATGATGAATACGCCCAGTCTTCCAGCCCATAATACGACTGGAACGACCGTTCGAAGGGTAATCCTGCGCCGTGATCCAAGGGCGGTATCCTTCCAACTCGCCCTGCCCACGTCCCTCGCGTATCCATTTATTCATCTTCTCTTCTGTCCACGGCTGTTTCGCCATTGTTATCACATCCCTATCTTCAGACAAAAAAAGCGAGTGTCTTGCCTATAAGCGATGCTTCTCCGTTTTTTTTAAGGAGAATCGCTTGGCAAAACACTCGCCCATATTCGATCTGCTATCATTCAATGAAACTTAAGGCACTTGTTCCAGGTATCCCCTCGGTACATCAAGCACCAGACCATCTTTGCATTTTGGACATTCAAACTCGTCATACCATCGTTCTTCTTCAGGTGTATCTGGCGCATTAACAATGTATGAATAGACTAACTTTGTCCCGCAACCCAAGCATACTTTCGAAACAAAGAACGGTTCATCATTCGGTCGCCTGTCCGATGGTCTCTGTGGGTCAAACATCACCCAAGCCCCCTATAGTCAAAACCTATAACAGTTCCGCTTTCCGTTTCATTTCTTCCCTGCTTGGGTGGGCATACAGCATCGTCGTCTTCACGTTTGAGTGCCCTGCTTGTGACATCGTTTCGTGTATCGAGTATCCAGACTCAAGTAGACGAGTAACATAAAAATGTCTCAAAGAATGGGGCGTGATGATTGAACTGAAACGCTTGAATTGCTTGTTGACAACTGTTCTGTCCAGCCGTTCCCGCTCCCGCGATGAGAACAGGTACTCACTGTCCGATGTTCGTAACGATAAATACGCCCGTATTGCGTTAACGATTTTGGTATTTAGGTAGACAGTTCTTTGCTTTCCACCTTTTCCCTTACGCACAACAAGCTCTTTCGTCTGCAAGTTGATATCCGAAACTTTTGTGTTGAGTAACTCACTAATTCGCAAACCGCTGTACGCCAGCGTCGTCGTGATCGCGTACAATCGCTTGTCCCCTGCCTCCAATATCTCTTGACGGAAGCGTTCCACGTCTGATTTTTGGATCGTACACGGATTGGCGTATTCGCTCTGGACTCTACAAAAATCTTCTTTACTGATAACAACGTCATTCTGAGTGCCTCTCTTCAATAGGAAGAAGTTGTAAGAAACGAGTGCACTCATATGTCCGTTACAAGTTTTAGCACTTAAATGTTTGCCCTTGTGCTTTTTAATGTTGAGAAGATAGCTTTTGTAATCAAGAACATTTTCACGGTAAAGCTTTGTGCATTCCATTGCGTATGTATCACGGAACCATTTGAAGTATTGCTGAACATTCAGAATGTACGTCTTAATGGTATTTACACTCTTACCCGATTGAGTCAGAAACGCCGAATATTCTTCGATGAAGTCTATCATTCTTCACCTCCACAATACGGTCGTAAATTCTGTTGCATTAAATTTATGACTGGGTTCACGAACTTCTGTTGCATGATAACCAAATACTAACTCCAGAATAGGGCTTAAGCAATCTCGCAATTCAACATAAGTGACATTCTGTGGTGTAATCTATCATTTGCCCGATCATTGGATAGTCGATGGATTTTATCCGTATTTTGTAAATGTCTTTATATTTGAAAATAGAATATTTGAAACACACTTGAGATAGCTTTTCTAAATAAAATCGAACATCTCACCTCTACCGTACGGCTACAAATAGCCATCAACTGAGTTCCAGTATCAACCGATCCTTGATTTTTGAATTTCGATGATATGTTATATTATTGAGAATGCCTTTATTTAAGGCTTCATAAGTACCTGCAAGCACAACCTTCCCCTTCGCCCTCGTAAATGCCGTATACAGTAAATGCCTTTCTAACATTGATTGTTGAGATGGATGAATAGGCATAATCACGACAGGAAATTCACAACCTTGACTTTTATGCACGGTCATGGCATAAGCCAACATTAATTCTTCTTTCGCCAATGCTTCATCATACGTGACCATCCCATCGTCATAATTCACTTTCATCATCAAATTTCCACTTTCATCATTATAAATTTTGTGAATTGTCCCGATTTCGCCGTTAAATACTTTTAAATCATAATCATTGATGGTATGAATGACACGATCCCCGACTCGAAATACATCAAACCGCTCGTTAATCACTCCGCTCTTGCTTGTTTGAAACAATTCCATTTCCAATTCCTTATCAATATGTGGATTGAATGTCTCTTGAATTATCCGATTCAACGCATTAGTTCCCAATTCTCCTTCTTTCATTGGTGTCAACACTTGAATATCCTGTAATTTGAAATTATGGGGAGACTCCATCAGTCGTTTGATAAAGCCAATGATGAGATTTTTGATTCGTTCTGTATCCTCTTTTTGAACAAAATAAAAATCCCCTAATTTTTCATCAAATGTAAGGCCATCAGATTCTCCCACGATTTTGCCTTGAATCACCTTATGTGCATTCGTGACAATTTGGCTGTCCTTTGCTTGTCGAAAAATCTCGGTAAGTGTCGTTGTCGGAATTTTCTTTGAGTCGATCAAATCGCGAAGAATCAACCCTGCTCCAATACTAGGTAATTGATCCACGTCGCCCACAAACAAGATCTTCATATCGACATTGACGGCTTCCAGTAGTTTAGAAAACAGATACGCATCGATCATTGAGGATTCATCCACAATTAAAAAATCCCCATATAACCTCTCTACGTTTTGATCAAACCTTACATCGGTCAAATGAATAGCTCGGTGAATGGTTGTGGCTGTCATACCCGTTAGTTCGGTCATACGTTTTGCCGCTCTTCCTGTAGGGGCGCAAAGATGGATTTGCGCATTCGGATGAATGAGTTGAATGACTTGAATTACCGCATTGATGGTTTGCGTTTTCCCCGTACCAGGTCCACCAGTTAAAATACTGATCGGATTCTGTAGTGCCATATGTACGGCTTCTTGTTGCTTCACTGCCAATGTCATCCCTGTTTCCATTACATATTGTTCTAAAGCATGATCCACTTCACTGGACGTAACAGTGAATCCAAGATTCCCTTTTAGCAACGCTACTAAATGATGAACAATTTTCATTTCCAATGCATAATGAGCGGTAAGATACACGCAATGGTGACCTGGTTCAAATTCTTCCACCAGGATTCTTTCGTTTTTCACCAATTCGTTCATGGCTTCGCGAATTTCATCCTTCCCCAAAGGCAAAAGAGAAGTTTCTCTTTGAAAAGGGGTTTTCTTCCACAGAAATTGAAATAGATTCTGTTCTAATTGTCCGCGATCCATGTAGAGATTTCCATTCATTTGACTGTCCGTGAGTAAATAATAGAGTATTCCTTCTTCGATTCGTTTTTGATCATGAAATGAAATACCTTCTCGATACGCTATTGAATCAGCATCTAGAAAATCGACATGGGGTAGCGAGCATAGTAAATAAGGATCTTTACGAACAATGGACACCGATTCCAAACCCAATGCATCATAAATCGTCACCGTTTTCCTAGGATCTATACCTGCACTCAGCAGATAGATGGAGAGATTTGAAAATTCTCGATATCGAAGAATTTCATTTTGAATTTCCTGTGCTTTCTGCTCTGTCATGCGAGGAATCGTGAGCAAGACACGCCAGTCAGATTCGATTGCGGAAAAAGTGTCAGCGCCAAACTGTTCTGCAATGGCGTTTGCTTGCTTTTTCCCGATTCCCTTGATTCTTTTAAGGATTTTCACAATTCCCTTTGTAAGCTGTGGAAACTGTCGGCATGGTGGTTCACTCAACTTAAATGAGTATCCATAAATTACGTGGCGATCCCAATAGCCTATTCCACTAAACTCATCTCCTTCATAAAGAGAAGGGAAAAGTCCTATGACATATATTTTAGAAGTGGGGATATACCTAGCTCCGTATTCTTTTAAATTCACTTCTATTTTTGCCCATCCTGTCTCTTTTTTGTACGTCATAATCCGTTTAATTTCAAAATAGATGGAAATCGGTGCCGATGCTTGGATGGTATGAATATAAAACATTTTTTGATTCGTCGATGAAAGATTCCACTCGCCTGTCACTTCAAACCAGCGTCCGAGATCCAGTGATGGTAGATGCCCTTTCATCATTACTTCTTTTTTAGAATTGCCAAATGAGGGATCGTTAATTTTAAGTAATTTCCCTATAAATTGATAGTTCCCTGCATCCAGTGGTTTTAGTACTTTGATTAGTTCCACTCGCGCATTTAAACGTGATGCATCCATGGTTTCCATCAAAATTCCTCATTTCAACTAGAATGTCGCTGATCTTCTCTGGTTCTGCCCATTTCACGAAACCATAATCGATAAATTCTATATTTATTGATCCAATCATTGCCGATAATAGCAAATGGAAATTATTCAAAAAATCAGTGCATCATCCCATCGATGTTGTCACAAGTGCCCCGTGGTTTCTTTTTTTACACGTTTAATGAGCGCCATTAACATTTTAACGATTTCTATACAGTCATTGTTAAGTTGTTCGAATTGTTGATCGGTGATATATTTCAATCGATGGGCTTGGATGAACCAACTCCTTGTTTCCTGAGCAGAGCCTAAGGCAGTGACGTAAAACGAGAGTTCTTTCTTTTTAAAATGAGAGACCGCATTCCCTTCCGCCAGATTCGCATGAATAGAACTACAGCTTCGCTTGACCTGGTTGACCGATGAAAAGAGTTCCTCCTTCGGAAATGATTTGGTCATTTCATAGACCGCAACGGTCAGATCCATGGCTTTTTGCCACACCTTAAGTCTTGTGAAATCCTTTAACTCTATGTCATTCGTCATCGCCACACTCATGCGTTTAACTTCCTTTCTTTACGCAATGAAAGGTAATGATGGGCTGGTTTCACAGCAATCATTGAATTTTTGCGACTTTCTCCTGCCTGATACCACCGTTCTAATGCCCTCTGCGATTCTCTTGCATCACCACCACGAGCCAAATCGAATTCCAATCGAAGTTGGAGTCTTAATTCCTCTAGTTGTTCCCAAATTCCCAACCAGCGCATGGAACTCTCCTTGTCTAATGAGATTTGATATAAAGCGCATACTAGGTTTTCCTGGTGACATTGCCATTGTTGAATGATTTCAAGTTCAATAAGTATTGGTCCATTGGCGGCAAGTTCTCTTTGCATCTTTTCAAGTTGCGATTCTATTTCTTCATGTGTCATTGACTTTTCCTCCTTTATGTCCTTTTTGTGTAGATCTAATCATATTGTATGGATTTCGTGCCATTGCGAATAGCGCATTTTTGTCGTATAGCGTTCAAGGAATCATCGAGTGTTTTTCTTTTCTATTGAGAAGTGGTTGTTCGATACGGAACATCGTCAGGAAATAATCCATTTAAAACTAAAAAACCGACGATCACACTAAGCCCCACACACAACACGTCATTCTCTACGATTAAAAGGATAGAAAAAATCCTTTTATCAAAAAAAGAATAAAATTTCATCCGTGTGTTTGCACTTAGCATCGTCCGTTTCCACGATCAAGGCAACATTCTTGCAACAATATAAGATTTAGTATATAGGATTATTTTGGAATTGTCAATAGGCAACAACTCAGGAGAAGGTCATTCATCAAACACTAGACTCATCAAGAAACAGAAAACAAGTGGAAAGGTGAAAGGAACTGCAAGTGGATATTTATGTAAACCGCAAATTCTCAACCAATCTTCCGTTTATTGATTCAATTACGATGGTTAATGAGAAAAGATAAATAAATTCTCAATTCCTTTTAAAGAAGAAGTTCTTATTTGAGAATTCATCCTGTAAATAAGAGACCTCTTTTATCTTCTCTCATTTTTTTTCGTAAGGAATGACAAGTGCATCAATATTACGAAATATTGAGAATTGTACATAAAATAACATGACTGTTACTTTACATTTAAAAGGTCATATTAGGTACCGAGTTCACATTATTAGACTAACACATGTATTGTCAACTATTCAGAGGTAGAGTCTTTGTGAAATAAGCTATGCACCATCACAAAGAAATAAATGTACCTGTTATGTCAACAGTGCCTAAAAAATAGCAGAGAAATCCTATATAATTGTAGAGAAGCATCATATGTTATGAGAACTCTGACGAGGTACGCATCTTTTATGTGAAGACCGCTTTCATTTTTGAATAGACATTCCCTACATAGACAGAAGAAACTTAACAAGTAATGGGATCTCATTTATTCATAGGTGTTTTCAAGTACCCTAGTAAATCGCATTCCCATGTAAATGAACTTTATTGAAAAGCTCCATGTCATAATGGGTTTATTACGCTCAAGACTGTGCAAACATACACATATAGATAGCTATAGATACAAATAGCAACATGCGTACAGATGTATCAATTAGTCAAGCTAAATGAAACAAATTCAGTCATTTTATGAAATCCCATCGTCATAGTTAGAGGTCGCTGGTCATCAATTAGTACGAATTGACTCAACCTACTACGAGTAAACATGCCCGTGTATTGCATCAGGGTTGAGCAACCACAGCATTCGGTTGCACTTTTAGTATTTATTCTCTAAATGAATGATCCTTCATTACCTGTAGATAGTAGATCTCACATTGTCCGATCTGCTTCATTCATTGTGCCACTGAATCAAAGTGATAATCCAAAGTATCAGAGTGCATAGGTCACAAAACATAAAAAGCGACAGAAAGTAGATCTGCCGCCGCATGTGTTTGTTATATTTAATGAGTATCCCTAAACACTAGAGTGACGCTAAGTACAATTAATGCCGCTCCTAGCCAAAATATCAGTCCGACCCTTTCGCCAAGAACGATCCATCCCAAAAAAGTACCCACTAGGGGTTGGAAGAAAAAGAACACTCCCCCAGATGAGGCTTCCATCAGTTGTAATCCTTTATTCCATAAGAAAAAGGCTCCCGCTGTTGAAATGACCCCCAGATAAAAGAGGCCACCCCACATCCCAGGGTGTAACCATTCTCCAAGTGGTGTCTGCATGATTTGCGGTATTGCCATTGGTGTCATGAAAATAGTGGCTATGATCATTGCGTACATCGTGACCGTCAATGGAGAATAGTCACGCGGTACTCGCTTTACCAATACCGACATCAATGCCCAAGTGAGTGCGGCAATACCCAAAATCACCCCACCAAGTTCGAAGGATGAACTCGCTCCATTGACACCGACGATCATAAGAACGCCTGTGGTAGCAATCCCCACTGAAATCGCTCTGCGTGCCGTGATTTTTTCATGCAAAATGATACGAGCGAATATTACCATAAAGGCAGGAGTAGCTGAAGTAATCATTGCCCCCATCTGAGCTGTCGAAAGTTGTGTGCCGAGGAACTGTGTATAGATAGATAGTCCATAACCAATCATTCCAACAGCCGCGATATGCGGGAGATGTCGCCATTGAATTTTCCAAGATTGTTTGGTCGCCAAGATGCTTACTGCCAATGCAATCAACCCAATCACATACCTTAGCCATACCAGTTCCATCGGTTGGACAGTCTTTAGCAATATCTTACTGATGACATACATGGCACCCCAAATGCTTGCGGCAATTGCCATATAGACGCCACCTAAATAACGTGAATTCATTGGTATCCCTCCGTCATATGGTCACATACAAGTTGTCCACTGGCGAAGAGATCCTGTTTTCCTCCCCTCGCTCAGTAATGAAAGGACGAGGGAACATCATTTTCGAATAGTAAATCAAATACCATTTATATCACCTCCTAACACAAATTATCTTACCATTTTCCCGCAAATCGAGGGCATCCTCATACCTCGTCTTCGCTCCAACTTATTTGAAGTTGAAATTTGTGCTTATGCACAAGAATCCCTTGATTCTTAAATTCTTTTTCAGCCGCTTTAATAATTCGTGTCCAATCATTTTTTTCAATCGGGGTAGGATATTTTTTCTTCAGTAATTCTTGCGCTTTCTTTTTTGTTATCTCCCAATCTCCATGGTGGGTTCGATATTCCACCAAGGCATTGACTAACTCTTTAGCCCGAGCCTCATGAAAAGCTTTTTTTCCTCGTTGTTGATTAATCCCTTTTTTCGCATTCAAATGAATCACTGGCTGTTCCTGTATATTGCGGAATTGTTCCTTTACTAATGCCACGGCCTCTTCATTTTCCGTTGCCACAAAGACTCTCATCGCCTTGGTGTTGCTCCGATTAATACGTCGTATAGCCTGGTAAAAAGCGCCTGCCAATGTGTATTGGCGAACCAACTCCACATCTTTGTTATCGGGATCTCCAAATATCTTAATCGCTTCTGCATTTTTCGAATCAGCCTTCTTAAAATAGAGATAATTAATAAAGTATGTGATATAAGGAAAGTTCGGCGTTGCCAGCACCACAATGACATTGTAGTCCTTGTAATCATTCTTCCCGAGCAGATTACCGAAGTGATCCACTTTAAATTGAACCGATGTATATTTCTTGTTGATCATGTGAATGTATTCATTGATTTTACGTTCGTAATTTACTTTTGTGACGATCAAGACATCGTCGCCAGGTAGGAATTCTATTTTATCCAATATTTGTATCCCTAGTTCTGGATTCTTCCGATAAGCACTTATATTTGTTTTTGCTTGAATATGAGTCAACCAAGAGGATGAATAGTCGGAAAGATTGGGTACCCGCCAAATACGAAAAGTATCGTCATCTAAAAAGTATCGCTTATCAAATTTTCCATTGGCATCCAAGATGATATTGTTGTTAAGCCGAACGAATTGAAACCGATGGTCGTACGTATAGATTTTTTCCTGGAAGAAATACGACGGGTTCGTTAAAATCAATTCCATTTTCTCAAGCACCTTCATTTTCCACGATGCCCCAGAAGTGTCTTGATTCGTCCCTTCTTCCGTATTATCATCCCGTTTTTCATCCATGGTTGATCCGATGGTTTTCGATACTCGCTTGACCTCTTTTTTTAATGCGCTAATATTGTCGAGATAATCTTTCCTTTCCTCTTCATTCATGCTGAAAGACATTATCCACTCTTCTTTTTTTGATCCTTTGTATTTTGGGAGATAGTAATGCCAAAATTGTTGATCCAATGCTTCTCCCAGCTTCACCATTTTCTCATGCTGTGGAAATGGGTGAAACCCAGTAAATAAGATACTGTAATCGGCTTGCGTTACCACGATGGGATGGACAATCTCTGGAAATTCATCGATTATTAATAATTCACGACCTTCTAATAATTCTTTATGTTCCCCTCGGCAAATTTGAAAATACATTTGATGGGTAATACACAAAATCGGGATTTCTCGAATAGCGTTCATGGTTTCCTTATTGCTAGAATCTTTACTGTCCCATTTCATCGCCACGGGAACATCCGTTTTGGTGTGTTCATTAATCTCATCTACCGTTTTTTGTAATTCATTATTTTTTGCAAAAAGCTGAACGTATAAGGCCTTGGTATTCGTCGTGACCGCTAATTTTGCCAGATATTCCTTTGCTTTGGTTGACTTACCAGATCCAGCCTCATAAGGGAAAACAATAAAATAATCTTTATCTTCTATCTTTGGGGTAAATATTTGATTCTGCAAATGCTTAAAATACTTATCGTTCATCGTGTCATTACTCATGTCAGACCTCCTTCTGCTAGTTCTTGATGACCAATCTTGCCTAGCAAACCATATTGTTATCAATCTTGCCAATAGGCAAAATGAAGAACGCAAAATGCCGCAGTGATTAATTCATCACTGCTAATTTTACACAATGAAAGACTAGGAATGAAAGAGCATCCTAGTCTGAGCTTGTTTGAGTAGAAGAAAATAAGGGTTCGGAAAGGGAGATAATGAGTCAGCCACGAGGCGAAGTGCGGTGTATAATCATAAAAGTTGTTAATAATATCTTCTTTTGATTTTATTATAAACTTAACAATATAGAGATTCACAATTATATTTTATGTACTTATATGGACCATCCAATAATAAAACCTATTGCGATTCGATCATCCTTCTCTTAATCATCACTAAATACTTTCAGTTTGATGAAAATATAACTGATAACCCTTGCGTTTTGCTGAATTCCACCGATCCACCATTTACCTCCAATACCGCTCATGGTCAAGCGACTCTAGCATACGGACGTACGCATCCTCATGGGGAATTTCAAGATGGGGGTGATCCTCTAAATACTGGCGAACTCTTTCTTCCCTATTTTCTGTAGGATGAAAAAAAATTAAAAAAGTTGTTATCCCATTCGCAAAATGCACTAATTCACTATCGCCCTTCATGCTTAGCCCCCACTATTATGAACGTTTGTTCGTTTGATTATAAAACAAATTACGAAAACAAACAATCTTGATGGAGAAAATTCCACAACCACTCATAGTAAATGAGGTAAATTCAAGCTGATAGAACATCGCTCCTTCTGATCACATTTATATTTCACAATGACATCATGTATCCTTATTTTTGTTCACAGAAAGTTCATATAGTTAATAGTTGATATTTTTGTATGATTATGCTATTTTATATTTAAACAAACAACACTTGGTGTTTTGAAATGAATTTGCATTTTTCCCTCTTGTGCAATGTGACCTTTACACGATGTGTATTAAAATAACACTAGTGGCATTAATGCCATTTGAACTAAACACGATGTGTGCAATATTGTTTGGTTCTGTAAGGTACAATCAACTGGTAACAAAAAAACAAAACTCCACTTTCTTGATTAGAGGGATTGGGGTTTTGTTTTTAGTTTGTCATCTATGCATTTAGGTTTCAAATAATTCATTCGCTATCATGGAATGAATGTAATAGTCATCCACATTATGATAGGGCTATAATGGCAATTAATATAATTAGTCGTGCTAATCCATGCAGAAGTAGGTTGAAAATGAAACGAATTCGAATAACGTGGGTCTGTCAAGTATTTTGTGTAAACTCTATTGCCTAAATATTCAGTCTATGTTTGTCTGCCACCTCCCAATCGAATTTCTCATTCAGTTATCCCAGTAAGGCTGTCAAGGTACGTTCTCCCGCCTT
>JAJZCW010000034.1 GCA_021828865.1 Bacillota bacterium
TCCGATCTAAATGACAGATGATTTACATTGCGAAATTGAAAAGTCGTTCTGGCAAGGGAAAGAGATCATTCGGTTGCAAGGAGTTCTTAAACGAATTGGTGACATGAGATTCAGCGATGATCCACTGCCTGACATTGCGAGATTAGTCGATGAAACATTGGATGGATCCGGCATAGGCGAGACATTAGGAAATGGCTAGTTGACTAGATGGAAAGACCCGTAAGTAAAGGGGGACTCGACAGTGTGGATAAAAAGCTACCAAGAGATAGGCGAAGATCCTAGGACCAAAAAATTAGCCCGTTTGCTCAAGATTCCAAGAGTTCAAGCGGTAGGTCACTTTCACTACTTGCTGTGGTGGGCAGCATCGTATGCACCTGATGGAAATCTTTCCACTCGGCATGATGTTGATGAAATAGCAGATGGAGCAAAATGGGAAGAGGATCCCGAACAATTTATCAGTGCGCTTATTGAATGTGGTAAACCAGGGTATCTGATTCAAAACGATGGACAACTCCTGATCTATGAGTGGGATCGGTATATGGGGAAATCTACTCAATCCCATCCATTAGATCGGAATTCAGAACTTCGTAAAGCTTATCAAAACGGCACCATCGATAAAGTTCGTCAACGGGATCATGACCATTGTCGGTATTGTGGCAAGGTAGTGGACTGGCCAGATAGAAAAACTGCAGGCGGGGGTACCTATGACTGGATTGATCCCAATGGACCCACTTCAGTAGACAACATCGTTGTTTCTTGCCGTGGGTGCAGTACAAAGAAAAACAACCGATCCCCTGAAGAATCGGAAATGCGCGTACTTTCATTAGATAATATTCATTCTTCATCAGATGGTATTTCTAATGATTCATTAAAAGTATCTAATGATTCATTTAATGATACATCTAATGATGGTTCTAATGACTCATCAAACGCATCTAGTGATTCATCTAATGATCATCTAATAGATAAGATAAGAATAGATAAGAATAGAAAGATAAGAATAAAAGATTTAAAAATATTGCGCGCTAACGCACGCAAGATGATTCGCTCCACCAGTGATGAGACGATCGCATCTTCATCGCAAGAAGATAGCGAAACACTTAATGCTCAACCAGGAGAATCGACACCACCCAATACGTATCCTGATACGTTTGAAGAGTTCTGGCTAATCTACCCTCGCAAACTGGACAAGAAAAAGGCATATCACGCCTGGACGAAACGCCTGCGCGAAAAAACCAACGAAGGCGATCAGTCAGTGACGGTCGATATGCTCATTCAGTGCGCCAGTCACTATGCGCAAACCTGCCAAATCAATCATACGGACGAAAAGTTTATCAAACATCCCTCCTCTTTTTTGGGGCCAACTCACCCCTTTGAGGACTATCTCATCGCGCCACGGGCAGCCCCTACGAGTTCTGGATCGAAGGACGATCCGTTTGAAGAGGCGCTGAAAGTGATGGAGAATATGAGGGTGCTGAGTGGCGGATGACAGACAAAGAAGCAGTGCAATGCATTCGATTTTTAGCGGCTTATTATCCCAACATCGCGCTAAGTACAGAAACAGTGGTGATGTATTCGCAGCATTTGATGCGATGGCCTTATGACACCGCACAATATGCAATCACGAGATTGGTCGAGAAATCAAAATTTTTCCCGAGTGTCGCAGAGATTTTACAAGCCATTCAGCACCTTGAAAATCATCTACCCGGTGCTGCAGAAGCCTGGGAAGAAGTGACGCAACAAATTCGCGCATGCGGCACTTGGAAGACACCAGCTTGGTCCGCTCCCATCATTCAACGGGCTGTTCAGACGCTAGGTTGGTACAACTTGTGTATCAGCGAGCATCCATCGACGGATCGTGCTCATTTTCTCAAGATATATACCGAACTGGTCGAAGCGGAGCGGTGGAAGGAAGGTGGCCGATCTCAACTCGAAGCCACTGCAGAACGGGGGTATTTAGATGGACCCTCAGCATAGTCCGGAATTCGCGTTAGTTGCAGCAATTTTGTCGGATCAAAGCGTAATGGAACTTCATGGGGATGCGCTGGAAGGCGAAGAATTTCAGAATGCCATGTGTCAGTTCATTTGGCGAATAAGCAAATCATTGAGCGCAGAAGGAAAAGTGGTCGATTACACGTTCATTGTCAGCCAGTACCGGGAAAAAATCGAATCATTTGGCGGTCTGGAACTGTTATTAACTATTTATTCCGGGTATTACAGCGGAGTACTCATCGAGCAATATATCGATCTTATCCAGGAACAACACGCCCGTAGAAAGTTAACAAAGTTGGGAGCCAAACTCCTGGATCGTGCCAATAATCCAGACGTTACGCTCAGTGACTTGATCGGGGAGTTGGAAACGGAAGCGTTGGGAATTCGTCCGGAACGCGGATCCATTCGCCAACAAAAAAAGGGTAACGCTGTGTTGGACTGGTGGGCGGATATTGAAAATCGCTATCAACACAGAGGCGAACTTTCTGGTATCCCTTCAGGGTGGGCAGAACTAGATCAGCTAACGAATGGATTTCAAGGGGAGGATTTGATCATCATTGGAGGACGTACCAGTGTGGGAAAATCGGCGGTCAGTATCAATATCATGCTCAATGCTACAATTCGTGGATTTAAGCCGGCGATGTTTTCACTGGAGATGTCTAAAAATCAGGTATTCAGCCGAGCAGCTGCGTCTTTAGGAAATATCGATCTGCATCGTTTACGCACGGGCAACTTAGAGGACGACGATTGGACAAAAATGTCGCTCGCTTTGGTGGAATTAGAAAAGATGCGAGTGATAGATGATCGGGGACTGACAACGGATGAGATTGTCACGGAAATACGAAGGATGAAGCACAAAGAAGGGATCGATCTGGTGATCGTCGATTACGCACAGATCGTGAATGAACCCCATCAAAACGGGGATAACGGAGGAACAAGGGTTGCTAGAGTGGCGCTCAAATTGAGAGCCGTTGCACAACAAGCAAAGATCCCCATCATCCTACTCAGTCAAATCAGCAGAAACGTGGAGTCTCGACAAAATAAGCGACCTCTGATGAGTGATTTAGGGGAATCGGGTGGGTTGGAGAATGCGGCAGATGCAGTGATTCTACTCTATCGGGATGACTATTACGATCCGGAAACAGATAAGAAAAACATATTGGAATTACAGGTGGCCAAGCAACGGAACGGGGCTACGGGATTAGTGGAATTGGTGTATCTGAAGAACTATCAAAAACTGCTTAGTTTGGAACGAATGAGGGAGAAATCATGTTGACGAATCGTTGGCAAGTATATAACTACCTCAAACATCATCCCTATGAATCAGAAATGAGCTTGATAGCGAAAAATCCCAATCTATCACTCAGTGAACTTAGAGAGGGAATGAAAGAGTTCCAATCTGTTCAAACCAATCATCCTGATGCAGTTTCCTTAGCGAGTGAGGGCTGGGGAGGGAATCAGTCATTGTAAAAGCAAACAGGGCAACAACCGATAAAGGGAGACCTGGTGTACGGCTGATAAGAACCGTTTACGAATGTCCAAAGTGTGGGCGCTGGCTGCCAATTGAGTACCTGGGTGTAGTCGTCGCGGCACCGCGTTGCAAGGTTTGCAGGGTAGTCATGAAGGGAATGAAGATCACGCAATTACAGTGGAAATTCTAATTTAGGGAGGTGGTGCTAGATGAAGCATGCTTTGAATGGGATTGTTAGTTGGGAAGCCCTAGTTACAAGATGCGTCATCGATGATTCCAAACTGGTGATCAACGCAGAAAGATGCTCAGACTCCAAATTTCTGCTTCTGTAATTATGATGAAATTTGGGTTTTCTTGAACGGTAGCATGAAACATAGTGAGTTCTCCATGGTTGTGAGTGAGCACCACTGAATCATGATCGATCGAAATATATTGGATGATGGTATCTGTATGATTGATGAGGTTACCAGTTTTCAACAATAGCATCACAGGAACATTGATGAACCTTGACAAATTCATTGCCGAACTCCTTAAGACAGTTTTTTGTCATCTTTCTATTTAACTCAACTTGCCAACAAAAAAAGGGGGGCGAGCACCGCATTCAAAATACCAAATCTCAAGCGAGCAAACAAGGTCAGAGATTGAAATCTATAGAGAAATTATACAAGGAGGGGACATTCATTGACTTCGGATATTCAAAGCTTGATTCCTGGATACCTGCAATCTAGAAAGGATATCTTGAAAAAAATCTTGGAACTGAAGGCAGAACAGGACAGGATTCATCATCAGTTGCGAACGTCTTTGATGGAAAATATTGATGAATTCCCAATGTGGATGCATGATGAAGTTGAAAAGTATGTCGCTGCAGATAAAATCGCCCGAAGAGATTTTTTAGATGCCCTTGTGGAGCGAATGAGATATGTCGAAAGTTCACCAGTGACCGATAAATTCATGAGGGTCCTACAACAAGGAGCACGTTCAGAAGGGCAAATTTCGCTGGATTTGACAACTTGGATCAGCATGCGAAATAGTATTTCGTTTGCCATTACCGCGTTAATGAAATATGCGAGTGGTTATGATTTAGAAGATGCAGATAACATTATGAGAGAAGCTAAGTCCTACGAGAAGAATCGAAACAAGCCCATTGATTATATTGAGGATTTGGCGGTATCGTTTCTTGAAAGCACGATAATTCTTGAACGACCGAATGAAAATGAAGTAATTACGATCAGTATTACGGAATTTTCAAAACGCCAACAAGAAATTATTCACCTTTTGGTCGATGAAGGGAAAAGCTATTCGCAAATAGCTGAAGAACTGGGAATTTCCAAAGACAGTGTAGCTGAGCATATCAAAATGGCACGGAAAAAGGCACAGAAACTAAAAGAAAAACACGGAGTACAACAGGCGTTTCGCGGTGCGATCAATGAAGCTCCTATTGTCACTGCAAAATCTCGATTGACCATGAATCGTCCCAAGAAAATCACTGTAAAAGTTGGTGAACAATTGACCATAGAGGTGTAGAGATGGTCCAATTATGGGTTTTTGATGTTGCGCTTGCCTTCTCAATTTTCATTCACGAGGTAGGCCATGCGCTAATGGCGAAATTGCTAAGAGTTCCGATCTCTAAGTTCCGCTATGGATTCGGCCCCCTTCCGCTCCGTGTGGGCGTCTTTGATTGTGAAGTGAACAGTGGCAGGTACTGAATGTATTGTGGTGCTTGAGTGATGGGGAAACGAAGATTCCCCGCGAGAATCGGAATTATCGAGGAGGGCGAGCTGAGTGAATATGTGGGACGATTTAAGAGAGGCTTTCGGGTATACTCAAGATCCGCGAGATGAAAAAGGGTTTGAGTTGTTACATCAACTCGAAAAAGAAATAATAGTGGCTAGTTTTATGGGCGAATCTAGCAAGAGCATAACTAAGAGATTGAAGGTGTCAGCAGATCTGTTAAGACACGTGCGTAGGTCAGTGATTTTCACGTTTAATAAAGCGCGCAGAGGTTATCATGATTTGATATTTACTTTCGAAAATCGCTTAAACCTAGAGGAAAAAGGCGTTATAGTATCTGATTTTATTGGTGAATCCGACGAGACCATAATCAAGAGATTACTTTTTTCTTCGTCAGACAATGACGATCAATCTCATGATCGTATGGGATTTGAATGGTGGCGTTTAAAAGAATTATCAAGAGAAGAATCATTTGAGATTGGATCAGAATCCTTCGAAGAGGCGTTATCAGCCTTAAAAAGCTCACGTAGTAGGGCGTATGAAATTTTGAAGAGTGGGATCCCTCGATCAAGGGCGTACCACGGCTCTTTTGCTGAAGAAGAAATTTTAGCCTTGATGAGGGACGTTGGAGTTTATATGTCGAAAAATGAATGGGATTTTGATAAACGTACACCAGCATCATCAGAGATAGCTTCCTTGTTTTATTCTTGGGATCGAGCGTGGCGTTTAGTGGGGATAACAAAACCTAAAAATCAAAAAAAAACATTTTCGGATGACGAACTTCTTCAAGCGCTAAAAGACAGAGGTGAGTATGTAACCATAAGTATGTGGAATAGCGAACGCAAATCACCGAGTTCAACAGTCATTACTACACGCTTTGGAGATTGGCGTAGCGCATGGGAGAAAGCTGGAATACCCGTGCCTCTTTTGCCAGAAACGGTTGCAGTTAACCATTCCAAGCTTTCGGACGCACGATCCATCGCTAAATTAACGAGGAAATCTCTGGCTGAAAGCTCTGGCGTACCGGTACACATAATTGAGAGGTTGGAATCAGAATATAGGTCGGACAAAGTTGAAGCGGATAAGGCACAAAAACTCGCTGAAGCGCTTGGAGTATCGTTTGAGGATCTACTGGCGTGATCAATCTCTGGACCTTCGACGCCGCACTATTCTTCTCAATCTTTGTTCATGAAGCGGGACATGCATTGATGGCAATGATGCTAGGGGTTCGGATCACGCGATTCCGTTATGGATTCGGGCCCCTGCTCGCGCGAGTCGGTGTGTTCGAGTGGAGGCTAGTACCGGTGAGTGGCGAGGTGCAGACGGTAGAGAACATGGCAGCATGGAAAGGAGTACTCATTGCATTGGCTGGGGTGATGATGCAGTGGATTGTCGTGGTGATGGCGATGGTGACGGGGATTGCACGCTTGGACGTGAAGTTCTGGGCATGGGTATTAGGTTTGGCAATGGTGGGGGTACTAAACCTGATACCGGTGGGGACAATGGATGGGGCGGTGGCGTGGAAGTGGTTGAAATCTTCCCACAGGGCCCCAATTAGTAGATAGATATTAGTCGAATAAACGTAAATCTTTAATAGGGGGTGATCGATAAAATTAAGTTCATCATGGATTTGGAAAAACCAGAAACCTTGATTCATTCAAAAAAAACTCTTTAGGGAGGATCTTATGAATAAGACGGATTTAATTCGCAAAGTCTCTGAAAAAACTGGAACGAGCTTGAAGGAAGCTGAATCGTTAACCAACGCAATACTTGTTACCATTGAAGAAGCTTTGTCAGTTGGTGATAAGGTTCAACTCATTGGATTTGGTACTTTTGAAACACGTAAAAGGGCTGAACGTAACGGTCGAAACCCATTGACCGGTGAAACAATCACTATTCCAGAAGGTAAAGTGCCGGCATTCAAACCCGGCAGAAGTTTGAAGGAATCTGTCAAAGTTGAATAGTTGAGTATGGATTTATTCCCACGACCTCCTTTCATATCGAAGGGAGGGCTTTTTTTAGTCATTTCCATCTGGCGGAGAAGTGGCTGCGCAAGTATTAAGCGCCAGGTAAGAGGAACGGCAAACAAACTGCATGGAAGACTGGCACAGTATTGTTTGTGGGCAAGAAATTGGTGACCGTGAACTTAGGCAATTAGAGGGGTGTGGTTGATCACTTAGTAATCAGTTTAGCTGATTTTATCTTCCGTACCAATTTCCGTACTGAATTTAGTACGCTCCATTTCTATGATTTTCAAGTAAACAGTCCTGATACTTTCATCCTTGAGAAGAAAAACTAAAAGGACGGGGAGTTTCATTGGACAATCCTTATGCTGAACATGGAACGAAGGTCGTATTTATCGGATTTGGAGGCTATCACTATGATCGAGTACTGGCGTACCAATTTCTGACCGTTGGACATATTTATACGGTCGATAAAACGGTAGCTGATAGGTGGCACTCGGATGTGTTTTTGATTGAAGCCCTTGGGATCCCGTTCAACAGCGTTTTATTTAGTGAAATCATCCAAGGTAGTAAAAAGGATCGGGATCATCCCCTTACGTACTGTGATAATTTTGGTATACTATATATGAAAACATGTATAGGAGTGACCAAAATGACGTTTGCAGAATTACTTATAAAGTTTCCTGACGAAAAATCAGTGGTTGACCATTATGTTATAATTCGTTATGGTGAAAAAGTAGTCTGCAATCATTGTGGGTCAACGCGGGTTTATCAAAAACATGATCGGATTAAGGTGTTTGACTGCAACGACTGTCATAACACCTTTTCGCCGTTTAAAGGGACAATCTTCGAAAAATCGTCTACCGATTTAAGAAAGTGGATGTATGCTATTCATATGTTTTTAAATGGAAAGAAGGGTATTTCTGGCTATCAATTACAACGTGAAATTGGTGTTACTTATAAAACGGCTTGGCGTATACTTCAACAGATTCATATAGCTATGGGTAGTACGGAACCTGATTCTTTTGTTGATACTATTATCGAAATTGACGAAACGTATGTTGGTGGCAAACCTCGCAAGAAAAATGAAGATGGCAACAACCAAGATAAAATTAACAAGCGTGGTCGCGGCACAAAGAAAACTCCGGTAGTTGGCGTCATTGACCGTGAAAATAAGAAGATTTATGCCAAAGTTGCTATGCTAAATAAAGATGGACAGCAACTCACAGGAAAACAACTTTTAGAAATTTTACGCAAAGTTTGCGAAATAGGCAGTAAAAATGTAGTTATGACGGATGAATTTAAAGGATATAACATGCTTGATAAAGAAAATATTTTACATTTGAGTGTCGATCATCAAAAGATGTTTAGTGATGGATTCATTCATACAAATAATATTGAATCGTTTTGGGCTACGTTAAAACGAGGGGGCTACGGTATTTATCAACATGTATCCGTAAAATACTTGCAACGATATGTGAATGAATTTTGTTTTCGCTATAATAATCGAAATACCGATATGCTTGATATCGTATTAAAACAAGCGATGTTTTAGAAAGGAGTCGTTATGTTATGAGTGAAGAACTTATTCAAAGAAACTTAGTAGCGGCTCCTGACCGCATGGGACAGTGGGACTATTATAATATAGGGGCAACCACGCTCAAAGCATTAAAAGCTGCAAAAATTATCCCCAAAAAAGATTATGCGGAATTTGAAACTAAGAAGCCAGACGCTCTGATAGTGAAAAAGCCGCAGATTATAGCGGCTATTGAGTACAAGCAACCGAGCGAACTCAAAACTAGAAAGCAAATAGACGCAGCTATTCAACAGGAAATAGGAACCGCTCGAGCATTGGGCGCTAAAATTTATATAGTCACAGACGGAAAAAAGACTTTTTGGATTAACCCGCTCACTGGCAACCTTATTAAATCTGAAAACGGCGAACTGGTTGTTACAGTGTTTAATCAGCATTCGGAAGAGTGCGTTAAACTGATAAGCAAGATACTATCATCAATTAGCAAAGATAACGATACGTTGCTTGAATCGTCTGTTGTTGACCCGTTGCCATTGGCGCAACAGGTATGGCAAGACTTGTGGGCGGTATCGGGAGCAACTCCCGAAAACTGCCTTTATACCTTTGTGGAGGTATTTATTTTCAAATACCTAAGCGATTTAGGTGTATTGCAGGGCTTCTTCTCTTTCGGGCATCTGCTATCACTATACAATAGCAATAGTGAAAATTCAGTGCTCGAATACTATGCTAAGAACGTGCGTCCAGAAATTAAAAAACGGTTTCCGCGCAACGATAAAGACAATACTACAATTATTAACGGTACAATATTTGTATCGAAAGATGATAATGCCGTTGACGGCTATTCGGTTGTTTTTAAGAAAATATTAGAACGATTTGAATCTTTTGGAACACTTGAAAATATCGACTACGACTTTAAAAGCAAGCTGTTTGAAACATTTCTGAAAGAATCCATAAGCAAGAAGAATTGGGGGCAGTTTTTTACCCCCCTTAAAGTAGTGCGCTCAATCGTAAGTATGGCAGACATTCGACCTGGCATGAGTATATGCGATCCCGCTTGCGGTGTAGGTAAATTCTTATTAGAGCCGATATTACATGACTTAAACCGCTACTATAAAATTGATCAGGGCAAGTTAATGCCGCAAATAACCCTATCGGGTTTTGACAAAGGCTTTGACAAGGACGAGCAAAAAACAATTATTCTTGCCAAGGCTAATATGCTTATTTATCTTTCTGCCCTAATTAGGGATAATCCTGGTATAACGGTTGACTTTGCCAACCTGTTTAATGATACGTTTTTGTTGCAAACCAACTCAATTTTAGGGACGTTGGCACATCCGACCGAAAACGCATACGACCTTATACTAACAAATCCGCCGTATGTTATGAGTGGCAGTAGCAACCTTAAAGACGAAATTGCCAAGCAGGACAGCTTAAAACGTTATTTCTCTATCAACGCTATGGGTATCGAGGGTTTGTTTATGGAGTGGATTGTTCGTGCCCTTAAACCCGGCGGTAAGGCGTTTGTGGTTGTCCCAGACGGCATAATGAACCGTAGTAATGATAAGCGCTTGCGCGACTTCATTCTTGAAGAATGCGACATTGATGCGGTTATTTCATTGCCAATCAATACTTTCTTTACAACCAATAAAAAGACTTATATTCTTGCCATTACCAAGAAAACCCCGGTAATGCGTGAGGGAATAGAAACTAAAGAGCGTCAAACTGCACGTGTGTTTACCTACCTATGCTCTGAAATTGGCGAGACCCGCGACACATATCGCTTTGACATGGAACAAAACGACCTCGCGGAAGCCGCAGGATTGTTTAGTATGTTCAAGGGTGCAAAAGAATTTTTCAAAACCGCTGACAAGCGTTGCAAAATCGTAAGTATAGACGAATTCTACAACGGTTCTCATTGGTCTGTTGATCGTTGGTGGACGCGAGAGGAAAGAATAGAATTAGGCATTGAAGAAGAAGCTGAAAGCGTCACCCCTGAAGAAATGGGCGCACTCGTAGGCGATTTAGCTAATACGCTACTGGAATACCAAGATATGTTTGTCTTAGGTAGTCAAAAAAAAAAGAGTGAATTAACATATATTGAAATCAATTTGACCGACGAACGCTATTTTGAATATATTACCGCCGCACAATTAGGGAAAACAAAAACAGAACTTGTTAAACTGTCTACCGGGGATATTCCAGTATTTACAGCGGCGCAGGAACCTATCCTTTTTATAAGCAAACAAGCGAAACCCCCTATTATTGCAAGCGAAGAATACCCCGTCTTGTCATTTGCTAATGACGGCGATGGCTCTGCTGGGCGCAATTTTGTCTATCATGTAAGCGAATTTTATATTAACGCAAGCAGAACAGCATTGCGCGTAGTTGACGCCAATTTATCATTAAAATTTGTCCTTTTATCTATTGCAGATATGAAACGAAAATATGGGTTTAGTTACACTTTCAAAGCTAACAAGCAAAATTTGGCTTATGTAACATTAAAAGTGCCTGTAACCCCCGACGGCTTTTTTGACTTAGATACACAAAAAGCAACAGTTGAACAATTTGAGCTTGGCGGGCAAATGAAAGATGAAATCAGCAGGAATCGCGAGCAAATACGTAGCTTGGCCGTTGACATTGATTTGAGCGCCTATTCAATGGTTTATAAGCCTTTATCAGAAGTCCTTGATCCAATCAAAGGCAAGAGCGTATACACACGCAAATATGGGGAGACTCACAAGGGCATCTATCCCGTATTCTCTGCCTCATCAGCAACGCCGCTAACCCATATAGACACATACGACTACGACGGAGAATATTTAAGTTGGTCTACAAATGGTTTTGCTGGTACGGTTACGGTACTTCGAGGACGTTTTTCAATTAACGGGGATAGAGGGTTATTGTTCACCAAAATTAACAATGTAGATATTTTGTATTTGCGGTATGTTTTAGAGCCTGTTTTCCGCGAACTTGCAAAGGGTCGCAAGGGCGACCGAGGTGAAGATGAATTTACAAAGCTATATCCTTCTATGATTGTCGATGTGGACATTCCGTTACCTGTTGACAGCAACGGAAACATTAGTTTAGACGCTCAAAAAGAAATTGCTACTATGTATGATTTAGTTGAACAGTATCGTCGGGAGGTGCTTGTAAAATTAGATGCTTTGATAGAACAACGCATAGAATATTAGCCTAAAGGATAACCAACGAAAATCTTGCAAATAGATATTATAGTAAGGGAGTTATAGCAACTCCCTTACTATATATAGGCTTACAGTACGTCAAGGGGTGATTCCGAATAAATTTACTCTCAGCGGTAAAACAGGTTGCGGTATGTCATCTAGTCCCATCATGCCAATGCCACAGGAACTATTACAAGTGTGGACAGAAATAAGTTCATCAATGAGTTGATAGTCTTATAAGGCGACCCGTTTATCGTGACTCGCAGGAATCGTTATTTAGTAAAACGACCAATTATCCTGGAATGGATGGAAAATTAAAATGAGAGGCATTTGCGGAACTCTCAACGGGTGCGTACCGGGGTGTCTAAACAGAGAAAACCTCCTCGATTAATGTCGGGGAGGTTTCGCCATGTTATCTAGCTATCTTGAGTGGTTGACTCGGAGGAAGGCCCAAAGCGTATCGCACGTCTCACTGGATCGGCGATGTGGTCTTCAGCAGGCTTTTGATACTCCGCTTTACTGCCGCCTCCCGTATCGCGATCATGCGGAGTGTGCTGGGATGATGCCTTCATTCCTATTCGAATTAAATTTCTCATGCGCTCGCTTCGACGTTTTTGGGGTGTTTTCTGTAGCATCTCGTGGATATCGGCGTCAAATTCGTCGTCATAGGTAAATGTGAACCGTACTAGCATGTGCCTTCTCCTTCTGCCACACGGGGAACCTCAATCACTTCGTTTGCGAGCGCTAGGGATATCACATATTTACAAAGGCCGCGTGCGATCGCCATTTGAGGATCCGGTGACTTTTCAATCTGCGGCATCCAATTCACGAAGCTTGAGTAAAACGCTTCACCGGTACCGCCAGCCAACAGTACCCGATGAAACCTGGTCCGGTTTGGATACTCTCTTTCGATCGAGTTTACCATGAGGTCCCAGACTGTTTCCACCGATTTCAAATAAGCGTCCTTAATAGATACAGAGATTCGCCCATACCGATAGAACATCTCTTTGGAGGTACTTTGGTCACGGATCTGTTGTTCAAGATCATAAGGATTGACCCTAGCTTTAGGCTCCCGGCGCTCGATGTATTCCGTGACGAGTTTATAGACATCGTTCATGCCAGCGGCCTTGCTGGTTTGCTTTAGTATGCGAAATCCGCGTAATTCCGTCATGTCCAAGGTGCCTGAGCCGCTATCAATCACGAGCGTGTCTTCGTTTTCAATGTCAGCGTTACGAACGATTCCGTTCTTGTCATAGTACGCATCTAGCAAGACAGCGATGGGCTGGCTGACGAATTCAAGTTGCTTCACAGTCACAATGAGTTGTTGTCCATTTTTGGCGCCAGTGATGGGTTCCGCAAACCACTTGGCGATCTCTTTTAGCTGCTCATCGCGATAGTCTTCATTCGGAACGCCAAACCCCAAACCGATTTCGATGACGCCTGTATCTCCATTCATCGTGGCCGCTTTGAGTAGTGCGAGTTTGACCAGCTTCTGATAAGCATTCAAGTGAATTCGATCTTCACGACTGTACGTGCCGATCGACTCCGTACCCACTTCTGCGACATCTGCGTAACCAAGCACGTATTGGCGACCGCCAAGTGTGTAAATTTCTGCAGACAATGCTTTTGCTTTGTTAGCGATGGCGGCGGTGGGTTCGCCGTCGTAGTATCCAAACGTCGAAGCGATGGACACTTCGTCGGTCGTTCTATCCTCGTACCGGGCATAAATGCAGGTGCTGCCATTGCCAACATCAAGACCAATGTATTTCATCTCATGCACCTCCCAATTCATATGCGTAATAATAGCACAATAAACACGTAATGAATACGCATTAAATCATACTGACAAATTATATACACAATTAACACGTATTAAAGCAGCTATAAACACATATAAAATGGACGGAAAAAGAAAACGCTATAAGAATATACGTTGTAAACACACATTAAACACGTAATTAAATCAAATACAGAACACGTTAGGCGGATTGACGCCATTATCAGAACGTATGTTTGCAATCAATGCGAATAATTCCTATACTGTAAACAAACATACGTTCTGAATTGGGGGAATAATACTTGCGGCCGTTTGCTGAAGTTCGTAAACATTTACTACTGCAACGGTTCTATGATCGCGTGCTGCAAATGGGTAAGCAATCCGTAAAATCTTTGGGGCAAAATGACATTCAATTGGTGCGTGTGAAGTCAAGAGAGATGGATTTCTTTGTCGAGTTCAAATTCAGGCAGCGTACGTATCAGGCGACCTACCCGACCATGCTGGACGCAGAAGTGAATGGGTGGTTTATGCATGGTTTTCATGCGCTAAACGAGATACAGAAGACGGATCAGGTGGCGGGGGAATAAAAAAGGAAGGTGACTGTTATGTCGGTCAAGGCAGAACCCATAGAAAAGTTCGATGAGTACCGATACATTGAAATGATGGAGATTCTTCAGGAAGCGATCGAGAACGATTTAGAGGTCAGCGTGGCACTAAAAGCAGGAAAATTTCAGCCACCGCAAGTGATTGGTGGCAGACCTCGCGTGATCGGAGACAAACTATTTATAAACAGCCAACGGGTACCCCTCGAAAAAATTGTCGATGTAACTCGGTCTTGAGTTTTGTCGAACGTATATTCTGTTTTTCTTCCCACTCTTTCCTTCTTGTATAGAACACAAAGGAAGGAGTTTTTTTATGCCAGCATCAAGTATATCGACAACATGCCGCGTTTGCCACCGACCACTGCGGGCAGCAATCAGTGTCGCATTAGGCGTAGGTCCGGTATGTGTCAAGCGAGCACGTGAGGTAATGGCGACACTTCAGGCACAAATGCGGGATCCGAGTGCCGGTGCAATAGCGAGTTTTGAACAGCAATATGGATTAGCACAAGAAGAATTAAGGCTTCTGTCTGAAAGGACTGCTAGAACCGCATTCCTAGAGAGATCCCGGAGAGGAAGAAGTACAAGGCCAACCACAGAACAAGTGGTTGTTACTTCAAATTCACGAACACGCAGAAGCCAAAACGAGACATTGAACGTGGAATGGATCACCGACGATACAGCTCTGATTCATTCCTCGGGAAGTGGACGAACCTATTCAGTAACGGAACACAGCTGTACCTGCAGGGACTATCGGTATCATGTTGTGCGTCATCCGGACCAGCGGCCAAACGGATGTCGACATATGGAAGCCTACCGAGGCGCGCTGGGTATCTTGGGCCATCAACACACACAAATACAACCAGCAGACAACGCACAAACGAGTGAGGCTGCGCGTCCTGCCACCATTACCCCGAATCCTCAGATCGTAGTCGCGACACGAGAGATCTTACGGCCGGGATTTGCGGGCATCGATTACACGGATGAAGCGCTTCGTGAACAGGTACTGTCCATTTGGCGCGAAAATCGCGCTTGGGATGGGGTACGAATGAGGGATGACCAGGTGGCCTTTGAACGTCTGATGACAGAAGCAGACGAAGACTGGGAGTACATTACCGATGGCAGTGTGCTCGGAGGAACCGGCAATACATTTGGTGTTGAACTCGAAATGGAATTTGATCGCGATGGCGCCTGGGATCTTGTAGCGAGAGATCTTTATAACGAAGGATTATCGCAATACAGCAGCCGCCAGGGCTATCACACTAGCGGGTTGTTGTGGATCCCAACCAGGGACGGCTCGCTGGCTGGTGGTGGACTTGAGATTGTATCTCCAGTGCTACAGGATCGGCCAGAAGATTGGGCACAGCTGCGGCGCGTATTGGAGATTGCCAAACATCATGGCGCCAAAGTGAGTTCGCGAACTGGCTGTCACACCAACGTAGGAGTAGGTCCGCAAGATTCAAGAACATTCAGCTGGCAACGATTTGCCCGGGCAACACTGGCCCACGAAGCCACCCTGTATCGAATCGGTGGAGCAAATAGCGAAGCCTATCGTAATCATCAAGGACCCGGAAAACATAGAGGAACTGGGTATGTTTCGCCAATGGCAAATGACCTCTCATTCTCAGGGAACGCGATGCCGGAAACGGCCAGGCAAAGAATTCGAAGCGCAGGTCATACATCCATGATCAATACTACGCACGATAATCGGATTGAATTTCGATATCCTAATGGGTCGCTTGACGAACGACAGATCCAGGCGCAAATCATAGTTGCGAACGCTATGATGCATCAGGCCGCTGTGATTACCAATGAACACCCATTAAGTGATACAACACCAAGATTCAGTGAACACAGTGATCAGATTCGGCGTAATGATGTGGCGATCAGGCATCCAGAAGATCCTCGGCGAATAGCGGAGGAAGAGAAAGCGTTCCGCCGATTCTTGGATTTCCTCGGGCACTCTGCCAATAGAAAAGCAGCGGCCTGGTTATGGAAGCGGGGAACAGTGTAATCATAAACGTTGACAATAAACAACATAATGGTTATATTAAAAGCAAATAACGAACGGAGATGGGGATCATGCCTTTAAGCCCACAGGAAATGAAGGAGTTAGAGCAACAACTTAGGAAATCCAGCGAGACCGCACTTGCACATAAATACCGCACACTGGGACCCGATGAAAAACCAACGATGGACTTTTACTTGATCGAACGGGATGGTGTTATCACGGAGGCAATCGATCCGCTCTTTTTACTGGTAGCAGCGACGGGAGAGTGGGTAGATGATTGCGAGTATGAGACAACGCTGATTATCGGAGCCGAAAAGATGCGAAATGAGTCTCGGGAACTTGCCATGTGGGGAAGGTACTCGAAAGTCTATGATGCGATCGGTATGATTTTTGATTCTGATTCCAAGCATGCGGACTGGGAGAATTACGATGATCCCATCATTCTGGACGCATTTGGTCCATTTACCGTGTTGCAGAGTTACGTCAAATCCGGGAAGTATAGAATCTTTGAGCGGGTGCCGTATTTAACAAAGACAGACACGACCCTTGGTTGTCGCGGGTGTAAATATCACGACGCGACCACTGGTCAATGCGCCCAGTGGCGAAATCAAAATACAAATGATGAGCGGGGAAATTTTGTAGCAGATTATGACATTCCTGCATGCCAACATCGAGTGCCGGCCGACCAGGTTTATGACAATTATGTTGAGGTCACCGTAGAAAACATGGCAGATCCGTCATATTTGCCGGAGTGGAAGCCGTTTGGCGAGCGTAAGGAAAATTACGAATATGCCAGGAGAAATTGGACGGATTCCAAGCAATAAACAGGGGTTCTCCCCTGTGCTGGATAGGCGTGGATGAGGGGTGTCGTCAATTCCTTAACACCTATCCAGCAGAGTGGTGAAACTGTAAATCAGTAAGTAAGGGAGAACATACTGAATGTTCAGTGCCGAGTTCTTAAAAAAACTTCGAAAAAATAACGGCTATACCTTAAAAAAGGTTGCCGAGTATGTTGGAATTTCTGTGCCGTATATATCTTCATTGGAAAACGGGCGAATCAAGAATCCGTCCTACTCGGTGATAGAGAGCTTGGCCAAGTTATTTCGAGTGGATCCGCGAAATTTCATGAATGGTGATGATCCGATCATCAGGGAGCCAGAATCAATCGTAGATATCACAGCCCTTCGTGACATCCGATTCACCCGAAAATGGAGCGTCAGTGAAGCGGCAGAGCGTGCTGGACTGAATAAGTCGACGCTTTCATTGATCGAAAACGGGAAGCGTCGGGCGGTGTCGATGGCCACGTTGACCAAACTGGCAACGGCGTATAACGTCGATGTCAACGACTTGCTGCTAAAACGTGAGGAATACGTGGATCTGACCGCATTAGTCATGCAAAGTGATACGGTGATTATTGATGGGCAAGAGATTGATGTGAGTGTCGAGGAGGCAATGGAGCGGCTCCTGGCTGTTCTGAGAATGGGTGCGGCTTGGGTGCGGGAAGTCGGCAAACGGGAGGAGTGATTTGCATGAATGAACTGGTTGATCTCGCGTTAGAAATCGCAAAAAAAGCCCATGAAGGACAGGTCGACAAAGGCGGCCGACCATACATCGGTCATCCAATCGCTGTGGCGGATATAGTTGAGTCGGAATCAGAAAAAATTGTCGCACTACTGCACGACGTCTGCGAAGATAGCGATGTTACCCTCGAAGGTCTGCGGAAAGCGGGGTTTAGTAAAGAAGTCCTGGATGCGGTTCAGGCCATTACTAAAGTGGGGGGAGAAAGTTACGAAGACTACCTGGCGCGTGTGGTCAGAAATCCAATTGCAACTACCGTCAAAATCGCAGATATGACACATAACAGCGATTTGAGCCGGATATCGAATCCAACGGAAAATGACCTTGAGCGAGTTGAAAAGTACAAGGCGAGCATTAAAAGGCTGAAGGACACGAAGGAGAAGCGAGCGTGATGCATATCAACGGTGTTAACAAGCGGATCAACGAGGTCATCATCAAAGGGCGGAAATATGGGGCTAGTCTAGTATTTCTCAATGGGCAAACGCCACCCCCGGAGCAAATCAAAGAATTTACGCAAGGGCCAATTGGGGTGAAAAAACCTTCCGACCCTAAAAATGATTGATCTCATTGCCGATGCGGCAGGGAAGGAGATCTGAGCCATTGGCAGCATTCGTGGTGAGTTCGAGATGTTCAAATCGTTGCTCAACCAGTTTGGCTAAGGTCTGAACACGCACATGATCATCGCAACGGGTGGCATTGTGGATCGGGGTTCGGATTTTCCGAGTGTAGTCGAGAGGATTAGGGAAGGGAAACCGATCCACCGATCCAACGTCAGAAGAATGGATGAAAAGTCCGCAGAAGCAAGTCATACCAATTAAGAAAGCCGATAACTGCCGTACCTACTGCCGGAGAGGGAGTGAGGACGGCGGTTTAATTTTTCCCACGGTGTCCCTTCTTGGTAAGAGAGTGTTGAATGACGAAAGTTGAGATGAAGTTCGTTGTGCTATGGCTAATGGCTGTATTGTGATTGATGCTCTTTGGCAAGTTGACGGTCTAAAAATTCGAAAGGTGGAATTAAGTTGATTGGTGGTTTTTGTGAGTATGTGGTGAAGTACGAATCGAGGCGGCCGGAAAAAGCGGAAAAGCCGCCGACGATTACGCTGACGGCAAGTTTCGAAAGCTTTTTTGAAGGTGATTTTTATCGTGAGGACTTCAGTTTCGTTATTCCTGAAATGGGAGCTTACATCATTGATATGGTAGCTCTGGCGGCGGGATCTAGGGGGATTTATATCAATTCTACAGACGGTGATGTCCCTAAGCCTGACGAAGTAATGGATAACCCGGAGGATTTTGCAGCACCAGGAGTTGGGGAGATTGGAGTTCTTAATGAGTATTCCATTAAGCTCCAATCTCAACGGTCTGAAAAAGTTGGTAAGACGCCAATTGTCACGTTGACGGCGAGATTTGATCACTTTGCATGGGATGATTTTCTCATTGAAAACATTAGATACATTATCACTGTCATGTCTGGGCAAATCGTAGATATGGTAGCCCTGGCGACTGGGGCCAAGGGGATTGTTGTTAATAATAAAGATTCTGAAGCCTTGAAATTTAGCCATCGCGTCTCAACTGATAAGAATACCAATTCTTAATTGCTTCTTCTGCAGATTTTCGAATCCCGTTTTGATCAAATCGATCGATGAAAACAGTTGTACTTAATTTTTCTAAAGAAAAATAGTCACCGTGAGCGTCAATGATCATATTGCCGTTTTCTATTCGTATAGAGATGTGGAATTCGGTGTTTTTGCGAATGACTGTGAAATACGGGTCTGTATCGTAAGCAGAACCTTGTATTGCTGTCTGATGATGGCTTCTTTATGTTTGAGCTTCTTTTGATCCGATTGTTTTTTAATCTGTCTAATCTGATCTTCAAAATCGCCCATTGGCAGCCCCTTCTTTCCGGGTATTCCTAAAAACCGAGTGGCGGCGTGGACTGGCCGCTACCTCTTCAATTAAGTTTTGGTTCGGTTAGTGTGTATTCAATCAGATCTGGTTCATCGCTGCTCATAAGGAGCATAGTGGATCAATGACATCATCGTCAAATATTAGAAATGTGGTGTGAACTTTGCGATTCTGAGTGTGCAGAAATCAGGAGTCGATATGCCGAGATAACTGCTAAGACTGGTATTTTCAAAAGGGGAATAACATGTTATCATATGATAACAACGATGGTATATGAAGGTGATGATTTGGGGCAAACTGAGCTTGAACCAATTCGGTCATTCTTGCTTGATTGTAAAAACCATATAGAAAACGGGCGATTTGAGTTCGTTGAGCGCAGGAAATGCCTGCGTACACTGACTGAATTAGAAATGTCTATTGATGATGTTGAAAGAGTGGTATCCAGTCTACAACCATCCAATTATATCAAAGGTCCGGAAAGTGATCATGACGCAGAAAAGGGTGGAGATATCTACATTTTCGGGGCCGACACTGGCGGCATTGAATTATACATAAAATTGAAATGCGATGAACAACGTGGATGCGTATGCATCTCATTCCACAGGGCCGAATGGCCGCTCATATATCCGTATCGAGAGGGATGAGAAAGATGATGAAGTATTGTCCGAAGTGCGAGGCAGTACGAGATTGTAAGGTGGAACCTCGGGCAGAGACTTATCCGGTCCGAGGCGAGGAAATTGAAATTGAAGCCAATGTGTTGGTGTGTCCTATATGTGGCGAGGATGTATTTGACAAGGAATTGGACGCTTCAAATCTGCAAAAAGTTTATGATGTCTATCGCGCAAAGCATGATCTTTTGGCACCGTGGGAGATTCGCAAAATTAGAGAGCGTTACGGGTTGTCGCAACGGGGCATGTCACGTCTCCTTGGATGGGGAGAAATTACATTGCATCGTTATGAAGCTGGAGGGGTGCCCGATCGGGTTCATAACGATCTACTTAAGATGATCTCAACGAACGAAGGGATGGCGCGCTATATCCAGGAACGGAGTTCGAGCGTCCCTCGTGAAGAAGCGGAAACGGTAAGGCAGTCGCTTGAAACGGTGGAGACACCGATTTCCTTGATAGGTACATTTGAAAAACTACAATCTTTTTACGGCGTTAGTATCAAGACTGGTTTCCGAGTGATCGATATAGAACGACTAAGAAACATGATTTTGTTTTTTGCTGAAGGTGGAGTGTGGAAAACAAAACTCATGAAATTGCTTTGGTACGCTGATTTTGTTGGTTTTCGAAGAAATACCTGCTCCATTAGCGGCCTAGCCTATCAACGTCAAACTTACGGCCCTGTTCCCGAGCACTTTTTTACCATGTTGGACGCATTTGAGAAAGAAAAGGACATTTTAATGGTGGAGTACGAGGATAATGGTAGCATTCTAATTTACCCAGATGGGAAAAAAGCAGCTTTATCTATATTCTCCGCTTCAGAAATAGACATCTTACAATATATGCGCGATTATTTTTCCTCTTTTACTAGTGGGGCCATCTCCGAAAAATCGCATAAAGAAAGGGCATGGCTTGAAACTCAGCAAGGCAACATCATCTCCTATGACTTTGCGAAGGATTTAAGCATGCAGTAGACCAGAAATATTATCGATGACGATCCTTTGGTTGAGGAAATCATCAAGACCGGAGTTCCTTTACAGATCAACTAAAATTGGCGAGACAAGCAGACGATTCACAGAAACATAAAAAACTTCCCACCCTTGCCAACAACTATGAGAGTGTTAAAATCTAGTGATAGGAGTTGGTCGGAATGAAATCAACGAAATGGATTGCGGCATCAGGTGTATTAGTTCTCACTACAGTATTTACTGTGCCTGCTTTCGCTGCCAGCGCATCGTTACAAGAAGGCGGTTATTGGCTTCACGAAACAAGTATCGTGGTGAACGGAACATCCACTTACACGCCCTATGTTTTTGCGTCGAAAGATCCCAACAGCGGCGTGATAACTACGTTTATTCCCATCTGGTACATTATGCAGGTGATGAAACAAACAGGCGTAAATAATAGCTGGAACGGGAACAAACATGTACTAACGTTGACTGGCAAGAATGCAAGCCTGAGCATTCACGACAAACGTGGTAATGCAAGCATCGTACTGAATGGGAAAATCATGGAAAGTGGGGTGCCCTCCTTTGCGGTAAAAGATCCGAACAGCGGCAAGTTGACCACGTTCTTCGGGCTTTACTATGCAGAAAAGATGCTCAATAGTTTAGGGTTTTCTAATGTGTGGAATGGCACCAAGCATACCTGGACGATTTCTTTGCCAAGCACGGTGGCGAATACGCAAAGCGGGAACCAGGCACAGTGGAAGCAGCATAACGGCGGGAATGGTCAAAAAGGGAACGGGGAGACTTCACAATCTGGTAGTGCTCCTGGAGGAGGTACATGGGCAAACTGAAATTATAAGGAAACTCTTGTTCACTTCCTACGCGTAGAAGAGGGATTCAATTTAACTCGGAATCTCGCGATTGCTGTCGGAGTTTGGTAAAATAATATAGTCAAGTGGATATCTCGATTTGGGGTATCTCAGTTACGTTGAATCATCCTCCTGCTGCGGAATGGCGCAGTTGCGTACTTTTGTAGTACGTAGGAGGGTGATGCTATTGAATTTTCACATCACGCTCACTCAACCCGTTGCGATCACGTTAATCACTGCGTTTGTTACGATACTGAGTGCGGCTTTAAAAAAGAAAAAGTAGTTGCCCCTAGCAACTACTAACACCTTATAGTAAAACGCAACTGCGCCGTTCCACTTGACACTATGATTATAAAATTGAACGAATGGAAACGCAAGTTCAATAAATTTTCCCACCCTATCCCTTCATAGCGAGGGATTTTTTTATGCCCTCGGAAGGAGAAAGGCAATGAAAAAATTTGCATTATCAAGCATAGTAGCAGTCGCCGTTACATTTACTGCGATCACTGCATTTGCTTCCAGTGGGGTGGTTATGTTCGGAGATACCGTACAAAGAACCCATGTAAATACGATTAATGACGGATTCCCGTGGTCTACAGAGGCGATCATCAAGAGCGCGCCAGGTGTCCCGACAATGGCTAGCAGTAGTACGGCTATGGGAGCAGGCAATATACTTTATTATCCCGTTTCTGCGGGTAGTGCCAGCAATAACTTTCAAGGGATCGGCTATATGACGGTGTGGAACACGGGAAGTTGGAGCGGTGGACTACCGAAATTCATGGCGGAAACTGCGATTCCTGATGTATCTAACTCATCACCTGTTTATGATCCTACGACTGGCGATGCATATTTGGCAGCGGGAGCGGAATTCTACCGGTTTCATTGGACAGGCACCACGCTCCAAAAAACCTCGGTTAGCATTGGCGGTACTGGTAATCTCGATGGGGGCAACAACTACAATCAAGTCGTTTCGTATCCGCTTTATGTCACGGCTTCAGAGTTGGGTACATCGAGCGACGAAATATTTGTAACTACTCAGAATGGGTATTTATACGAAATTAACCCGAACACCATGGAGGTAGTGGGGTATAAAAACTTTGGCGTCCGCTTTGATGCTTCCCCTTCCTTGGTCACGGCAACAGACGGCACCTCATATATCGCGGCGACAGGCGCGTATGATGCTAATAACAACACATTTGGGGGAGACTCGGGCACAGGGATGCTGTTTCTTATTAACCCTCGGAATGGGAATTTTCAATACTTTCCCAACCCCGCTGGTCCCATCCCTTCCGTTGCCTCGCCAATTGGCATTAAGCAAGGCGAAGTGATGTGGAATGATGTAGATGGCGATGTGTTTCTCGGAACTGTGAATGCTAACGGCACCATCACCTTCAGCACAACGAAAACGACAAAATGGTTCAATATCGGCAATGGGCAAACTTCTGACTTGTCTGAATCCGGTTATAGCGCCGTAGCCGATGAGTACATCGTTCCATTTACTGACAAGGGGTCTTATGGTTATGCCACAGTTGATCCAGATGCAACAAATAATCAGATTCATCAATATAGCGCCTCTGGTGCATCCGGCCAGATTTATCCGATTGGATCCCCTGAAATATCAGCCAGTGGCAACATGTACTTGGCAGATCAGATCGGTGGTATTGATGAAATCAGTGAGAACCCTACAACGCACCAATTTGATGGCACTCGTGGTGGATTCTTACCCAGCTTTGGAAGTTCGTCGGGCACGCCGCTCTCCACTCCCTCTGAACTCATGCTCGACACCGCAAACGGCACGGAGGAACCGACACTCACCCTCGCAACGAACCAGGGACTCGAACTTTGGGCGACGACTGGGGGGGAGCAACTTACCTTTGGCTCTACCTATAGTAGTACGTTACCAACACAGTTTAGTTCGCCACTGACACTAACACCATCGGACAGTAACCTACCGACTGATCCGGGAAATACCGATCAAATCGAGTTTAATATTAACGTGAATGGTGGCAGTTTTAAGGATGCGGTGGGAAGTGTCGCCACCTATGATAAAAATGGCAATCCAATTGTTTCTTCGATCACTATTCCGACTTCAACCCTGAATTCATGGCTAGCCAATTACCAATCATCCTATCCGAACGCATGGAATACAAACGGTCAAAATAACGTGGTCATCGAGGCATACCCAGAGAAGAGCGACGTCTTCACCTATCAATTTACCGGATCTAGCGCTATGCCAGGTGGGCACTCTGCAGAAGTGACGGTATCATTTCCATCTCCAGGCAGTACGCCCCCGACCCCGCCTTCCAATCCGCCCATCGGATGTACATCGAGCGGAAATGTTTCCTGTAGTTCTGCGCTGCCAGGGTACACGGAATGGCGTTTTCTTTCACCAGGTATGTTAAACACAAACGAAGGTGAAAATTTTGCTTATGCTGAAGGGTCCAGTTTTACAGGCACCGATGGCGATCCCATTGCTTACAAACTGCATCCGATCCCGGAGCAGGCGATCACCAGTGCCCCCGCAGCGCAGTACACAGCCTACTATACGTATCAAAATAACCCAGACGGGAAGGATACACAGCCCGCCAACTGGTTCAATAACTTCACGATCGAATTTGTGAATGGAGCGGGGATGCAAGTCGGTTTTGGAGTCAAGGGTGAAATCAAGACCATTGGCGATGTTTTATATCGGAAACATTACATTAGTTCGTGGACCCCAAACTGGACGCAGGGATCTTATACTTACACCTACGCATGCACAAACTCGAATGGTAATCCGTCCACCTGTACAGGCGTAGGGACGGACTGGACCTTTGCGGGGTACTCGCCGAATTACAGTGACGAATACTTGTATCGCAATACGAGCATTACAGAAACGACCAGTGCCAATCTCGCCATTGGAAAGAACGTGACTTATTGGTGGAATCCGAGCACGATAACAGTAACGGCCTCAGGCAATTTCAATTCATCGACAGAAACGCCGATCACCCCAGCAGGATCAGGATTAACCTGGACACAGCCAGTTTGGGCCTCATATGGCTCGTGGATTCCTGCAGACAGCACCAATGGGACAGATTTTTCGCAAGTGCCAGTCACATCAGGGTTGAATAACACGAATACGGTAGGGTTAACGCCGAACAGTATGCTGCCTGGGACTCCTGCGGACGATACACCAGCCAATGCACCGGCTCCGGATACTCAAAGCAACGGGGTTTGGTATAGCGATGCTCTCATGCCACCCACTCCCAACCCGAGTATTGTGTATGCGAAACCTTCCACTTCGCCGGTGGGAACCCCTGTATCTCATTCGTTTGATGCAGAGCACAATGGCGGGGTATTGTTTCAGCCCAATACGGCCAATTCGGATTATCCACAGATGGGAGCTGGTGAATGGTGGGTGATGCCGACCTATACGATCACCAGTGGCAGCAGCACGTTTGAGCATTCGCAAATCAGCACGTGGATACCGACTTGGGCGAAGCAATGGTTTAACAATGGTGGTGAGGGCGTAGTTAGTTCTGAAAGCTCTACAGTGACATGGAATAACTGAAAATTTCCCACGGCCTCCTTCTATGTTGGAAGGGGGCTTATTCATGCGGTGCAGTTGGATATCTCGAATCCGCCAAGGGGCGAGGAGGCTTGGACGTATGTAGAGCCAGCGGTGAAAACGTTACATTTTAGCATGGCGTTTTATCAGGAGTGGAAGAGTGGATGAATCATAGGAGGTTTTAAAATGCGTTTTTTAACACGACACATCGGATCGATTATTTCGTATATGTTTTTACTCTTTGGAACTATTAGCTGGATCATGACTTTGGTCGGTAGCAACTTGAGCCTTAATGAGTTCAATATTTTACTAGTACTCATCAGTATGGGGGTGGCTAATATCCGTGTTTTATTCATCAGGGTACCGACTTACATCGAAATTTTAATCGAAGCTATAGTTGTTATTTTTCTGTTTTTCATTGCATATGAGTTTCATTCCCCAGCAACGTTTTTAGCGGATATAGTGTTGTCTTTATTATTGCTAG
>JAJZCW010000010.1 GCA_021828865.1 Bacillota bacterium
ACTCACCCGTCCGCCGCTAGGGTCCGAAGACCCTCGCTCGACTTGCATGTATTAGGCACGCCGCCAGCGTTCGTCCTGAGCCAGGATCAAACTCTCAGTCAAATGGCTGCCGATCTACTTCGTAGCTCGTTGCCATTACTTTCTGACGTTGTTGCTGCATTGCATATCACGCACGTGGTACTCTATACGTGTTTAGTTTTCAAGGATCGAACCGCCGTCCTCGCGGCGACAAAACGTAATATACCATGCCTGATTCTCGATGTCAACCTTAGTTTTATCTCTTTTTTTTCGTCAGTGATATTGTCACCTTATAAGTCATCAGTGAAAATGTCACGATGAATCAAGGAGACATTGCCATTCAGCAAATAGGTTACAAGCGACCCCCAGCGTTTCCTAATTTATGACCCCATCACCAAAACAATAAACGAATACTTGAATTTTAATAAAGATATGCTCCCGAGTTTTTACCGTATACTCGGGAGCTTTGATTTCCTCATTTTTTTTGAATCCACACCAAAGTGTGTCTTTTATCCGTGCACCGCTGAAAAACCTGGCACGCCGTCAAATGAGTACAGATTCTCTGTCTTAATGACGTCAAAACCAGCCCTAATCACTTCCTTTTGCAATTCGACAACATCTAAATTTTTGATCGTGTCACCAGGTTGAGGTTGAAAACGGCAACGCCAGTGGTCCGTACAAAAGGTTTCTGGCAATCCACTGGGCCAAACCTTGATTCCACGATTGGTGATGACACGTAGTGCCAAATTGTTTATTTTGACCTTTTGTAGATGATTCCCAAGTTGATCCGGCGTGCCTGACTTCCAATCCAAAAATACATCGACACCTTCCAATCTTTTCTCTTCCTCTTGCTTTGATTGAATGCCTTTCATGAATGAGGAAGTCTCCTGGTAAGAGACCTTCGCCAATACGCTTGGCACCATCCCTAACCGACTGATCACTGCCTGTGCAAATTCTTTTGTCCCGACTTTTTCTTTACTGATCCCTTCACGGTAAATATCGTACGTATGCACACCATCTTCCATCGTTTTTAACCATGCGTTATGCACTTTACTCGCGACATCCACCTGGCCGATGTGCACCAACATCATCACCGCACCATGCAATAGGCCGGAAGGATTGGCTAGATTTTGCCCCGCTCGTCGAGGAGCTGAACCGTGAATGGCTTCAAACATCGCGCATTCGTCTCCAATGTTAGCTGATCCCGCTAGCCCCACAGATCCGGACAGTTGAGCCGTCACGTCAGAAAGCACATCTCCATACAAATTAGGCATCACGACGACATCAAAATTCTCAGGCGTATCCGCCAGTTTGGCTGCACCAATATCCACAATCCACGTTTCATGTTCAATATCTGGATATTCCTTAGCAATTTCATCAAACACCTTGTGAAATAGTCCATCAGTCAATTTCATGATGTTATCTTTCACAAAACAACTAACTTTCTTGCGTTGATTTGCTCTTGCGTACTCAAACGCGTAGCGAATCACTCGTTCTGAACCAGGTCTAGTGATCAGTTTCAGGCACTGATAAACCTGATTGGTCTGCCGATGTTCGATGCCAGCGTACAAATCCTCTTCATTTTCTCTGACGATCACTACATTCATCGCCGGGTGTTTGGTTTGAACAAATGGGCTGTAAGATATTGCTGGACGAACATTGGCATATAAATTCAGTGCCTTTCGAGTCGTGACATTGAGGCTTTTATAGCCACTTCCCTGTGGTGTTGTGATAGGAGCCTTTAAGAACACTTTGGTTCTTCTTAGACTTTCCCATGCCTTTGGGTCCATCCCCGTGTCGATGCCGCGCTCATATACCTTTTCGCCTATTTCCACCACTTCTATTTCAAGTCGTGCTCCTGCCGCTTCAAGGATAGTTAATGTGGCGTTCATAATTTCCGGTCCAATGCCATCTCCATAAGCGACACTGATTGGTATGTTTTTCATCTTAGGCTCTCCTTTATGTTGTGATATTGTCTTTTTCGTTTTTACGAATTGACTTCCAACACGCCACTGCCTTCGCAGTAATGACACACCACAACTCCTTGCCCATGGCAATGCGTACAATCTGCAAAATGATCCTCACCATGCTTGCATTCAATTTCTCCATTTCCTTCACAAACTGGGCAATCCCTCATGATTGATGCACCTCCTTTATTGGTATCAAATGGTTGCTTTCTAAAAGTTCAAAGGTCCGGCTTGCAGTCTGATAAAAAAATCCCTTGACGTTGACGTTTTTCGGTAACCAGGGGTGGGCTTCAAGCAGATTCGCTGTTTTGCAGACATTCATTCGAATATCTTGTTGGTGTCCACTCCAATAATCCATTTCCACGTTTTTTACATGCCGAAAAATATACGATACTGCATTTGACGAGCTTTCAAATGGATTATGGGATAGAAAAGTTCTTTTTTTCTCATCGCATCCGATAATCCATATCTCTTCATAAGAAGAATCATGGTAGATCTCAAATAGCAGTGTTCTTACCAACGAGTCGTAAGGATCCCACACCCAAACTCCTTCGCAAAAAAATTTTTTTGCCGCCACCTTTTGTGCATACAGCCAATTGTTGAGCGCCTCCTCGAATGGTGGATGGATGATCGAATCACTCAAAAGCAAAACTTTCTTTGACGAATCTGACTCCCCTAAATGAAAACCTGGCATCAATCCTTTCACCTCCTGAACGCCACATTCGACCTGCATTCGATCTAACAAAAAAGCCGGAGGAAATGAGCAACTAAGTGCTCTTCCCTCCGGCTTACGACAAACTTCCCAACTTTCCATGGAATTTTGTTCATCTTCCGGCGTTTTTATTTTTTTTCGTTAGTTTGTTCTCAGTCTATACTCGAATCCATCATGAACACCATCACCCGTTCCCCGGATCTAGTACTAATGTCGGTAAAGAAACTCGTCACCTTAGCGCTCGTTGCTTCTTCCACTAATGAGGTTAAATGATCCACTCCTGACTCCACTAAATCAGATCTCATGCGCTTGATTACCATCAATCCTTCTTGAGTGACAACCAATTTCTTTTCTGCTGGAGTAAGCACTCCTTTTAGAACAACGATCACCATATTGCGTAAAATATCTGTTTTAACTACGAGCGAACCTCTCCCAAGGTAATCCTTTTCCCATCGGGAAAGTAGTTTACTGATTTTATCCTCCAATTCCCCCTTGGACAAACTTCCACCTCCCAAAAAATAAAAAACGGCTCATACTGTCACCGCAGTGACACATGAAACCGATGTATCCAGTCCAGCTTCATCACCGATTCCTTATCATCCCTTCCATTTGAACCCTTATCCAAATGTTAAGAATAACAAACCGTTATGAATCCTTGGATCCTTCGATATGATATTAAATATAATTATAATAACTATGTGTAAAAAAGCAAGTGCATTATCACATTTCAAGTGAAATATCTTTTGCAGGTTCGCCCACACCGTTTAACGAGTTTGATCATACTCTACGTTGAGCCCACCAATGAATTCGTCAAAGGGATACAGTCAGATGTTTTCAAACGGTGGGCTCATTGCGTTGTTGCTGCTTGAGCCATTCACGATCCTTTTGGGACAGTTCCACATTGGCAAGTAACTCCGGTCTTCTTTGAAGTGTCCTTAAAAGCGATTGTTCATGTCGCCATTTGGCTATCTCCTGATGATTGCCTGATAGCAGCACCTCTGGAACTTCCCAATCAATAAACTTACGCGGTCTTGTGTATTGAGGATGCTCTAACAAACCGTTTGCAAAAGAATCGCTACTCGCACTATCAGGATTCCCCAAGACACCTGGAATCAATCGAATCACAGCATCCATCACCACCAACGCCGCGAGTTCCCCACCAGTCAGTACATAATCGCCAATCGACAGTTCATCCGTCACCAGATGCTCTCGTATGCGCTCATCAAAGCCTTCATAATGTCCACATATCAGCATCAATCGTTGAACATTCGATAGTTCTTTCGCAATGCTTTGCGTGAATGGCTTCCCCTGAGGAGAAAGAAGGATGATACGATCAATTGCCTTATCATCCTTATTCAACGCTTCTACCGCACGAAAAAGGGGTTCAGGTTTTAATACCATCCCTGCCCCTCCGCCAAACGGATAATCATCTACAGTATGATGTCGATCGAGTGAATACTCCCTGAAATTAACCAGCTTCACTTGCACCGCTTCACTGTCTTGTGCCCGCTTAATCACACTGGTTTGCAAATAGGTTTCAAACACCTCGGGGAATAACGTCAGCACATCTATTTTCAAAAAATAGCCCCGCCATTTCCTTAAGCTTCATCAATTAATCCCGGCATCAGATGAATGAGCATGCGCTTATTCTCCACATCCACATTTAAGACGCACTGGGGAATCGCTGGAATTAAAATATCTTTGCGACCGGGTTTTCGAACGACATAGACATCATTAGCCCCAGGAGTCAGCACATCGGTGATTTGTCCCAACACTTCGCCACTTTCTGTCACCACTTGGCAATTGATCAAGTCGTCAATCCAATATTCACCTTCCGGCAAAGGCGGTGCGTCCGATCGAAGGACCTTTAATTCTGCCCCTCTCATCTTTTCCACCAGTTCCACCGATTCCAAACCTTCAAATAATACCAGGTAAAGCGACTTGTGAATGCGGGAAGACTTGATGACCAATTCTTCCGACTTTTCTTGACCTTGACGGAATATCAGTAATCTAGAGCCAGGTGCAAATCGCAATTCAGGATAATCGGTGCGTGAAAACACTCTCACTTCACCTTTTAAGCCGTGCGGCCCGGTGATCGTCCCGACAGTAAACATTTCTTCCAAAGCTGCTTAACCTCCTAGAAGACTGTTAGCATCAAATCAGCTTTCGAGGACTTGTCCATTTTGTCTGATCTCAACGACCACGCCATCCTTAATGACGATTTCGCTGCCTTGAGCAATGGAGTCCCATGAATCACCAATTTTAACGTCTACCGAGGTCTCTACCGTTCCGTTTGCCACTTCTGTTCCAATATCCATTTGCTGAATTTGCGTCAACTGTTGAATTAACTGTTCTCGTTGTTCGATGCGTTGGTTTTTCTCCTGCTCAATCCGCTCTTCCGTGGCCTGAACTGCGCCTTCTCCTTGCTTTTCCGCATCACGAAGCCATTGTTTGCTTCTGAATTCAAGCTCTTCCAGTTCGGCGATCGTACTGTTGACAAGTCTTCTCAGTTCCGCAAGCCATGCCTGTTTAGTCTCTTCAGTCAAAATGATTTTAATCGTGACAGGTTGACGAATGGATATCAAAACCAACACTCCTTTTTTTGTCATTCCTTGACTTCTGCACTATTAAAAAGGCAAAACGGGGCTTGACGAACCCGTCTGCCCCACATTAAACGATTTCGATGGAAACGTTCTTTTTCTCTGGAAAAGAAGATGCAACCACAACAGTACGAATTGATTTGACGGTTCGTCCGCCTTTGCCGATGACTTTCCCAACGTCTTCCGGAGCCACACTGAGTTCAAAAGTAACTCCTCGTTCAGTCTCGACTTCGCGGACTTTCACCTCATCGGGTTGGTCCACCAAATGACGTACGATTAACTCAATCAATTCTTTCATGCTAATCGCCTCCGCGACTCCCTACCAGGGTGCCGACTTATGCTTTGCTGTGACGGGATTCATGATACTTTTTCATCACGCCAATTTTACTTAGCAACGAACGAGCAGTATCAGAAGGTTGCGCTCCCACTTGCAACCAATATAACGCACGGTCTTCCTTGATCTGGATCTGTGCGGGTTCGGTCAACGGATTATAAGTACCAATCTCTTCGACAAAACGTCCATCTCTTGGTGAACGGGAGTCCGCTACAACTACGCGGTAAAAAGGACTTTTCTTTGCACCCATTCTTTTTAAGCGAATTTTCACTGCCATTTTTTTTCACCTCCTTGATGTAATCTGAATCTATCTTTTCTTCTTGTGACGATGCGTTCTTGTTTGTGTGGCGTTTGATCCGCCCTGCATCGCGCTTGTCAAATCGCCAATGCCGCGCATCTTGCGCTTACCACCAGGACCACTGAACATCTTCATCATCTTGCGCATCTCTTCAAATCGCTGCAATAACTGGTTGACGTCCTTGACCTGGGTACCGCTGCCTTTGGCCACCCGCACCCTGCGGCTCGAGCTTTTCATGACAAGTTCCGGCTTTTGTCTCTCTTCCTTTGTCATCGACAAAATGATCGCTTCCACTTTCCCAATCTGACTCTCATCGATGGATTTACCTTCGAGTTGTTGCTTGAGCTTATTCATCCCTGGTATCATACCGAGTAGTTGGTCGAGAGGCCCCATATTGCGCATTTGCCGAAGTTGGTTCAAAAAATCTTCGAGTGTAAATTCATTGCGACGAATCTTGGCCTCTAGATCTTTCGCTTCCTTCTCATCAAACGTGGCCTGTGCTTTCTCAATTAAAGTCAGCACATCGCCCATACCAAGAATCCTTGAAGCCAACCGATCAGGATAAAACGGTTCAAGCGCATCCGTCTTCTCGCCCGTACCGACGAATTTTACCGGGCAACCGGTCACGTGCCTTACGGTCAGTGCAGCGCCGCCCCTCGTGTCGCCGTCAAGTTTTGTGAGTACGAGTCCCGTCAAATGAAGCCGCTCGTGAAAACTTTGCGCCACGTGGATGGCATCCTGACCAGTCATCGCATCGATCACGAGCAAAATTTCTTCAGGACTTGCGATAGTCACAAGATCATCAAGCTCATGCATCAGTTCATCGTCAATATGCAGTCGGCCAGCTGTATCCACGAGCACATAGTCATATCCGCCACGCCTTGCCTCCGCAAGCGCACTCTGGACAATCTCCTGCGGTTTAGCTCCGCTTTCGAGCGAAAAAACTGGCACATTCACCTGTTCGCCAAGCACCTTCAATTGATCGATAGCTGCCGGTCGATAAATATCGGCCGCAACGAGTAGTGGACGGCGATGTTCCTGTGTCAACAAGTAACGGGCCAGTTTGGCTGCAGCAGTGGTCTTTCCAGCACCCTGCAATCCCACCATCATCACCACAGTAGGCGGCTTCGAAGCTCGTGCGATTTTTTCCTGGGTGCCACCCATCAACTCGATCAGTTCATCATGGACAATCTTTACCACTTGTTGAGCAGCAGTCAGGCTTTGCAGAACTTCCTGACCAACCGCCTTTTCCCGAATGCGATCCGTAAATTCTTTCGCTACTACGTGGTTGACGTCTGCCTCCAAAAGGGCGCGCCGAACTTCGCGCATCGCCTCTTTGACGTCTTCTTCCGTCAACCGGCCTTTGCCCCTCAGGCGTTGAAATGCCCCTTGCAAACGATTCGTCAGCGTATCAAACACGTAGGTTCACTCCCACTTCAATCCATGAGCTCATTGATCAATTGGCCAATCCCTTCGCTTAAACACCCTTGTTCGCGAAGCTGGCTTTCTAATATTTGCAACTTATTGTGCCTGAGATGGCGAATCTTTAGCAGACCTAGCTTGTCTTCATAATCAAAAAGTTGCTGTGTCGTTCGCTGGATCGTATCATGCACCGCTTGCCGGGATATCGACAATTGTTCCGCGATCTCCGCAAGCGATAGATCTTCCGCGAATCGAAGTTCCATAATCTGGCGCTGCTTATCAGTGAACAATCCGCCGTAATAGTCAAAAAGGATACTGGTTTCCACCGCTTTTTCCAGCATGGGACCTCCATCTAGAATCTGACTTTCACAGCATACAGTAGCACCGTCTTGCTGTCAAGTAAAATTCCTTGTCACATACCACATGTTACACCTGTTCAAATAATGCCTCCACGAATTCCTGCTCAGAAAAAGGCTGTAAGTCGTCCATCCCTTCTCCCACTCCCACCCACTTTATGGGGATGTTCAACTCCTGTTTGATGGCGATAACCACACCGCCTTTTGCAGTACCGTCGAGTTTGGTCAGGATAATGCCGGTGAGTTCCGCCACCTCGTTAAACATTTTGGCCTGAACGATCGCGTTTTGGCCAGTTGTCGCATCGAGCACCAAAAGTACCTCATGAATACCATCTGGCACTTCGCGTTTGATGATGCGATGGATTTTCTGCAGTTCCTCCATAAGATGAGCCTTATTTTGCAACCGACCTGCTGTATCGCAGATGAGGATGTCAGCCGACCTTGCTTTTGCCGCCTGGATTCCGTCAAAAATAACCGCAGCCGCATCGGCCCCCTGATTCTGCTTGATCACGTCCACCCCGGCGCGCTCTCCCCAGACCACCAATTGCTCGATGGCCGCCGCCCGAAACGTATCTCCCGCAGCCATGAGCACTTTTTTGCCTGACGCAAGATAGTGGTGAGCCAATTTGCCAATGGTGGTCGTCTTGCCAACGCCATTGACGCCAACGACAAGAATCACCGTCATGCCTTTACCTACATTCGATTCAACAGGTTCATTCCCTGCAAAAGTTTCTAGGATCAAATCCCTTAGCACCGGTATCAGTTGATCCGCCGTTTCCAGCTTTTTGCGTTTGGCTTCTTTCATCAAGGCGCTCAACAATGCTTCCGTGGTCGACACGCCTAAGTCCGCACCAAGCAAGATGTCTTCCAGATCCTCGTACACTTCATCATCAATTTTGCGCCTGCCAAGAACGTCTCTGATTCTGTCAGTGAACGCCTGACGCGTTTTTGCCAGTCCGGATTTGAGTCGTTGAAAAAAACCCATTGGCTTTCACCTTCTCCTAATAATTAGGCCGTTTCTTCCATCACACGCACCGATACCAATTTAGAAACACCAGTATCCTGCATGGTGACACCGTAAAGCACATCTGCCGATTCCATCGTCCCGCGCCGATGCGTGATCATAATAAATTGCGTCTCTTTGGAAAATTGTTTTAAGTACTCTGCAAACCTAGTTACGTTCACTTCATCCAGTGCCGCTTCTACTTCGTCCAGCACGCAAAATGGCACAGGCCTCACTTTCAAGATAGAAAAAAGCAACGCCAGCGCCGTGAGCGCTCTTTCTCCACCAGAAAGCAGCGAGAGAATTTGCAATTTTTTGCCGGGAGGTTCTGCCAATATATCGACACCGTCTGTCAACGGGTCGCCAGAACCTGTCAATTGCAAGTCTGCCCTGCCACCGCCAAACAAGGCCTGAAACACTTCTTGAAAGTGGGTTTTGACCTGAGTAAACGTCTCCATAAAACGCTTGCCCATTTCGGCATCCATCTCTGCAATCAATTCCCGCAACTGTGTTTGCGCCTGTTCTAAGTCAGCCTCTTCCTCCACTAAAAAATGGTGGCGCTCTCTCAACCGTTCATATTCCTCAATATCACCAAGATTGACCCCTTCGTATTGCTTCAGATCCTCACGCAGCGCTCCCAGTCGCTTTTTCGCATCAGAGAGTGGCTGGTTCAAAGGGTAACGAGTCCTCGCAAGCTCTATGCCAAGCCCGTGCTTTTCTCGCAGTTCATTTTCCTTGGTTGTCAGTTCCACCGACAGTTTGCCCAGTTGCACCTGCCATTCGTGTAATTGGCTTTCTTTTTGCCTGCGGATGTTTCGCACCTTTTGCACCTCTAATTCGACGCTCGCAAACGCATTGGCGTGTTCCTGCCTTAAAGCCAGCGCCATCTTCAGTGCTTCTTCAACGTTTGCCAATTGCTCTCGCCATTTGTCCCGTTCTAATAGCAGCCTTTTTTCTTCTTCCGCATGCAAATCCAGTCTGCTCTGCAAACTCATTAGCGCTGCCTTGCTCTCCTTTTCTTGTTCGCTATGCTGTGTGAGTTCCTGATGAAAACGCTGGCGCGAGCTCTCTACACTTCGAAGCGCTTCTTCACACTCCGCAAGTTTGACTCTCCATTCGGTCCACTCGTCCTGATGTTCTTCTTGTTTGGCTTCTTCTTCAGTAATATGTTGTTCAAGGATGGTGATAGCCTGTTCAGTCGATGCCACCTTAGCTTCAATGGCAACCACTGCACCTTCAAATTGCTGCCTTCTTGATTCCTGTTCTTCATATTCCTGTTGCAGTTGCGCCGTCTCGAGCCGAAGGGTTTTTTCGCTTTCGGCTTGCCTTTGATAGGTGATGGCCTGCAATCGCCATTCATTCTCCTTCTCGCGAATCGACTGTTCCCATTGATGATGACGCTCTTCTGACAGGTTCCACCCTTTTTGCATTTCCTGCTCTTTTTGTACTGCCAAATCCATTTCACAGCGTACCGACTTTAATTGAAACTCGACGTCCTTCAATTCCTTTTGAACTTCTTCGATCCCGCGATTGATGGCTAAGAGCCCTGACCCACGCCCACTCTGGCTCCCGCCAGTCATTGAGCCTCCGGGGTGCACCACATCACCATCAAGTGTCACGATTCGGTACCTGTAGTGGAGCTTGCTGGCAATCGCATTGGCCATTTCCAGATTTTCAACCACCAACACTTGCCCCAATAAAAATTCAGCCACAGCCAAAAGCCGACTCTCTACTTCTACGAGATCTGATGCGACACCAACAAAACCAGTCGATTGCCCTGCTAATTGTCGATCCTTTTCGGGAATTTTCCGACCTGCCAACACAGAGAGCGGCAAGAACGTGGCTCTGCCCATATTGTTCTTTTTCAGATAGGCGATTGCTTTTCTTGCCGAATCCTCATTAGTTGTCACGATATTTTGCACACTACCGCCAAGCGCGGTTTCGATCGCGGTTTCCCAATCTTTTTTTACCTTAAACAAATCGGACACGGCACCAATGACACCGTCTAGTCGTCCGTTTTGTACAGCATGCAAGACCGATTTCGGACCATTCGCAAATCCCTGCCTGTTCTCATGCATTCCTTGCAGGGCGCGCCACCTACTTTGTAAGTCCCCCCTGGTCTTTTCCATCCGCTCCACTTTTTGCTGCAGTACCAGCTTCTCGTTTTTTGCTTCTTGCCAACTTTGGAACCACTGTTGCTTCTCTGCCTCGATTCGCGTAAGTTGCGCTTTCATTCCAAGCGATTCAGCGTTTCTTTGCTCCTGTAGCAAAGCAAGTGCAGCGAGCTCCGCTTCCGCCTCTACTAACTCCGTTTTCGCCTTTTCCCATCGCCTAGTGAGATGCTCAAGTTGTTGCTCCGCGTTATGCCATTCATTTCGATCTGTCGCCTGCTGCCTCATCCGTTCGATTAATTGGGAGCGAGTCTCCGAAAGCTCTTTGCGAAGTTGCTGCAAATGATTCTTGCTCAGACGCTCTTCCTGATAGCGTTTCAGTTCAGCACGAAGTCCCGTCGCAGTTTGATCCAGTTCCATTTGACGGGCGTCCAGTTGCTCAAGTTCGATCTGAATGTTTGCCATTTCCTTATGGATGCGTTCGATCATCTGCAAATTTTCCTGATGCTGATGTTCAAGATTCGCTTTTCTCTCTGCATGGACACGCAAATCGCCTTCATTTTTTTCCACACTGGCGGTGGCATCAAGACGATCTGCCTGTACGCGCGAGACGAGTTGTTCACTCTCCTCGAGATTCGCACGCCTCCTAATCAGTTCACTGTCAGCCTCTGATTCACTTGCCACAATCTCCGCCAGTTCTTGTTCAAGCGATGCAATGCGGACATTCAATTGCTCGTGTTTATCAAAAAATTCATCAAACTCGGCAGTGAGCACGGTCGCCGACCACAGATCCACTTGTGACAGCAGTTCCCGGTATTCGAGCGCCACCTTTGAACGCGCTTCCAGAGGCTCGAGTTGCAACGAAAGTTCTGCAATCAAATCCCGAACGCGAACCAGACTTTGATCCGCATCATAAAGTTTCTTCTCTGCTTCTTTCCGTCTGACCTTGAACTTGACAATGCCTGCCGCCTCCTCAAAAATACCCCGGCGCTCCTCTGGCTTGTTCGATAAAATCTCTTCAATCCGACCTTGCCCGATAATCGAATAAGCCTCGTGCCCCATACCGGTATCCATGAATAATTCACTGATATCCTTGAGACGACAGGCTGTCTGATTGATATAAAATTCACTGTCACCGGACCGATAGACCCTTCGTGAGACCGCCACTTCCGTAAAGTCAACCGGCAAGGCGTGGTCACTGTTGTCTAAGAGCAGTCGGACCTCCGCATAATTCACTGGTTTACGGCTGTCACTTCCCGCGAAGATGATGTCTTCGAGTTTATTGCCTCTCAGCGTCCTAATGCTCTGTTCACCCAGTACCCAACGGATCGCATCGGCAATATTGCTTTTTCCACTTCCGTTGGGACCTACCACCGCCGTTACCCCAGGGGCGATTTCCAGTTCCGATCGTTCCGCGAAAGACTTGAATCCTATCAATTCGAGACGCTTTACAAACACAAGAATTCTCCTCTAAGGCATCCCAATGGTGGACAGCGCGGATTGCGCCGCCCTTTGCTCGGCTTCTTTTTTTGATCTGCCTGTCCCTTCACCGTAAATTTTTCCTGCGACAGAGACCTGTACGACAAATCGACGTTCATGCGCAGGACCGCTTTCCGAGACGGTGGCATAACTTAATTCCCCAAGTGATTCTTTTTGCACGAGTTCCTGCAAGAGGGTCTTAAAATCCTTGCGCCAGGAATCGTCTGCAAAGCCACTGCGCGGGATGCGCGCGTAAAAGTGCCTGGCGAGAAAGTCGTCGACCGCAGGCAACCCCTGATCCAAAAACAATGCACCCAAAAACGCTTCCACGGCATCTGCAAGCAAACTCGGGCGCTCCCTCCCTCCGGAAATTTCCTCACCTTTACCAAGGCGCAAATTAAGAGGAAAGCGCAACTCCTTGGCAAATGATGCGAGTGACGGCTCACAAACGATCGCCGCACGCATTCTCGTCAAATCCCCCTCCACTGCGCTCGGGTATTGACGGTATAAATATTGACTCACACAAAGTTCCAGCACTGCATCGCCTAAAAATTCAAGCCGCTCATTGTCGGTCAAATTGGCCTGCCGATGCTCATTTTTATAAGAAGAATGTGTAAATGCAGCCTCAAGCAGGGCAGCATTTTGAAAATGGACATGTAATTCTGCTGCCCACTGACGAAGAGACTTTACGCCCATTTCCAACACTTCCCTCACTATTCGGCATATTTTTTGAAGATCAGACTTGCGTTATGTCCTCCAAACCCGAAAGAATTGGACATGGTATAAGTTAGGTCTTTTGTTTTTGGTTGGTTGGGCACGTAATCCAGATCACATTCAGGATCAGGATCGTCCAGATTGATGGTCGGAGGCATAATGTGATCGCGGATTGCCAGGATGGAGGCAATCGCTTCGATGCCACCCGCCGCCCCCAGCAAGTGTCCTGTCATGGATTTGGTGGAACTCACTGACAACTTGTACGCATGCTCGCCAAACACTGTTTTGACTGCCTTGGTTTCCGCTAAGTCGCCAAGGGGAGTAGAAGTGCCATGTGCGTTAATATAATCGACGTCCTGCAGGCTGATTCCCGCATCGTCAACTGCCGCCTGCATCGACCTTGCTGCACCATCCCCATTGGGATCCGGCTGAACCAGGTGATAGGCGTCCGCGCTCATTCCGTAGCCCACCACTTCAGCAATGATGTTCGCACCACGCTTCTTGGCAAATTCAAGTTCTTCCAGCACGAGAATTCCCGCGCCTTCTCCCATGACAAATCCATCTCGTCCGGAATCAAAGGGTCGACTAGCCCGTTCTGGTTCTTCATTGCGCTCGGAAAGCGCTTTAGCAGAGCAAAAGCCAGCAAAAGCCAGAGGGGTGAGCGTTGACTCCGCACCGCCGCAGATCATCGCATCCGCAATCCCCCGCTCAATCATCTTAAACGCATCGCCAATTGCGTTGGCGCTCGTGGCGCAGGCCGAAACGGGTGCGCTATTGGGGCCTTTTGCTCCAAATAAGATCGACACTTGTCCCGATGCCATGTTGCCGATCATCATCGGAATAAAAAATGGACTCACCCGTTTTGGTCCACGTTCGAGCAAATTGCGATGCTGTTCCTCTAGCGTCATCAGACCCCCGATACCGGAGCCAATATACACGCCCACTCGATTCGCAATATCTTCTGTAATTTCCAGCCCAGAATGTGATAACGCCATTTTTGAAGCAGCTACGGCAAACTGAACAAAACGGTCCATGTGACGGATCTCTTTACGATCGAGGTTCAGCATGGCTTCAGGCTGGAAATTCTTGATTGATCCTGCAATCTTGGTAGGAAAATCTGTGGTGTCAAAATGTTCGATTCTGCTAATCCCCGATACCCCTTGCAGCAGGCTATTCCAGAAATCATCCACATTCAGGCCAACTGGGGTCACAACCCCCATGCCAGTAACGACTACTCTCCTCACTTATGTTCACCCCGTATATCAAAATGAGTGTATTCAGATGAGAAAACCCCGCGCACCGCACGGGGAACTCTCCACTGTCGGGATATGTACAACCGACTACGCGTTATACCATTACCGCAAGCGGCATTCAGGCATGCGCCTCAATGTACTTGACGACATCGCCAACGGTGTTGATTTTCTCAGCATCTTCATCGGATATTTCCAGGTCAAATTCATCTTCAAGCTCCATCACCAACTCGACAACGTCGAGCGAGTCAGCGCCTAGATCGTCTTTAAATGATGCTTCCTGATTCACCTGCGCTTCATCAACACCGAGGCGGTCCACCACTATGCGTTTAACGCGGTCAAAAATATCGGACATCCTCTCACCTCCTCCAGAGATTATACTACATGGCCAGTCCGCCGTCGACAGCAAGCACCTGGCCTGTCATGTAGGACGCTTCTGCTGATGCCAGAAAGCGCACCAGATGGGCGACGTCCTCAGGTTGCCCAAATCGGGAAAGGGGAATTTCCTTCATCATGCCATCCTTGATTTCGGCAGGCAATCCCGCGGTCATTTCTGTGTCGATAAACCCAGGCGCCACCGCATTCACAGTAATCTGCCTGCTCGCAAATTCACGGGCCAGTGTCTTTGTCAAGCCGATGATTCCTGCTTTGGCCGCTGTGTAATTGGCCTGGCCTACATTACCCGTTAGGCCGACGACCGAGGCGATATTGACAATCCTCCCCTGACTAGAGCGAAGGAGATACCTAGAAGCGGCCTGAACCAATAGGAACACCGATTTTAAATTGGTATCAAGCACAGCATCCCAGTCGGCTTCCTTCATTCTCATCATCAGTCCGTCACGGGTGATGCCCGCATTATTGACAAGCACGTCCAGTTGTCCAAATGCCTCTATCGCAGCGGCAATGATTTTCTTTGCGCCAATAGCCGAGGAAATGTCCGCTTGTACGGCGACCGTCTCGCCGCCTTGTTCCCGAATGGCAGTAACAAGTTCATTTGCCTTGGCTTCGTTTGATGAGTAGCCAATTACCACTTTTGCTCCTGCAGCGACCAAGTCAGCGACGATGGCGCGACCGATGCCTCCAGTGCCTCCAGTTACCACAACCACCTTGCCAGTTAATGATACCTCCATCACGAAGGATTCACCTCCCCAGACAAAAACTTCATGGTCTCCAACAGCGTTTCCGGATCTTCGACATGTAGTGTTTTCGCGCTTTTCTCTGTTTTACGGACCAAACCGGATAGTACCGTACCAGGACCAAATTCCACAAAAGTATGTACACCTTCTGACACCATTGTCCTCACCGAATCCTCCCAACGAACAGGAGCCGCAAGTTGCGCCTTCAACGCGGCAGTCACCTCGTTGACAGTAGTCAATGGCTGCGCGGAGACGTTTGCCACAAGCGGCATATGTAGAGGCTTCCATGTGGTATCATGAAGCGCCTTTGCGAGGTAATCAGCCGCTGGCGCCATTAATGACGAGTGAAACGGACCACTGACGTCAAGCCGAACCGCCCTTCTTGCCTTTGCCTCCTGCGCCCGTTTGATCAGTTCATCGACCGCCTTGGCGGCGCCAGACACAGTGACTTGACCTGGACAGTTGATATTGGCCATCTCCACTGGAACGCCAGTTTCTTCTGACACCGTTTTGCAAAGTGCCGTGAGGAGTTCTACATCGGCTCCGAGCACAGCCGCCATTGCGCCTTCGCCTGCCGGTACTGCCTCGTCCATCAATTGACCTCTTTTATATACAAGACGCAATGCATCTTCATAGGCAATGGCTCCAGATGCCACCAGCGCCGTATATTCTCCGAGGCTGTGCCCTGCCACAAACGAGGGAATGATCTCAATAGCTTCTTCAAACACCCGCCATGCTGCGATACTGACAGCCATAATCGCCGGTTGCGTATAATAGGTCAGCCGGAGTTTTTCCTCTGGACCTTCCGCAATAATCTGGCTGAGCGAAAACCCCAGTGCCACGTCCGCTTCAGCCAGCGTTTTTGCCGCAATCGGATAGGCCTTTGCCAGCGTTTGCCCCATCCCCACATATTGGGCGCCTTGCCCAGGAAACACAAAAGCGACACTCATTTTATTTCCCACCTTCATTCACGGGATCTGATGCTGTTTCGCATAGATCCTGTTCAAGCGCATGGATCAACCCTGATGACACCATTTTGTGCGCCTGCAAAATGGCCACTTCAAAGGCACGCGATTTTGACGAACCGTGAGCCTTAACGAGGACTCCCCGCACCCCCAAAAAAGGCCCACCTCCATATTCCGCGTAATCAAACCGCTTGTAGAACCTGCGCAGCCCCCCTGATAACATCAGGGCTGCCAATTTGGACCAGAATGAATTTAAAAACAATTCTTTCAACAGCTTTGATAGTCCTGCGCCAACACCCTCATAAAATTTCAGGATGGCATTGCCAACGAACCCATCACAAACGACCACATCGCAAACTTCATTTAACAGATCGCGGGCTTCCACATTACCGACAAAATGAGTGCAAGCCGATTCAAGAAGAGGATAGGATGCCTTACTAAGTTCATTGCCTTTGCCTGCCTCCGTACCAATATTAAGCAAAGCAGTGCGCACATCTTCTACCTGATTGGTAAAACGCATGTACGCTTGCCCCATTTTTGCGAATTGCACAAGTTGATGGGGAGTACAATCCGCATTGGCTCCCGCATCGAGAAGCAGTACCCCCTTACCGGAGAATGTGGGTAACATCGCAGCGAGTGCCGGACGCTCTATCCCCTCCATCCTTCCAACAATAAGAAGACCGGCCACCATGAAAGCGCCTGTATTCCCTGCAGACACCATCGCATCCGCCTTACCTTCTCGGACCAGATTGGTACAGACCACAAGAGAAGAATCTTTCTGCCTACGGACTGAACGCACCGGCTCTGCTCCTGGATCAATCACGTCATTAGCTGGAAGTATTTCCACGTTGGATGGTTGCTTTTTTAGCAACGGTCGAATTTCGGAATCCCTACCCACCAGTAAAAAAGTGGTATCAGGGTGCTCTTTTGCCGCCAGAAGCGCGCCTTCCACAGGTGCTTTTGGCGCGTGGTCCCCTCCCATCGCGTCAATCGCGATTATCAATTGCTTAACCTCCAGTTCTTTGTCAAGCTTCGCTGGTAATCAAAAAATCACCGATAAATATAATCTCACTATCGATTTTTGTTTCTACAATCACTCTTGTATAACCCATTCGCGTACCCGTAACAGTAGCCTTGGATATGAGTACTTCTCCTACATTAGCAGATTTTGCAAAGCGAACGGTCGCTTTTGCAGTGAGCGCCTGTTTCGCGTTGACAATGGCTACTGCAAGCGAGTTGGCCTGGGCAAAAATGTAATGACCACGCACAATCCCCGATCTGGCAAAGGCGTGTTTTTTTTCTGCGCGCCAAACGGAAATCGCACTGGAACCCAGTTCCAAATTGACAATATCGCCAAACACCTCTTCAGGTTCAAGCGTCCGAAGTTCGCTTTGTTGCATTTCCGCAAGCGCTCGAAGCCGTGCACGGTGTTCAGGTATTCCCAGCGCCATACGATCTAAGCGAATCGTCTGAACACTTACCTGAAAACGGGACGAAAGCTCTTCATCCGTCAAAAAAGGCTCGCGTTCCAGGGTATCCTGCAACTCATTCAGTCGCATTTGACGATTCACATGTCTCAAATCAATGACACCTCAACTCATTTTGCGCTTAATAATGGATATGTCAATCACGAATTAAGTATAAAAAAAAGAGCGTCTCTGACGCAATCACGCCTCGACTCTCTTTTCTTTGACTAGGCGCGAACTTGACGCCCGTTATAATGTCCGCAATTGGAACATACACGATGGGACAATTTCATCTCGTGACAATTCGGACATTCAATCATTCCCGGAACGGTCAGCTTAAAGTGTGTCCGACGAAGCCTTTTGCGGGTTTTCGAAGTTCGATGCTGAGGTAATGCCATGCCTAACACCCCCTAAATGGACTAATCACCAGTTGAATCACTTTCCATATTATCTAGCACCTGAACCAAAACCTCAAGCCTCGGGTCGATGGGGTGGCGATCACAGCCGCATTCCCCGTTGTTCAGGTCCGCACCGCAAACCGTACACAATCCTTTGCAATCTTCCTTGCATACGGGATTTTGTCGGAGCGATAACACCAATTCCTGCCCTACATAGGGATCCAAATAAATGGCCGTACCCATCGTAAAGATAAATTCATTCTCTTCCTCTTCGTCACTTAACGGCACTCTTTTAAATCGCTCATGAAGTTCCGTTTCAAGATTCTCCGAAAAAGAGGTCAAACACCTGACGCACCGATAGACCACTGTGGCCTTGATCGTCGCATCCACAGCCATGGTATCGTCATGGACCAACGCAGTGCCTTCGACGTGCACGGGTTCCACACTCACCACAGACAAGCGCTCAGGGTGCTCCAAATGAACAACTACTTCACCTGTTACACGCAAGCCTTCCGTTTTTGATGCAGATATCCACTCTATCTCCATGATGGTGTTCACTCCGTTCACAACAGCAAATAGTATACAAACAGCTTGCGCATGTGTCAAACATTTACGCTGATTTTCCACCACTTGGCGGTAATAATTTCAAAAAACGAATGGCTTGAGCCAGCGTGTGCACAGGAATCACTTTAATTTTCAGATGGTTGTTTTTCACTGTCAGTTCCGCATGAATTTGGTTAGTATCCCCTTTTGCCGTGTCCATTGGCACAAAGAAGTACTGCGCTCCCGCATCATTGGCTGCAATCACCTTATGCTCCACGCCGCCAATCTGACCGATGGTGCCATTTGCGCTTATCGTACCTGTCCCTGCAATTTTATAACCTTTGGTTAAATCCCCACCACGATAAAGCTGATTGACGATCTCTAGCGTAAACATGAACCCTGCAGACGGCCCGTCTATATTGCCTGTTCGGATCGACACCCGGTAAGGACTCGATACAGTCTCTGCTTCGCTTGGTAAAATGCCGATCCCCGCGCGAGGCTGGTGTTGACCTGAAAGGGGTGAGAGTGTCGTCAGCTTGATCGCCACTTCTCTTTTTTGCTTACCTCTCAAAACCGTAAGCGTCACCGTTTGTCCTGGCTTGTCTTTCGTGAGCGCTGTAATCAACTGCTGAGGATTAAGAACGGCCTGGTGATTGATGCCGGTAATCACATCTCCTGCATGTAACAGGTGAAGAGCAGATGAATGGGGCTCCACATACACCACATACACTCCTGTCGCCTTTACACTAACCGGTAGGTGCAGGTAATGTAACGCTGCATATTCCGCGTTTTGGTGTGAACTTTTCATCATGTATGCCTCAATGGCGTTGTATTCCGGATCAGGCAAACCAGCGCTCACTTGGCTTACCGGCAAGATCTGATGATGGGGAATGGTCAGACCGTATAAAAACTCGTAAATGTTTTGCGTGTAGACGACATAAACGGAGGTAAGCATAAATTCGCCTTTCTCTGTCTTGTGTCCCCCGTGTACGGTAATGATCGGTTCAAGCGGCTTGGCAAGCCCCGGAGAAAAAAAATAAAATGGCATCGGAATAAAGGCAAGTACCACCAGCACCACGACACCAATGATGACTCCCAGCCACGCATACCACAGATTGGAACGCGTACGGATACCGTTGACCATTTTTTTCATTGACTGTGCGATCCCCTCCACTTTTCAAGCAATGAAAGCAATTGCGGTAGTGCACCTTGCATCGCCGCACGCCCTACCTTGATAGCCTTTTCCGCGCTATTAAACGCGATCGAACTCATCAGATCAAGCTCCGGTCGAACCACAAAGTCAGCGTCTAGCATCCGATATCGAAACACTTCTCGCTCCATGATGTCAATAGCCTGCACAATCACATCGACCACATTTTTGACTGGGGGAAGTTTATCAAACAAGCCCACATCCACTGCAATCACAAATTCTGCCCCAAGTTCGCGCGCAGCCTGGATAGGAACGCGATCGATCACGCCTCCATCGACGAGCATTTTCCCCTGATAGCGATAAGGTGTAAACACTCCGGGAATCGCCACACTGGCCCTGACCGCTTCGTGAATGGGGCCTTCGGTAAAGGTAACACGTTCTCCCATCTCGAGGTCTGTCGCGATAATGGAGAGCGGAATGATCGTCTGGTCAAAATTCAACTCTTTAGTCAACAGTTTGATCAGTCGGTGGAACCGTTCCCCAGCAATCACGCCCATACGTGGAAGCGTAACGTCAATCCACTGCGTGACTGGAAGGTGGCAAGCCAGTTGTTCTATTCTTTTGACAGGTGCGCCCGTTGCATAGATGGCACCAATCAGGCTTCCCATGCTCGACCCCGAAATCACGTGAATCGGAATTTCGGCCTCTTCGAGCACTTGAAGTACGCCGATGTGGGCAAATCCCCTGGCACCGCCACTACCTAAGGCGAGTCCAATGCGTGGTGTCTCTGGCACACGAAAACCTCCCATTACACGCGAGGACATATCATTATTTTCAACATTAACGCTGTGGATCATCCGCGTATTTCTCTAATAACGCCGCATGGACCGCGGCAGGCACAAAACGAGAGACATCACCCCTATGCCTTGCAATCTCCTTGATAATACTGGAACTGAGGTAGGAGTATTCATGATGTGTGGGGATAAAAATCGTTTCGACTTCTTGGTCCAGTTCACGGTTCATCGAGGCCAGTTGCAACTCGCTCTCAAAATCACTCACGGCGCGCAGTCCCCTGATGATAAAACCAGCCTTTTTTTCCTTCAAATAATGGACAAGCAGTCCTGGAAAGTGATCGATGGTGATGTTGGGTAGATGACTTGTCGCCTGGGTGATAAATTCCATTCGTTCTTCCACTGTAAAAAGTGGTTCTTTACGCAAATTGACGAGTACAGCGACAATCACCTGATCAAAAATCCTCGCCCCACGCTCCACAATATCCAGATGTCCTTTGGTGATGGGGTCAAAACTCCCCCCATAGACGGCAATTCGCGGTGCATTCACCTGCGTGCTTCCCACTCTCCTTCATGATGTCCTGTCATTTGATAGATGCAAACACGAGTCACTCCGTAATCCTGACATTTGACAAGTTCCAGTGAAGGAACTGCTGGAGAGATGGTGTTGCGTTCCATCTCCGCCACCACAATCGCCTTGTTTCGCAGCAATCTTCGTTCCACCAGCGTTGCCATGACGGATGGCAATAATCCGAGCGCATAGGGGGGGTCGAGAAACACCAAATCAAACACATATGCGCCAGCCAATTGTTTAATGACCTTTTCGTAGTGGAAAGGGAGAATTTTGACGTTAGCTGAAGCATTCAAGCGATCCACATTGCGCTTGATGGTGTCGCCACTTTTTCTATCAACCAGAACGGCAAAATCCATGCCACGACTAAGCGCCTCCAGACCGAGCGCACCTGAGCCGGCAAAGAGGTCCAGACAAACACCGCCCTCAAAATAGGGCCCAATCATTGAAAAAAGCGCCTCTTTGACGCGGTCTCCTGTAGGTCTTGTCTCCCTGCCTGGCGGCGTATAAAGCGGGGTACCTTTCCATTTTCCTGAAATAATCCTCACGGTTTGCACCTCTAAATGGTACTGTATCACACATTCTGGTGCAAAAGGTATAAAAACAACCACCGATGTCGAGACTTTGGATAGCGACGAAGATCGTCGCGAAGGCAACCAAAGAGAGAGCGACACTCTCTCTTCCGGTTTCTCCTCTCCCAGTAGCCAAGTACGATCATTACATAGTCGTACAAGGCAACCCCCTTCGCGGACCCGGGCGAAGGGGGTTATTTTTGTGTGCCAAGTGGGGCATTCGCCCTCATTCTCTCCCCTTTTTGCACCGTCAGTGTGACCATTCCGGGCGGAAACATAAGAATTACCGTGCTTCCCATCTCAAACCAGCCAAATTCGTCTCCTTGCGTGAAACCATTACACTCGTGCCACTTGATGCAACCGACAATGGTAGCGCCAACTGGCACCATTGCGTATTCGCCTTTGGGGGTTTGCAGGATGGCCACCACGCGTTCATTTTTCGTATAGAGACCGTGAATGGCACTCACGCCGCGGGAATTGACCGGATAATAACTGCCGGTCACGCGAAATACGCGGCTCACCTTTGCGGTAAGCGGGATGTGAATGCGGTGGTAATCCTTGGGGCCGAGGTATAACGTGACAAAATCACCGCCGTCAAACATTGTCGCGCGTTCTGTGAGCAACTCTTCGAGCGAAAACCAGACCCCTTTTACCTGTAACGCCTTCCCATCTGTAATTTTGCCAATTTCCTGCACGATGCCATCGACAGGAGAGAGCACGAGGTCCTGCTCAACTGGCGCCGGTCTCTCTCCCACTTTTAATCGGCGGGAAAAAAAATCGACAAGCGACCTGTAGTCCTGCCAAGGTTTTTCTGCATTACGGGGGTCAATCCCGTAATGACGTATGTATAGCGGGATGAACCATCGACTGATTCCACTTCTAGAAATTGCTCCCATGAGGCGGGTTAACATGACCTTGGGAAGTAACTGCAACGCCAATTTTCCCATTACTGGTCTACGCGTCCGCATGCCAATCATCCAGTTGCGTCACCACCTGCCTTAAGGGCGCATACTCTGGCAACAGCCAAAAATCCTCGGCATTCAGCCATTCCTGCACCACTTGACGAGCGGTTTGCATGGCTCTCATGTCGCGTATCACATCCCCCACCTGAAATACAGGAATGCCACTCTGGCGCTCACCAAAGGCTTCACCAGGTCCACGCAACCGTAAGTCCTGTTCAGCCAGATAAAATCCATCGTCACTTTGTAAAAAAGCGGCTAACCTTGCCCTGCCGTACTCTGTTTCGGGTTTGGCAATGACCACACAGTACGCCTGATCCTGGGATCGCCCCACGCGACCGCGCAACTGATGAAGGGTGGCTAGACCGAAGCGATCTCCGCCGTAGATCAGAATGACGTTGGCGTTTGGCACATTGACGCCCACCTCGATGATGGTGGTCGCGACAAGCACCTTCACCTCGCCCCGTGCAAAGTCATCCATGATGCGCATCCGTTCTGATTCAGGCATATTGCCATGCACTAGACCTAGCGAAAAGCCTGCCCACTCTTCTTCCAACCTGGTAAACAGCGTTTTCGCACTAAAATCGATATCCTCGTCCTGCTCTGGAGGATCGATTCGAGGGGCGATTACAAACGCCTGCTTTCCTCGGGCCAGTTCATGTCGCACAAAACGAATAGCCTTTGCCTCATCACCGGGATCAAGCAGGTTGGTTTTAACCGGAATACGGCCAGGTGGCAACTCATGCAACGCAGATACCGCTACATCGCCATAAATAGTCAGCGCGTAGGTTCTCGGAATGGGTGTTGCCGTCATTTGTAAGACATCCGCAGCTTCACCCTTTAGCCTTAAGAGTTTTCGTGCCACAACGCCAAATCGGTGCTGCTCGTCAATCACGATCAACCGCAAATGGGGAATGGCGAGGTCTTCGCGCGTCAATACCTGCGTACCAATGATGACATCCATAGTTCCCCTTCTGATTTCAGAAAAAAGCTGCGACCTTTCCTGCGCCGTTAGTAATCCGCTGATAAAACCCACCCGTATTCCGAGCGGCTCCAGCCATTTTTTCGCTGACTCCGCATGTTGCCAAGCTAGTACACTCGTTGGCACCATCATCGCTGTTTGATAGCCCATTTTTGTTAGCGCGGCAGCTGCAGCAAAGACCACCAGGGTTTTCCCCGCTCCCACTTCACCATGAAGCAGCCTATGCATCGGCAGTTCACTGGCGATATCAGCCAACATGTCGCTTAGCGCCGCCCTTTGTCCTTGAGTTAGTGAAAAGGGAAGCGTCTTTAGAAACGCCTTTGCATGCGCTGTTAATTGATCGATTGACAACGATGGTTGCCTGAACTTTTCCCGATGTTTTCGAAAGCCCTGAACTTCTAGCTGAAATCGCAAAAATTCTTCAAATACCAGTCGCCGTCTAGCCTGCCTGAGCGCTTCTCTATCACCTGGGAAATGCATGTCGTGGACGGCTTTTTGCAGTGTGACAAGACGAAACCTGTCGCGAAGTGAGCTAGGAATGTCTTCTCCTAGTTCAGATAAAAAAAGGTGCACGCTCTCCTGTATGATTTTCCGAAGCGTCAACTGACCAAAGTAAGCATTGGCATGGTAAACAGGAATGATCGTTGGCGAGGTCAACTCTTTTTTGATCATCTCATAGCGTGACACGAGAATGGTCTGACTGTTCTCATCGTATTTGCCTTTTAGTCGAAGTTGCGCCCCTTTTTGCAGTTGATGACGCAAATATGGCTGATTAAAAAAAAGCGCCTTTGCGCGCTCCTCCCCGCTTTTTACCCAGGTGCTGACGGTGCTCTTTCTACCGCGCATCCGCACCGTCACCTCCCCGTCTACGACAAAAACGGCATCCACTTCTGGTGTGCCGTCATGATTCCACTTATCAATCGTAGTTTCGTAGCGAAACGGAAAGTAAAAAAGCAAGTCAAAAACATCGTGAATTCCCATTTCGGCAAGTCGCGCCGCACGTTCCGGTCCAACGCCGGGAATTAGGTGAATGCTTTTGGCTTGCAGTTCACTTCGCCAATCAGTCACCGCGCTCCCCCACATTCCTCCCTGTAAATCGTTACTCGATCATAGCGGCAGGAGGCTCTGAAAGTTTAATTCCCTGCACATTGATGTTGACCTGATCGGCAATAAGGCCAAGTGATTCCTGTAACGCATTGTTTACGTTTTCCCTTAAATTTTCAGCCACTTCAGGAATTCTCATTCCAAAATTAACGATCACGAAAAGTGTGACCTCGAGACGGTCCCCTACAGAACGGATTTCCACACCGCGCGCAGGGTCTCCTCTGCCGAGCAAACCGGTCAAACTGTCTCTGACATTCCTTCTTGGCGCCATATCGGCCAACCCGTATGTATGCATCGCTGCAATGCCAACAGCGGAAGCGATCACTTCCTCAGTGATGGTGATTTTCCCATATTCGGTATGGATGACAGTAGGCATATGGCTCACTCCTTGGCGTTCATTCAGATAACTCTAGTGTACTACAGACGACGCCAGGAAAAAAGTAAACAACGAAATCATCAAAAAAATTGCGATTTAAAATTGATTGTGCTATGATAGACGGGTTAATTGGACGAAAAAGGGGGTTGTGACATGGCAAGACGTTGTGAAGTATGCGGAAAAGGCCCCAGCGTCGGAAATGCGGTCAGCCACTCGCACATCCTGACAAAGCGCAGATGGTTACCAAATCTCCATGAAGTTCGCGTTAATGTGAACGGTTCTGTCAAACGCATGCGCGTATGTAGCCGTTGCTTAAAGAGCGGTAAAGTGGTAAGGGCCATCTAACTCATCGTTACAAAAAAAGCACCGCATCGGGTGCTTTTTCTATTTTTACCTTTCAACCTCGGCCACGGGCGCCAAGCAGCGCCTTGATAATTCCTCCGAGAAATCGCGGTAATTTGATAGTATAAAAGCGCACGATTCTCCCCCCCGCCAGCTTGGATCCTGAATCCGCCCAAACACTTCTTCACTATATGAGCCGGTACGCCTCAATGTGCCTGAATACCTCGGAGTGATTGAATCCCTTCCTCCAGAGAATGGGCGCGAAACACATAAGAACCTGCGACAAGTACGTTGGCTCCTGCTTGTACACAGAGCCCTGCAGTCTCGGGAATAATCCCGCCATCCACTTCAAGCCACACATTCCGGTCCCCGTAGCTATTCAGTTTTTCCCTGATAGTATGTATCTTATGGAGGGTAGCGGGAATAAATGCTTGTCCGCCAAATCCCGGATTTACGGTCATGACAAGGACCTGATCGAGTACATCGTGCACATAATCAATCATGTCGGCAGGCGTTGCGGGATTCAGTGCCAAACCCGCTTTTGCGCCTAGGTCTTTGATCTGTTTGAGCAAGCGCTGCAAATGATAAGTGGATTCTGCGTGCACGGTGACAATATCGGCGCCCGCTTTTACATAATCAGATATCGACAATTCCGGTTTTTCAATCATCAGGTGAACATCAAACGGAAGCGTAGTAAAGGGCCTAAGCGCTGCAATTACCGCAGGCCCTATGGTCAAATTGGGCACAAAGTGACCATCCATCACATCGATATGAATCAGATCTGCGCCTGCGTGTGTCAAATCTTCAATGGTTTTTCCAAGTGCCGCAAAATCACCGGATAAAATAGATGGTGCAATCATCGTATTCATGTATAACGCCTCGCTTTCCACTGCTTGACTTCTGCCAAAAGCTGCAGGTAACTCTCATAGCGGCTCGTTGCCAATCCGCTATTGTCATAGGCTTCACGCACTTTACAGCCCTGCTCGCTTTCATGCATACACCCACGAAATTCACATTGTTCCGCCAACTCCGCGATGTCCCGAAACCACTTCTGCACATCCACTGGCTCCACATCTGCAAACGAAAATTGTGAGAATCCAGGTGTATCGACGAGAAACCCATCGTCTAGAAAAAAGAGTTCCGCATGTCTCGTGGTATGCCGACCACGGGAACTCCGCTTGCTAATCTCCCCTGTCTCCACCTCTGCATCCGGAATGAGGCGCCGTAACAAACTAGATTTGCCGACCCCTGACATTCCAGCAAAGGCGGAGGTTTTACCGGATAACCTAGCACGTAATTCTTCCATCCCATAGCCTGTTTGGACACTAGTTGGGAGTACCGGATACATCGGTGCGTAGACAGGCAAAAGGGATTCGAACACGGCATCGGCGCCGGGCAAGTCATATTTTGTGAATACCATGACCAAAGATAGCCGTTGCCGCTCGATCATAGCAATCATTTTGTCCAATTGAAAAAAAGTAATTGGCGGTTCCAACAGGGAGAATACCAAGATCACCTGATCGATGTTGGCAACAGGAGGTCGAATCAACTCGCTGGAGCGTTCCTCCAGTTCTTCAATAATGCCTTCGCTTTGTCCCACCTCACTGATGATCACATAATCGCCTACCAGTGGGTTGAGTCCCTTTAATTTGAAAACGCCTCTTGCACGGCACTGCCTAATGGGTTCTCCTTTCGCGTACACATAGTAAAATCCAGAGACAGCTTTTACGATTCGACCCCGCTGCACATCGACAACTCCCTGATCAAAAATTAGAAGTATTCGCCCCAGGAGGCGAAGGCGGAGTGGTTCCCGTCACAGAACCAGTGGATCCCGAACCGGTGGTGCCTGTTGGCTTTCCAGTGGTTCCTGTACCGATCGTCCCCTTTCCCGATGTCCCTCCAGTAGTACCCGTGCCTGTTGATGGTCCCGTAGTACCAGTTCCTGTAGCGCTTGAACCAGTGCCCGTGGCTCCAGTCCCAGTGGAACCTGTAGTGCCGGTCCCAGTGGTACCCGTAGTGCCAGGCGTACCACCGTTGACAATCACCTGCGGGTTGGAACTCGTTACAATTTGCGAAGCCACAATCGTCCCATTTTCATAGACAACGACTTGCCCAGGGATGCTTGGCGTCGTCGTCAAATTGATTGGATAGGTGGCTTGGGGATTGCTCTGGCTTGTGTTGACCGCAGTACGGGTGCCAAGCGCATCTGTCGCATCAATTCTCACGTTCACAGGCAAAACAGCTGTTCCAGGCAGTGTCACCACGACACTCGCATTCACTACCGCAGTCCCGGTTGGCTGACCGCTGCTTACCATCAGATTGACCTTTGAACTAGTTGAAGCCTGTTCTCCAGGGAGCGGCGCCTGGGAAATCACCTGGTTTGCCGGCACGGTAAAGGAGGAAGTTTGCTTCACCTGGCCAAGGGCAAACCCATCAGCCTGCAATATTTTTTTCGCTTGTGTAAATGTCTTGTTCTCCACATCCGGAACCGCTGCATATTGTGAACCTGAACTGATGATCAGTGTCACAGTGGTCGTGGTGGGCTTAAATGGCGTACTGGATACCGGTATCGTCGAAATCACCTGATTGACTGCGACCGCTCCGTTCGCTTGGTTAGTAAACTTGATATTACCGCTTGGCACCCCGAGATCATTGAGCTGTTGAACCGCCGCGGTTTGGGAATAGCCAGTCAAATTTGGCATCGTTACTTGGGAGGCTGCCGTTTTGACAATGAGACTGACGTTTTGGTCGGTGGGCACCTTGCCGGGAGCTGGATCTTGGTTCTCCACGTCTCCGATTTTTACATTAGCGTTGGAGTTTTGATCGTTTGCCATGTGGATATTGGTTGCTTTGAAGCCCCTTGTTATCAATAGGTTTCTGGCTTTGGCATAGGGCATACCTACTACGTTTGGCAACTGCAATGTTTGCGGCTTTAACCAATACACATAGATAAAGAAAGCCGTCACCGCCGCCGCACCAATCAGCACCAATACGCCCACAATCCATGCAACCACAATCAGCACGCGTTTTCCAACACCTGATTTACCGGATTTATTCTTCTCCTCACTTGTCTTTGCCGCTGTTTTCTGATTAGAGGTGTTCACCGTTGCGGCTATCCCCACTTCTGCAGCAGGATGGATTGGTTTTTGGAGAAATTTCGGCAAATCAGGAGATTGAAGCGACCGATCTAAATCAAGCGACATGTCCCTAATAGATGGGTAGCGTTCTTCCGGATCCTTTCGGAGTGCGCGAAGCACGACATTCTCGAGCCCCTGCGGAATTTTTGTTGAATAGCTCCTGGGCGGAACGATTGGTTCCTGCAGGTGTTTTAGCGCGATACTGATGGGGGAATCTCCGGAAAAAGGTAATCTTGCCGTCAACATTTCGTATAGAACCACACCAAGTGAATAGACGTCCGACTTGGCGTCAGCAATACCACCCTTTGCCTGTTCTGGGGAAAAATAATGCACAGATCCAATGACAGAGGAACTGTGGTGCGTAATCGTATTGGTGGTGATCGCTCGCGCAATCCCAAAATCTGTAACCTTGATGCGTCCATTGGTACTGATCAATATATTATGAGGTTTAATGTCCCTGTGTATAATTTTATGGTCATGGGCATGCGAGAGCGCATCACAAATTTGTTTTGCAATGTCGACGGCTTCCTCGATGGGCAGTGGCGCGCGTTCTTCAATGACTTCTTTGAGGGTTTTCCCATCCACATATTCCATGACGATATAGAGTGTTTCCCCATCCTGACCCACATCATAAATATTGACGACATTAGGATGTGATAAACTCGCTGCGGCCTGTGCCTCCCGCTTGAATCGACGAACAAAATCCATGTCACTGACCAGTTCTGGACGAAGTGTCTTAACTGCAACTGGACGATGCAACAGAACGTCCAGACCGCGGTACACGATAGCCATACCGCCTCCGCCAATCCGCTCCAGGATTTGATATCGTTCACCAAGCAATTGCCCGATCATTCTTGACTCCTCCACTCAGCACCTTCATTGGTCAGCAAGACCATCGTGATATTGTCGTGACCACCTTCATCCAGCACCAAGTGAAGTAGCGTATCCACCTGTTCTGTCAATCCCATGGCGTCATTTAGTACCGCGTTAATTTGATCTTCCGACAAATGAGTAGTCAGTCCGTCCGTACAGACGAGCAACCTGTCCTGAGGCTGCCACTCCCACTCATTGCACTCGACGGTCACCTCCGGCAAAGTGCCAAGGGCACGGGTTAGCATGTGCCGCTGAGGATGGTTATCCGCTTCTTCAGGCTGAATTTGCCCACGCTTTATCAGTTCATTCACCAGAGAATGATCTTCTGTCAGTTTTGTTAATTTCGTTAAAGGGTGCCAAAGATACGCGCGGCTGTCCCCCACATGCGCAATCCATAATTTGCTTCCACTTGCAAGCACCGCCACAATCGTCGTTCCCATTCCTGAATAGAGATCATTGGCTTCCGCTTTGTTATAGATTTGCTTGTTCGCCGATTCGATCGCACGAATTAAGCGTTCTTTATAATCAGTTAAGTCCTTATGATGAATGAGTTCTTCAGCTATCGTCGAAACCGCCAATTCACTGGCGACTTCTCCCGCCACATGTCCCCCCATGCCGTCCGCCACCAGCACCATGTAAACGCCATTTTCTTCTCGTTGCACCAAATACCTGTCCTGATTGACCTTGCGCACGTGGCCAACATGAGACACCGCTGCATACTTCATGCCACTCACTCCCTAAGTTCTCCCATTTGCATGTTCTGCCCGCAACTGTCCGCAAGCTGCCGAAATATCTCCGCCCATTTCCCGACGAACGGTGGCATTGACACCCAAACGCTGCAATTCATTCACAAATGCCTGAATTTGTTCAATTGACGTCCGCTTCAGCTCACGCTCCGGTACGTAATTTACTGGAATCACGTTCACATGGCACGGCACTGTGGCAATAAGGTGTGCCAGCTTCCTGGCATCCGATAGATTGTCATTATGATCTTTGATCAGCGCATACTCAAAGGTGATTCTGCGACCAGTTTGATTATAGTAATAGTGACATGCTTCCAACAAACTCGCAATATCGTATGCTTTATTTACTGGCATCATACGAGAACGTGACTCATCATTAGACGCATGCAAAGAAACGGCGAGCGTGATTCCGCGCTTTTCATCAGCCAGCTTATAAATGCCAGGCACAATGCCAACAGTGGATAGCGTGATATGTCGCTGCCCTATTTGTAATCCTTCAGGGTCTGTGATGATGTCGATGAAAGCAGTGGCCGCGTTATAATTGTCGAGAGGTTCGCCCGACCCCATTAACACCACACTGGACACGCGCTCACCTTTTGCATCTAGAAGACGCTGACAGTGCACCACCTGCTCGACAATTTCTCCTGTAGTTAAATTTCGAGCGAGTCCACCGAGCGTCGAGGCACAAAACTTGCATCCCATCTTGCATCCGACTTGTGTCGAGACGCAAACACTGTTGCCATAATCATGAGGCATAATGACCGTTTCTATCGTTGCACCGTCCGCTAACGCAAAAAGAAATTTAGTTGTGCCATCAAAACTTGAAACCTGTCTTGTCACTTCGTGAAGGGAAGTCAGCATCAAATCATGCTGCAACTGGTCGCGGAGGGATTTTGACAAATTGGTCATCTCGCTCACGTCAGTCACCCGGCGCTTATAGATCCAGTCAAATATTTGCTTCGCGCGGTATTTTGGTTCGCCTCTTGACGATAACAGCTCAACCAGTTCATTCAGCCTATAACCATATAAAGAAGTTTTCATCAGTCACCCCTCCTTACCATTCTGGCGAGGAAAAATCCATCGCCATGAAAATCCTGCGGCATGATATAGACAAGTCCCGTTTCACGGTTAAATGCATCCATGGTGAGCGCTACTTCATCGAGTTCCCTAATAGGGAGCAAACGAAAATGAGGGTGCCGCAATAAAAATTCGTTCACCTGTGCTTCATTTTCTTTTTCAGACAGCGTGCACGTGGTGTAGATGAGCGTACCGGATGGTTGAACCCGCTTGGCCATGGCATCTAGTAATTCTGACTGCACTACAGCTAACGTTGCCATATCTTCCGGCTTCATTCTCCATTTGATGTCAGGCTTCCTTGCGATGGTCCCAAGACCAGAACACGGTGCATCGAGTAGCACGGCGTCAAAATCCCCTCCAACCTCTCTCGAATCGCCAACGACCACCTTCGCCGATTCGATCCCAAGACGTCTCGCCTGCGCTTTGATGAACCTGGCCCTGCTCTCATGAAGTTCTGCTAAAGTGGCATCAAATTGATCCGATGCGAGTTCTGCCACGTGTAGTCCTTTTCCTCCAGGAGCAGCACAGGCGTCGAGAAATTTTTTGCCCTGAAGGTTTCCAAAAAGTGGGGCGACGAGCATCGAACTCTCCCCCTGAAGGGAAATATATCCTTCCTTGTACGCCTCTAGTTGGAGCGGTTGCACCCCTTGAGCAAGGCGAATTCCAAAAGGAGAGATAGGAGAAGGGGTAGCCTCGATCCCCTCCTTTTGCAATCTTTCTATAAGCTCGGCACGAGTGCCTTTCTTTGCATTGATGCGAACGGCACGGGTGGGCTTTTGGTTTAATGCCAACATAATGGCACCAGCTTTGTCGCCAAAGCGTTCCACCAGCATCTCAACCAGCCAGTCAGGAAAAGACAGCCTAATCCCCAATTCGTTGTTGCGAAGTCCGATGCATTCTTGTTCATTGAGAATCGGGGTGACGTATTTCTCCTCCCGAAGCGCAGCGCGAAGTACGCCATTCACAAAAGGAGCCGCACTCTTATGTAACTTTTTCACCTGCTCCACCGCGTCATTCAACACGGCATACGCGGGAACGCGGCTTAAAAACCGCAACTGGAAGAGGGCGAGCCGAAGCACCAGCATCACTTCCAATTGGATGCGCGTCAACGGATTTTTCGATAACGATTGAATCCAAGTGTCGAGAAGGCGTTTCCAAATGAGAACGCCAAATATCACTTCTTGTGCAAGGCCAGCGTCAAGCGGCGACAATCTTGAGCGCGCTTCTTGCCAGGCGAGATGCGCATAAGCGCCGTCTTTCTCCACGCGTTGCAGCACCTCGTAGGCGACTTGGCGCGCTGGCGATATCGAATTTTGTTTTGACTTAGTCGCTTTTTTGATCAATCCAGATTCACCTTTTTTACTGTTTGCCTTTCAGCATGCTACCCACCAAATTGCGATAACCTCTGGAAAACTCTACGCCACTCATCGCTTTTTTCCCTGCGGCTTGTATGTGCTGTATGGCGATGGCACCTGTTTGACAGGCGACGATGATACCGTCTTCGGTAATATCCAGCACTTGTCCAGGCTGGCTTTCTGAGAAAGGCATTTCCACAGATGTAGCATACCAGACCTTCAGCACTTTATCACCTAACCAAACTGAAACCCCAGGTGACGGCGCGAGTGCGCGGATTTTATTCACAATATGATTCGCGCTGTCAGCAAAATCCAACCACTCATCATCCCTTGTCAGTCGCGGTGCAAACGTGGCTTTGGCTCCGTCCTGTTCTTTGGACTGAATGGTGCAGTTGATGATCTCTGGTAATGTGGTTAGCAGAAGCTTTGCTCCGAGTGAAGAGAGCCTAGCGCTCAATTCCCCATAATTTTCGTTTGGTAAGATGTCGAGGCGTTCTTGTGCCCATACAGGTCCTGCGTCCATCTCCTTGACCATCGTCATGATACTGACCCCCGTCTCCCCGTCGCCGTGTAAGATCGCTCGTTGAATGGGGGACGCTCCACGATACATAGGCAATAGCGAGGCGTGAACGTTTAAAGGCGCGATCCGAGGCATGTTGAGGATTCGCTCGGGAATCAACTGGCCGTAAGCGGCGGTAATCAGCACATCGGGCTGCCACTGGGCAAGCATTGCTACTGCCTCTTCATGGCGGATGCGCTCAGGTTGGATGAGCGGCAATCCGAGCTCTAATGCTGCCTGTTTAACGGGAGTCGGTTCCAGCACTCTTTTACGGCCTACTGGACGATCAGGTTGGCTGACGACACCTACCACAGGGTATCCTGCCTCGACCAACGATTGTAGAATAGGTACTGAGAAATCCGGTGTTCCTAAAAAAACAATTCGATTTTCCTTACTCACTCACCATCACCTTAATTTCCTGATGGTCTTTGATGAGGGTGCCATCAAGGTGGTCCACCTCGTGTTGAATCACTCTTGCCATCAGATTCTCAAACGTCAAATCCACTGGTTCTCCCAACCGGTTGAGGCCACTGACCCCAATACGGGTCGCACGCCTAACGGGAACGCGTAGCCCCGGCAGACTCAGACAGCCCTCTTCTGCCACGGCCTCACCTTCCCTAAAATGAATGACTGGATTGATGAGTTCCACTTCTCCTTCGCCAATGTCAGCCACAATAATTCGGTGAAGAAGTCCAATTTGCGGCGCAGCGAGACCAATTCCCTTGGCGTGACGCATCGTCTCCAACATGTCGTCTAGTGTGCGCCTCGTCACATCATTCACTTCCTTCACGGTCCTTGCAACCACGCGAAGCACCGGATCATCATCCGTACGGATTTTTCGAATCATGTCTCCACCTCACCCGTCTCTCCATTAACATCAATCAAGTCCATATGCGTTGACGTCCACCATAATCGAAGTATCCGGCTTCACGCTCGCAAGCGCCTTGCGATAACATTCATCAAGCGCATGTCTGACCTGCCGAAAAGAGCGATAAATCACCAGAATCTGATAGCGGTATTTGCCCCGCAAACGGGCGACAGTCGTGGGAGAAGGTGGCATCAGTCGAACTCCCTCCACCTCGCTCAGTCGCTCACGCAGATTCAGATACAGCGATTCTGCATCTCTCCTAGCCTGAGTATCATCGACATGGGTGATCACAAATTGGGTAATCTCCGTAAATGGAGGATACCCCATTGCCTTTCTGGCCGCCAGTTCCACCTCATAAAATGCGTGATAATCCTGTTTTGCGGAAAGCGACACCGCGTAGTGTTCCGGCGAAAACGTCTGTATGATCATTTCCCCTGGCAATTGATGCCGACCCGCTCTCCCTGCCACCTGCACCAGCAACTGGAATGTCCGTTCCGCCGCACGAAAATCAGGCAAAAACAGCGAGGTGTCCGCAGCGATCACGCCCACAAGCGAAACCTTTTCAAAATCCAGTCCCTTCGCGATCATCTGCGTGCCAAGGAGCACATCTGCCTGTTCTTGTTCAAACTCCTGTAACATTTCTTCGTGCGCGCCTTTTTTCCTCGTGGTATCGACATCCATGCGAATCACCCGAACTCCAGGGAATTCGAGCAGCAAGTCGTGCTCCACGCGCTGCGTGCCGGTGCCAAACTGGCGCAATGCCTGACTTCCGCAAGCTGGACAAACCGTTGGCAATGATTCGCTATGTCCGCAAAAATGGCACCGCAAGGTAGAAGCATTGCCTCTTTTGTGAAGCGTCAGCGTAATGTCGCATTCTGGACAGGTCATCACATGACCGCAATCCCGACATTGCAAAAACGTCGAATACCCGCGCCGATTCAAAAAAAGGATCGCCTGTTCGCCATTTGCAAGCACCTTGGTGAGCGCCTCTTTTAAGGGACGACTGAAGAGTGAATAGCGTCCACGTGAAAATTCATCGCGCATGTTCACCACATTAACCTTGGCAAGTGGCCGATCTTCGACGCGGTGCGGCAAATTCAGCAGGTGAAAGTGTCCCTTCTGTGCGCGGTACATCGACTCAAGCGATGGCGTGGCACTGCCAAGCACCAGCACCGCACCATGTCTTAGAGCGCGCCAAGCCGCCACTTCCCGTGCCAGATAATGTGGCTCCTTCTCCTGTTTATAGGAAGCCTCGTGCTCTTCATCGAGAATCGCGATACCAAGCCGCGGAAGCGGAGCAAACACTGCCGAACGCGGACCAATGACCACATCCGCTTCTCCTCTTAAAATTCGTTGCCATTCATAAAATTTTTCCTGATTGGCTAGCCGACTGTGAATCACCGCCACACGCTCGCCGAATTTCCTCCGAAAGCGGGCCGTCATTTGCGCTGTCAGCGAAATTTCCGGAACCAGCATCAACGCCTGCATGCCAGATTGAATCACGTGCTCGATGGCCCGCAGATACACCTCTGTTTTGCCGCTGCCGGTCACTCCATGCACGACAAACGTTTGGTGAACACGCTGATCCACGCCGTCCAGTATGGAAGAGAGTGCCTCCTGCTGCTCATTTGTTAACGCGAGTTTAGTTGCCTCCAGATACGCCACGTTCACTTCGTCCTGCTGTTGTTTTCTGCGCTTTTTCATTACACGATCCCTGACTTGCAGGGTGCCATCGTTTACCGCTCGCGCCAATTGATGATCGGACAGATGAAATTCCTGTTGTAGGATTTTTTTTGAAACCGATTTTCTTCGCTTAAAAAAAAGAACAACCTCTTCCGGGAGGTCCCCTTGAGGATTGATCAGTACATATTCACGCACCATTTTGGCCCGTGTCACAGGCGGCAACACCGTTTGAATGGCCGCCCCCCAGGATGACAGGTAACGCTCGCGTAAAAACTGGACGAGCCCCAACATTTCGGGTTGCAGCGTTGCCGCTTCTTCTTCTGTCAACACGCGATCGATGGCTTTTAACTTGTCGACATTGGGTTCATTTTCGTCCTTCAGCCGGATCACATACCCAATTTCCTGGCGGTACCCAAATGGCACTTCGACGGGTTGTCCCACGCTCACACTTAATTCAACTGGCACAAGGTAATCAAAAAGCCGATCGATACTCTTGGCTTTAGTGGGAATCACCACTTCGGCGATCATCACAATCCATCAGGCAGGTTCTCCGCCCTATCCCTTTGCCCTAATTTGTCAGCTATCATGGTTAAAAGTTCCTGCGCCACACCAAGCTTTGGCTGTTTCCCCACTTCCACCACAGTATCGTCTGCAAAAAACACCGTCACCTTGTTCGTACCAGGACCAAATCCTGCGCCAGACTCTAAAACGTTGTTTAGCACCAGCATATCCGCCCCTTTGTCGCGGAGCTTCTTTTTCGCGTAAAATTCCGCATCGTGCGTTTCGGCGGCAAACCCCACCACGAGCGTATGCCGCCCTTTGACCTCCCGCAGGTCCATGAGAATATCCGGGTTTTTCACGAGTTCAATTGATCTTGAACCTTCGTCTTTCTTCAATTTGCGATCACTTACCACGCTCGGCCGATAATCAGCCACCGCGGCAGCCATAATGATCGTGTCCTGCTCACTCGCCCGGGAGAGCACTTCCTCCCGCATGGCAGAGGCTGATTCTACGCTCACCACGTCCACGCCAAGCGGCGGTTTGATCGCGACAGGCCCCGAAATTAGCGTGACCACGGCCCCCATGCGCCACGCCATTTGAGCAAGCGCGTAGCCCATGGTGCCAGTAGAATCATTGGACAGATAGCGGACAGGATCGATACGTTCTCTCGTCGGTCCTGCCGTAATGAGGACACGCTTGCCAGATAGTTGTTTGGCAGTCAGCACCATGTCCATGAATTCCACAATTTCATCCGGTTCCATCAGGCGCCCTTTCCCTGTATACCCACAGGCAAGCGGTCCCACGCCAGGTTCTGCCACGTAATACCCTGCGTCCCTCAATCTATCTAAGTTTTGAAGGAAAATCGGGTGCGCGTACATGTGCACGTTCATAGCAGGCGCCACTAGCACTGGTGCGGTGGTCGCAAGCAAAACGGCAGACAGCAGATCGTCTGCCATTCCATGCGCCGCACGGGCAATAAAATCGGCCGTTGCCGGTGCTACGACGACCAGATCTGTGGAATCCGCCAAATCAATGTGAGTGATGCGGGAAGGATCGCGTTCATCGAAGATATCCGTGTACACTGGTTGATGGGTCAGGCTTTGTAGGGTAAGTGGGGTAATAAAAGCGGTAGCCCCTTTTGTCATCACGGTGATCACTTTTGCTCCTCGCTTGGTCAGGAGACTTGCAAGCATCGCCGCTTTATAAGCGGCGATGCCTCCTGTGATCCCAAGCACAATCGTCAAATCCTTCACAGAGGTAAACTCCTTTTAGGAGGTTTATTTAATACCCTCACGGGTGCGAACATAAGAGATCGAGCCCTGTTCCAATTCTTTCAACGCCACACTCACATACTTTCCTGATTTGACGGAAGCATGTGGATGGGTTCCTTCCAGTAATTTGCGAGCGCGTTTGGACGCTGCGATGACCAGTGTATACTTGCTGTCCACCAGTCCTACCAAATGATCGATAGAGGGATATAAAATCATAAAAAAGCCTCCTGCGTGTACTTTAGTACAAGTGATTTCATAGTAGCGAAAGCGCGCAATAAACGCAATCCAAGAACGGAGAGTCTTTACTCCGCATCGTTATCCGATTCCTTCACAGTCAATCGGTTGGCCACGGTTTCGGGCAAAATCGCACTCAAGATGACGTGGTCACTATCGCAGATGATCACTGCTCTGGTTCTGCGTCCAAACGTGGCATCAATCAGTCGGGAACGCTCCCTGGCCTCCTGAATCAAACGCTTGATCGGTGCTGATTCCGGACTGACAATAGAGATGATGCGATTGGCTGAAACAATACTTCCAAACCCGATATTGATGAGCCTAACACTCATTTTCCCATTCCTCCCCAAAGAGCCACTCGCGTGCCTACTCGACGTTTTGCGATTGCTCCCGCATCTGCTCAAGCGCATGTTTGGCATCCAGCACCAGACCCGAAATTTCTAGATCATTCGCTTTTGAGCCGATCGTATTGACTTCACGCACCATTTCCTGAAGCAAAAAATCCATCTGACGTCCTACCGCTTCATTATCCTTAAAAAGCAAGTGCTCAAATTGCAACAGGTGGCTGGAAAGCCTCTCCCACTCTTCTTCAATCGATGTCTTTTCCGCCGCGATCGCGGTTTCTATCGCCAAGCGCTCATCCGGAATTTCGTTGTGTAAAATGGATTCCACCCTTTGCTTCAGGCGCGTCCGAAAAGCCTCTATGCTGCGGGGATAAAGCTGCTTCACCTGTTTGACAAACTGCTGCATGTCCAAAAGACGAGCGCGAAGATGCGTCTGAAGCTTTAATCCTTCAGTTCGACGCCTATCGGTCATTTCCTGCAACGCGCCGTTCGCCGCTTCCAGCACTAATCCTTCTAACCTATCATCAAGAATAGGCGTGCTTTTTAGCACAAACAGGCCGGGAACGGACAGAATATGGTCCATTACCGAGCCCGACACCTGCTTGTTTTCAATTAAATGCTGACCAAGATGCAAGACCGCATCAAGCAGAGGCTCGTCCACCTGATAAGCGGAACCCGCATCACCTCTTGCATTTACATTTACATAGACATCCACCTTGCCACGCTGCACCTTCGTTTGAACAAGGCTTTTGATTCGTTCGTCAACTTTCATCCATTCTCTTGGCGCGTGTACGAACACTTCTTTAAAGCGGTGATTGACCGACTTCAGTTCTACGGTCACCAAATAATCTTCTGCTATCGCTTCTGCCCTGCCATAACCGGTCATACTTGTCGTCAGTGGTATCCGTCCTTCCCTTCTTACTTTGTAAATTGTAGAACAGATACCCACGAACTGGCAAGGACAACCAGATTACTTTGTGCTCAGGACAAGCGAGCCGTTCGATAGCGCCGCAAGGAACGTGGCAAGTAGCGAATCTCAAAGGCAAAAGTGGGAATGAGCGATGCGATGAACACCACTACCCAATCGATGAGCGTAAGTGGCAAGGTACGGAAAATAGATTGTAGTGACGGGATATAGATCACGGCTAGCAGCATGAGAAACGAACTGATCACCGCTGCAATCAGCCACGCGTTGTGAAACAAATCCCTCCTCCAAATGCTTCGGTCGATCGATCGGCAGGCGAAGACGTGAATTAGCTGCGCCAATACCAGCGTAGCAAACGCCATCGTTTGGGCTTCTTTCAGGTTGTTGGTATCGACCAACGTCGCATAGAATACGGCCAGCGTCATGAGCCCGATCAAAAGGCCCCGCGATGCGATTTTCATGCCGAGACCATTAGCAAAAATGCCCTCTTTTAGTGGGCGAGGGTGCTTTTTCATGATGCCTTGACTCGCGCCGTCAAGCCCTAGTGCAATGGCAGGCAGCCCATCGGTCACCAGATTGACCCACAAAATCTGAATAGGCAGAAGCGGAAGTGGCAGCCCTGCAATCATCGCGGCAAACATGGTAACGATTTCACCGACATTCGAAGATAAGAGATAGCGGATAAATTTGCGAATATTATCATAGATTGCGCGGCCTTCCTCGACGGCTGCGACAATGGTGGCAAAGTGGTCGTCAGCGAGAATCAGGTCGGAAGCTTCCCTAGCCACATCTGTCCCGGTTCTCCCCATCGCAATGCCGATGTCCGCCGATTGGATGGCAGGCGCATCATTCACGCCATCGCCCGTCATGGCAACCACATGACCTAATCGTTGCAATGATTGGACAATTCGCAACTTGTGATAGGGAGATACCCGAGCAAAAACATAGACGTTGTTGACTACGTTTTCCAGTTCCCTATCTCCCAATTGATCGAGTTCACTACCGGTGATGACTATACCGTTAGGCGGAAGAATTCCGAGATGCCGGGCTACCGCCACGGCGGTCAACTGGTGGTCTCCCGTAATCATGACGGGACGTATTCCCGCCTGCTTGCAGGTGGTGATCGCATCCCTCACCTCTTTGCGCGGCGGATCGATCATGCCGACCATCCCTACCCACACCAGATGCCTCTCGGCTTCCTCCACACCAGACCACATGACACCTGCCTGACGATAGGCAAATCCGAGCGTTCGCAGCGCTTTTCCGGCCATCTCCTCCATCTTCGAACGGATTGACGTTCTTTGCCCAGCTGTCATGGTCTCGATTTTCCCGTTCAGATAGATGTACGTACAGAGATCAATCAGGACATCTGGCGCCCCTTTGACCAACCATTCGTTGCCATTGTCTGTCGCAATCAAGACCGACATTCGTTTACGATCAGAATCAAACGGATTTTCAGAGATGACTTTTTCCTGTTTGTCCAGCCCTGCTTTGCTAGCCAGTGTCAATAGCGCCGCTTCTGTGGGATCTCCCGATGCGACAAACTGACGATCGGCCTGCTCAACGCGGGCGTGATTACAATAAAGACCTATGGTAACGAGTTTGGTAAACGCTTCCGGCAGGATACCAAGTGGTCGGTTGTTATACAAAATCCGTCCTTCAGGGTTGTAACCTTCACCTTCCACGGTAAACGTCTTTCCCTCACATTCGAGTTCTACCACTGTCATTTGATTTTGCGTCAGCGTTCCTGTCTTGTCAGACAAAATGACGGTGGCACATCCCAGTGTCTCTACGGATGGCAACTTTCGTACAATAGCGTTGCGTTTGATCATGCGTTGGACGCCAATAGCGAGCGCCACAGTAACAATTGCAGGGAGTCCTTCGGGAATCGCCGCCACCGCCAAACTGACACCAGCTAAAAACATCTCGTAAAGATCATGCCCGTGCAGCACCCCTGCCACCACCACACCCGCCGTGATCATGATGGACAAGTAAACGAGCACTTGACCTAACTGATTCAGTCGATGTTCAAGCGGCGTGAGTCCGGTGCCGCCCTGTTGGATGAGTTCTGCAATCTGTCCCATTTCTGTCGACATCCCGGTATCCACGACCACCGCGATGGCGTTGCCCCGCGAAACGGTAGTGCCCATATAGAGCAAATTAATCCGATCTCCTAATATAACACTTGCTTCTTTCACCACTTCTGCACTTTTAGGGACTGGCAACGATTCCCCCGTCAGTGACGATTCTTCTGTTTCCAGTGAAAAAGATTCGACGATCCGTGCATCTGCCGGAATCCTGTCGCCTGCTTCCACCTCGATTATGTCACCTGGGACCAGTTCACTTGCGGGAATCAGTTGAAAACGCCCATCACGAAGCGCCTTGGCTTGAGGAGCCGCCAGCTTGCGAAGCGCATCAAGGGATCGCTCTGCACGCCATTGCTGGGCAAAACCAAGGATCGCATTGACTAGTACGATGACAAGAATGGTGAGTGCATCGGTAATCTCACCCAGCAATCCAGAAATGAGTGTCGCCACCAGCAAAACGAGCACCATCAAGTTGCTGAACTGCTCAAAAAAGATTTTTAATAGCGGCGTGGAGTCCTCTGCTTCCATCTCATTTTCCCCGTATATTTTCAAACGTTCTTTTGCCTCTTTGTCCGTTAATCCATCGGGGGAGGTGTCCAGTTGAAGCAAAACTTCACGGGTTGTTTTGGTATGCCATAACGTATCGGCCATGCTGCACCATCCTTGTCCAGTTCACTTTTATTTTTCTATGCTTCATTGTGCAAGAAAATGAAAGTGATCCGTCTGGTATACTGAATATGCAGTAGTTGGGAGGAAAGCATGATGGACAAAGTTGCATTGATCACCGGCAGTTCGCGCGGTCTGGCTGTCGCTTTTGCCCATGAACTTGCGCTAGGTGGATTTTCCCTTGTGCTGAACTATCGCCACAACCAGGAAAGAACGGAAAAACTGGCCGAGGCTCTCACCCAAAAGTATGGAATAGAAGTGATCACCCTTCAGGCAGATATGCAGAATCCAGTCCAATTGAACCGCATGATGGAGCAAATTGAATCTCGCTTTTCTCGGCTTGATGTGCTGATTCACAGCGCAGGCCCTTATATTTTTGAACGCAAGCGACTGATCGAATACACCGACGAGGAATGGAGACAAATGGTGGATGGTAATTTGAGCTCTGCATTTTTTTTGTTTCGAAAAGCAATCCCCTTGATGCGAAAAAATCACTTTGGCAGGATCATTACGATCGGTTTTGACCGAGTCGGAGATGCACCAGGGTGGATTTACCGCTCCGCCTATGCCGCTGCAAAAGTAGGACTCGCCTCGCTCACAAAGACGGTGGCAATTGAAGAGCGCGAATACGGCATTACGGCCAACATGATCACACCAGGAGACATCCGCGGCGCACTGAAAGAAGCACAGATATCGGAGGTGAAGAATGCGTCACCAAGACCCGTAGTGGGTGAAGATCTGGCGAAAGTGATCCGTTTTTTAATTGAAGGATCATCCGGATTCGTGACAGGTAACGTGATTGCGGTCACGGATGGGACCGATGTGATTGGCAAATCAGACGTGGGAAAGGAGGTCCCAAAAGGTGGCATTTGATGGCATCGTACTGTCTGCCGTGATTCGGGAGCTTAACGAGCATTTGATCGGCGGACGGATCGACAGGATACAACAACCGACAAGCGACGACTTGATCATCACTATCCGGTCGAATCGCAACAATTATCGCCTGCTCCTTTCCTCGAACAAGGCGCATCCTCGGATTCACCTCAGCGCGCATTTCGTGTTGCAAAGTCCCAGTGCCGCCCCGATGTTTTGCATGCTCATGAGAAAACACCTGGAAGGTGGCAGGTTTAAGGCGATCTCCCAATACGGAAGAGAGCGAATCGCAGCCATTGACATTGATACCTATAATGAACTAGGCGATCCGGTGACACGTCGACTGATGATTGAAATCATGGGCAAACACAGCAACATCGTGCTCCTCAACGAAGCGGATGGCACGATCATTGACGCGACCAACCACACCTCCTCGTCCGTCAATCGGTATCGTGAAGTGTTGCCTGGACGGCCATACATTTTCCCACCGATGCAGGACAAAGCCGATCCGTTTATGGAGAACAAAGAAGGATTTGTGCAAAAACGCGAACAAAACCACTCACCGCTTCACCGCTTTCTCGTAGAGCAGTACGTTGGGATCAGCCCTTTTTTAGGAAAAGAGGTCGAATTTGAAGTCGGTTTGGAACATGAGCCTACTGTGAAAGAGGAATGGGGAATATTCGCCAAGGCAATGGCTCAGGCCCAAAGTCAAGGAGAGCCCTCCGTGGTGTTTGGAAGCGATAAAAATCCGCTGGCGTTCTATGTATTTCCTCCTAAACACGTAACAGGTGACATCCGCACCTACACAAGCATCAGTGATGCGATTGACATTTTCTATAAAGAACTGGCGATCGCCGATATCACCCGCTCCAAGACGAGCAACTATTTGCGGCTTGCCAAAAATGAAGTAGAAAAAAACCGCAACAAGATCAGCAAGCTGAGCACGCAACTGGCTTCAACGGAAGAAGCGGAAATGTGGCGCCTACAGGGCGAACTCATCACTGCCTATCTCTATCAACTGAAAAAAGGGACGACTGAGGTGACGCTTCCGAATTTTTATGATGATGACAGGCCGCTCACGATTCTGATGGACCCTGCCAAAACGCCGCTGGAAAACGCCAATTCGTACTTCAAGCGTTATCAGAAGTACAATAAAGGCAGAAATAAGACAGAAGAACAGTTGGAGATCGCAAAAAATGACCTCGCGTATTGGGAAAGCGTGGTGCACGAACTGGAGGCGGCGAGCATCGATTCACTCCCCCTAATTGAGGCGGAACTTCGCGATGCGGGGCTGTTAAAACAAAACGCGTCTCAACCTGACAACAGAAACAAACGCCCACAAACGAATTATGCAGAATATCGTGCAAGTGATGGAACACTGATTCTGGTGGGCAGAAACAACAAAGAAAATGATCACCTCACGTTCAAGGTAGCGAAAAAATCCGACCTCTGGCTGCACGTGAAAGATGCCCCAGGGTCCCACGTGATCCTCAAGAGCGAATCGCCAAGTGAGGCAACCTTATACGAAGCGGCGCTAGTTGCGGCGCATTTCAGCAAATTCAAGGAGGCCACAAAAGCGCCAGTCGATGTCGTGACGGTCAAGGAACTATGGAAGCCCAACCACGCCAAACCGGGATTTGTGCTTTTTACCGGGCAGCGCACGCTGATGGTGGCCATGGACCAACAGGTGATCGAATCCCTTATTAATAGCTAATAGAAAGGTGTGTTTAGAATGGCGGGAGGTCAATTGATCAACGTCCCATATCTAGAAGACGAAACCAAAGACTCATTGGCGGCGCGCGTATTTGTGCCTAATCAATATTCCCCTTTATATAAATATGGAATTTTATATGTGTTTGACGGACTAGATTATTTGTCAAATGGCCGTTTGCAAACCCTAATCGAGCGAGAATTTGGCGACAGACTGCCCTTTTTGATCGCGCTTTTACCCATTACCGCCGCACTTCGAGAAGCAGCCTACCATCCGGAAGGGATACGACACGAGCGCCACTTGCATGCGATCGCAAGGGGTCTCGTGAGAACGCTGGAATCAGAGTATACGCTCATTCCACTTGGCTCTGCTCGTGGGCTACTCGGTTCCTCGCTTGGCGCATCCATGGCATTTTCGCTCGCCACCACCTATCCCAAGCGGTTTCGCTACCTGGCCATGCAATCTCCATATCTCCCTGAAGCGCAAGGAAAAAAATGGCATGAACTCACGAAAGCAACGATGGTGGGATGTGAAGCGGACATTTTTATCGGCGATGAGGAGCATAACGGCACGCTAAAAAACGGCCAGGTGCATGATTACATTCGGGACGCCAGAAAATATGAATCAGGGCTGATTGAGAGTGGTTGTCATGTGAAATTTCACTTGCGCAAAGGCGATCACACGTGGGGAGCATGGCAGGAAGATCTACCCGTTATCTTGCACACGTTTGCAAGCCAAGTCCGCTTGCAGGAAGGCGATAGTACGCACACACACACTTAAGCGCTGAGGGAAGGCGTACGATCGTGAAAAATCCATTTTTTTGCTACCCAGATAAAATACGCCCCTCCAGCAGCCCGAATCACCGTGGATAACACCATACTGATGTCCAGATGGAGTAGGGGCAACAAGAGGACCCCAAATTGTGGAGCGAGAAAACCCACCGTGCCAAGGATAATGTTGTAATGGGCGATGTATTCTGTCCGCTCCTCGTTGGGGGAGACCTCGAGCAAATAATTAAGCAACAATAGATTGGTGCCGCCCACAAATGCCCCGGTCAAAAAATTCAGGATAGTCAGGTACACCATGCCTGTTGAAAGAATTGTCAGCACCGGCGTCGTCGCCATGCCAAAACAGACAATCGCGAGCGTGATCGCGTTGCCAAATCGAAGTGAGAAGCGACTCCAAAACCGGAAGGTCAGGATTTGTGAGATTTGGCTCGCCACCGTAAATGCACTCATCCAAAATGCGGTCGCGCCTGCAGTGTTAATCTGGTACAAGTTAAAAAGCGGCCAAGCCATCTGCCAGCCAAAGTTAAAAATGACGGAACCGACGAGGAATTTAACATACCTGCGATTCTGGAACATGTCAACAAAGTCTTTGGGACGAAGATGAAAGGCGCGCTTTTGCAGCGGTAATTCCGTATGTTCAATGTGCCTTACCAGATAATAGACTTCGAAAATAGACGTAATGACGGAAAAAAAGAAAAAGAATTGATAGGGCGGCGCACTTGTTGCGGGAAAGTGTTCCAGAATGAGTCCAGGAATGAGCGTTGCTAGCATACCAAAGAGCGTCACCACGCGATTGCGTTTGCCAAAAAAAGAAGCCCTGCGATTTTCCGGGATCAGATCCCCGATGAGCGACTGCCAGGACAAGTTACTAAACGCTTGAGGTATATTCATGAGCGCAATCAGCAAGACCACGATGGCTGCCACTAGTGGCACATGAAAAAAAAACGGACTCATGGCAATCAGGCCGTAAAAAATGCGCGTCCCCGTGGTCGCATAGATACAGAACCATTTTTTGCTCGCTACGTAATTCATCCAGATGGCGCCTAGATACGTGGCAAAAATAGTCATGAGTGCAGGCAAAGCATTATATAACGCCACTTCTTCTGCATTGGCGTGAAGAGCCTTTAACAGAAAAAGTGGCGCAAAACTACTCACGATATTGAGTCCGACAATGGCAAAACTACCATTTCGAATACTGATCTTTTCATTTGCTATAATCTCGTCATAGGTGTAGGAAGACATGGCAAGTCTCCTCATTTTTGATCGAGTCAATTATACGGAGTCGATGGAAATCGGTCAATCCTCTAATTATTCCCCACGCTGTTTTATTTTCCGAACGACCAAGGATCCTGATAGAATTGCTGAAGCAATTCCGCTTCCCCGTCCTTAATCAGGCCGGATTCCTGCGCCACACCGATCAGCGTAGCGTAATCCGTGAGGGTATAGAGCGACACGCCCGCCTCCTGAAAAGCCTGGATTGAATTGGGAAATCCATAAGTAAAAACGCTCATCACCTGATGCACGATTGCCCCCATCTCTCGAAGCGCCTCAACTGCAGTGAGTACGCTCCCGCCTGTCGAAATCGTGTCTTCCATCACCACAAGTCGCTGATCTTCAAGCACCCGGCCCTCTACTTGATTTTGCTTGCCATGAGATTTAGCGCTAGAGCGAACGTACACCATTGGTAACCCGAGACGATCCGCCAGCAGCGCTGCATGGGGGATGCCCGCAGTCGCAGTGCCGGCAATGCCCTCGGCCATACTGAGTGTTTGCCTCGCGAAATTTTCAAACGCTTGGATGACCGCAGTTCTTGCGACTGGCGAGGATAAAATCAATCGATTGTCACAATAAATGGGCGACTTGATACCGGATGCCCAGGTGTAAAGTTGATGTGGGCTCAGCGTCACGGCGCCAATTTCAAGCAGTATTTTCGCGATGTCCGCTTTGCCTTGATAGACAGTTGTCTTTGCCATTTTCACGCCTCCTTTAGCTTTAGTGCCAAGTCGATTTCTTCCTGAATTGCAAGCAGTGCCTGTTTCGGATCGGGTGCTTGGACTACTGGCCTTCCCACGACGAGATACGATGCTCCCGCCCTCACCGCATCAGACGGCGTGGCCGCTCTTTTTTGATCATTTGCTGATGCGCCTGTCGGGCGAATCCCTGGGACCATGGCTGCAAGTCCTGTATTCGCGCGAATCATCGCTACTTCATGCGGCGAGCACACCACACCGTGAACCCCCGCTTGCTCTGCGAGTGTTGCCAGATTCAACACGTTCTCTTTCGGGTCATGAAATTTCAGCCCGATCGCTGCCAAATCCGCTACCGCATGACTCGTGAGGATGGTCACGGCAAGCACCTTGGTGTGCCCATCTGCGAAACCGCTCCCTGCTTGCACGCCTTCTTGGGCCGCTACGAGCATGTCCTTCCCGCCAAGTGCGTGCACCGTGATGAAGTCCACGCCAAGCTTTGCCGCTTCGCGAGTGGCCGCGCGCACGGTGTTCGGAATGTCGTGAAATTTGAGGTCAAGAAAAATCCGCTTACCCTGGTCAACAAGTTCACTCACAAGACCGCTTCCCGCTGCGAGAAAGAGTTCCAGCCCTACCTTGTAGTAAGTGGCCGCATCGCCAAGCGTTTGGACTACCAGTCTCGCTTTATCTGCATGATCCACGTCGAGCGCGACAAACACCGGCACTTGTTGCGATATCTCCACGCTATCCCCTCCTCCTGCTCATCGGATTCGCTGCACCTATCAGTTCGTCGATGTGCTTCACCCCGTGCGCTGCGCACCACTCCTTGATTTCGTCAACAATACGTGGAATGGCGTAGGGATCGGTAAAATTCGCTGTCCCTACCTGCACGGCTTTCGCGCCCGCCATCAAAAATTCAATCGCGTCTTTCCCCGTAAAAATTCCACCGATACCAATGACAGGGACATTCACATTGCTTGCCACCTCGTACACCATGCGCAGCGCCACAGGCTTTACGGCAGGACCAGACAGGCCGCCAACCCCGTTGCCAAGTAGCGGCGCCCTTTTTTCCACGTCAATCTGCATGCCGATAAGCGTATTGATGAGAGAAATGGCATCCGCCCCTGCTGCCTCGCAGGCCTGTGCCATTTCCACGATATTCGTCACATTGGGAGACAGTTTGACCATCACCGGACGATTCGACGCTTCTTTAATGGCCTTGACCATTTCCGCTGCCATCTCCGGATCCGTACCAAACTGGATGCCGCCGCATTTCACATTGGGGCAGGAAATATTCAGTTCAATCGCATCAAAGTCCTGACTGTCATTCAACCTGTGAACCACTGCCACGTAATCTTCCACCATCGTACCCGCCACATTGACGATCACAGGAAGCGAGGAAAACCTTCTCAAATACGGCAACTCATCGCGGATGACCTTCTCCACTCCCGGATTTTGCAGCCCAATTGAATTGAGCATGCCAGCAGGAGTTTCCGCTATGCGCGGCGTAGGATTGCCCATTCGCTCCTCAAGCGTGGTGGCTTTCACCACAATGGCGCCAAGTAAATTGAGGTCGTAAAACATTTCCATCTCTTTACCAAAGGAAAAACAACCGGAGGCAGGCATGACCGGATTTTTCAGTTGTAACCCACAGAATTCCACCGCCAGGTCTACGTCATGGAGTGTCATGAAAAGACCACCTCCTGAGCGGGAAAAACCGGCCCTTCTTTGCACGTCTTCACGTAGTGGACGCCGTCATTATCCTGAATCTTGTGCACGCAACCAGCACATAAACCAATTCCGCAGCCCATGCGCTCTTCTAGCGACAGGTATCCTAGTATCCCAGATGGTTCAAGCGCTTGCTTTACCGCACGCAGCATCGGGGTGGGACCGCAGGCGTAATAGCGTGAGATCCCATCTATCATGCTGGCATCCAAAAGATCGGTCACCAGTCCTTTTTTCCCCATGGAGCCATCATCCGTGACGATGAATACCTCTGCAAGCGCCTTGAATTCTTCGATCAAAATCGCCTGACTGGCCTTCTGAAAACCAAGGATCGCTACGATGCGTGTGCCTTTTGCGCGCAGTTTTTTTGCTAGTTCTAGGAGCGGAGGCACACCGATTCCTCCGCCAATGACGAGCGCTGCACTACTCTCTTCATGAAGGGGGAACCCTTTGCCAAGCGGACCGATCACATCAACCGTATCCCCTGCTGCCAATCTGGAGAGGCGCTTCGTTCCCTCTCCTTGCGCCCGGTACACCACAGTCACAAGGTTGTTCGCTTCATCCGCGAGGCATAAGGAAATGGGGCGGCGCAGCATAAAATCGATCGAATCACTGACGCGAAAATGCAAAAATTGGCCTGGCATATAGGCGCTTTGGCTCAAATCGACTGGAGACTTAATCACCATCCGATAGAGGCCATCCGCGATTTTTTCCTGTAAAACGACTTCAGTTCGTGGCAAGGTTTCGCCCCCGATCTTCCGAGCGCATAAGCGGAATCGCGGAAAAACTGATGGAAGACAGCACTTCGTACACCGCTTTTGCCGTATCGAGCGAGGTCAGGCAAGGAATTGCGTGCTCCACCGCTTCCCTGCGGATGCGAAACCCGTCGCGCTCGGGCTTTTTGCCCCTTGTCAGCGTGTTGATGACAAGCGTTGCTTCACCGCGCCGGATCATGTCAAGGAGCGATGGACTTCCGGATGAAATTTTGTTGACAAGGCGCGTATGAATGCCGTACCGCTCCAAGAATGCCGCCGTTCCTTCTGTGGCGTAGAGTTGAAAGCCAAGCGATGCAAGCCCACGAAGGATAGGCAGCGCTTCCGCTTTGTCTTTGTCCGCGATGGTGGTGATGATCGAACCATGCGTGGGAAACTTGAATCCCGCCGCCACCATTCCCTTGTAAAGCGCCTTGGCAAAATTAATGTCGGTGCCCATGACCTCACCGGTGGATTTCATTTCCGGCCCGAGCGTCACGTCAAGTGACCGTAACTTGGCAAAAGAGAATACAGGTACTTTGACGGAAACCAGATCAGTCTCCGGAATCAGTCCCGTGACATATCCTAATTCTGATAATTTACCGCCAAGCACGGCGTGCATCGCCAAATCAACCATAGGCACTCCGGTCACCTTGCTGAGAAAGGGAACGGTCCGCGAAGAGCGTGGGTTGACCTCCAGCACATAGACCTGTTTGTCGTAAATGACAAACTGGATGTTGAGCAGTCCTATCACATTCAACCCCTTGGCAATGCGAACGGTGATATCGACCATCTGCTTTTTCAGGTCATCTGTGATCGATTGTGCCGGATACACGGCGATTGAGTCACCGGAGTGGACGCCTGCCCGCTCGACATGTTCCATAATGCCAGGGATTACCACAGTCTCCCCGTCTGAGATCGCATCCACTTCTAGTTCTGTGCCAAGCAAATAGCGGTCGATGAGCACTGGGTGCTCTTTAGAGACTTTTGTCGCCTCGCGCATGTATGCGCGCAATTCCTCTTCGGTGTACACAATCTGCATGGCGCGCCCACCTAGCACATAGGACGGGCGGACCAGCACCGGATACTGCAGGTCGCGAACGGCAAGCAGCGCCTCGTCAAGCCCTGTCACCGCCTTGCCTTCCGGACGAGCGATATCCAGTTCAGAGAGTAGTTCATCAAAGCGCTCGCGATTCTCCGCACGGTCGATGTCTTCCACAGTGGTGCCAAGGATCGGAATGCCCCGTTTGGCAAGCGGTCCGGCCAGACTAATCGCCGTTTGACCACCAAACTGGACGATCACGCCGAGTGGATTTTCTTTTGCGATGACATTTACCACATCTTCCACGTAGAGCGGTTCAAAGTAGAGACGACTCGACATATCAAAATCAGTGGAGACAGTTTCCGGGTTGTTGTTGATGACAATCGACTCGAATCCGTGTTGCTTTAGCGCAAGCGAGGCATGTACCGAGCAATAGTCAAATTCGATGCCCTGGCCAATGCGAATAGGACCTGATCCTAGCACCACCACTTTTTTAGCATCACTCGGACGCGACTCGTCTTCCTCTTCATAGGTAGAGTAGTAATAGGGGGTTTGCGCCTCAAACTCTGCCGCGCAGGTGTCGACCATTTTGTAAACGGGACGAAGCCCGATGCGATCGCGCCAATCCGCCACCATGTCTTCCGATAGGCCGGCGAATTCGCCAATCACGCGATCAGAAAAGCCCATGCGCTTCGCTTGTAACAACAGCTCATCGTCAAGCCCGTGCGAAAGTCTTTGTTCCATCGCATGAATGCGCGCGAATTTGTCGAGGAAAAATAAGTCAATGCCCGTTGCTTCATGTAGCTTCTCCCAGGTCACGCCGCGATGAATCAACTCATAGAGGACAAAAAGCCGCTCGTCGTCCGCTTTTTGCACGCGTTGCCACAAGGTTTCTTCCGCTTCTTGCAAAAGCTCTGGCAGGTGCAGAAAGTCGACGCCGATCTCCAGCGACCTCACCGCTTTTAAGAGCGACTCCTCAAACGTCCGGCCAAGCGCCATCACTTCTCCTGTGGCTTTCATCTGAGTGCCAAGTCGCCTGTCGGCTGATCCGAATTTGTCAAACGGCCAGCGGGGAATCTTGGTCACCACGTAATCCAGCGCCGGTTCAAAGCAGGCATAGGTTTGCATCGTGATCGGATTTTTAATTTCGTCAAGCGTGTAACCGAGCGCGATTTTCGCTGCCACTTTGGCAATCGGATAACCGGTGGCCTTGGAAGCAAGAGCACTAGACCTGCTGACGCGAGGGTTCACTTCGATCACGTAGTATTGGGAACTGATGGGGTCAAGGGCAAACTGGATGTTGCAGCCCCCTTCGATTTTGAGCGCCCGGATGATCCGAAGGCTCGCGGCACGAAGCATCTGGTACTCCCTGTCTGTCAAGGTCTGACTTGGCGCCACGACGATGCTGTCTCCCGTATGAATTCCCACCGGATCGATGTTTTCCATGTTACAAATGACGATGCAATTATCCGCGTGGTCTCGCATGACTTCGTATTCAATCTCTTTCATGCCCGCGATGCTGCGCTCAATCAGCACTTGACCAATAGGCGAGAGTGACAATCCCAGTCCCGTGATGGATTCAAATTCCTCTTCCGTGGAGGCAATGCCTCCGCCTGTACCACCAAGTGTATACGCAGGCCGGATGATCAAGGGAAGCCCGACATGTTGCAAAAATTCCCTTGCCTGATCCATATTGTTGACAATCGCACTCTCTGGAATGGGTTCGCCGAGTTCGTTCATCAGCGCCCGGAATTGTTCTCGATCTTCCGCTTTTCTTATGGAATGGAGTGAGGTGCCAAGTAGCTCTACCCCCATCTCTGTCAATACGCCGTCTTCAGCGAGCTCTACTGCCATGTTCAGCCCCGTCTGACCGCCTAGCGTGGCGAGCAGTCCCTGCGGCTTTTCCTGACGGATGACGCGCGCCAAAAAGTCTCTGGTCAACGGCTCCACATACACACGATCCGCCATGTCAGGGTCGGTCATAATGGTCGCCGGGTTGGAATTGACTAGCACCACGCGCATGCCTTCCTCCCTCAGCGCACGGCACGCCTGGGTCCCTGCATAGTCAAATTCCGCCGCTTGTCCGATGACGATCGGACCTGAGCCAATCACCAGGATGGATTGGATATCGTCGCGTTTAGGCATCTTTTTTCCCTCCTTCCCAATAGGAATCCATCATGTGGATAAAATCATCAAAGAGATAATCGCTGTCATCCGGCCCCGGCTTTGCCTCCGGGTGGTACTGTACAGAAAATGCCGGTACACTTTTGTGCTTGACGCCTTCGACGGAGCCGTCGTTTTGGTTGAAGTGAGTCAGTTCCAGATCGGTATGCTTTAGCGACTCGCTCGTTACTACATAGCCGTGATTTTGTGAGGTCATGTACACCCTGCCTGTTTTCAAGTCCTTTACAGGGTGATTGACACCACGATGGCCAAAGGTCAGTTTTTCCGTCTTCGCGCCACACGCGAGCGACAATACCTGATGGCCCATGCAAATGCCAAAGATCGGCACTTTCCCTAATAATTGCTTGACGCTCTCCACCACTTCGGGCAAATCTTCAGGATCTCCGGGGCCGTTTGACATCATGAGCCCCTGCGGCTTCCAGGCAAGAATGTCACTGGCAGATGAGTTCGCTGGCAGCACGATCACGTCACAATCTCTCGTGCGAAGCGAACGGATGACGCCCATTTTGGTGCCAAGGTCTAAAAGCACCACGCGCCTTCCTTCACCAGGCAACCGATATGGCGCCTTTGCCGTCACCTGTGCCACCTGATCCCTTGGCAGTTCAAAGGCACGCACTTTTTCGATCAACACTTCATCCGATTCTTCTCCTGTCGTAAGAAGCCCTCGCATGGTGCCATGCACTCGTAAAATTCGGGTCAATTTGCGGGTATCAATCCCGGCGATCCCGATGATGCGTTCTCTTTTCAGGTAATCTTCGAGCGAAAACTGACTGGTGTAGTGGCTTGGCACAGGCGCAAATTCGCGCACGACAAATCCTCTCACAAATGAACGGGTGGATTCAAAGTCATTCACTGTGCACCCGTAGTTTCCAATCAGCGGATACGTCATGGTGACGATCTGCCCGCAATAGGAAGGGTCAGTCAACACTTCCTGGTAGCCTGTCATCCCCGTGTTGAACACCACTTCGCCGATCGATTCTCCCTCAGCTCCAAAGTGCTCTCCAGTAAACACCGTACCGTCTTCCAAAATGAGTCTAGCCTTCAATCAATCCACCTCCACCCGCACTCAGCGTTCATAAACCACTTGCCCATGATGAATGGTCAAGACCGGCCAGCCTGACAATTCACGTCCTGCAAACGGTGTGTTGCGTCCTTTTGAATAAAAAGCGGCAGGGTTTACCTGGCGAACCGTCTCCGGATCAATCACCGTCAAATCCGCCACGCCTCCCACGAAAATTTCACCGCCAGATAAATGAAACACTTCAGCTGGCCTGGTCGACATTTTGTACACCAGCTCGGGAAGTGTCAGGATGCCACTTTTGACAAAAGCGGTAAAAAGGAGTGGGAAACTAGTTTCCAGTCCCACAAGGCCAAAAGGCGCCTGCTCGATGCCCTTTGCCTTTTCCTCATCCGTGTGCGGCGCGTGATCGGTCGCAACAAGATCGAGCGTTCCATCGAGTAATCCCTGAACACAGGCGAGACGATCATCGTCTGATCGCAGCGGGGGATTGACTTTCGCATTGGCCCCAAATGTCTTCACCGACTCCTCCGTTAATAGCAAGTGGTGCGGCGTCACTTCTGCCGTAATCGGCAACCCGTGCGCTTTCCCCATCCGGATGGCGGATACCGCGGCAGCCGGACTGACGTGACAAAGGTGCAAATGTGCCTTCGCTTCTTCTGCAAGCCACAAGTCGCGAGCGATCATCGAGGTCTCCGCAACGCTTGGAATCCCGCGAATCCCTAACTCTTCCGCAACTTTTCCCGCATGCAGGTGGCCACCTTTTGCCAGCGAATTGTCTTCTGCGTGGACCGCGACAGGCAATCCTATGGATTTAGCAGCGAGAAGCGCCTCAAACATGAGCTTTGCCGACTGCACACCGCGCCCATCGTCAGAGAGCGCCACGGCACCTGCTTGTTTTAGTGCGGCAAAATCGGTCAATGCTTCTCCCTGTTCTCCTCTTGAAATGGCGGCAATCGGATGAACGGTGGCATAACCATAAGTATTTGCTTTTTGGACCACTTCTTGAATCAGTTCCGGAGTATCGAGCACAGGGGTGGTGTTTGGCATCGCACAAATTTGCGTAAATCCACCTGCCGCCGCTGCCCTCGTCCCCGTCTCGATCGTCTCTTTATGAATTTGCCCTGGCTCGCGCAAATGGACATGAACATCAATCAGACCAGGCAAAATATATCCTTCGACAACCCTCACCGTATGCCCAGAACGCGTAAGCGCAGGCCCCATCGCGGTGATGTGGCCGTCTTCAATGAGTAAGTCCCACTTTTTGATGGCTTTTTCCTTAGGAAAAACTATGCTAGCGCCAGTTAATAAAAGCCCCATCTCAAACCCCCTCGTCAGTTGTCAAAGAATCGAGTAAGAGTGCCATACGAACCGGGACGCCATAATGAGTTTGACGGAAATACGCTGCCCGTGTGTCACGGTCGACGGCGGTCGTAATTTCCCCTGCTCTTGGAAGGGGATGCATGATAATAGAAGATGGCTTCATTTTTTCCAAAATGGATTCGTCAATCACATACAAGCCTTTGCTTGCCTCGTACTCCTCGAGTGATTGGAAACGCTCTTTTTGAATCCGCGTCTGGTAAAGCACATCGACTTCACCGGCCACTTTGGCAAGGTTGGTTTCAAATTCGACAGTGGCGCCGCGAGCAGTGGCAAATTTAATCAGATCATCCGGAAGCGGCGTATGAGACGGTGCCGCACACAAAAAACGAATGTTGGAAAATTGACTGAGCGTGTAGATGAGTGAGTGTACCGTACGGCCATACATCAGATCGCCGACAAGCCCCACGGTAAGATCGTCTGTCCGGCCGAGTTCCTTCGCGATCGTAAACGTATCGAGCAGCGCTTGGGAAGGATGCTCACCTGCCCCGTCACCCGCCGACAAAACAGGCACTTCGCTGACACTCGCCGCGCGCGCTGCTGCGCCAATCTCGTTGTGGCGAAGGACGATCACATCAGCGTATCCGCCCACCACACGGATCGTATCTTCTAACGTCTCGCCTTTGACTGCAGAAGAAAATTCCTTCGCATTTTCCGTACTGATCACGTTGCCGCCTAGGCGTAGCATGGCAGTTTCAAAAGACAGGCGGGTTCTTGTTGAAGGTTCAAAAAACAGGGCAGCCATAATCCTGCCCTCTAAAAGGCGGGTATTTCTTTCCTTTTGCACGTTTTGCATGTGGAGTGCTCGGTCAATGACCGAGAGGATATCTTGTTTCGTTAAACTTTTAGCGCTGATGAGATGTTTCAATCGCGTGTTTCCTCCTTTGCATCCTGCACTTTGGGATCTGTCCACTTATAGAGTCGTACTGCATCTTCTCCATCCACTTCCATCAACCGCACAGAAATCCGCTCTGTTCGCGAAGTGGGAATATTTTTGCCGACATAATCGGGTCTGATCGGAAGTTCACGATGACCACGGTCAACGAGTACCGCGAGTTGGATGAGTGCAGGTCTTGCCGCATGAGTTAGGGCATCAAGAGCCGCGCGTACTGTTCGCCCTGTAAAAAGCACGTCATCGACGAGGATGACTCTGCGGTTGTGTACAGCATCACGCTCTGGTTGCGTGGGAATGACAGGTTCTTTTTCCCTGTCGTCGCGAAACTGAGAGACGTCAAGTTCAATCACCGGCACCTTCCATCCTTCAATGCGACCAATTTCGATCGCGAGACGCTTGGCAAGAAATACGCCGCGTGTACGAATTCCGGCAAGCAAAATGTCGGATGCGCCGTCAGAGCGTTCAATAATCTCGTGGGCAATTCTTGTCAACGCCCGATGCATCGCCGTCTGGTCGAGCAGCGTTACGCCAAGCTCTGCATCCAAGTCGCCACCTCCCAAGGATTTGGGTACAAAAAAGGGACCTCCTCCAAAGAAGAAGATCCCTTCTGCGCATTGTCGAATTTCCTTAGTGTATAGCTATGCAATGGAGTTACCCTCCTATTGCCACCACTTTACGACAACACTCACTGTTCTCCGCTTCCTTGCAAGTCTCTCTGTACCTGCTTAAAGGACCCTGTATTTCCTTTATCTTAGCAAAGTGAAAACACCTGCGTCAAGTTGCGCGCAATATGTCGAGCAATTTTACCATCGGCTCAGGAAGCGAAGAGGTAAAAAGCATCGCATCTCCGGTCCTTGGATGGACAAAGCCAAGTGTACCCGCATGCAAGGCTTGCCCTTTTAAGTCAAATGGATCTTTCGTCGCATACACGGGGTCGCCCACCACGGAATGACCGATATACGCCATATGAACGCGGATCTGATGCGTTCTTCCTGTCTCGAGTCGAAGTTCCAGATAGGTATAGTCTGAAAATGTTTCCAATACGTGAAAATGAGTGATAGCCGAGCGTCCACTTCCGTCTTCACGCACCGCCATCTGCTGCCGTTTGTTGGGATGCCTTCCGATTGGCGCATCGACTCTTCCGCGATGGTGATTGAATACACCGTGCACCACCGCATGATAGATTCTGGTCATCGAGTGATCCTTGAGTTGCTCGCTGAGCGAAAGATGCGCCAGATCAGTTTTGGCTACCACCAGCAAGCCACTCGTATCTTTATCGATGCGATGCACAATTCCCGGACGTTCATGGCCGGATCTCGTAGATAAATGATCAAAATGCCACAACAGCGCGTTAACCAGCGTTCCACTCGTGTGTCCAGGTGCCGGGTGCACCACCATACCGCGTGGTTTATTCACTACCAGCAGATCCTTATCTTCGTAGACAATATCAAGCGGAATGTCTTGTGGTTCAGTGTCCGGTGCGCTCGGAGCCGGTAAAATAATCCGCACCAGTTGACCTGTCTGTACCTTCTTACTCGCCTTGGCGACTTGTCCCTCCACATACACCCTATCCTCATCCACTAGGCGCTGAATAAAGGTACGCGTCAGCTCCGTGACATCCGCTACATACTTATCGAGGCGGATGCCATTCTGATCAACCGTCAAGAGAATCTCATCATCCTCTCCGTCATGATAAAGCAGATCGTCTTCCCTCTCATTCATGGGAGTCATCCCTCCCATCGTTCTTCTTGTTCTTTTCTTCGTTCGTGAAAAAAAAACGCAAAAGGAGGTAGAACATCGATACCACAATCGCACTATCCGCCAGGTTAAAGACTGGAAAACGGATAAATGGGAGATAGACATAGTCAATCACATACCCCAAATGCACCCGATCCACCAAGTTGCCTGCAGCTCCACCCAGCAACAGCCCCAGCGCCACTAACTGGTCCCATTTGCGCACTGCGTGTCGACGTTCGATAAACACGATCACCGCCATCACCAGGAGAGAGACCACGATTAAGAGTATTCGCTGATTGATAAACAAACTAAAGGCAGCACCATCATTTTGTATGTAAAAAAGGTCAACCACGCCCGGTATCATCACAATCGCCTGATTGAGTACCATGTGCGTGACCACCAGCCACTTGATCAGTTGATCAAGCGCGATAACGATTATTGCGATCATATAGAGCAAACCGCTTCCCCCTCGTCTCTCGACATGGTACCACGAGGGAGTTTTGGCAACAAGTCAGTCAATTTCTGTTTCCCAATACGAAAAATCATGAAAAGGAATGACTTCCTCTTCCACAGGCCTAATTCTTTCCTGCTCCTCGCTTTCTGATCTTTCTTCACATCCCACGCAATTGCGGGCTGTTGGATACGCCTCGAGTCGATCCTCTGGAATGACTTGCCCGCACTGCTCGCAAATGCCGTAGGTGCCCGCTTCCATTCGCGCGAGCGCATCCTCTACTTCCGCTAGTAAAATGCGTTTTTGTTCTTTCAGTGCAAAATCCGTATCCCGTTCCATCAGTTCACTGGCAAGATCTGCGGGATGTTGATCATAAGCTGATAATTCCCCAGTAGCCTCTCTCAGCGATTGTTTGGTGTGTTCATCCCAGAGTTGATACAATTGCCCCTCCAGGTCTTTCTTCTCATCGTGCAATCTTTTTTTCAACCTGCCAAACTCCATGCGGATTACCCCCTTGATCTCCAACCGTTGTCCTAATAAGTGGGCATATGTAATTGTGCCTGCACGATTCGCACCAAGTCAGCAATAAATGAGCCGATAAATGGCAGATTGACCAGCGCCATTCGCTGAAGTGCCATCAGCACCAATCCTGCAATCAACGTAAACCCAATGCCAATTCCCACTCCGCGTGCAATTCCTCCAATAAAGTTTAACCAGATCAGACGCAGAGGACGCTGCAACAATTGCACATAGGCAGAAAAATTAGCCCGTTCCAGGTAAGTGTTAAGTTTGGTCAATAGTTCGGTCAGTGAACGTGACTCCTCATCAGGCATCCCATCACCCTTTTCATCAACAGACTTACCTATTGTTCCCTATTTTGTGTGGGATTATTTTACATTGAGAAGAAGGCTTGGCCATGAGATAGTGTGAGTTGAGGAGGTGATCCATTGCGAAGAGTGTATTTGCGCCGACTGGCCATGACGTTAATCTGGATCAGCGGCATACTGATTGTGGGTAGTTTTGTGGCCAAAGAGGCATTTGCTTATCATGGAAATCTTGCATTCTTGCCATTTTTCTTTGCCATCGGAATCGTTGGACTCGTCATTATCCTGCTGATGGGAATATTTTAGCGGGGGCGAAGACAAGCTTCGCAACCCCGCCATTTTTTCTCATGCACTTAAAATATCCGCACACCGGGAGCAAATGTGCTCGTGACCGTTGTGATCACCAACATCCGTCCGAATATGCCAGCAACGATCACACTTCTCTCCTTGCGCGGGACTGATCAGCACTGCGCCTGCTTCCTCAATGAGCGCGCCATCTGGTGGAATGTCATCCTTCGCATGCACATGAACCGCTGATACGATCAACAGCTCTTTTAAGTCCACCGCATGCTTTTCAAGCAGATCTTCGTCACGCACGTTGTACAAATCAACGCTGGCACCTAGCGACTGTCCGATCACCTTGTCCTGTCTCGCCGTTTCCAGTGCCTGAAGCACCAAGGATCGAAGCGACATGATCGGCTCAAATTCCTGTGCCAATTCATCCTGCAAATACTCATCGGGAAGCGAATACCATTCCTGCATTTGCACACTCAAATCCTGCACGTTTGGTATTTCTCCCCACACCTCATCCGCAGTGAAGGTTAAAATAGGCGCCACGAGGCGAACCAGAGTATGTAGGCTCTCATAGAGCACCGTTTGCACAGATCGGCGTTTCGCTGAATCTGCATTTTCCACATACAGCGCGTCTTTCATCACATCTAAATAAAAACTGGACAACTCCACTGCGCAAAAATTCTGCACCGCATGGTACACCACGTGGAATTCATACTCCCTGTAGGCTTCCTGGCAGCGTGTTGACAATCTCGCCAGGCGATCAAGTACAAAGCGATCAATGCTGCGAAGTTCACTGTATGAAACGCGATTCTCTTCCTTAAAATCATACAAATTGCCGAGCAGAAAACGGAAAGTATTTCTAATTTTGCGGTATACTTCTGCCACTTGCTTCAAAATCGCTTGAGAGATCCTCACATCTGACTTGTAATCGACAGATGCCACCCAAAGTCGCAGGATATCGGCCCCCATTTGCTGAATCACCTGGTTGGGGTCTACACCATTCCCCAGACTCTTTGACATTTTCCTGCCTTCGCCGTCTACGATAAATCCGTGCGATAACACCTGCCGATACGGAGATTGACCTGTTACTGCCACCGATGTCGACAACGAGGAATTGAACCATCCACGATACTGATCAGATCCTTCAAGATATAGGTCTGCCGGCCAGCTCAATTCCGGCCGCTTTCTCAACACTGCCATATGGCTAGAACCGGAATCAAACCACACATCCATAATGTCTGTTTCTTTGCGAAAATGCTGACTGCCGCATTTACACGTTTGCCCTTCAGGCAACAGCCCTTTGGCCTCCCGCTCAAACCAGACCTGGGAACCGTGTTGTTCAAATAAATTCGCCACATGTTCAATCGTATTTCGATTGAGGAGCGTTTCCCCACAGTCTTCACAATAAAATACAGGGATAGGCACGCCCCAGGTGCGCTGCCTAGATATACACCAATCGGTCCTATCCGCAATCATGTTGTGAAGTCGGATCTTGCCCCAAGGGACCGCCCAATCCACGCGATCGATTTCCTCTAACATGGTTTCGCGAAACGCTTCAATGGACGCGAACCACTGCTCTGTTGCCCTGAAAATCACCGGATTTTTGCAACGCCAGCAATGGGGATACTGGTGTTCGATCTCGCCTTCTGCCAAGAGTGCGCCTTTCTCTTTTAACGTCTCGACAATGAGCGGGTTGGCTTTGGCGTAAAAATGTCCATCAAACGGAGCAGCTTCTGCCGTAAATTTCGCTTTGTCATCAAGCGGAGCAAGGATGGGTAGGCCATATTTCAGACCAACGAGATAGTCGTCCATCCCGTGTCCAGGTGCGGTATGCACGGCACCAGTACCTGTTTCGAGTGTCACGTGGTCGCCAAGGATCACTAATGACTCGCGATCATAGAAAGGATGCCTCGTCTTAACGCCCTCAAGCTCTTTTCCCTTGAACGTTTGCAGCAGTTGATAAGTGGGGATACCGGCTACTTTCATGACATCCTCGACAAGGGGGCTAGCAATCAGCAACTTTTCACCACTAGCAAGGATCAGCGAGTACTCAAAATCTGGGCCAAGTGCAATGGCCACGTTGGCCGGAATCGTCCAAGGTGTGGTGGTCCAAATGACCACATGCGCATCGCTAGGTAACTTGCCTAGTCCGTCTTGCACCGGAAACTTCACGTAGATGGAAGGAGATTTCTTGTTGGCGTACTCGATCTCCGCTTCGGCCAGCGCCGTTTCGCAGGATGGACACCAATAAACGGGTTTCAACCCCTTATAGATGTATCCTTTTTCCGCCATCGAGCCAAACACGCGAATCTGTTCTGCCTCATAATCTGACGTCATCGTCACGTACGGATGATCAAAATCTCCACGAACGCCAAAACGCTGAAACTGCTCCTTTTGAATGTCAATAAAGGACTGCGCATAGGCCGCGCAAGCATCACGGAAATCAGTCACCTTAATTTCGTGACGGTTCAACTTCTTGGCTTTAATGATCGCGGTTTCGATAGGCAATCCGTGCGTATCCCAACCAGGCACATAGGGCGCGTCATAACCATCCATCGTTTTGGATTTGACAATCATGTCTTTAAGAATTTTATTTAGTGCATGCCCGATGTGCGTATTGCCATTCGCATAGGGAGGCCCATCGTGCAAAATAAATTTCGGCTTACCTACCCTTTTACTTTGTACTGCCTGATACAAATGGATCTCCTGCCACCGCTTCAACATCTCCGGCTCTTTAGACGGGAGATTCCCTCGCATGGGAAAATTGGTTTTTGGCAAGTTCAGTGTTTGATCGTACTCCATTACCTAGCCTCCAACTGAAATCAAATAAAAAAGTCCGCCACCCAAACGATATGGAGCGCAGACATCTTTATAAACCCCTCTCAATAACTTGAGAGGACCATAAAAGAAAAAGCCTTATGTGCTTCCAACCAACCATTAGGCCTCATCAGGATCTTCAATGATTTCTTCCCATACGTCAGAATCGAGCATTTCCATTTGCGCCTGAATTAATGAACGAAACCTTGCCCGAAAGACCATGGCCTGTTTTTTAATCTCATCTAATTCGATAGAACTTTTGCGTGCTTTATTCAACGCCTCCTGAATGATGCGGTCCGCATTTTTCTCCGCTTCACGAATCACCAGTTGCGCTTCCTTACGTGCGTTTTGCTTCAACTCTTCCGCGGTTTCCTGAGCGAGCATGATGGACTTGCTGAGCGAATCCTCCATCGCATTGAATTTTTTGATCTGCTCTTCCATTTGCGTGAGGCGCTCTTCCAGATCTTTGTTGTGCCGAATCAAACCTTCATAGTCTTTGATGACACGATCCAGAAAATCGTTCACTTCATCTTCATTGTAACCACGTAGTGAGCGCTTAAACTCTTTGTTGTGTATATCCAGAGGGGTTAGTGGCACAGAATGTCTACCTCCTATGTACGCATCCATGCATGAAACCATCACGGTTAATAATGGCTTTATTTCGACATCGCAAGACGTAAATCCTTTTTGTCCGGCAGAAATCGTCAATTGTACTTACCTATACGAACAAATTGTCGGCCGCTTTTAGGATTCTCCTCTATAGAGAGGATGCGGACTCGACCAGTACCTCGCATCGATATCACATCACCTGCAGTCACATCTTCCGTGATGTCTTCACAGATACTGTAATTGAGCTGCACTTTCCCTGATTTGATCCATTGCGCCGCGTCCGTTCTGGAATGTCCGAAGGCACTCGCGATAAAGGCATCCAGCCGAAGCGATTTCAAAGTAAACAGGCGCTCTTCCCACTTTGTTTCCAAACCGGATATGTCCGGTGTAGCCTTAAGTGACTCCACCTTTACTGGTACTTTCCCTGCATGCGTATAATGATCGATAAAATATAATGCCATCTGATGAGACACAAAAACATAGGCATTGCCAGGTTTACTGTCAATGACAATGTCTCCAATCTGGTTGCGTTGTACGCCCATTCCCAGAATTGATCCCAGGTAATCCTGATGCCTGACTTTTTCACGATGATCGCTTATGAGTTTTAGGCACACGATTTCGAAAAATTCATTTGCCAACTCAATGTTATGTTCACTATTTACGAAAAAAAGCACCCGTTCCCTTTCCGCTTTGGGGTATCCACCAAAAGATGTGAATTGCACCTGATTGCGAGAAGCCATCATTGCCGCAATCTCCAAATCGCGCGGCGACAAGAAAGCGGTCAACATCATGCGGCCACTTTGATAGGCGCGTTTTGCAAACTCATCCAGGCGTTTTACGGATTCTGTCTCCGACTCACGAAAATGCATGAGAAAATGATTACTCATTTACCTACTACCTGCTTTAATAGATGCCCAACAGTATCAGTACATACTGAATTAGCCACATCAGCCCTTTTTCCGCAAAGTAATACGCAATGATGGCCGCATACACCGAGATATCCAAATAAATTCCCCCAAGTGGAAGTGGAGGAATGATACGCCGGAATGGTGCCAGAAAAGGTTCTGTCAGGCGATATATCCATTGCCCGAAGCTCATGGCAGACAGATCAGGAAACCAGCTGAGTAAGATTCTCGCGATAATCAAATACCAATAAATAGTCAACAGCCAGTATACCAGTTCAACAATGATGAACCCCACAGCTTCACCTCAGTTGTGTACGACTCTCGCTCTCCAAGTATTCACTGATTGCTCCTTGCACATCCACATTGTCGGGGGTGCATAGAAATACCAGATGACCGAGTTTTTGCATGCTACCGCCGATGGCATACACACATCCGCTGAGAAAATCAACAATTTTCTCTGCTACATCAAAGGAGACCAAGTGTAAATTGACCACCACGGAACGATGTGCTTTCAAGTGATCCGCAATCATCTGCGTCTCTTCATAATTGCCAGGCTCCGTCAAAACGACTCGCACCTGCTTTTGCGTGTGAAGGTTAACCACCGTGCCGCCCTTGCGTCCATACGCCGGTTCCGGTTCTGCCATGGTTGGCATTTCTTCCACGGCGTCCTCCTCTTCATATTCTTCTTCTTCGCCAAGTCCCAAGAAATTCATCACGCGTTGCAACATGTTTATCATCCTCCTTTACAATTATAGTAAACGTATGCTATCAGACTAAAGATACACTAAAACTAATTATAGTGCGAGTCCTTCTTTTAAAACTAATTTTCGACCAATCCGAATCATCGTCGCCCCCTCTTCCAGGGCAATCGGGTAATCCTCCGACATTCCCATCGAGAGTTCAGGCAAGTGTACACCAATACGGTTTTGCAGATCATCCCGAAGTGCTCGCAACAAGCGAAACTCTTGTCTCAACTGATCATCATTATCCGTATTCGTGGCAATCCCCATTAATCCCTTTATGGCAATTCCACGAAATTCGGTACAATCTGTTAAAAGTGACGCCACATCCTCCGGCATGACGCCTGACTTTTGCGCTTCTCCAGAAATATTGACCTGTAACATCACATTCAGCGTGTTGCCAAATTCCTGCGCATATTTCGACAAGTCTTCCGCCAGTTCCCATCTGTCCACGCTATGTACCCACTTAAAGTGCCTGGCGATGTGACGCGCCTTGTTGCGCTGGATGGGCCCAATAAAGTGCCAATGAAGCTGCGGCAATTCCACTACTTTTGCGCGGGCCACTTGCCACCTGTTCTCCCCCGCATCGGTGATTCCCGCCTGTTCCAAATCCCGCACTTCATCCACGCCAATGTATTTGGTCACTGCAACAAGCCGCACATTTCTTCCCGGATCACCAACCGCACCGAGAATCTGTTGGATCTCCAGTTGCATCTTTGCCAACCGATCCCGCACCTGCAACTGGTAACGCTCATCCATCCGTAACACTCCTCTTTACTTGAGATAAATAAACGCTCCCTGTCTACCCGTATATCCATTTTCTCGGCGATGGGAGAAAAACCGCTCATCGCAATGGGTGCAGATTCCCGTGTCGTGCACATGTTCACTCGCAACGCCAAGACTCGCAAGCTCTTCTCGAATGAGCGTAGGGATGTCAAGCATAAAGTGGCCCGGCTTTTTTACAGAAGGGATAAGCGCCTCACCTTGATGCACAGAGAGCCGTCTGTAAGTCTCCCTGACCGCTTCCGCTACCGGTTCATCTACCTCATAACAGCAGCCCCGTATGGTAGGACCGATTGCCACTTGTAGTGCTTCCGGACTAACTCCAAGGTCAACCATCATTGTCATTGTCGAGGTGATGATGCCGCTAGTCGCTCCTCGCCATCCGGCATGTGCCGCTCCCACGACTTTTTGGTCCCTACCTGCAAAAAGCACTGGTGCGCAATCCGCCGAAAGAATTATCAGTGGAACCCCTTTTTCCATGGTCACGAGCGCATCTGCATCTTCTATCGCATCGTCCATCGAAAAAGCGCCTTTGCCCACCTCTTTTTTTCCCACATGCCAAGCCCTATTCCCATGAACTTGTTTCGCAAATACAAAGTGCTGAGGTACCGAATCGATGGTCTTTGCGATGATGGCCCTGTTGGAAAGCACGTCTTCCTGACTATCGCCGACATGCAGACCAAGATTAAAGCTATCATAGGGAGATCTACTCACCCCGCCTTCGCGGTCAGTGAAACCTGCCACCACACCATGCGCCAGCCAGTCATCCAGCTTATAAAGCACAGCCACTCCCCCAATTCCTCCTTATCTTAGCACAAAAAAAAACAGTGGCTGCATGCCACCGCGACTACCCATAACGACCGGATGAATCAGAAGAAGAACCGCCAGAAAGAAAAGGTCGATCATTGGCTGAACGCAGATCGACAAGCACCACGTCCGTGCCGATTTTGACGATCTGATCCCAGGCAATGACCACTTCATCACCTCTTGAAAAAAGTCCAAAAAACTTCCCTTCCGGCGGGATGACAAGCGCCCTTACCATGCCAGTTTCCAAATCGATTTCAAGATCGCCAATCCCGCCCAGTTTACGGCCATCTACGACATTGATCACATCTTTGGTTTGCAGTTCTCCAGCTCTCACCCTCAACCCTGCCTTAGCATGACGTGAAAGATTGTCTCTATCTACGTTATGTCATGGCAAGAGCAAATTTGACTGGAAAGAAAGAATGAATCATTTGATGTATTTTTGCATGTGGCCGATCGCCGCTTTTTCAAGGCGTGACACCTGCGCCTGCGAGATGCCTATTTCGTCCGCCACTTCCATTTGCGTTTTTCCTTCAAAAAAACGCATGGAAAGAATCCGCTTTTCTCTTTCAGAGAGCCTGCGCATGGCCTCCTTGATCGCGATCTCCTCGACCCAACTGAGGTCCTGATTTTTTTCGTCGCTGATCTGATCCATCACAAAGATAGGATCGCCGCCATCGTGATAGATTGGTTCAAAGAGCGAGACCGGATCCTGAATAGCGTCCAGCGCAAGCACGACATCTTCTCGCGTGACCTCCATTTCTTGTGAAATTTCCGCCACGGTTGGTTCCCTCAAATTTTGGTTCGTCAGGCGATCCCGTACTTGAAGTGCCCGATAAGCAATATCCCGCAATGAACGGCTGACGCGAATGGGGTTATTATCTCTAAGGTACCTGCGGATTTCCCCGATAATCATCGGCACCGCATAGGTTGAAAACTTTACGTTTTGTGAGAGGTCGAAATTATCAATGGCTTTCATGAGACCAATACAGCCTACCTGAAATAAATCATCCACATATTCCCCACGGTTGTTGAACCGCTGTATCACAGACAAGACCAGGCGCAGGTTGCCGTTGATCAGCTTTTCTCTCGCAAAGGTTTCGCCGCTTTGCATTTGCGAAAACAGTTGTCTCATTTCCGTGTTCGTCAAGACGGGCAATTGTGATGTATTCACTCCGCAGATCTCAACTTTTGTACGCTTCAAGTGGTTCCCTCCAAGCGACATACCCGAACTCGTGTACCAGTATGTCCCTACAAGGGAGAATTATGCAGTCACATCATGCGGTTGAATTCCTTGCGAAGTCGTTTGATAATCCTTTTTTCCAACCGGGAAATATAAGATTGGGAGATGCCTAGGAGGTCAGCCACGTCTTTTTGTGTCATTTCTTTTCCGCCTTGTAGTCCAAACCGGAGTTCCATAATGCGCCGCTCGCGATCCCCCAGTTTGTCCAGCGCATCGTAAAGCAGTTCGCGATCCACCTCTTCTTCGATGTCACGATAGATGGTATCGCTTTCTGTGCCGAGCACATCAGAGAGCAAGAGTTCATTCCCGTCCCAATCTACATTGAGCGGTTCATCAAACGATACTTCCACCCGCACCTTGTTGTTTCGGCGCAAAAACATCAAGATTTCATTTTCGATGCACCGAGAAGCATAGGTCGCCAGTTTGATTTTTTTCTCTGTGTCAAAGGTGTTCACCGCCTTGATCAGCCCGATCGTTCCAATGGACACGAGATCCTCAATATGGATGCCTGTGTTCTCAAATTTGCGGGCGATATAAACGACCAAACGGAGGTTTCGTTCAATCAGAAGCGAGCGCACTGCCAAGTCTCCAGTTGGTAATTTATCAAGCAAAAAAGCCTCTTCTTCGCGGGTAAGCGGTGGTGGCAACGCCTCGCTACCGCCCACATACGCGATTGGCTCGGACGCTGCACCAAGCTTAAGCTGTATGCGTAGTATGAATAGTTTGACCTGAAGACGTAGCGGCGTTGGCATCCGTATCGGTTCCCCCTTTATATTTCCATGCGCGCGTGGCTGGTAGAATGCATTCAAAATCTGCTTGAGGAAAATCCGCACCTCTCATGAGCCCCAACATCATTGGCAATAACGAGATTTCCCCCTTGTCTTCCAGCATCACGGCCTCTCCCAATTTGACGGCGAGCATCACTCCGCTTTTTCCTCCGATGCCTTGAAACGGAATGACGTACCACCTTCCTGCCCATTCAGGCTGTGTTGTACTGATCGCGTGTAGCGCTTGATAGGGATCGGTCGCCTCGTGCAACAATTGATAGATGGATAATGGCAATAATGACTTTGCGGCCTCTATCTTTATCATGGCTACAGGGAGATGAGCAATGGGATCTTTCAGTAGATTGCCTGAGTCAATGAGCGCTCTGACTTCGACACTTTCGCCGTCTACCCTCAAACGCACGAGGGCAAATAGGGGGTGTGTGCGCCAACCCTTTTTTACCTTACGAAATAGTGATAGCACCAGCACGCCTGCAAACGGAAAGAGAATTGACCAGGCAACGGTATCGAGGCTAGTCCACCACACCACCTGCTGATGCACATAGGCGAGTTGTCCCAATGTCGAAGAGGAGGGGGTGAATAGACTCTGCATCGCAAAAAGCATCCCGCCGCTCGCTGCTGATACACCAAGAAAACCGATGAAGCGAAGTGATAGGTTTCTCCATCCGATGCGCGTGGCAAGTTCTTTCCCAGTTCCCGTCGAGAGCATGATCATGAGAAATGCGGCCGCTAATTTATAAGGAGTTGCGGCAAGACTTTGCCATCCAGGAAATAAGGTGGCCACCGCATAGGCCGATCCCATTGCAGCGGCAAGGAAGATGCGATACCATGTGTATTTTGCGTGAAATAAAATCGCTGTCGCATAGAGCAACATTGCATCAATGCAAAAATTAATGGCAAACGCGAGATCGACGTAGACAACCACCGGACATCCTCCACCCAAGTTGCCCACAGTATAGTCCATGTCTTACGCAAAGGCTGTCGCAATATGCCATATGAAAAGTGTTTTTTTCCAGACAAAATTCGACGTCAGTTGGGAAGACTTATCGTGACAAGTAATCTGCCATGATCGAGAATGGCGATTCGATCGCAAAGCGCACTAGCTACCCCCCAATAATTGGCTACAATCAACATAGTCCTACCTTAATGAATTTGCTTGCTTCCTCAGTTCTCCCTTTGCGCAAGGTTCGCAATCCCATAAAGGAAAATTTCACGAACCAAATCAATAGCTTGTCGTAAAGGGACTTCCTCTCTTTGCAAAAATTCCGGTCTGACAAATTGATTGGCAATCAGAATTAAAAATTTAGCTGCCCATTCAGGGTTAATCTCTTGACGTACAGCCCCTTCCTCCTGACTACGGCGAAAAAGTTCTGTTAAAAATTGGATTCGATCGGTACGGAAATCCACGATTAACTGAAAGACTGAGGGAGCATAACGCTCGATGTCTTCGAGAAACGTCATACTAAATCCACCAACAGCTCGCTGAACAGCACCCAAAATGTTGGTAAATGCCACCACAAAATCAAGGGAATCATCCTTTTTGATCTCATCAACTGCATCGCCAAGCATTGTCAATTCTCGGAGCACTACCTGCCTGGCAATCTCTTCTTTACTTTCGAAGTGCTGATAAAGTGTGCGCTTCGATATTCCCCGCTTATGCGCAATATCATCTACAGTAACTTGTCGATAGCCACGTTGGTTGAAAAGCGATAACGCAGCATTCAGGATGTCATCGCTTGATGCCACTATTCGATCTCCTCCCAAAATATAAAAACTATTATGGTTTCCATCGTTTACAATTCATTCTATGATCCCAGATGGACGAAGTCAATCTCACCATGCATGTTCATATTGGATAAAATTGATTATCATTTGAAAGAGGCTTAATCACTACTTAGTATACCTCCGAAAAGACGAGGAGAGGATCCATTTGAATCCACCTTTTTATTTTTCACAGAGCAACATGACACTGGAGCAAGCCCTAAACTGGCTCCACATGTTGGGACAGGTACTCGACCGCCTTGGTGAAGGTGTTCACATTATCGATGCCACAGGGAGAACCATTTGGTACAACAGCAAAATGGAAGAAATGGAGGGGATGAACCGTCAGGATGTCATCGGCAAAGCCATCCTTGACGTCTTCCGGTTTTCTGATGTATCAGGCAGCACACTGCTCGACGCGATCCAAAAAGGGAAAACGACAAAAAACATCAGGCAGACTTATTTTAATAATCGCGGGTTGGCGATCACGACGATCAACAACACCTATCCGCTTTTTCTGGAAAACGATGTGATTGGTGCGGTGGAAATTGCGTCCAACGTCACAAAAGTCGAGCGGCTTCAGGAAAACCTCTTCAAGGAACCAAAAGCTACCTACACTTTCGAGGACATCATAACGAACAACAGTGCCATGCGGGAAGTGATTGAACAAGCGCGAAGAACAGCGCGCACTGATTCTTCTGTGCTCATCATTGGCGAGACAGGCACTGGAAAAGAATTGTTGACGCAAAGCATCCATCAAGCCAGCCCTCGCGCTGCAGGTCCGCTCATCTCACAAAACTGCGCAGCGCTTCCAGAATCACTGATTGAAGGATTACTCTTTGGTACGGCTCGCGGGGCTTTCACAGGTGCCATCGACCGTCCGGGATTGATCGAACAGGCAAATGGTGGAACTCTTTTACTCGATGAACTGAATTCCCTAGACCCCTCCTTGCAGGCCAAACTGCTGCGGGTGATTCAGGAGCGCACACTTCGTCGCGTTGGCGATACGAAAGACCGCAAGGTAGACGTCCGGATCCTGGCCACGATCAATGAAGACCCTCTTCAAGCTGTTGAAAAAGGCAAATTGCGAGCCGACCTATATTACCGGCTCAGCGTGGTGACACTTCTCTTGCCGCCTCTGCGTGACAGGCGGGATGACATGCCGCTATTAATCCAGGCACTCATCGCCAAGTACAATCAGTTGTTCCAATTGCATGTCAAAGGGTTATCGCCCATTCTTCAGGAAAAAATACTGGCTTATGACTGGCCAGGCAACGTTCGGGAACTGGAACACACCATTCAAGGGGCTATGAATCTGGTGCAAGGGGAAGAGTGGCTCGACATCATTCACCTTCCTTTTTACTTGCGCCGCAAATGGCAAATTGGGGAAAGGCCATCGACTACTTCTACTATCGCGCCGTCCTTGGGGGATCGTGCTTTTGATTTGCGAGATCAGGTGGAGAAATACGAACTATCCTATTTGAAAGAAATGTTGGCAAGTCATCAAGGCAATATCTCGGCCACCGCGAAGGCGCTCGGTATGACCAGACAAAATTTGCAATACTATTTGAAAAAATACAGCCTCCGAGACAAGTGAACTATCACCGCAAATCCCATTAATACCTTGCAGTGATCATCTTTCTTCTCGTATAAAATTCCACTCCATCCCGGCCATTGGCATGAAGATCGCCATAGAACGATTTTTTCCAACCGGAAAAGGGGAAGAATGCCATCGGTGCCGGGATGCCAATGTTGACGCCAAGCATTCCCGCGTCGATCTCTTCGCGGAATTTGCGAACTGCTTTGGCGCTGTCTGTGAAAATGCAAGCACCATTAGCAAAATCCGATTGGTTAGCGATGGCAATCGCCTCCTCCAAATCCTTGGCGCGTACGACAGATAACACGGGCGCAAAGATTTCATCATTCCAAACCTTCATCCCCGGCTTGACGTGATCAAGTATGGTCGGCCCCATGAAGTAACCTTTTTGTTCAGAAAAAACCGCATCCTTTCGCCCATCTCGAACGAGGGTAGCGCCTTCGTTCACCCCTGCCTCGACATAGCTGGCTGCGCGCGCTTTGTGGGCATCGCGGATGACTGGCCCTAAAAACACCCCTTCCTCCATTCCATTGCCGATGACGATTTCACTTGCAGCCTTCGTTAATTTTTCCACAAACTCATCTGCGATCGCGCCGACCGGCACCACTACAGAAGTGGCCATACAGCGCTCTCCAGCAGACCCATATGCCGCGGCAATCACCTGATTGACTGCGAGATCAAGATCCGCGTCCGGCATGATAATGGTATGGTTTTTAGCGCCAGCTAACGCCTGTACTCGTTTGCCATTTGCCGCCGCCGTTTTGTACACGTATTCTGCTACAGGCTGCGATCCAACAAAGGAAATTGCCCTGACATCAGGATTCGTTAAAAGTCCGTTCACCACGTCATGTGCACCGTGAACGATGTTCAAGACCCCATCAGGCAATCCCGCCTCCATAAACAGTTCGGCAAGCCTCATGGCGGTCAAGGGCGCTTTTTCAGATGGTTTTAAGACAAATGTATTACCGAGCGCAATCGCAAGAGGAAACATCCAAGCTGGCACCATCATAGGAAAGTTAAATGGGGTAATTCCCCCTACCACTCCGATTGGATACCGGTACATGCCTGACTCGAGGTCTGTTGCGATATCCGGCAATTGTGAGCCCATCATAAGCGTGGGAGCGCCTGCGGCAAATTCCACATTTTCAATGCCGCGCTGCACTTCGCCATACGCTTCTTTGTAACTCTTGCCATTTTCGAGCGTGACAAGCTTCGCAAGCTCGTCCCAATGTTCAACGAGCAACTGCTGATACTTAAACAGGATGCGGGCGCGCTTTGGCACCGGCGTCTTGCTCCACGACTGATAAGCCTTATTCGCAGCCTCTACAGCCCTTGCCACATCCTCGGTGCCTGACATGGGCACATATGCCAATGTCTCGCCTGTCGCTGGATTGGGCACGGGATCAGTCGCGTCTGTGACGGCACTAACCCATTGTCCACCAATCAAATTTTGTAACACCGGTGTATTTTCCAAATTCATCGCCAACCATCCTCTCTGTTTCTAAATAGTCTTCCTTGTATCTACTACGTTGCAAAAGGTACACTGTAACTATCTTACAATGACGTTGGGAAAGGTTGTGGAAAAATGAAAGCTGTTGTATTCGACGCCTATGGAACGCTCTTTGATGTGTACTCCGTCACCGCCTTGGCCGATCAGTTGTTTCGCGGACGTGGAAATGAGATCAGTCAAATGTGGCGACAAAAACAATTGGAGTACTCTTGGCTTCATGCGCTCATGAACCGATACGTCCATTTTGAAACCATCAATCATCATTCACTGACGCATACGTTGAACCAGTTGCAACTTGCCTATGAACCCGAACAAATCGCTTCGCTCCTAGATGCCTACCATACGCTGAATGCTTATCCTGAAGTGAAAAACGCCCTGCAATCCTTACCACCTCATTATCGACTGGCCATCCTATCAAACGGGACACACCGCATGCTGAAAGCTGTTGTGGATCACAATGGACTGACGGATGTCTTGGAAGCGATCCTAAGTGTGGACGACCTGCAAACGTATAAGCCGAATCCTTTAGTATATCAACATGCCGTCAACCTGTTGCATACGCCAAAAGAAGAGATCCTCTTCGTTTCCTCCAATGGTTGGGACGTTGCAGGAGCCAAAGCATTTGGCTTTGAAGTTGCCTGGGTCAATCGACTTGGCAAGGCAAGAGACGAACTGGGTGTATACCCTGACCATATCGTGCCTGATTTACGCGCATTGCCTAGCCTTCAGTCATGAGTCGATAATAGCATGCCTTCATTTCCTACTGTGATGTTGATGGCGAGGATTGCTTTTTTTTCTTTTTGCGCGGTGTAGATTTTTTGTGTACACCGAGACCTTTTCCACTGATCAAGAGCGTAAAGGCAAGCGCGATGAGTGGATCGTTTCGAAGCATGTAACGAGGTAGACTCGATGCATGCATCGCTTCAAACGTGGTAAATACCGTAAGGTAAGCCACCATCAAATATACAAGCTGTACCACACTGACCACGGTGAGAAAAAACACATCTCGTCTTCTTGCAAAAGGCAATGCGATAATCAGCAACGGGAGAAAAAGGTCAATCGGATACATTCTGACATTTGAGATCGTGACCCACATCGATTGCAGCAAGGCAGGTAATACAGGCGGATGCAATCGGGTGATGATGATAGCAAGCGACACCCTCGTGACCCAGCCGCTGTCAAGATGGAACAAAAATCGGAACAGGTACCATGCCACCACAGGAATCGCAACGAGGGCGATTCCTGACACCCCTTGCTTTAACGTGATCTCCTGCTTGCTTTTCCAATTGGAAACCAACAGAATCACTAGTGTGAAAATAGCGATATAAGCACCATCCACACGCAAAAAGGTGCTGAGTCCCAGCACAAGCATCGCCAGCATAAAATCAGTGGTGCGTTTGTCCTTCAACCAAAGCGAAGCATAAAGCGCCGCAATACTATAGGTATCCACATAGATCATTTCACCAAACGCAACCCAGTTATAATATAGCATGTAATAGGTGCCCCAAGCGAAAAAAGCAACTCCTAAAAGCGCATAGAGTGATCGCACGCCTGACCTTACCATGGCCCGATTGATCACGACCATCGTAGCCAATGTAATGATTGGCGAAATCCACTTGGCAGCACTGACAGAAGCTGTATTGATAAAATGATAGCACCAAGCCACCAGATAGGGGAATCCAAGTGGGTACGAGGAATACAGGTCATGACGCAGTACTGTGCTCGTACCGCCAGATAAGAACAGTAGTTTTGCGGCATACAGCCAATACGAAAATTCGTCCCATCCATAGATTGGTTTGGTGACGCCTTGTACCACTAGATAGAAAAACACCACCAGAGACAACCAAAGCACCAACCGGATGACGCCAATAAACGGTGATGCTGCCCCTTTTCCAGTTGTGGCGTGGTAGCCGACTGATTTTTTTCGCTTGGAAAATACCTCGAGAAACAAAAGCAGAAATATGACGATGATCAGTAGTATGGTAGTAAAGAATCCTCCCTTGCCCCCGCCAAGCACGCTCACATGGGTGATTGTATTGACAAGAAAAAGAAGGAAAGGCAGCAGGGTAGCCCCCACCACAAAACCAAGCGCCATGCGTTCAGTCCGCCAAAGCGAGAATGGTCGCAAGACGACAAAACCAGTTCCCCATACAGTAAATACAAATAACAGCCAACCCACGATCATGGTCGCCATGTGGTCACCTCAGTCAGCGAACGAGACAGGGGAACGCCTGCCTGCAACGCATGTTGATCAACGCGGAATAAGTAATTAAGTGCGTGGGTTTGATGCAAATAGTTCAAGATGGCGGGACCGCTTACTGCGAGCACGTAGTTGACATGGTTAGTAAGCATCGTTTTGCGAAGTCCCTTCTCGGTCGTGAACTCTGGAATCGTCCACACTTTGCCGCCCTGATTCGGAAGTGTCCATGACCAATACGGCACAAATTTGATAGGATAAAGCGCATATCGAAGGCGATAAAAATTATCTCCGATGTCGCCTGGATTCAGGTAAAGAATCGTGACCGACCGACTTTTTTTGACATTGGCGAGCACCACTTGCTCAGCCTGCACTGCCCGTTCATCCGCGGGACTGCTGTGTTGGATCATGTGTTGGATCGTCCCAGGGCTACTCACTACCCAATACGCAGCAGCGAACAAAATCATAAGCAGCGCTGCCAAAAAACCAAGCCTACGAAATATAGAAAATAGTATCCCTGTTCTCACTTGTGTTACTCCTTTGGACGGGGACCGGCATCCATACCTGCCGTTTCCACGGTCAGTGCCGGTTCCACCACCAGGTCCCCCTGTATCCGAATCTGGCATGATAATCGGAACACGTTCGGATCAAAGCCTTTACGAAGCAGAATATCCTTCTCCTCATCCTTTGCAGGTGCAGGACTCCCTTCAAGAATTTCCACTCTACAGGTGGTGCATCGCGCATTACCTCCACATCGATGCAACATATCAACCCCGTGATCCTCTAATGCGAGAACCAACTTTTGATTGAACTCTGCCTCGAATCGAGGCCCATTTTTGACTTGTATGATTGGCAATACAAAAACCTCCCGAAAATTCCATGACCTCATCTATTGTACCTAATGTTTGGATGGTATACTAGGACATTGAGGTGAATTGAACTGAGACCGAAAACTGCTGTCATCCAACACATTGTATATCCCATGATGGAACGTATCAAAGGCAATCAGATTCGCCAGGATCTAGCCGAATTGCAAGCCACTGAGCGATTGTCGCGCGAAGATCTTTTAAGATTGCAAACGGACAAGCTGCGCAAATTATTGCTCCATTCCGTTACTCATGTCCCTTTTTATCGAGAATACGCGCACCTAAAGCCTCTAATTGAGACGAAGCCTGGCGAAGCGTTGACTCATTTTCCTATTTTGACAAAGGACATTGTACGAGAAAACTTTGACCGATTGGTAGCAGACAATGCCAATCGCGAATCGCTGATCCTGAATCGCACGGGCGGCTCAACAGGACAACCTGTCCTCTTCTATATCGATCGCCACACGGTGGAATATTACGAAGCGGCAAGATGGCGAGGACTCTCCTGGTGGGATATTCATATTGGTGACCCGTGCGTCATGATTTGGGGATCCCCGATCGAACTGAATCGCCAACAGCTAAAAAGGCAGCGCCTAAAAGACCGATTCCTAAAAAATCAGGTGTTTATCCCCTCTTTTGATTTACGCAAAGAAAAAATCAAAGAATACCTGGACCTGATCGATGACTTTCACCCTGTGTACCTATTTGGCTGGGCCTCTGCACTGCGACTTTTTGCAGATTTTATGTTAGAGGAAAAAAGATCATTGAAGCGACCGATCAAAGCGGTACTCAATACGGCGGAAACCCTGCACCCCGGAGATCGTGAAGTCATCGAGCAAGCATTCCGGTGCCCTGTCATTAATGAATACGGCGCTCGTGATGGAGGACTTCTGGCTTATCAGTGCCCCAGTGGAAACATGCACATCAACGTGGAGACGGCATGGATTGAGGTCGGAGACATGTTGACCAAAGAACTGGTTTCATTGGGCGAAAAGGGGCTTGTGATTGTCACGGACCTGAATAACTATTCCATGCCTAGATTGCGTTATCAACTGGGCGATGTGATCTCGCTTAGCGATGATCAGTGTTCGTGTGGAAGAGAATTGCCGCTGATTAAGACCTTGGATGGTCGAGAAAACGACACCTTTGTCACCAAAGATGGCGCGTATGTCAATGGGCAATTCTTTACGAATCTCGCTCGTATTCTTCCGACTGTCCGACAATTTCAAGTGGTTCAGCATTCGAGGACGGAAATGACGCTGCGCCTGCTTGAGCACGACCAACTCGCACAGGAAGATGTGGACCACTTTGTAAATGTTATTTTAGAAAAAATGGGCGATGTAGAAGTACATGTGAAACGAGTGTCAGAAATAGAGCGACAAGCTTCTGGCAAATTACGCACCTCCATTCGCGAGTTCCCTTTATAAAATCTACCTATCTTGGCTGTCACCCCTCATTAAAATAACGTGCACTGTATTAGCTAGGGGGTGGCGCTCATGAATAATGAATGGTTCATTCGTTTGCTATTTTGCCTGTCAATTCTTCTTGGCGGCATACCTGTTTTTCGAAGACGCAAGCAAAAGAACTAAGCTCACAACCTGAATTAACCCGGGAGAAGTCTTCCCGGGTTTAAAAATTTAAGTAATAATAGGTGAGAAATCAATTATTTGACAAGGGAAGTAAATGTATGTTTAGTGTTCAGAATTTTTGGCTATTTATTATTTCCTCGCTTATCCTATTACTGATTCCTGGCCCCGCCGTTTTATATATATTGACACGAAGTGTTGACCAAGGCCGCCGCGCTGGCCTTATTTCAGTATTAGGCATTGAATTAGGAAATTTAGTACTAGCCATAGGAACCACATTGGGATTGGCAGCGATCATCCTATCCTCCGACATCGCATTTAGTATCGTGAAATACTTGGGGGCTGCATATTTAGTTTATCTGGGAATCAGACGTATACTCAATAAAAACGAAAGTGACACGGTCCTCATCGAACAAAAAAGCCTATCCCAAATATTTACTCAAGGCATTATCGTGGCGGTTCTAAACCCAAAAACAGCACTTTTTTTCCTCGCCTACTTACCACAATTCGTGAATGTTTCTAATGGTCGAGTTGGGGAGCAAATGTTATTCCTTGGGATGATGTTCATCCTACTAGGGTTTATTACGGATGAAAGCTATGCCGTATTGGCTGGTACCGTTGGCAATTGGTTTAAGAAAAGGAACGGATTGATGAAGCAACAACGCTACATCTCAGGTGGAACTTATTTGCTACTAGGAGCAATTGCCGCATTTTCAGGAAACGGACACCACTAAATATTGGCCACTGAGATGAGCAAAATAGTAATATTATCACAATCTGAAATTTCCACTGTTTACTTTTCTACGAATGCAACTTGCAATACCTCTAACGCTTTCGGTACACCATCTAAATCCCAAACTGGAATGATCCATGGCGGATTCTGAATGGGTGTCGCCATATCTCGTCGAGCCGAAATCGAGGGATTAATTAACCAGACGGAATGAATCCCGCTACGGTTAGCACCAACGATGTCATTATCCCAGCTATTGCCGACCATCACCGCTTGGTGCGGACTGATCATTAAAGCGGTTAACACTATCTTAAACACTTCTGGGTTTGGCTTCTCTGGTTTATCATGCGACAGTTCTGATTGCGTGGCATAAATAAAGTCGAAGTAAACTGCCACACCTAACCGTGCTAGTAGTCTTCTTGCCCCTTCACTGTCCGTAGTTGCGGTATTACTCAACACCGCCTGACGATACCCAAGTCTCTTTAGTTCCCTCAAAGTCTCAAGAGCATCGGGACGGAGTTGTAGGTCCCCATATTCATTCAGTGGCTTTAGGTCTTGCCCACTGGCAGGCGGTGTGATGATAGTATCTCCTAAATCCCAAATGATGTGTGTAATCAAAAATATCTCTTCCTTCCCCACTGATCATGCTATAGTGGATGGTGACTATGCAGCCAAAAATAAAAGCAGTGCTTGACAACATTAAACATGAAATCAATGCGGAGTACGGGTTTTATGAGGACATCCCACGAATCAACTATGGTCCATGTGGTGTGTTTGCTCATATTTTTTTTATGAATTGGAATCAGCGATTTCACCAAAAAGTCCACATTTGTTTTGTTATGACACAATCGCGAGACGAATGTGATCATGTTTGTATCTGTCTGCCATCGGGTGAATTTTATGATGGAGGCATCGGCATTCACACCCGACAAGTCTACGAACCCAAATTCATCATCGATGACATGTTCATTTATGATGAAACCACTTTGGAGAAATGGTCTTATGGACTAGAACGCACCTATCCCCGATTTTGTCCGACATTTGACCGCAAAGTGGTAGAAGAGATTGTGTGTAAAAACTTAGATACCTTAACAGATGACGATTTTATCAAGCAGTAATAAAATAAGAAAATTCTATAGTACTCATGGAGGCTACTACCTTGCAAAAATATTCTATCACGATTGAGAAAGTATACATTGCCAATCTTCCGGACACCTTCGTTTCCCAATCCCTAAACTCTATTCACCTCGTGCAAGGCGGAATTGCTGGCGATTTGCATTTTGGCCTAACCAAATCAGCGGGAACTCGTGAAAAAATGTACCCAAGAGGAACGGAAATCCTTAATCGCCGACAAATTACCGTTGTATCACTGGAAGAGTGTCAGATAATCGCAGAACGATTAGGTGTAAAAAAACTGCTTCCCGAATGGTTTGGCGCTAATTTGGCCATTAGTGGATTTCCCAACTTCACGAAACTTCCTGCTGGCAGTCGCATCCTGTTTCCGAGTGGCGCTGGACTGCTTTGCGAAGGAGAAAATCATCCATGCACTGCTCTTGCTAGCGTCATTCAAGGGAATTTTTCCGACCAATCAATTCAGCGGAAATTTGTTCAACAAGCCATGGGATTAAGAGGCATCATTGCCTTGGTAGAACGGGAAGGCGTTGTTCATGCGGGAGATGATGCGGAAATTTGGGTGATGTAGTGGTCTATCCCCTCGTGCAGATGAAACGGAGAAATATAAAAAAGAACTGGGAAATAAAGAAAAAAGGAGCCAAATTGGTCTCCCCTTGTTCAATGAGATATTATATTTCACTTGTTTCATTTGCCGTCCTAACGCCTATTAAGAATACCATTAACCAAGGCCTCCATCCATTCCTATTCCAAAGGAAAGTTAAGCCGAATTGTAGGGACATCATAAATTTTTATGCATTTTGTGACATTTATGCTCTATTGTTTGTTTCGATTCCTTAAAAATGCAGGAATATCAAGATTGTCACCGCTTGATATCGGAGCGCTCTGGCTTTGCACCCGACTTGGGTCGCGATTGATCGGACGAGGTGCCTGAGCACTGCTATTGACATCAAACCCCGTTGCAATGACGGTCACCACCACGTCATCTTTCAGATCAGGCTTGATGACCGCACCAAAAATCAGGTTCACTTCAGGATCAGTCGTCTCCTTGATGATTTCTGCCGCTTCCGTCGCTTCAAACAAGCTGAGCGATTCCCCTCCAGCTACTTGAATGAGCACTCCTTTAGCGCCATCAATGGAAGTTTCAAGCAACGGACTGCGAATCGCTTTTTGCGCTGCCTCTGCTGCACGATTCTCACCTGACCCCACGCCAATTCCCATCAGCGCAGAACCACGTTCCGTCATAATCGTCTTCACGTCCGCAAAGTCCACATTGATCAGTCCCGCTTCAGAAATCAGGTCAGAAATACCTGATACCCCTTGTCGGAGGACATTGTCCACTTCACGGAACGCTTCTAAAATGGGGGTATTGCGGTCGACAATTTCGAGCAATCGATCGTTGGGGATGACAATCAGTGTATCTACTTTTTCCTTAAGGGCGTTAATGCCAGACTCTGCCTGGGAAATGCGCCTTCTTCCCTCAAACGCAAACGGCTTGGTGACAACGCCTACCGTCAGCGCACCGAGTTCTTTTGCGATTTCTGCAATAACTGGGGCCGCTCCGGTGCCTGTTCCGCCACCCATTCCTGCGGTGACAAACACCATGTCCGCGCCATTTAACGAGTTCATGATGAGTTCACGGCTTTCTTCCGCTGCTCTTTTTCCAATTTCGGGGTTAGCGCCTGCACCAAGCCCGCGAGTCAGTTTTTCACCAATTTGGATTCTTTCCTGCGCCTTGGATAATTGAAGTGCCTGGGCATCCGTGTTCACAGTAATAAAGTCCACATTGCGAAGCCCGGTTTCAATCATTCGATTGACTGCATTACAGCCTCCACCGCCCACTCCAATCACTTTAATCGTGGCCAGTGAACTGGCTTCAAAATCAAATTCCAACATTCCACGTCCTCCTTGACGCACATTCAGCTACTAGATAAAATCTTGAATCCAGTTTTTTAATCGTTGAAACGCCCCAGCTCCGCTCTTCACCCGCCGATTTGAAGCGGTGGCATTGCCAGTAGAACGCCTGTAAAAACGAGCAATATGGTGAATGAGTCCCACACAACCAACATAGGATGGATCCCTAACGCCAACAAAATCAGGATACGCAATACGCACTGGCGAATTCAGTTCCAATTCTGCTAGGTGTCCCGCCCCCTTTAGGAGCATCCCTCCACCTGTAAATACGTAACCGCCAGGTAATCCCTGCGAATACCCCAATCTCTCAACTTCCCGAAGAATAAATTGGTAAATTTCCTGCATACGTGGTTCTATAATATAAGCAAGATCCACGGAAGTAAACTCATTTTGCACATTACTACCTATTCGCGATACCTTAAATTTTTCCTCTTCGAGCGCTTGGGCAACTTCTGCCACTCCGTATTTTAACTTGACTGATTCAGCGCTATCTGTTCCGGTTTGTAATCCTACCGTAATATCGCTAGTAACATTATCGCCACCAAGCGGAATCACCGCATACTTGGATAGAACACCTCGCTCATAGATGGTAAGTGTGGTAGAACCTGCTCCAATATCGGCCAGTACCACACCTAATTTTTTTTCATCTTCAGAAAGAACCAGTTCCGCTGCTGCAAGAGGCATAAAAACAGTTCCCAACACTTCTATTCCCGCCCGCTCCACACAACGCAAAAGATTATGTAATGCGGTCTTTGCGCCAGTGACCACGTAAGCGTCGACTTCCAATCGAACACCTAGCATTCCTCGGGGATCAGACACTTCACCTAATCCGTCCACTGTATATTCCCGTGGTACCACATCGACGATTTCCCGCTCTGGAGGTAAATTGATGGTACGCGCCGCTGCAACAACACGTTCCACGTCTTCCTCAGTAATCTCGCGATCCTCGGACTGAACCGCGATGACACTACGGCTGGGATCCAGCCCAATGTGATTGCCGGATACGCCAATATATGCCGCATGAATCGTAATACCCACCATGCGCTCTGCATGATCAAGCGCAGATCGAATCGAAACTACCGTTTTATCGATGTCAATAATCGATCCTTTTTTAATCCCATCGCTTTTTGCCGTGCCCACACCGATAATGTTCACTGAATGACCCGATAGTTCACCGATGATCACCCTAACTGCAGAAGTACCTATGTCAAGTCCTACAATTAACTCTCCTTTTGACAAGGAGCGGCACTCTCCTTCCCACAACCAGACAACAGTTGGCAATAACCGTACCGTACTAGTGATTTAATCTGATATTATCATGAATCACTACTCAATGGGATTGGATTTTCCTGCGAGTCAGGATGAAATGTCGTATTTCTGCCAAATTGTTGAAAATTCTCACTCCAAAGGCCACGACCGCCGCCAACGCCAAGTCCACTCCCAATAACGATCCCACAAAAGCAAATAGTGCAGCGAGTAATGTATTGGAAAAAAATCCACTCAAAAAAGTCTGTGCATCAAACTTTTTTTGCAGAGCAGCCTTCATGCCGCCAAATATGGTATCTAGCGCTGCTAGCATTGCGACGGACAAATAGGCGCCATATTGACTCGGCACCTTAAAATGAACATCCAAGCCAACCAACAACCCTATGATTAAACCAAGTACGGGCAAGAGAAAGTACACTACATTCCCACCTCTGTTGAATACTGTCCTGGCAATACCCCCGTATAAGCTGGAAGGTGTAACAAATCAGGAGCTAGGTAAGTCTTCACAATGAAGGATTGATCCAAAATGGCAAACTGGTCTTTTAGCCCCTCTGCCTCAATTAAATTATTGATAGAAGCAATTGGACCTACCACACTAATCACATACGGTGCGGCAACTGGTTCCCCATTCACTTGAACCACACCCGTAAACGGCCCGGACTTTGTAGTGAGTCCATTGACCGAGCGAATACTAGAGGTGGTAATCAATCGTTCGTTATTGATGGCAATGGCAGTAGCACCAACCGATTGCAAATCATTGATGACCATCTGCAACTGCACTGCCTCATCCACATAAGTAAGTCCTGGAATAAGTGGTAAGTTGGGATCGTAATTAATAGTGATGGAAACTCCTTCGCCAGCAACTGGGGTAAGTCCTGCTTCTTTCTCCAGAATCATTAATTCCTTTTTTAAGTCCTGTACCCCATGATTATGTAATCTCGTCGCGTTGTTCAAGGTTTGATATTCATTTTTCACGCTCGTCAACAACTTATTCAGTTTAGCAGAATCGGCGAGTACAGTGGTGAGTGAATTGCTGGCAGCCAAGTAAGAGGTGTAAATACTGGCAGGTGATGACCGATCAATATGAAATTCTAGTCCAATCATGATCCCTAGCATGATACTCACAAAAAAAACCGCGCCAGCAATAAACTTTTTCATTGACTCAGCCCTCCCTGCACGGCAACAAGAGTCGGGCTATAGGAAGGAATCAACACACGATTCATCACTTTTGGATCTGAAACAAACAAATCCCGATTGGATGATTTTAATACATCCAATACACCTCCTGGGATTTTCAATGCCGCTTGCAGCACATTGGCAGGACCAATCGCTTTCACCACGAACGGTGGCCCAAGGCGAACCGTTCCCACTCTCACAACCGGTCCAATACAAAATACTCCCGTCTGCGCAGTAATGCGTGCGTTATTAATCGCCACCGCATCAGCGCCGGCCACAAACAATTCATTAATCACTGAGCGCAAATCCCAGTCGTGAGTTAAAAAAGCGGCACGGTCTAATTTTGACATTTTACTGTCGGAAATAATGACTTCGATACCAGGTCCCACCAGAGGCATCGTGCCATTCAGCACGTTCATCGCATGTATTTTACGTTCAAGCGCTGCTGTTATCCCTCCGCGAGCAATGGCTGTGACTTGCAAAAGCGTAATTTTTTTGGAGTAGATTTCTATTTGTTGGCGTAAATTCTGGTTATAAGTTTCGACCGCGCGAAGGCGTGTTTCCACGCTCGCCACGTCCGGTGAAGAACTCCAGAAAGCAGCGCCCCCCAACACCACATTGTGGTATTGAACAGCAATCATAGCGCCAAAAACAAGTGCTACGATGCTCCATGCGAGTGCATTAATACGCTTTATCGACAAACTGGTCCCGCCCTCTTCTGCTTCAATGATGATTAAAAGGGAGTATAGATTCCTGTTTTGCTATTAAATAGATCGATTAGTCCCGGTTTTCTATGGAGTTGAAGTAATTTCGCATGAATCGACGAATATAGTTTCAACGAGGAAACCAATGAAGCAATGGGCATTCGCACTTCAAATCCGTCTTTGCTGTATGCGAGAATGGCAGTAGTCCCTTGCCAAGGTTGCAAATGAAATTCAGAAAACGAGCTAAGATAGGAAGCTGGAATTGAACTTAATTCATGGCATAACAGGATTACGGAAGGATCGTTCACAGGGCTACCCAAATTCACGGGAAGTGGTTTCACGGTGGTGATGATCGGCAAATTGATACCCACCGCTTCCTGATCCCGATCAAGTACTGTGCCATCACTTAAAAGTCGATATAAGGAACCTCCACTATCAAGAATTCCCGCGATTTTTTTTTCTTCTACCACTAGTTGAACGCTTTGTTGGAGGAGGTTCCGCGATAAAACCACCCGCTTGATGATCGGGAAGTCTTCTGTCAATCGCTGCGATACCGCGCTACCCGACACAAGAAACAAATTCTCCCCCACCTTGATCTGCGCATCACTGATCAGCATCGAAGCGGACAAACCAGTTGCCCCTTTCACCGCAATGGCACGAATCTTCGCATATGGAGATTTCAGGTAGACAGCCACGAGCAACAGCAGAAAAAACAACAACAAAACAATTCCCAGAATAAAACGAGTTCGTCTAGAACTTGGTTTTGCTTGCAACTCTTCCAAATGGTACGCGCCATCCTTCCTTGGCGATGTTTCCATAAAAAAAGCGAGCGAGGCATTCCTCCCCACACGCCCTGAAACGATCCCATCGTGTCAAAAATTATTCCGCCTGGGCTTCCATGCGCTCAAGCGAGTCCTGAACTCTAAGGATCTTTGCCCCCAAAGACCTAAGTTGTAACTCCATCGCTTCATAGCCACGATCGATGTGATAAACATGGTCCAAAATCGTGCGTCCCTCCGCGCCAAGTCCTGCAATGACGAGCGCTGCACCAGCTCTCAGGTCTGTAGCTTCGACTGCAGCACCAGTCAATTCCGGTATACCGCGAATAAACGCCGTGCGCAAATCCACTTTGATCGAAGCGCCCATTCGTTGCAGTTCACTCACATGCTTGAATCGGTCTTCAAAGATAGTCTCCGAGATAATACTGGTCCCTTTTGCCACTGTCAAAAGCGACATGAACGGCGCCTGAAGATCTGTAGGAAAGCCCGGAAAGGGACTCGTTTGCAAGCGTTCTACCGCTTTTAAAATCCCCTGGCTCCTGACTTCGAGTATATCATGATTTGGTTTGACCTGCACTCCAGTTTCCTGTAATTTCATAATTACAGCAGTCAAATCTGTCGGCCTCACATTTTGAATTTCCACATGTCCTCTTGTCATCGCACTTGCAATTAAAAGAGTCCCCGCGACAATACGGTCCGATTGCACGCGAAACTCTGTCGATTGGAGTTTTGGAACGCCATGAACGACAATAGTATCCTCACCGGCGCCTTCAATACGTGCGCCAAGCTGGTTCAAAAACGATGCTAGATCACGTATTTCCGGTTCTCTTGCTGCGTTGCCAATGACAGTTTCCCCTTCTGCTAGGACCGATGCCATCAGCAGGTTCTCCGTAGCGCCCACACTAGGGAAATCCAGGAAAATAGCTCCCCCCTGTAACCGTTCGGCCCTGCATTCAATATAGCCATGCCGTTCGATAATTTCGGCTCCCAGCAATCGTAGTCCCTTCAGGTGAAAATCGATCGGCCGCGAACCAATCGTGCATCCGCCTGGCTTTGAGATCTTTACCGACTGAAACCTTGCCAACAGCGGCCCCATCAAAAAAATCGAGGACCGCATCAACTTCATTAAATCCTCCGGCACATCAGTGGTATGAATGAACGTAGGATCGATGACGACCTCATTTTTGTGAAAAGCCACCTTTGCCCCAAGCGATCGAAGGATTTCCAACATCACAAACACATCATCCAGGCGCGGTACGTCCTGGATGACTGTTTCTCCCTGCGCCATTACCACAGCCGCCAAGATAGGCAAGGCTGCATTTTTGGAACCATGAACGCGGATAGAGCCATTCATCCGATGCCCGCCATCTATGATAAAACGCGCCACTTTGCTTCACCCCCGCGCCTCGTCCTCTCCAACAAGACGAACCTCCGGTATCAGTTCAATACCAAATTGCCATAAAACCTGTTGTTTTGCGTATTCCATTAGCGCCATTACCTCTTCTGCACTTGCGTGGCCAAGATTGACGATAAAATTAGCGTGCAAATCCGAAATCATCGCATCGCCAATCCGTTTTCCCTTCAATCCAGCCACTTCAATCAAACGTGCTGCATGATCACCTGCAGGATTACGAAACACACTGCCGCAACTTGGAAATGAGAGAGGTTGAGTGGCCTGCCTGCGCATGCTCCAACGCTTGACCTTGGCTAACATTTCCTCCACATTGTCAGAAGCCAGTGCAAACGTGGCAGATAGCACTACATCTCCTGAGTCACGCAACGCACTGGATCGATAGTGAAAGTCAAGCTCACCTACAGAACGAAACTTCACCTCTCCACCTGGCGTTAGCACCTGGACCCACTTCAGTACATCCTTCATTTCGCTGCCATGGGCCCCTGCATTCATCACGACCGCTCCGCCAACAGTACCGGGAATGCCCGTGGCAAATTCCAGCCCGGACAAACCATTTTTCATTGCCACATGCGCCGTTGAAACGATCGTCCGCCCGGACTTCACCGTCATTTCATTGCCATCGATGGCGTATCCTGAGAAGGCTTCACCGAGTTTGATCACCAGTCCGCGGATCCCTCCGTCCCGAACAAGCAGATTGCTACCTCTGCCTAGCACAAAATAAGGAATTTGGTGGCCGATAGCTAGGCGCAACAATTCCTCAATCTGGCTGATGTCCTCCGGAATCGCAAGAATGTCCGCGGGACCTCCGATGCGCCAAGTGGTGTGTTTGGCCATAGGTTCATGGTAAACTACCGCAGACGCAACATTGGCAAATATCGATGGATTTGGATACATGCCGGGATAAACTCCTCTCAGGCACATGTGATTTTTTCACATCATATGTAATTTCACGCGCATGGTGACAGAGGCCTATCCACCTGATGGCAGATTCTTGTCATTCCGTGTCAAACGCATCAATTCGGTTGTAATCCGTTCAAGCGCATCCGGTCTGCCCAACTTTTTGCTGGCCTTTTTCATCGCATCCAACCGAAACGGATTTTGCAGTAGCATGGTCACCTCATTTTGTAATCGTTCTGCGCTCAGTTCCATTTCCGGTAACAAAATAGCGGCTCCTTCGTCCACGAGCGCCTGCGCGTTGTTATCCTGATGGCGGTGCGCTACATAAGGAGACGGGATCAGGATAGCCGGGACACCAAGGGCTGTCAATTCAGCTAAAATCGTGGCCCCAGCGCGGCTAATGAGGAGTGTGGACAGAGAGATCAATGCAGGCATTTCATGATAATAGGGAAGCACATGCAAATGAGCATGCGCGATCCCGTCTTTTTTTAGTGAGGATTGAATTTCTTCATAATGTACTTCCCCAGTAATCCAAACCACCTGCATATCGCCTAAATCCGTCTCAAGTAGCCATTTTTGAACCATTTGGTTGATCGGTTTTGCACCTCTGCTCCCGCTAACGATCGTCACGATGGGAAGATGATGGAGAGCAAGTTCCTCACGGGCGACATCTCGACTAGTCTGAACCGCGATTACCGCTTCCGTGGCACGGGGATTCCCTGTTACCGCAAGACGCCTGGCACGCGGAAAAGACGATGCCCCTGCCGCCATCGCTAGCAAGACCACATCAGTAATGCGACTGACCATTCGATTCGCAAGACCGGCTTTCGCGTCCATTTCCATGATTGCCGTAGGAATGCCAAGACTATACGCAGCCACCACCACAGGTGCCACCACATAGCCTCCTGTCCCCACCACCACGTCCGGTCGAAATGACTTCAGTTCTTTTCTTGCAGCAAGTGTTGCCGTCATGGCTAGCCAAGCTGTTTTCAGCGCCCTTACAGATACTTTTCGCTTTAGTCCCTCAACCTGAATAAAACGGCACTCAATTCCGGCCCTCGGAACCAGATCCTTTTCAAGACCGCTCTCAGTTCCTATGTAAAGCACCTGTGCATCCAGTTTTGTCTTGGCATAACGAGCAATCGCCAGCGCCGGGTAAATATGCCCGCCAGTTCCGCCACCTGAAACAATGATTCGCATCGTAGAGTGGTTCTCCTTTGTATGAAAATCCTCGCGCTCAACCGGCTTTGGCTTGTCGCGAGATATTCATGATTATGCCTACAGCAGTCAACATCAGAGTCAGCGATGATCCACCATAACTCAAAAATGGGAGTGTAATTCCGGTGACAGGTAACAGCCCCGTCACCACGCCTACATTGATCATCACTTGTACCGCAATGATGCTGACGAGCCCTGCTGCCAGGTAACTGCCGAACCTGTCAGGCGCCCTCCATGCGGTGCGCATTCCGCGAAAAATCAGTAGCGCAAAGAGAAGTAGCGTGGCCACTGCCCCAATAAAGCCCAGTTCTTCTGCTAATATGGCAAATATAAAATCAGTTTGCGGCTCCGGGAGGTATAAATGCTTTTGTGTGCTTCCCCCAATACCGGAGCCAAGAAGTGCCCCTTGCCCCAAAGCCACCAGGGACATGATGATGTGATACCCTATCGTATCCGGATACTTCCAGGGATCCAGAAATGACAACACTCGCGCCAACCGATAGGGGGCTGCGGCGATCAGTCCTGCAAACGCGAGTGTGCCAGTACCCACAAGCGACCATAAATGCTTCATGGGAGCACCTGCAATAAAAATCAGTATCATCGTCGCCCCTGCAATGACCGCGCTTTGCCCCAAATCAGGCTCCAACATAATCAGCAGCACCGCAGCGCTCATCACCAGAAGCGGCGGAAGTAATCCTTTACTAAAGAATAGCATGCGATCCGGTCGTTGACTAAACCAACTGCTAAAAAAAATAAGTAACCCAAACTTAGCAAATTCAGAAGGTTGAATGCCAAAAGTCCCGATGCCAAGCCACGCCCGCGATCCACCGCGCACCTGGCCAACATGCGGAACCAGTACCAATACTAAAAAAAGAAAACAAAATATCACGATCACACGACTGTATTTCTGAAGCAAGTGATAATCCAGACGGCTCATAAACCACATCGACAAAAGCCCCAACACGGCAAACAGTACCTGCCTCTTGAAATAATAAAAGGCATCGTGGAAACGTTCTTGGGATAACACAGTACTCGCACTGTGCACCATCAGCACGCCAATGACAAGCAAACACAGAGTTACTAGCGGAATCAGCAAATCCGCGGCTTTCTGGCTACGCATGGCCGTACCCTCCTACACCTCGTCCATGCTAAAGCTTATGCACCGCCTCTTTGAAAATTCGTCCCCTCACCTCAAAAGAAGGAAACATATCCCAACTCGCGGCGGCAGGTGATAACAAGATCACGTCGTTGCTTGTCGAAAATGCCACCGCTTCTGTCACCGCTTCTTCAATGGATGAAACTGACCTGATCAAAGAAATGCCGGCGCGAATCGCGGTTGCTTTCATCCGTTCCGCCGATTCTCCTAGCACTACTACCGCCTTCGCATGCTGACGCAGCGGTTCCTCCAGCACGCTCAAGTCATCCCCCCGTTCCAGACCGCCCAAAATGACGATGACCGGTTCTGAAAACGAATTAATGGCGCGAATCGCGGCCTGGGGATTCGTGGCTTTAGAGTCATTATAAAATTTTACCTGTTGGACACTTCGCACAAATTCCATCCGATGTTCCACGCCCTGAAAAGTCCGCCATACCTCTACCACAGCAGTTAAGGGTACCCCTGCCGCAAGTGCTGCTGTGCCTGCAGCGAGCGCGTTTTCTAAATTGAATTCACCCTTAAGTGCCACTTCATCCGCGTGACAAACTTCTATAGACGTAGCACTCGCATGCGATCGATAATAGATGGTGTGTTGGTCACGATATAAACCTTGTTCCACTGGTGTTTGTATACTGAACGTATAGACCTCAATCCCTTTTTCCCTCAGCATTGGGAGGAGTGCAAGCAGATTGTCTTTATCCGCGTTAAGAACGGCCACATCACCTTGTCCTTGATTGGCAAATAGGCGTAGCTTAGCCTTCCTATACGCGTCAAATGATCCGTGATAATCAAGGTGGGTGGGATAGATATTCAATAGCACCGCGATCTTGGGACGCAAGTGTACTGTCCCTTGAAGCTGAAAACTTGAGACTTCCGTGACAAGCCAAGTCTCCTTCGGTAAATCCCTTACCACCCCGGACATGGCCTTTCCGATATTCCCTGACACTACTGATGGGAGGTCGCTTTTTGAAAACATTTCGCCTATTAGCGTCGTCGTAGTGGTTTTGCCGTTCGAACCGGTGATGGCAATGATGGGGGACTTGGTGTAACTCCCTGCTACCTCAATTTCTGTCACCATGGGAATTCCCCTATTTGCGGCCTCAACCAAGATCGGAACATCGTAGCGGATACCGGGATTTTTGACCACGAGGTCCACATGATCCAACAAGGAAAAAGGGTGTTCGCCAAGTGTCACGTGAGCCCCTTTTGCTTTAAGTGTGTCAGCGTATTCTAGTTCTTCAGCCCTTTGCATCAAGTCGCTCACTGACACATTTGCCCCAAGGTCCATCAGTAAATTGGCCACGGCAAAACCGCTTCGCGCGAGCCCTAATACCAGCACGTTTTTTCCATGAAAATCTGTCAAACCCTGTACCTCCCGAACGGATGACTACTATCTGATGAAAAGAAATAACGTTGCCAACCCCAAAAGCAATCCAGCTCCCCAAAATGTCAGCACCACTCGCCATTCTGACCAACCCACGAGTTCAAAGTGGTGATGCAAGGGGCTCATCTTGAACACGCGTTTTCCTGTAGTTTGAAAGGATATCACCTGAATAATGACGGATAGCGTCTCCACCACGAAAACGCCGCCCACGATAATCAACCATAATTCCGCGTGTGTGAGCACCGCTACGGCTGCTAGACTGCCGCCAAGCGCAAGTGATCCGGTATCTCCCATGAAGACTTTAGCGGGATGACGATTATACACAAAAAATCCGACTAGTGCCCCCACCATTGCCATACTGAACACGGATACGTTCCACTGGCTTTCCCACCAGGCAATGGCCGCGTACACTGCAAAGGCAATCGCCGTGGTCCCGGTTGCGAGGCCATCAAGTCCGTCAGTCAGGTTGACCGCATTGGCGGAGCCCACCATAAATACAACCAAAAAGAGAAGATACCACATTCCAATGTCAATTCCGCCACCAAGTCCAGGTATACTTAACGAAAAATGCCATCCTGTAAAATATAATGCCAAATAAAAGATCACCACAACCAAAACTTGCGCGATGATTTTTTGTAATGCCGTCAATCCTAGGTTCTTCTTACGCAGAATCTTCAATCCATCGTCAATGAGTCCAATGAGTCCGAATCCCACCATTACAAGTAGCAACAACCAGGTGGTCAATGAATCCGAAAACCGCCACGCCGTAATGAATGCGCTGATAATAAAAAGAATACCACCCATAGTGGGCGTTCCCGATTTTTGCTGATGGCGGACTGGCCCCTCCGCGCGAATGGCCTGTCCAAACTTAAATCGGTGCAACAAAGGAATGGCGAGTGGGCCAAGCAGCACCACAATGGCAAATGCAATGATAAAGATCCATGTCAAGGACTGCGCATCCATAGCTAACCTCCTGCCCCAGTACTAGTGTGAATTTTGTTCATGACCCGGAAAATCTGCAAGAATGACTTTTGCCACTTTTTCCAGGCCAATTTTGCGCGATCCCTTGACAAGCACCGCACAGGTTTTTTCTTGTTCTAAGTGATGAATTAATCGCGACATTAGGTGATTTGTGGCGTCCTCTGCTTCTGCTGCCTCATAGGTGTGCAAGTTTTCCAGGCGGTCACTCGCCCCTTCTAAGTACCAATGAGCCATGTCACCTACGGCGATCAACTCCTGAATGCCGTATTCCCCAACCATCGTACCGACTTTTCGATGAAGTTCCTCCGCGTGCTCGCCGAGTTCCAGCATGTCACCCAGCACGGCAATGCGCACGTCCACCTCCAGATCCCCCATCACTTTTAACGCTCCCTCAATGGAAGAAGGTGCTGCATTGTAGGCGTCATTGATCAAATACAATCGATCGCCTAGTTGCATCACGGCTAGCCTCATGGCGTCCATTTGATAAGCGGAGAGCGCACGAAGCGCCTCCTCCGCCCTGATGCCAAACCACATTGCCACACTGCAGGCAGCGAGCGCGTCAAGCGCCAGGTGCTTGCCTGGAAACGGCAAATTCGCATGCGCGGTAGCCACACCCAATTTTTCTCCCATCATCACATCCATAAGAGCACCACTCGGTGGGCTTGCCTCATAGCGCACAAGTTGAGCATCTGCCCCCGCGTTTTCACCAAAGTAAAAAACGTCCACGCCAACCGGCAATGTCAATTCCTGAAGTAATGGTTCCTCTGAAGGGATAAACGCGGCACCACCGGACGGCAGCGCATCAATCAACTCCCATTTCGCCTTCGCAATCGCCGCGCGGGATCCCAAATAGCCGATATGCGCCTCTCCGATCATGGTGATCACGCCGACATCTGGCTTTGCGATTTCCGCAAGCCTAGCAATTTCGCCCGCGTGATTCATTCCCATTTCAAAGACAGCCACCTCGGTGTCTTCTGGAATCTGCAGCAGCGATAAAGGAAGTCCAATGTGGTTGTTCAGATTACCGGGCGAACGATACGTGCGATACCTCGCTGAAAGAATCAGCGCCATCATTTCCTTGGTGGTTGTTTTACCATTGCTACCAGTTACTCCCACCACCTTCATCGGCAACTCGTGTCGATACGAGCTGGCCATGCTTTGCAGCGCGTGAAGCGTATCCCCCACCACAACATGGGGAACCTCTTTTAATTCATCAGGCATGGATAAGCCTTTTTTCCACAAAAAAGCGACCGCTCCTCGTTCCATCGCGCCACTCACAAACTGATGCCCATCAAACGCCTCGCCAATAATCGGAACAAACAAATTTCCCTTCTCGACTTGGCGAGAATCGGTGCTTACACCGCGTATGACAATGGGATTACCCACCAGTTCTCCGGCTGTTGCTTTGACCACCCATGACAGATCACGCTGTATCATTGCCAGCACTCCTTAACCATTATTCTCCTGTATGATTCTTGCCGCCACCATCCGATCGTCAAAATCATACTTTGTCGTTCCGATAATCTGATAGGTTTCGTGCCCTTTTCCCGCAATCAAAATGACATCCCCCGGCTTAGCCTGATGGATCGCATAGCGAATTCCCTCTTCTCTTCGCACTAAGCGAGTGTATTTATTGCGCAAACTTTCATCAAGTCCCGCTTCCATATCGTCAATGATCGCTTCTGGATCTTCCGTTCGCGGATTATCGGAGGTGAGTACGGTAAAATCGCTATAGGACGCGGCAATTTGGGCCATCAAGGGCCTCTTCTTTCGATCTCGGTCCCCACCACAGCCCACTACGGTGATGATTTTCCCCTCACAGAATTCATGAATGGTAGCAAGTGCGTTTTCTAGGCTATCCGGAGTGTGGGAATAATCGACGATCACAGAAAAATCCTGTCCTGCGTTGACGCGTTCAAAGCGCCCTGGCACCCCCTGCACTTCTTCGAGCGCTGCCACTGTCTCTTCAAGCCCAATGCCAAGTGCGAGGGACGCTGCTGTCGCCGCGAGCGCATTGTAAACGCTAAATCTCCCTGTCATTTGCAGTTGAATATCCGCAACGCCCGCAAAACTTACCAGATGAAAAGCAACTCCTTCTGCTTTCACTTGCACCTCTGTCGCTTGCACATCAGCAGGCTTTTGAATACCGTAAGTAATCACCTGTTGCACGGTATCGGAAGCGTAGCGATGACTCCACTCATCATCAGCATTCACCACCGCCACTTGTAGCCCACCATCCGCTTGCGGCATGAAGGCATTGCCCAGTCTGCTAAAAAGTTTGCCTTTCGCATTTCCATAAGCCTCCATCGTCGGATGGAAATCCAGGTGGTCCTGTGTCAAATTGGTGAATACCGCCACCCGAAAAGGAATTCCGGCCACCCGGTGTAATTCAAGCGCATGGGACGACACTTCCATCACCACATACTTTGCGCCGAGATCGTTCATTTCCCTGATGACTTTGACAAGTTCCACACTCTCCGGTGTGGTCATGACGGAAGAGCGCAGTTCCCCCTTGCTCGTGCGCTGGGCAATGGTCCCGATCAAACCAGTCTCTTTACCCGCTTTTTGTAAAATGTGCTCAATTAGCATGGTGGTGGTCGTTTTGCCATTGGTTCCTGTCACGCCGACCATCGATAGGGAAGAGGCGGGGAAGCCTAAAATGGAATGCGCCACATATGGTGCGATACGACGCGTGGATGGAACCACCACCTGCGGAATATCCCACTCTTGTTTTTTCTCGACAAGAACGGCCACTGCTCCTCTTGCTATGGCCTGTTCGATATAATCATGGCCATCGACGTGATCGCCGCGAAAGGCGACGAATAGATCACCCGCCTGCACTTGACGGGAATCACTGCTAACACCCGTCACTTCAATTCCTGTATCACCGTAGACTTTTTTAAGCACAATAGATCGCACGATTTCATGAAGTTGCATGATACGCCTCCCATCCAGGTAAAAACGTTTTGATCACCTGGCAATGTTTTTAATCTAGGCAAACGGGAGGTACCTGTCAACTCTTTGCTAAGGGAGAGTTGCCAAGGTACAATCTCACCACACCACCCTGCGGAATCTTTACTCCCGCCTTAGGTGCTTGCGCGACCACGTAATTTCCTGCCCCCACCACCTGAATCCGTAAAATCGTACCACTTTCCAGCAGCGTTCGTTTGGCATTATTTAAGGAACGGTTATCCAGACTTGGCACCGTGGTCATTGCAGGATCAATCCCATAACGATACTTCTTGGATAATCCCGTCACACTTGGCTGCACGCCAAGGTAAGCCAGACTGTCTGCTAGCACGTTCCCAACGACAGGTGCTGCGATTGTCCCGCCAAACACAGGTCCATTAGGCCGGGGATAATCAATCGCGACGTAGGCAACAAGGCGTGGATCGTTGGCTGGCGCCATGCCAATAAAGGAGACAATGTAGTGAGTCCCCGAATAGCGACCATTAACCGCCACTTGGGCCGTACCGGTCTTCCCGGCGATGCGGTACCCATCGCGAAAGGCGTTGGCCCCAGTCCCTTGGGCAACGACACTTTCCAACGCAGACCTCACTTGCGCCGCAATTTGCGAGGATATCACCCGGCGAACCACCTGCGAAGGATACGTTTTTGCTACTGTTTTTGTCTCCGGATTGATGAGATCCTTCACGATTTCGGGTTTTAACAAAAGCCCGCCATTAGCGATCGCGCTCATCGCCATCACCTGTTGAATCGGTGTCACTGAAACACCTTGGCCAAACGAAGTAGTGGCGAGTTCAAGCGGACCCACTCGCTTTAACGGGAAAAGTATCCCCTTGCTCTCTCCCGGCAAATCAATCCCGGTTTTTGCGCCAAACCCGAATTTTTTGATGTAGCTGAAAAGCGGTTCCTTACCCAGTCGTTCTCCCAATTGGACAAATCCTGGATTGCAGGAATTTTCCACCACATTCAAATACGATTGGGAACCGTGCCCACCCGCTTTCCAACAGCGAATGCGATGACCTGCGACCTCATAATAACCCGGATCATAGAAGCGATCCGTAAGAGAGACTTTTTTCTGTTCAAGCGCAGCGGCGAGCGTCACAATCTTAAATGTTGAACCAGGTTCAAACGTCTGCCAGATAGCCAAATTGCGATTGTACACCTGTGGCTGCACCGTTTGCCAACTGGCAGGATTGTAATTCGGATAATTGGCCATTGCCAGCACTTGGCCTGTTTTGGGATTGGCAACAATCAAGGTCACATGGTCCGGTTTGTACTGGGCAACCACATTTTGGATTTCTCTTTCGGCAAATTGTTGAATTTGCCTATCGATGGTCAGTTCGACATCCTCACCAGGCGTTGGCGGAATGTATTCATCATTGGTACCTGGAATCTCCTGTCCGCGTGCGTTTGCCACAAACTGAATATAGCCTTTTTTGCCACTCAGCACCTGATTCATGGTGAGTTCGATGCCGGTTAAGCCCTGGCCTTCACCACCCATTACTCCCAGCACCTGAGCCGCCATGTTCCCGTAAGGATAGGTTCGCCGTCCTTCCTCAGTCAAATAAATCCCGGGGAGCTTCAGCGCTCGGATGGCCTTCGTTTTCGCCCCATCCAGTCGCCTACCCCGGGGACGGATATACACCATTGCCGCTTTTTGGGTGAGCAGTTTTTCAATCCCCTGTTCCGTCCCTCCAATGATTTTTTGGAGTTTCTGTGCTGTTTGTTGAGGATGCTTAATTTGGACGGGCACCGCGATAATCGAGGCAGCGCTTGCCGTATAGACCAGTGTCTCGCCTTGCGAATCCAAAATCGCGCCGCGAACTGCCGGAACTGGGATGTTGCGACGAATTAAATCACTGGTTTTCGCCATAAAAAAATGGGCCGCCAAGACCTGGATGTGAACCAGACGACCCACGAGCAACCCAAATACGCACAAAAAAGCGACAAATACCATCATGATCCGAGTATGCACTTTGGTTGGCGTGATTCTCATCATTGATCCCTGCTTTGTGATAGATTGTCCCAATCAATCTATGCAGAGCTTGATGAATATAGAATATCTCCCACCTAATGAGGAGCAAACTGAACTTGAATCACTGTGCCAAGGGGCACGGAGGTTCCGCTTTTTACACTTTGCTTGATGGCATACCCACTTCCATCAGGTGATACCTGAAGTCCCAAAACCGCACAGGCATTGATCGCATCCGACATAGAAAGACCCCGTAAATTCGGCACTTTCACTGTTCCTGCGGTGGTAACTTGTGACACGCTGGCTAATGTCGCATTGCTGCCAATTGCCAGTTGCGTACCTGCGTTTGGCCACTCTTTGACCACATTGCCCAGAGGCCCCATGAGCACCGGATGTAGGCCCGTCCGCTCAAGGATTTTTTGCGCTTCGTTCATTGGCATTCCCGTAACTTTGGGCATCGAGACATATTGCACATTCCCAGTCGTCGGCATCACCTGCTGCGCGCGGTGATTGGGAGGAATGTGTAGGTAGGCGAGTGATTTTACCAGAATCATTTGGGCCGCAGGCGACGAAACGCTGTTGCCATACTGAATGGTGTTATGCGGTTCATTCACGGTCACATAGATCTCAAGTTGCGGGTGATTAGCAGGAACAAAACCGATAAAGGAAAGGTTGTATCTGTTTTGGTAATAGCCGCCCTTGGGATCGGGAATTTGCGCCGTTCCGGTTTTTCCGGCGACATCATAACCCGGGATATAAGCGTTTGTCTCGTAAGGGTTATCCGCTACATCTTGCACCATCACATTCGTGATCTCTTTCATGATGGCAGGCGATGCCACTTGGCGAACCACTTCAGGTTTTCTGTTCAAGATCACTTTTCCGCTTGGCGAAATGATTTTTTGCACCAGGTATGGCCTAAGCAACTTCCCGCCATTTGCTACCGCTCCTACTTCTGCGATCTGTTGAATTGGCGTAATGGCCAACCCCTGTCCAAATGTCATCGTCGCAAAGTCTACAGGATTCAGGTTTTGTTCTGGAAAAATGATAGATGACGATTCTCCCGGAAGGTCTATACCTGTCGGTTGGTTGAGACCAAACAGATCAATATAATGATAAAGTGTGTGCACACCCTCTGCTTGTCCAATGTGGATGAAGCCCACGTTGCTGGAATAAATCATCGCTTTATCATAGCTAATACGGCCCCAACCGTAGAGGTTCCAGTCGTAAATGGGCACGCCATTCACATAGTCGACCCCAGACATATAAGTTTGGTTCAATTTGATCGAGTGACTCGCCAGCGCACCAGTGAGCGTGACGACCTTGAACGTGCTGCCCGGTTCAAACGGATCGGAGATGGCCCAATTGGTATCAAGTGTCGATGCGCTGTAGTTCCAGTAGTCGTTCGGATTAAAAAAAGGCAATGCCGCCATCGCGAGGATAGCGCCAGTTTGTGGATCGGCAACAATCACCGCAGCATGTGACGGGTGAAACCTGGACTCAATTTGCGAGAGCGCCTGATCCGCATAGCTTTCAATGGCCGGATCGATCGTGAGATAAACACTGTCCCCGTTTTCTACTGGTTTCGTCACGATGGGATGAAGCGGGATCGGACTGCCCGTGTTGTCCTGAGTAAACGTTTGCGTCCCTGGCTTGCCAGCAAGATAGTTATTGTACTCCATTTCAATCCCTGCAGCGCCATTGCCTGTTTGATCGAGAAAACCGATCACATGAGCAGCAAAAGTGCCGGAAGGGTAGATGCGCTTATAGGTATGATAGGGATTTATTGCATTGCTCATTTGAAACCTTTGAAATAAGGTCAATACTTTTGTTTTTACTTGATAGGAAACGTGCACCAGATAAGGATACATGCGAAGCCAGGAGATGTCTTTTCTTGTCAGTTGTGACCACATGTAATTTTTCGAGGCGCCAGTGATCGTGGCCAATTGATCGGATAATGGGCGGAGTTGGTCTTGCGGCAAAGTTTGTAGCAAAGCTAAGTCGATATCCATGTCGTAGGCCGGCACAGAGAAAGCCAGTTTATCCCCACCGGCATCATAAATAGTTCCCCGCTGCGGCATAATAGACGTTTCCGCCTGCCATTCCTGGTTCTCTAATGTGCCAATAAAACGATCATGTGCCTGAACGTATACAATTCTCCCCAAAACACCTGCAAAAAGGGCGATGATCCCAAACCGGATCAAATTGACACGTAGGCGAGTTTTAGTTTTTTTCAATGGTTATTCGCCCCAACTTGCACCGGCGTTGCCGGGACCATCTTCAGCACATTTTCAGCATAAGCAAGAATTCTTGTTGGAGAAGCGAGTTCCGTCACCTGTGCTTGAATAGATGCGTTTAACGACGCCTGTTCTTTTATAGATGATTGCATATTTTCTATATGATAATTATTCACCATGATGGTCGCATATCTGGAAATGATAAAAAGGACAAACACCGTCACCAACAAAAGCGATCCAAGCACACTCACTTTGTCCCTGGTACGAACTGCCGCATTGCGATCAGGAACTCTTTGTTTCTTGGGTAGTGTAGCAGGTTTATCAACAGGTATGGCCTGTGGTAGGTAACTTTCCTGCTTTAATGGTTGGGAAGCCATATACGTTTTCTCCTATCCTATCAATGATATACTATAAGCGTTCTGCAACACGAAGTTTTGCCGACCTAGCTCTTGGATTGGCCACCACTTCATCCTCTGATGGCAATATGGGCTTTCTTGTAACCACCTTTAATCTCGCCACATGTCCGCATACACACTTTGGGAGATGCGGTGGACAGATGCAATCCGTTGCTTCCAGTTGAAAAGCTTTTTTCACGATTCGATCTTCGAGTGAATGAAACGAAATCACCGCAATGCGGCCACTTTGTTTTAGGCAATCTGGCAGGTCCGCCAAAAGCTTTTCCAAAGCGCCCAACTCATCGTTAACGGCGATGCGCAATGCCTGAAATATCCTTCTTGCCGGATGCGGACCTGTTCTTCTTGCCGCTGCCGGAATTGCCGCCTTGATGATTTCCACCAACTCAGTGGTCGTTTCAATCGGCTTTTTTTTCCGTTCCAAGGTGATCCGTTCCGCGACTCGTGCCGCCCACTTTTCTTCCCCGTAATCACGGAAGATTTTCGTCAATTCCGTCGCATCGGAATGGTTCACTAAATCCATCGCGGTGATGTCCCCAAATTCGTCCATTCGCATATCCAAATGTGCTTCATGCTGATAGGAAAAACCCCGTTCGCCACGATCAAGTTGGGGAGAGGAGACGCCAAGGTCGCAAACAATGCCATCCACCTTCAGAATGCCTAGTTGCTCGAGGTGTGCGCTTAAATCTCGAAAATTGCCTTTTACCAAGCGCAATCGCTCCATCCAAGGCTCTCCCCATCCCTTTGCATGGTCCATCGCCACCTGATCCTGATCGACGGCAATGACCAATCCATCGGGAGCGCTGGCTTCAAGTAGCGCCCTAGTATGACCGCCGCCACCCATCGTGCCATCGACATAAATTCCGCCGGAATGGACTTGCAGAAGATCAATGGTTTCATGCAAGAGCACCGTTTGGTGCAAGAACTCCGCATCCCCCATGTACATCCCTCCACTCCGTTTTACAAATCAAGATCCACAAGGCTTGCAGCAAGATCACTAAACTGATTCTCCACATTCTCGGTGTAGGATTTCCAAATCCCTTGATCCCAAATCTCCACACGCGCCCCCACACCAATGACCACACAGTCTTTGTCGATAGAGGCATACTCCCGCAAGTTTCCTGGCACCACGATGCGTCCTTGTTTATCTAGTTCACATTCTGCAGCGCCGCTGAAGAAGAAGCGGATAAATTGACGGGCGTCCGCTCTTGTGAGTGGCATGGCACGCATTTTAGATTCAAGTGTTTCCCAGTCTTTTTGAGGATAGACAAACAAGCAGCGATCCAATCCCCTTGTCACCATAAAAGCAGGACCAAGTTCTTCACGAAATTTGGCAGGTATCGTCAGTCGCGCTTTGTCATCCAGGCTATGCTGATACTCCCCCATAAACAAAGGCGACCCCTCCTTCCTCCAAACTCCCCCACTTTGCCCCACTTTACACCACAGATATGTTATTATTCTTCCCTACAACAAAAAATCCTGCTTCCGGTTAACCGAAAACAGGATTTTTTTATTGAATTATTTTTCAATCATTCCAGCGTAATACATTTGATTTGGTCCCAAGCGGTCGGGGTTTCAAACCACAAATCCTTGAACCACTGGGTACCGTATTTGGCAATGGGGGAAAGCGGCGATAACACTCGCTCCTGTTCTTTCCCCTTTGGATGAATCCAACTTTCAAGCACCTGAGCAGAGATGGCTACCTCCTGGTTCTTCCGAAGCAGGGATTTTCGTGCCCGACTGGACAACCGATCAATATTTTTAGTAAGGGTAAATTCAGTTTTTGAGAGCGCGCGTTGCAACTGTGGGTCTAGATCCAACAGTTTCCCTTTATATTTTGAAAGGTCATCCAACATTGTGGATTTTAAGGTATCCATCCACTGATCGAGTTCTTTTGTCTCATTTTCCAATAATCGATCATAGACAAAATTTCCTTCCAGGACGTCATCCGCCTTGATAGCAAATCGTTCAAGCGCACGGTTCACCTGGCCTGTCAAGAGAAAGGCGCGCCCACGAAGCTGTAAAGGTGGAGTTTTCCGACCACTGGCCGAAAAGATCCCTTTCATCATCCCATGATAGGCTACTTCCGCCGCGCCACCAACATACGTGAGAACGGGCAGTAGAAAATCCTGCGTGACAGGGCGATACAAAACACCTGCAGAAAAATCCTGCGGACGTTCTTCTAGCCTATCCAATAGCTCCTGTTGACTGATCTTGCGTTTGGAGTCTCGCAAAGTATAGATGCCAAGCTCACGATCATAATCGATCGCACTTCTCTTTCCATGGTCAATCAAATAAATTAATGTGTGCGCAGGTGAAATTTCCACCTGCGGCACAAATCTCAAATCGCGTACCGCCTGATCACCATGCGCCGCCGCCAATTGGTAATCCTCCGGATGTTCAATCACCAACCGGAACGATTCACTCATCAATTGTCTCAGTTCTGGGTCCATTGGATTGACAAAAAGAATAGGATAATCATTCAACCACTTGGAGAGAAGGCTAATAAATCCATCCACCATGTTGTCAGTCGTCGTATAAGAAGTGGCAATTTCCTCGACCAGTTGCTCACGGTACATCCCTTCAGGGAGATGAACAGAAAGCTCACTTAAGATGCGGTTGATTTCTTCTTTTGCTATTTTATGAAAACCAATGGGGGTTCGCATAAAAGGCTGTTCCCGCAGATGAGAGCGAAACAATTCGCCATTTTCTTTGATAAAAAAGGCTTCTGCCACTTCCTGAAAATCGTGGTCTTCTGCGGCCACCCAAAAAACAGGTACTACGGGGCGGTCTAGTAATTTTTCGTAATATGCCGCATAGGCGACGGTGGTGATCGCTTTATAAAGCGTGTATAAAGGACCTGTGAAAATACCTGCCTGTTGCCCGGTCACCACGGTAAGAGCCTGGCGGTTCTCCAGTTTGTCTAATAGCGATGCTGTGCTTGAGTTAATCCCTGTCACGCGTGCCGCATAGGAACGCAGCGCCTTCACCAGCGCTACCCTTTGTTCGGAGGGATAGTAAGTATCCACATCTTTTACTCGGGTAAAAAGGTCGGTGGTATCTACCGCTTTGTAATGATAAAGCTCCTGTACTCGACTCTCTCCACGAAAATATGCGTCTGCCAAAGGATTCCCGGTCGATTTTTCTGTATATCCTTTGATCATTGTTAAGAACCCCTTGTATATAAGACATTACGTTTTTGTGTTTACAAATACGCCCTTCGATAAGGTTCAGGAACCTGAGGCTCTTTTCCCAGTGCTAGCGCAGCAGAATGGGCCCAATGTTTGTCCCTCAAAAACCCCCTGCCAATGACGATCACATCGGCTTTACCACTTTGAATCACATGCTCGGCGAGTTTTGGATCTTCTAGGATCCCCACCGCCATGATAGGAACATGGATAGCTTGCTTGATCACTTCAGCAAATGGCAATTGGTATCCGGGATAGCTTGGTGGCGCCACAGGCACATTCCCTCCGGAACTGACATCAATCGCATCAATTCCCGCCTCTACCATCTGTTTGCAATAATATACGACATCATCAAGTGAATACCCTTGCTCATCGTATTCTCCGGCAGAAATGCGAACAGTGACAGGAATCTTGCCCTCCACTGCCTCATTTACTTCTTGGATCACTTCGAGTACAAAGCGAATGCGTCCATCCCTTGTCAAACCATACTCATCATTTCGCTTATTAGATAAAGGGGATAAAAATTCATGCAACAGATACCCATGCGCCGCATGAATCTCAATCACGTCAAATCCAGCGGCGAGCGCCCGTTTCGCTGCAGTTCGGTAAGCATCCAATACTTCTTGCATATGCTCTTTTGTCATCGCAAGCGGCTCAGGATACTTGTCGCTAAATGCAATCGCAGAAGGCGCAAGAGTCGCTTCCGGAACAATGGCCTTTCTACCTGCATGCGCCATTTGAATGCCCATTTTCGCACCATGCGCATGACTGAACTCCACTAATTTTCGCAGCGGTTCTACCTGCCGATCATCATAAATCCCAAGGTCACGCACCGTAATTCTTCCTCGCGCTTCTACCGCTGTCGCTTCGGTCATGACCAGCGCAGGTCCTCCCAACGCAAAGGAGCCATAATGCACCGTATGCCACTCATTAGCGATTCCATCTTCTCCTGCCATGTACTGGCACATAGGAGAAACCATCACACGATTTTTGAGGTGTAGATTATTGATTTCCAAAACATCAAATAAACCGGACAAAATAAGGCTCCTTTCACGGTTTCTGAAATAAAGATAACTCTATTCACTTTATTAAGTAAAGTTTCTAACTTTTCTAATTGTTACGATGGTGTTGGTTCTTCTGTACGATCTCTATTGCATTTGCCATCTCATGAAGGATATCGATTTTCAGTTGGTCGCTCATCAACTTCGCCTTGATGAATGCTTCTCCCGTTTGTGTGGCACTGTACTGAGGTCTCAGCTGATTCAAAGTGATTGCCATAATATCACTTTTACACTGATCACAGGTGCAACCATCGTAGCCAGCAGCGAAAAAATCATCGAGTGCCGAACGTACAGCACTTTCCAAAACGTTGTAAACGGCCACAGCAGTCCCTCCGCATCCCAAGCAATTCCTGCAAGCAACTTAACACACAAAACTGATGCAAGCAACTCTTCAGCAAGGAAAAATGGGCATGCTAATGACAAATGGAGGGAAGTCTCGTGAATCATTACTGTTTCCAAAGGATTCGCATCCAATTACCCGAAAAAAAAGGAGAATTAAGTACAATAGCCACTAATTGGTTTCCATCGGTCGATGGCATTATCCGTGCAGAGCGTCAAAACAACCGAGTGCTCGTCATCTACGATAACCGAAAAATCCGTGCCTGGCAAATCCTTCAAATCGCAGATTTGGGTTTGTCCAGCATGGCCACCCTCACAGCAAAAGAAGAACATTTTCTCAAGCGGACTCGCGTGAATTACACACTTCCGGCCGTGATGCTCGCGGGACTGTCCGCAAAGCGATTACTAATGGGAAGGTCCAAACTGGCACAAAATCTCGTGATATTCCAACTTGCTACCTTGGTTTCGGTTTTCAGTGGTTATCCAGAATTAAGACGCCACATCCAACGACTTGCCTATCGACTAGAAACAACCGATGATCGGTTGCTCGCGTCCCTCGCGCTCGGAATCGCAGTATTAAGGGAGTCGACGACCGTATTTTTTGTCCTCATGCTCCTCAATTACAATGCTCATTACAAACATCGCCAGACACTAGTGGCCATCGCGGAGGCTGGTGAGGATATTGCCGCATACGATAAGGAAAATCGCGCTCCCGAAACGGTAGGTGCATATGAAGCAAAAATGACCAAACTTGCATTCCTTGCTGCCGGATTGACCGCCTTCTTCACGAGAGATCCGCTACGCACCAACGCCGTGCTTTTGGCGCTCAATCCTCGCATTGGCGCCTTAACTTCGAAATACGCCATGAATCAGGCAGAAATCATCGCTCACGAGAACTGTCATTTCATCCCTGTCACCTCTGGCGAGAAGTTGTACGACTTTGCCAAAGACCATTCCTCACAAAAAAATAGCGCCGACGAGGCGCTTCAAGCTACCATGGCTTTGAGCCAACAATTACAACATCGCGTTGCCTCCAACTTGAAAACTGCCACGGGAATCCAACTACTGCTGACCATCGCGGCACTGTTCAAAGAGACGGCTGGCGCTGTCAATCGCATGTCAGACGCCGCCATCATCGCCATGCTGCTGTTTTTCAACCATAAAAACAAATTAGTCCCAACTGACAAAAAAAATTAACGCATTTCACGTATTCTCATCGGTTCACTTCTGGCCTCATTTGCGCCCCCGCATTCTTCACTGCACTTTCAAAGAGATGAAAGGCATCGGTTTGTCGGATGGCAAAGTCTGTCGGCCCATTCCACTTTTTCGCAGATTTTTGCCAATCGCTTCGCTTGGGTAACAGATGACTGGGCAAAGACGGATGTTCCTCTCTTACTGAATGGTCATTAGTGTCTCCCTCATTCTCTGATCCGCGTAACCATTCTCCGGCAGTCCATGCTCCCACGATGACCCGCACTGTTAAAGAACGTATTCCCCTGCGAAACGCAGGAACTGCAAACAGTGCCACTACGCCAAGTGCAGCCCAACCGCCAAGCCCCCCGTCCCATTTAATCCGCTCCTGCCAAGCACTCGCCATTACCACACCCCCCAGATGTCGATACAAGTATTTTTTCCAGCTAACACTCGTTCATGCACAGGATGGTATCCTCTTTTTTAGCACACAATAAATCACAAATAAGGAGGGGGCGTTGATTGTGAAATTCAGGACTTGGCAGGGACTATTGTTAGGCGTGGGGATAGGCTTGTTTGGAAGGGCATTACTCCCCAAGATCAACATTCGTTTGCAAAACAATCACTTGCTCTCAGACTTGACGGGCGCGATGGCAACCGGTGCGGTAAAGGTCCAGGAAAATGTAAAAAAGTGGACGGACACGGTCAAAGAAGAGGCTCAGGATCTAGTGGCTGAAGCACAGTATGAAAAAATACGTAGGGAAATTGACAGAGAGATCATGGATGGTGCCAGTCATGATGAGGAAAACAAACTTCCACTTTCCTAAAAAGAAGCTGCAGGAAATGATGTTCATTCCTGCAGCACTTGCTGTGTTCCTCATACCGGATAGACCGGATGCTTGCGATCCGAAAACCACAAGTCCTTGCTTTCATACTGGGCCAGCCTGACGATCAGTTCCTTGCGAAGTTGCTCCGGTGGTACAATCGCGTCCACCACCAGTTCAGACGCTAGTCGGTGGATGTCGATGTCTTTCTTGT
>JAJZCW010000011.1 GCA_021828865.1 Bacillota bacterium
CGATCTTGATACCGAAGTTCCAAAGAAAAGGGTGATGATAAGCAGAAGTCGCCACCCACTCGATTTCAGCGCGAATCCAATCCGGTTGAGGCATGCCGGCACTTTTGCCAAATACACTCAACAAATTGTCACTTTGCCAATATCCTGTGCTTGGCAATGCCTCCCACAAGGCACCGATAAAAAAATAAATGGCTGCACTAATTCTGAGATAGTTTGGTAGTTTTCCGTATTCCCACCACGCATTTGGCATTAAGAGCACAATGGACAAAATGATATAAAACAACGCAGAGCCCGGACTTCCGCTGAGAAGTGATGGCGAGCCGGACAACAATCCACCCATCCCTTCACCAAATACCCAGACCACCATTCCCCAACCGATCGATAACCATAGCCCCACTTTCCCTGCTCGCCGTTCATAGCCAGCGATGAGGAGAAGCCCAATTAATATCTGCACCACAAGTGCCATAGCATCATTGAACACAGGATGCTGCCGCCATAATGATAAACCGAATTGGAGTAACACTCTCAACCAAAATGGCTGTCCATCGATAGTAGGTCTCAATACCATGTCAGGAAAAACAGGAGTGAACATCGCCGGTTGCGCTTGTAAAATACCATCCACCAACCAAAGGATACCAAGACCATACCAGATCCTTTTGCGAGCCTTCATTTTTCTCCCTCCTCCCCCATCTAAGCGAGCCATCCCTGAGAAATGGCTCGCTCAAATTCAGTAGTCACATCGTAATTTCAGGTGGTTTATCTTGATCTTGATCCACATTTGACCTGTTGCTTGTAAGCGGTTGTCCATTGACGCGAGACCTGTACACTTTTTCCCTGTCTGCATCCAGCTTCATGCCCCAACGTCGCAAACTGAGTAGCAGCGTGGACATAATCACGATTTGAAACGCCCACCAGAAAAGATCAAACCATAGAGGCATCCCTTGACTTTTAGGAATGAAGAACGGTAAAGTCGGCCAAAAGTTACCCATTTGCATCACCCCCTAGAATAAGTAAAGATCCAGATACATGATCAACCAAGCTAATACAATGAATATCCAATACTTAAATGTCGATCCCACACTGAATTCATTGTCGTCATTTAAACCAACTCGCCAATTTCTTGATTTTCCAGAATATAGCGCCACAAGTCCAATCACCATATAGCCCGCCAGAACACCGGTAATGGTCAAATACGTTTCTCCATAATGACCTACTGAATTGACGCCATGAAACCACAATTGGTATAGTGCCATCACTGCGGCAATTGCCCCTAACACCATCGTGATCCAAAAATACCTGTTCAGTTGCGATCGGTTTCTTTGCTTCACATTCATCAGCGCCAACCAAGCCACAAGACCGCTCGCAATCATCACAAGAGATATCAATGCACCGGTCAACTGGTCAACATGTGACGATACATAACTCGCCGCCATTACGTACCTCAAATTAATTAAAACGATAATGGGGACTGCTTGACTAGCCACCAACAGCGTAAACCCGCCGCGCGAGGCGCGAAGTTTCAAATCTGGAAGATCATTATTTTGCAACGTTGGTGCGTTCTGCATCTCAGACAATTTCCACACCCCCTTCACCTGGTATTACAGCAACAGGTTCGTCATTCTCATAAGCGTAAAAGTTTCCCACCACTTCAGGTAGTTCATTGAAGTTGGGTTGCGCCAAATTGCGGCTCGACATCCATTCCAGCGTCTTTGACTTCCAAGGATTTTTTTCCGTTTTAGGGCCTGCCTTCATTGCCCACCAAATGTGGATCAAGTGGAATAAGAATCCAAGACCCAACAAGAAAGCAAAGATAGAAGTTTCAAAATTCATCGGCTGCAGATAGCTGGGATAGACAGGAACCCAGCGGTTCATACCGTGAAGTCCAAGCAAGAAAAATTGGCCAAATGTCATGTTAAATGCGATAAAAATCCATATAGCACCAATAATACCTGCTTTTTCATTGTACATCCGACCTGAAAACTTAGGCAGCCAATAGTACATCGCTGCGATCCAGGAGAAAACCATTCCACCGATGATGGTGTAATGAAAATGGCCTACGACGAAAAAGGTATCGTGCACCTGAAGGTTGATCACTGGATCGGCCAGAAAGACGCCTGTCATTCCGCCAATCATGAAGTTGAACATACTCATCAAGATGAGTAAACTTGGGGCGTTGATGCGGAATTTCCCTCTCCAGATCGTACCGATGGCCACTAGATAGGAAAAAGCGGTAGGAATCGATATCATTTCAGTAAAAAACGAGAATGGCAGTATTTCACTGTTTCTCATATTCGTGAACATATGGTGAGCCCATACAAGACCACTTAGCATCATGACAAAAATCAGTCCAATAACCCCAAACTCCCTGGCAAACAGGCTCTTTCTCGTCATGACAGGAAGTATTTCCTGCCATAAAGCTAGCGCTGGCACTACGACAATGTAAACTTCCGGATGCCCAAACAGCCAGAACAGTTCCAAATAGGTCAAAGGACTTCCTGTAGCCGTAAAAAAAGGAAATGGCACAATCCTGCTTAATATGCCAAGTAAAAAAGTAATTTCAATTTCAGGTAGCCAGATAATATTTAGAAGACTGACAGTAATGATGCCCCAAGCAAACATTGGAAGCCGCTTCCAAGTTAGTCCTGGTGCTCGCTTGAATACGATCGTGGCCGTCAGGTTGAGCGCGACGAGTAGTGAGGACAGGGTCAGTGCAAAGACACCGAGATAATAAAAGAGAATACCACTCGGATCCTGTTGAGCTAATGGCTCATAACCCCGCCAGCCAGTCGTCCAGTACCCTAAAAGCGGACTGAATGCGACAGTAAAAATCCCAAGAGGAACCAGCCAAACACTAATTCCAGACATTCTCGGAAATGCGCTTGAATTACTTCCGATCATCATCGGAATTAGGTAGTTTCCAAGTCCACCGACAAGCGCAACGGTTCCCACCGAAAACATCATGATGGTACCATGAATACCTACTGTGGTCAGGTATTGTCCAGGATAGGGAAATAACCACATACGGTCGCTCATCAATTGCAAACGCATCATCATGGCAGCAAGCCCCGCAATAAAAAAACCGCCTGCCGATGAGACCAAATATTGAATTCCTATTACCTTATGATCCGTGCTGTATTCAAAAAACCTGCGCCATCCTACGGCGGCTACCCAATTGCTTGTTCTGCCAAATGCAGGCTTAACCGCACCTTCCCAGGCTCCTACACCAAGCACCCAGCCAATCATCAATACTACCCAACCCACTGTCACGGAAGGTTCTGTGATGAAAGGATGGCCTGGTTGAGGGTCCAACAGTAAACTGACGATGCCATTTGCGAGCAGAAAACCCACGCCGCCCCAAATAATGCCTTTCATGATAGGCGGCATGCTCTTTTTTAAGACGAGCGGTTTTTCTGTTCCGTAACCGATGCCCGGTTCTGTACCGATGCTCATCCGCTGTGACCTCCTTTTACACTAGCTGTTCTGATTTTTCTTTTGCTGAGCGATCCATTGATTAAAGCTATTAGAAGAGACCACCGAAGCATTGGCCTCCATATAAGGATGACCTGGTCCGCAAACTTCTGCGCACTGAACGCGTAGCATTGGATTCGAGGTGGTGTTTGTCATTACAGTGGGCGTGATGTACATCGTCCTTGTTTCTCCAGGAATGATGTCCTCTTTCATTCCAAACGCAGGAATCCAAAAACTATGAATCACGTCTACTTGCGTATCGTAAGTATGGTTCGGGTCATAGGAACGAAGAACAAATTCCACTTTTCTATTCACTGGCAGTTCCAAAAACGCGTTCCCATTCGTGTCAACCGTGTTTTGCACTCCATATTGAGGATAATTGAAATACCATTGCCACTGCCTTGCCACTACATCTACAATCAGAACGTTTTTATTGTTTTGCGGGAGGTATTGATTAAACATCGCCTCTGTTGCCGATGCAGTAGGGTGAAGCAAAAACATGAAATTGACGATCACCGTAATGGTGATCCAAGTAGTGATATACACTTTATTTGTCTTAAATTGATGGGCACTGCTGCTGGTGTCTCCTTCTTTTCGACGAAATTTTGTCATCGCAAAGATCAACATCAGCATTACGAAGACAAAAAGCGGGATCAGTACCCTGAGGATAAAGTCAGTCGCATTTACGCCATCCACCGCCTGAGTGGATGCGATAAAATAATAAACATGAGATCCCCAGATATTTACCGCCCATTCCCCTAAGGCGCTGAAAACCACCCATAGTATGAAAAACAATAGAAAATCAGGCATTGGGACTGTCCCTCCTCACGCAGGTAAAATATTAATCGTTCCGCGCATTCCCGCCAGATAATGAATATATCCCTGAACAAAACACCCATAATGCCAGATACCCGGCTTATTCGGTACAGTAAATTGAAGGACAAGCGTGCCACCAGGCATCAGGGTGGGGCTTGTATTTCCTTGACCCACTCCTTTGATCAACCACGGTGCAGGCAAACTATTAGTATTGATGATTGCCTTGTTTTCTACATAGTTGTCGACACCATTCGCTTGCAACACATTAATGTGGACACCATCCCAAAAATCAGTATGAAATTGAACCTTTAAGTCCTGAAGTTGAGAAGGCTGATAGTCAAATCCCTTACCAATCATCATCTCGTGATAGTGTGTGGGACTGGAGTTATGCAACGTCATCGTCATCAAATCTCCAGCCCGCCAAGTCATATAATTGGGGATAAAAAAATAATCTCCCTGATAAACGCTAAAGTTACCTGATTGCACAGTAGGACCTACAATAGATCGAACTGCATTCTCTACACCACTTCCGGCAAAAAGCGCCACAATGCCCGCAGCAGCTAGTGCACCAGTACCTACAATCAATTGTCTTTTGCTCCAGTCAACCGGTGCGCCACTAGCGCTTCCTTCCGACGGATTTTGGCTTACACTGTCACTCATCAGTCAACCCCCCATGCCATCAACGTTATGAATCGCCGCATCACGAGACGCTCACTCCCGGAGCTCCACCACTTACTACTTGAAAGTTGTCCCACATGCCATTTGCCTGTTGACCCTTTCCTGCGATTCTGTCTATCAGATTCGCCATCTTAAAATCACCTGGTTTACTTGCAACAAAATGATAGGTCTCAGAATTGCCCGGCAATATCCCGCCAGCAGGATTCCCTAAAATTTGCGCAATGGAATCGCCTGCACCCTTGAATACCAGTTGATTGTTGGCGTTGTAAATACCAAACTCGGCAGGAATTCCTCCCTCATTCGCCACCTTCACGGTTACCTTGTACCCAAGCGGAACTGTGACCGTCATTTGACCATGGGCATAACCATTGAAATTCAAATAATTGTTGGTGCTGTTATACCCTTCATCCAGTGTCAGCATGATGGTCTTTCTTGCCGCGTCAACCTTCACCCACGCAGACGTGGAGGTAGAAGCATAGGTTCCGCAACCAGACAGCATTAATACGGTACCGATCAAGGAGGTGGCAATTCCGGTTGTTTTTTTCCATCGCATGCTTTTTACCCCTCTCAACATGATTACCCATTAACAAAATAGATGTATTTAGTTCACAATCTCGTAACAAATATATCACATTGACTTCAAAATAAACAAGTTATTTCCCCTATTTCATCTATAAAAATGGAATATGTTGCACTTGATTTCTAAACGTAATAGTATATTAGTACGGCGTCATTCTAGTTAATTAATACTATAAGGAGTCACAGCGATGAATTGGGAATTATACAGCGCGGCATCATGGAACGAGCTTTGGCAACCTAGTATACTACTTCAATCATTGGGGCTACAGGTGTTATACCTGCTCTTTGTAGTGGGGCCATGGCGAAAGGTTTTCCCTCATGCTCGAAAATCACACCCAAAGGAAATCATCACATTTTTCATTGGGGCATGGGTATTATTTTTTACGTTTGGGAGTCCACTAGACTATACATCTGATCACTTTCTTTTTAGTGCCCACATGGTACAACACTTGCTAGAGATTTTATGCATGACACCCATTCTGATGAAAGGAATCCCCGATTATATATATCTGGCTCTTTTTCATGCAAAAGGCATCGGCGCTGTCCTGTACAGATGGACCAAACCCATGGTGGCCGTAATTGTGTTCAATGTGCTCTTTACGGCTTTTCATATCCCCTTCCTGTACGACATGACGCTTCAGTACGAATGGTTTCATTTTATAGAGCATCTGTCATTTTTTGTATGTGCTTTTTTCTTATGGTGGCCGCTGCTGGGGATCATTCCAGAAATTCACTCGATTAAGACGACGAGAAAAATGGGTTACCTATTTTATGCCTCCATGCTAAGTATGCCGATTGACACGATCTTATTTTTTTCTTCCAATCCCTGGTATAAGGATTACGTTGCAGCCCCTAGATTGATCACAGGACTCTCCGCCATAGGCGATCAGCAATTGGGAGCGATTATCATGTTTGCTGGAATGGTGGCAGTATTCGGCAGCATATTCATTGCCACTTATCTTCATTACGACAATTCAGAGTGGTATGAATAAAAGATTAGCTCAGCCACTCAAAGATAGCCTATGCCAATGAAATACGTGCTGATCCAAATGGCATCGATCACGGGCGGACAAGTCAAAAAATAGATAGCTCACATCGAATGAGGATATTAGTAGTAGTTACCAAGTCAATTCATACTATCATCAGATGATTATATGTTCTGGTGAACTATACGCAATGAATCATGCGATTTCGCCGGATTGACTACTGCATTAATCGCTACATTTGTAATAGATAATAAGTCATTACGGACCTCTACATTAATAAAATCCAAGTATATGATGTGAATATAGAAACAAACCAAAGTTTACTGAGGCAAAGGCAATTGATCATCTAAGCATTGACACTCGCACTGATCTGAGTCGAACTCAGAAGGAGGGATTTGTAATGTATTTCACTAATTGGTTGCGCAAAAGTAATTGGGCGGCAGGCATTTTAACGATTATCCGTATTTATCTTGGTTGGGGATTTCTTACTGCTGGTTGGGAGAAACTCACTGGGCCAACTGCGTTCTCTGCGCTAGGATTTTTGCAACACAGCGTTTCCAGTCCAGTTATGTCCCCTGCGAAAGCTTTAGAATATCCTTGGTTCAATGCTTTTCTAAAAGGATTTGCGATTCCGGATGTTGGTCTTTTTAACTTCCTTGTCCCTTGGGGTGAACTCCTCATTGGCATCGGTCTTATTTTCGGTACTCTCACGACTGCTGCGGTATTCTTTGGAATGTTCCTGAATTTCATGTACATGTTTGCAGGCACTGTTTCTTCCAACCCGATGGACGTTTTACTTGGAATTTTCATCATCGTCGCAGGTTACAATGCTGGAAAATTCGGTGGCGACTACTACGTCATCCCGCAAGTTCGCAAACTCTTTGCCAAATGGTTTTCGCATGAAATCACCTTGGATGCTGGAGTGAATAGGCACAAAGCCGTTTGAATCAAAACCTCAGCAAATTTTGGCCCACCGTCCTGGCTAATGCTTGGACGGTTCTTATTTTTAAATCAATGACCGGTATCTTCTGATGAAGTAATATTGGCAAACTTAGCTACAATGAGATAAAGAAATGAGTTAATATATTAATTGAAGATTTTGAAACTAAGCTTTCAGCTAAGGATAGGAGAGGTCCCCTTTGAACAATCAAATTATTGAATATCTGGGTTCGGAAGCAGACGACCTGCTGAACCATACCTGCACCACGATTCCCAAGGAACTCCTGAGTCTTCCTTCCCCTGATGTGATTGACGACGTCTACGCAAAGTCGGACCGGAACAATCAAACTTTGCGCAATTTACAGTGGTTACTGAACACAGGCAGGCTTTCCGGTACTGGCTATACGTCAATCCTCCCAGTTGATCAGGGAATTGAGCACTCGGCAGGTGCCTCTTTTGCCAAAAATCCCGTATACTTTGATCCTGAAAATATCGTCAAGTTGGCGATTGAAGGCGGTTGTAACGGAGTCGCATCAACACTTGGGGTACTTGGCCTTGTTTCGCGCAAATATGCGCATAAAATTCCTTTTATCGTAAAAATAAACCACAATGAACTGCTTACATACCCCAACAAATTTGATCAGATCCCTTTTTCAAGTGTCCGTCAGGCGTGGAATATGGGAGCTGCCGCAGTCGGTGCCACCATTTACTTCGGATCCGATGAATCCACCAGGCAGATTCAGGAAGTGAGCGAGGCATTTGAAGAAGCTCATGAGCTGGGCATGTTTACAATCCTGTGGTGTTACCTGCGCAATCCAAAATTTAAGATCGACGGCGTGGACTATCATACTGCTGCTGACCTGACCGGACAGGCCAATCATCTTGGGGTGACTATTCAAGCTGATATCGTCAAGCAAAAATTGCCGGAAGTGAATGGCGGCTTCAAATTGCTCAATCAAGAGAGTAGCTACGGCAAATTTGACGAACGAATTTATACGAAGCTGTCTTCCGATCATCCGATTGATCTCACCCGTTACCAGGTCGCCAATGGGTACATGGGCAAAATCGGCTTAATCAACTCTGGCGGGGCTTCGGGTCAAAACGACTTTGCTGAAGCAGTGAGAACGGCAGTTATCAACAAACGAGCAGGCGGAATGGGTCTCATCTCAGGTCGTAAAGCATTTCAACGCCCCATGAATGAAGGCGTTGAACTTCTGCAAGCTATTCAAGACGTATATTTGAACCAAGAAATCACAATTGCTTAATCGTCGAAAAGCTGTTTACTAATTATCAAATGGCGTGCCAATTGGCACGCCAAACCTGTATTTCTGTCTCTCAGTTTGATATGATGAATGGGAACAAGATGTTTCATTTATTTGAGGTGATCACATGGATATACACGAATTGATTGACAAGCATATCCATTCCCTATCTGTTCGTCATTCCCGTCTTCAACAAACCTTAAAAGATACAGCAGACAAGATTGAAGAACTGGTGGATGGACATAGTTATAGTTTAATTGCCACTGAAGCCGGCAAATTACAAACCATTGCACGCGAACTTGCAGGCGTCAATCATGAATTGGACTTCGCGGCAAATCTTTACTATGCCTTGTCCCAACGGGATCAGGAAACACCCAAGTCCTAACTATCCTCGACTGACAAAAAAAGGCATGTCTTTCGTACCTAGTAAGCGCACGTAGACAAACAATTGACCTTTATGATGAATTTCATGGTCTTTAATAGTCGAAAGAATGGCTTGCCCTGATCCAAACCGTTCAAATTGTCTCGAGAGATCTGCATCTGTCAGGCTACGAAGAACGCCTTCAGTACGATCGGTTGTTTCTTGTACCATCCTACGTAACTCTGCAACCGTATGAACCTCAGATTTATTCGAACGGTGCATTGCGCCAGTTTTGAGCGCATTCGCAAATGTTTCTCCTGACTGAACGATATGTAGCGTGAGGTCGCCCAGTGACATAGCCCCCTCCCAGGGTTGAAAAGACAGCTGATCATCGTTCACGCGCTCCAGTAATTGATCAAGCACGCGGCGGTGAGCCAACCAACCATCGGTAAACTGATCCATCTGCTCCATCAAAAAACCTCCTTTTGAGTATCCTTTTCACATTATATCTCGAGACCATCGTTTAATGATGATAGTAAACTAATCTGGAAGGAGACTGGATATGCGTTGGAAACTGATTGGGCTCGTTATTTTTGCTGTGTTGGTAACCATTTTCACCCTTGTCAACTCCTCCATCGTGGCTGTGAACTTCTTATTTGTCAAAACGGAAGTCAACCTGGTCTTGGTCATCTTGCTATCACTTTTACTTGGGATGATCCTAATGGCCATTTTATGGTCTATATATGCTTGGAAGATGCACGGAGATATGCAAAAACTAAAAGCGGAATTAAGCACTTTGGAAAACGGCAGTATCACCAAAGACGCCACCATGAACAATGGCGATTGACCAATTTTTACCACGATTGGCTGACACTATAGTCGAAGCTGAGTCTCCATGAGTGGTTAAAAGGGTCCTCATAGCGCTTCATTGGCAAATGAAAAACCTTTTCCAGGGTTTGCTCATTCAAAACCTCTGACGTGTTGCCAAACCCCTCCACCCTATGATCATGCAGTAATATACAGGTGGAGCAAAACTGCAAAGCGAGTTCCAGATGATGGATAGCAATAATCACAAGGGTGCCTTGTTGCGCCATTTTCTGTAGAGTCGACAGAATCTCCAATTGATAAAACAAATCCAAATTGGCAATCGGTTCATCAAGCAAAATCACTTCGCTGCCTTGATAGAAAGAGCGAGCGATGATCGCACGCTGACGCTCTCCTCCTGACAAGTTCCTAAGCGGTGTTCCAGCATAGTCGACCAGCCCCAATTGCTTCAAAAGTTCATTCAGTCCAAAGCCAGCAGAACCCTGCCTTGTTGCATAACCGCCCATTCGTACAAATTCTGCAACGGTAAAAGGAATAGAATCCTCCCATTGTTGAGGCACAAAGGCAATTTGTCTCGCCCGCTCTTTGGATCCCATATGATGAACTTCTTGCCCACGCCATAGTACTTTCCCACTTGTTGGGCGCCAAAGACCTGACAACAATTTTAATAAAGTCGATTTTCCCGCACCATTCGGACCAATCACCGCCACCATTTGACTACTTTGCAGTTGCAGATGAATTTCCTTTAACACGTGATAATACGAAAGGTGCTCAAGTTCAAGATTCATTGAATGGTCTCCTCCAGTTACGCAGATCGCTTAGCGAAAAACCTCTGGGCTTCTTTCGTAATCAATCTCCTGTATCTCACTTCTCTCGTTCACCAGTAATGCAAGAACAAAGAGCAAATCGGAAGCGCGGTTGACCAAGTGTAATGCCATCTCGTTTATTTCCTCGGACTGCATCAATTCTACCATTCTCCGTTCTGCTCTGCGTATTACGGTGCAGGCCACATGTAAAGAAGACGCCGCTTGCGCGCCACCACGCAGCACAAATTTTTGTCTTGGTGAGAGCATCTCCTGAAATCGATCAATGTTCGTTTCCAAAAAATCAACCGCCTCTTGTGTCGTACGATATTCCCCTTCATTTAGACTGACTTTAGCCAAATCGGCCCCAACATCCCATAAGAACTGTTGCATCTCTTGAAGTATATGACGAACGTCGTTGTTCGTAGTAGTCAAGAGAGAGATCGACCAACCAATAAAAGCGCCAGCTTCATCAATCGCACCATATGCCTCCACCCGAGAGTCGCTCTTCCAACGACGAGATCCTCCAACTAACGCTGTTTTCCCTTTATCACCGCCGCGTGTATAAATACGCATTTGCTTTATCCCCCTTGAATTCAATCCATTTTGCATTTCCAATCGCCTTTAAAGGCTCTTCCCACCAATTCGACAAATACCGGATGACGCTTCCATGCGTAACAATCAGCACCCGATCATTCGCGTGTTTTGTTTGCAATTTATGAATGCCCACTAATAATCTTTGTTGCATTTTAGAAAATGTTTCCACCCCAAAGTTTACACCATCAAGATTTTCTGGAAGTTGCCCTTGAGTGATCGGTTCCCACTCGTCTTTGCACAATCCTTCCAATATACCAAATCCTCGTTCAATAAATGCATCATCTATTCGAAGCGGTATGTGAAGCCAATCGGCAATTATCTTTCCTGAAATAAATGCACGCTGCAATGGGCTGGTCACCACCGCTTCCCAATGCCTATCTATTCGTTCCCATTCTGCAATAAGATCGATAATTTGTTTTCTTCCCGTTGGGGCAAGTGGTATATCTTGTCGCCCCTGAATGCGCCTTTGCCTGTTCCATTCCGTCTCGCCATGCCGCATCCACGTTATTTCCATCGATTCACCACCCTAATCGCTTTGATCAAGCTGCCCCTCTCTCTAACTTCAAAAAATAATACACTGCTCCACCAAGAAGCAAAGCCAGCAAGACACCCAAGTTACTCAGTGCAAAAATCCCTTTCGCAAATGGTCCCGTGAAAAATGGCGAAGAAGTAAAAATAAGACCCACACACGTTGCAAGTCCCCATGCCATCAACGCACTCCAATGAAAGCGATTAGAAAAATCTTTGGTGATCGAATGCCTTTTCCATTCATCAACGAGAAAAACACCAGCCCAAGCTGCCAATCCTACTCCCATGAGCGATAAGAATCCCTCTAACAATCCAAGAAATTGCGCTGAGTGAAATAGGCCATATATAAGCACCATTAAGGAAACTGCAAAATCAATCCAAGCTGTACGAGGTCGCGGAGCACGCACTCCCAAAGCGAGCAAACTGAATCCAGAAGAATAAAAACCAAGCACAGCTTCTGCCAATAATCCCACGATGACTACTATTAGATAGGGAATTTGCATCCATACTGGTAGCAACGTGCTAAGAGCTTGGATAGGATTATTGGAAGCTAGGACCTGCGGTGCGGAATAGTCAAGCAAAATGCCAGTCAGCACCAGTGCAAAAAGCGGAATTCCCCCGCCTAATGTAACAGCAAATAATATCGAACGGGTACTTACTTTCCTTGATAAATATCGACTGTAATCGGATGAAGCCATCGCCCAACTGATACTTGTCCCAGCGATTATGAAGGAAATGGCAGCAAGACCTCCTTGCCACCAAGCGCTCGAGGACTTTACCGTAAACGGTGTAAACGCAGTATGATGGGAGATAAGTGCTATCAGCACCACCAATGTGAGGATGCCAAACACGTAGCCGATAAGTTTTTGCGTGCGAACCACCAAATGATATCCGTAAAGCGAGAGGATTAAAAATATGGCGAGGAATACCACACCGTACAGCACGAGTATCCATTCGGAGCGAATAGGTATTACCCTTTCAAATACCGCCTGAAGCGTAAAAGTCCCAGTTAATACTGCTACCGCTTCCCAACCAAGTAAATTTATCCAGTTGATAAGTGCCATTAGCTTGTTACCGCGAACTCCAAAAACCCTTGCAGAAAGAGCCATCATTGGTTGACCAGCATCTCTCCCCGCAATGCTGAGTATCCCCACGAGAAAAAATGACAGCGAACCGATGAGCGCCACTATCACCGCTTCCCAAAACGAGAGTGAAAAACTGACGATCATAGCACCAAAAAGCACGCCCAAAATCCCTAAGTTTCCTGAAAACCAAACCCAAAAAAGATCCAAGGCGCCACGAGTTTTCTCTTCACTCGCAACCGCCTGTAATCCCACATTTTCTATCATGATCTTCACCACCTACTCTACGAGTTTTCCAATCAATCGCACCGGACAATCCAAAGATTTCATCACCAATTCGACTGCTTCTAAATCACAGGAGACAATCATGGATGTGTGTGGCCCCCCTGATTGAGCGTCTTCTTCATAAACATCATTAACTAATGCGCGTAGGCGAACCGAATCTGCCAACTGGCGGGTCTCTTCCATGACACCATTCGAACCCACCGGCACCATCTCATGAACACCATCCAGTGAGCGCAGCCATTCCACTTGTTGCAAAGAAACAATATCAGAATCCCCAATTCTTACTTCATGCGTTGGTGCGCTTTTGGGTTTACCCACAAGCAACAGCATGTCGCCTGATTTGGCAGTTCCAATCTGGAGATGATCCATACTAGCCAGTCCTATCACCGTGATCCCCACCCCTGTTTGCAAGGGAAACACATTTTTCTCCATGCTACCATTAAAATGAACGTCATCCTGCAATCCTATCTCTGCCGCAAGTTCCTTTATGCCTGCCAAAATGTTCTGACTATAAGGACTTATCTCAATGCTCAACGCGTCAATGATCAAAAAAGGTTTTGCGCCTGCAGCAATCACCTCAATGAGCGGTACGCGCAAGCTAAAATGCCCCACTGTTCTTGCAGAAGCTTGAGCAATATCAAGCGGCTTTTCCCCGATCGCGCCGAGCGAATCACAGGCTACCACCATTTGCCAAGATGAATGTAACCGCCAACACGTCAAATCTCTAACGCGATATAAAAAATCCGCCACTGGCCGATGCTCTATAAGTGCCTGATAAAATTCCCCGAGCAATGATACTCCCCCAAATGTGTTATCATGGAATTCTAACAATTGATTAAAAAAAGAGAGCCCATGAAGATGAAAGAATACGAAATTTGGCTGGTCCGCCATGCAAAAACATGGGAGAATGCCAATTATGTGATGATTGGTCATACCGACCCCCCTCTTTCCAAAGAGGGCATCGAAGACGCGAGACAACTTGCCATACGCTTACGTGATCAATCGGTCAGCCAACTCTTCACTAGCCCGCTAAAACGAGCACATCTTACTGCTGAGCAATTAGCTTCTCTTCATCGACCACCACTTAGTATTGAAGTTTCCCCATTACTGCGTGAACTCGATCTTGGTGACATGGATGGGGTATCGTCATTTACCGCCTATGAAAAATGGCGTGGTATCATGGACCAGGCATTGGATCAAACGCTCGATGACTTTGCCTTTCCAAACGGCGAATGGCGAAGTGAAGCCATCAGACGATGGGAGCTATTTTTGACGCAATCTATACTAGAGTGTGACCCGAAGTCCCCTGTCTGGGTGGTCTCTCACGGTGCGGTGATTGGGCTTTGGCTAGCAAAAATATACGGAATGCCACTTGGTGCTTTTCGCCGTTTTCAACCCTATCATGGCTCCCTTACAAAAATCAGGGTGACCTATGAACAAGGAATCATTGGTAATGTGAATATGTTAAAAAGTATTGATCTCATGTAGACAACGAACCACATAAAAATGCCTCCACCAAGTTCCAAAGCTTCACATTCTGCTCGTGATGTTTGATAGCAACGCGCAAATAGCGATTATCAAGAGGCTCAAACCCATTCATACCACGAAGATAAACGCGCTTATTTCCAAGCATTTCTAAGAGTTGAGTGGCGATCCGCTCTTTTGAGAAACGTACTAAGAAGAAATTCGCATGAAAGGGGAGAACTTCGACACTTGGGTGCTTCCCCCATGTTTGAGAAATCCAATGTTTTTCAATATCCAAAAACCTCCATGTTCGCTCGTCAAATGCCTTATCCTGATAGGCAATGCTGGCGGCAGTTTGAGCCAATTGGTTTACACTCCAACCATCCCGTTTTGTTTCAATCAAGGCAACCAAATTAGCATCTCCGACCATATACCCGAAACGCAAGCCGGGTATCGCATACATCTTAGTGGCGGAGCGTACAACGTATAGAAAGCGATGATTCTTAATGCTTGGTATCATACTCCACAATGTCTGATCTGGAAGAAAGTCCATAAATGATTCGTCAATAATCATATAAACTTCGCGAGTCTCCAGCAGTTCAAGCAAGGGGAGCAATTCCTCTGCTTTCAATGCAAATCCTAAAGGATTATGCGGATTATTGATGATCAGACCGTCACCAGGTCGCAAATCAGCTAGCAATTTCTCCATAGGGAAAACCAGAGAATCCTCTATGATCATTGAAATTTTTAGTAATGGGATACCCCATCTCCTTGCCACCTGTTCATACCCTTGAAAAGCAGGGGTTAGTATGGCAAGCCTTGAAGGCCGAAGTGTTTCTATCAGCAAATCGATCACTTCCGTTGCGCCGTTACCGCAAAGAATCTGATCCTCAGCTAAAGATAAACGCATGGACAGTACTCTTTTGACCATGACATGACGACGATCAGGATAATGTTGTATTTGCTGAAGCGATTCAGATAGCACATCCAACACCTTTTGAGGAGGTCCTAGTGGGTTGATGTTAGCACTAAAATCCTCAATTTCAGTCCAGTCTACCAAATGCTTTTCTGCGTATTCGTAAATTCTTCCCCCATGGTCAATGGCGTTCATGATATCGCCCCCAGCGTCCACAAAAGCCACTCCATTCCTTCGTTAAAGGCACCGTATAGATCTCCCGTCATGCCACCGAATTTTCTCATCATCCACAGATGATAACAGGCAATTCCTAAAACTAGGAGACCCGTATCAATTAGAAAATGAGAGAATGGAAGCCACCACAAGGCCAAGCCTAGTGAATATACCGATGCGACGATTAGCGATAAAACTGGAATTTTTTGTGCATAAAAGCCACTTAGTCCAATCCCATTTCTAGCAGATGGGGAGATGGCCATGATCCAAATCATCCCGAGTCGAGAATAAAGTGGAGGTAATAAAAATAACTCCATATGAACCATAGCTAACTTTTTTAGCGCTACCCACTTGCCAAGCAGCACCAATATACCGAGTCCTGCCCCGATCGCGCCAACATGACTGTCTTTCATTATCTCTAACGCTTGCTCTCTTGGTTTGCGGCTGCCAAGCGCATCACCGAGGTCCATCACCCCATCAAGATGCAGTAAGCCTGTCAAAAGTGTCAGTGCCACAATAGCCATAAAAGCCGCAATTTCACGACCAAAAATGGGACCTGTCAGGCGCTCCACTAGCCATGCAATGGCACCAAGTAATAGCCCTACGGCAGGAAAGAAAACGATACTCCTTCGCAAATCCTCATCTTCAACATTGCTTAATCGAAGAATCGGTATCACCGTTAAAAAATTAATGGCAAGCATCAGCCACTTCAGAAGCTTAATCGCCACCACCCACTTCCTAACAAAAAAAGCATCAAGATTACCAAAACGACAACACCATTGATGATTAATCTCGTTTGCTCGATATCCTCCTGACGCAGTGGGCGAGTATCATCCCCTAAATAGTCACGAAAGGAAATTTCACCATGATAACTGTTGTATCCACCAAGCCGTACACCGAGGGTACCTGCAACAATGGCTTCAGGGATTCCGCCATTGGGGCTAGGGTGTTTTCTCGCATCTCGAACCAACACGCGATAAGCCGATCGCACATTTTTATTCATAAAAAATAGTACGACAAGCAAGAAAATACCCGTGACACGCGCCGGAATCCAGTTAAAAGCATCATCCAGCTTTGCCGATAGGAAGCCAAAATCGCGATACCGTTCACGCTTGTATCCCACCATTGAATCGAGCGTATTGGCGGCCCGGTAAGCCATCGCTAGTGGTGCCTGCCCAATCAAGCTATAAATCACCGGGGCGATAATGCCGTCTACTAAATTTTCTGCCAGTGTCTCCACCGTGGCTCGGATGACCTCTTTTTCGCTAAGATTCGCAGTATCACGACCCACGATCATCCCCACTTCATTTCGCGCCGCCTCCAGACCTTCATTGGTTAATGTAATGGCCACACGTTGCCCTGCTTCTATTAACCCTTTCCAGGCAATGGTCGTGGAGATAAGCCATATATTCACCACTACGGCAAGTATTAATGATATCCGTGCTGCAAGAAGGATGATTCCCCATGTAATGAGCGCTGACGCGATCACTACGAGTCCAGCCATGAAACCACCAAGCCATCGCCTTTTACCTGATGAAAACGCAGGACGGTTCCATTTAGCTTCTAGGTAACTGATGAGTTGTCCTATGATCTGTACCGGATGAATCCATCGTTTCGGATCACCGATCAGACGATCGACAAAAAGGGCCGCTAAAACAAGTTCACCGTTCATAGATGGAAAGAGGATTGCGAAGCCTTAATATCAAGCGGAATTCCAGCAATGGTGAGGTAAACATGATCAGCCATTTGTGCGATGTATTGGTGCATTCTCCCCAAATGATCCCGGTACAGCCTGCTGAGTGGATCTCCCGGTACAATCCCCATCCCCACCTCGTTGCTAACAACAATCCAGGACTTTGTGGTTTCTTGCAATACACATTTAAGGTCACCCATTTTGTCCTCTACATCTAAACCCTGCATCATCCAATTGGTGAGAAGCAAAGAAAGGCACTCTATCAGCACCACTGAGTGCTGCTGTTGTTCCTCTAGCCACCTCGCCACCTCCAATGGTTCTTCTACTGTTTGGAAGCGGAGGCTGCGATTTTTTTGATGGTGCGCAATCCTTTCCTTCATCTCTTCATCAAAGCCCTGAGAAGTGGCCAAATAGACAAGCGGCAAGGATTCTTTGTCCGCGACTGTAAGCGCTAATTCCTCTGCAATGCGACTTTTTCCACTTCGTGCTCCGCCAATCACCAAGGCTCTCATGCCTTCGTTTGCCCCCCATCAAAAACAATTGACCTACCGCCTCATTTTTACAGTAAAACCTTGTTGTTGCTTGCTTAACAAGTAGAGAAAAAACGGAGCGCCAAAGGCGGATGTTACAATCCCTACATTCAGTTCCAGTGGTAAGAATGCCATGCGGGCGACCAAGTCCGCCGCCATGAGTAAAATCGCTCCTCCTAACGCCGAAGCGGGTATCAAATAGCGATGAGCAGGCCCGATCAGCATTCGGAGAACGTGGGGAACCATCAACCCCACGAATCCAATGACGCCTGTGAAACTGACGCAGACCCCTACCATCAGTGCAGAGATCAAAAGAGTCAAACGCTTGACCCTTTGCAAATGGACTCCCACACCATGCGCCTGTTCTTCCCCCATCGAAATCAAATCATATTCGGAAGAAAAAAAGGTAAGGAGTGCCACGCAAACAATAACCACACCGCCGATGATCCATACATGAGACCACGTACTTCCGTCAAGTCCGCCCATCAGCCAGAAGAGCATCTGTTGCATGGTTTCTAGTGGTGACAACGTTAAAATCATACTGATGAGCGCACTTGTGAACGCGTTGATCGCGACTCCCGCCAGAATCAACGAATACATCGAGGTCTGCCCATTTCGCGTGGAGAGTCGATAGGTAAGTTCCATTGTGATCAGTCCTGCGATAAATGCGGTCAATGGAGTCAACCACGAAAAAGCACTGATTGTTCCCCATTCCATGACAGCTACCGCCCCCAATGCGCCACCGCTAGACACACCGATGATCGCAGGATCCGCGAGCGGATTACGAAATATTGCCTGGAGTACAGCACCTGTTACCGCCAAACCCGCTCCGACAAGTGCGGCAACAAAAAGCCTGGGAAGTCGAATATCTCCGAGCACTACGGGATTAATCCCGCGCGAACCATGTACATACTGCCATAGTCCTGTGGGTATTTGAGCAAAGGGAATGGGTACTGGACCAAGAGACAGTTCCAGTACAGCGACTACGATGAAGAGAACCCCCAAGCCCCAAAACCACCATTTTTGTTTCATGCGTGACGTGGGAATAGAACCTGATGCAAATCACGGACCGCATTGACCGCGAATTGAGATACAGAAGCCAAATCTGCACTATTGATCAAGTACAACCTGTGATGTTTGATGGCACTAACCGTCTGCAAAGCAGGGTTTTTTGCTATTTTATCCAAAAATACTCCATCATCTGTAGAATCGATAATGACTTGGGGGTTCATTTTGACGATTTCCTCATCAGTAATCTTTTGCCATCCATTTAATCCTTTGGCGACGTTGACGCCGCCAGCATCGACAATGACATCATTCACTGTCGTCTGACGACCCGCTGCAAAACCATAGGAACTATAATCCAGCACTGTAGGATGCACTAATCCTTTATCCATTTTCAAAAAAGATTGTATTTGAATTTGCATTCGATGCACGATGACTTTCGCCTTCGGTAGTGTCCCGGTTAGTTGACCTACCACTTCGATATTCTGTTCAATATTGGCAATGGAGTTAAAGTTAGTGAATTCATAAACAGGTATTCCCGTCTGTTCGATTTGACTCACCACCCCCGGTGCTACATATGACGCCATCAATACCAGATCCGGATGCACTGCCAACACCTGCTCCGCGTTGGCATTGCCAATCGCTGGAATTCCCTTCGCAAAATGAACGATGTTCGAATACAATGGATCAGAAGCGAAAGAGGTGACCATGGCAATGTCCTTTTTGGGCACGAGCGCTGATAATATTTCGTCAGTACCTTCCGTCACCGATGCGATGTGCACTGGTTTTTTCTGCACGGTTACCCAGTGTCCCGACTGGTCTTTTATATGCAATGGAAAAGCGGATTTGGTCTTCACATAATGGTGATGGTGGTGGGTAGCCGCAAGACTCGTTCCTGTCGCAGAGATGGTAAGTAATACACCCAGTAGCAGCACAACCGATTTTTTCATAATTATTCTTCCCTTCAATAGCCAATAAAAAAACTCCGTCCCGCAGACAGAGTGGTGGTGACACATGTAGTTGTGTCAGACACACTGCTACCTTTTCCGCGAAGGTTCAGTATCGACCAATTCAGGCAGGTCTCCTGACTTTCAGCAATGGACGCTTTGTGCCTTCCCACAATTTCGCAGTGGCACCTAGCCTTGAATAACGCTGATCACAGTGGCGGGACCGTACCGGATTTACACCGGATTCCCTATTCTCTCAATTAAATGAGCACCTGAATCGCTATGAAATTATCCTTATCTTACGCATGTCAGCGATAAAAAGTCAAACCGACATGTCCGCGCCCGCTAATTCAAACAATCGTTTTCTATCGACATGAGTGAGAACCGTTTCCGCCAACCGCTCAATCGAAGCCTCTTCCATTTGTTCGTAAGAAAGAGTCACCTCGAGTTTATCCCACCCTTTTGCACCGCGAATAAGGTTTAGCCAACCCAATCGAAAGTGGTCATTGTGAAGGAGGTGATGCAAGTAAGTCCCGATCAAGCGCCCATCGTGGCCCATCGCCCCATCCGCTTGTCCTATCTCGTTGATCATCGCAAATGGACGACCCTTTTCTTCGCGCCAATTCGTGACCCCCATATGCATTTCATACCCGGTAATCCTTTGTTCATAAAAGAGATCACCAAGTGTTGCACTCACCCAGCGAGTTGCTTTTTTCCCAGTGATGGAGGTGGTCATCGGAAATAACCCTAGTCCATCAATATGTACCAGGGTAGACTCCACTTGGTCGCGATCTTCCAGCGCGTCACCCATCATCTGAAACCCGCCACATATCCCCAGCACAAAACCGCCTTTTTTAAGTAGTGCGCGTAATTCACGATCCATTTCGCGCTCCATCATCCACTCCCTGTCAGCGAGCGTACTCTTGCTTCCTGGCAAAATAATCGCATCTACGCGATGCATCTCTTCCGCCTTCGTCACCCACACCACATCAATGTCAGGATCATGCACCAATGGATCAAAGTCGGAAAAATTCGCAAGGTGTGGCCATCGCAAAATCCCAATTCGCAGACGCTGGTTTTGATCACTTTGAACACCCTGTTTTTCAAAATAAGAAACAGCAAGCGAATCTTCTTCTGCGATCGCGAGATCCGGAAGATAAGGAATGACGCCGAGCACCGGTACCCCAGTGTGCTCCTCCAGCCACTTTTTCCCTTCTTCAAATAACTGCGGGTCCCCACGAAAACGATTGATGAGGATCCCCTTTACTCGCTCCCTCTCTTTACTTTCAAGCAATTGGAGCGTTCCGACAACGGAGGCAAAGACCCCCCCGCGATCGATATCGGCGACGAGAATCACGTCAGCGTTCGCCATTTCCGCTACTCTCATATTAGCCAGGTCATATGCCTTCAAATTCATTTCCACGGGGCTACCTGCCCCCTCGATGATGATCAACTCATAATCAGCCGCCAACTGTTCATAAGATGATGTGATGGCTTGCCAAAGCGCCTGTTTTCGATTCAAATAATACTCTTTGGCCTCCATATTCCCGATCGCCACACCATTTAGCACCACCTGTGAGTGATGATTACCCGTGGGCTTCAGTAGCACCGGATTGAAAAGGGGGCTCGGGTCAATACCTGCCGCATGAGCCTGCACCTCCTGGGCTCGTCCCATCTCCAAACCATCTGGCGTGACGGCAGCATTGAGTGACATATTCTGCGACTTGAAAGGCGCCACGCGTAACCCCGCTTCAGAAAAAATCCGGCAAAGTGCCGTCGCCATCAAACTTTTTCCCACTCCTGAAGACGTTCCAACCACCATAATTGCTTTCGCCATGCTATTCCACCTTATCCCAACTTGATCATCGCATCCCCATAGACAAAAGTCTGGCAAGCCAAGCGATAGCCACTTTGCAATTTCTCGCCAAGGCGATAGCGCTCATTAAAACTGAATTCGCTCAAGTGCTCGTTACCTTCCATGACCTGAACTACACAAGTCGCACACTTGCCACTATTGCAAAAAAAATTCATCGGCGCGCCTTGATCCATACAGGACGAAAGCAAATTATCGCCCTCCCTGACTTGACAAGTTAATGCTTCTTTTATTCCACTTCCATATACTTTTACGAGATGAAATACCTCTATTTGATCCAAACGATCACCCCATTTTCACTATAATCCATCTCCCTAATTGGTCAATAACGTTTCCAGTTGAATTTGGTGATGCTGATTTACTTTTTTAATAAATGAATGTAAATCATCCTCATTTTCACATACTGAAACGTGCTCGATCCATGCAAAGCATCTCCCTTTGTAAATGGCGGACACATAATAAGGAAATTCTTTTCTCGACCTGATGATATACCAACCACTTTTCACACTTCTCCAGGGATTCCGAAACACGGTCATCCACTTTAACCGGGAACGCTTTTCCCAATCCTGTAAAGCTTGCTGTCTACGAATTTCATCATACATCTCTTTCACTTCGTTAGAATTGGCGAGACAGGCTTTTTGTAACTGCCCATCTCTTTTTGCCATTTTTTCAACTTCGCATTGACTATCCGCAAACCAAAAACCAATAATCACAGTTAATGATCCGTCTACCATCCAAGCACAGCCAAACCATCGGTAAGATAACGTGAAGATGTCCAAGCACCCAGGTAGGATTCCAAAATAAGCTTCCCAAGTGTTTCCCATAACCAACCCGCCTTGTTCATGCTGTTTTTCCGAGAGATACACAAAAAATTGTACGTGGGTTGGCCGTTAAAAGGGTGTAGAGATATCGTCTTTCGAGATAAAAAGAATGTAAAAACCCTGGGAGTTTTCACTCTCAGGGTTTAGTTGCGCAGAAAACTGGTGCAATATGGATTACGCTTTTCCGTTGCAGCCAAGCACATTGACGATCTTGTGCTTGACGATCTGCTTCAGTGTATCCCTAGCTGGGGACAAATACTGGCGTGGATCAAAGTGAGAGGGGTTATCTCCCAGGTGCTTTCTCACGGCTGCAGTCATGGCGAGGCGAATATCCGAGTCAATGTTGATTTTGCAGACGGCCATAGATGCCGCTTTCCTCAGCATTTCCTCTGGTACACCTTGCGCATTGGACAAATCGCCCCCATACTTATTGATCATGTCCACGTATTCCGGGATGACGGAGGAGGCGCCATGCAGAACAATCGGAAATCCTGGAAGCCTTTTTTGAATTTCTTCCAGAATGTCAAACCGCAAACGGGGTTCACCCTTAAACTTGAAGGCGCCATGACTGGTGCCAATGGCGATTGCGAGAGAATCAACACCTGTGCGGTTGACGAACTCTTCGACCTGATCCGGGTCGGTGAATGCGGCGTCCTTGTCTGTCACATTGACCGCATCCTCAATGCCAGCCAGCCTTCCCAATTCGCCTTCTACGACAACGCCTTTATCATGCGCATAGTCAACTACCTGTTTTGTCAATCGGATATTTTCTTCGATCGGATGATGGGAACCATCAATCATAACAGAGGTAAATCCCCCATCGATGCAGGCTTTACATAATTCGAACGTATCGCCATGATCGAGGTGCAGGCTGATCGGAATGTCAGTTTCCATGACTGCCGCTTCCACCAATTTCATCAAATATGTGTGCTTTGCGTAATTTCTCGCACCATTTGAAACCTGTAGAATTAAAGGTGCTTTTTCTTCTTGGGCCGCTTCGGTGATGCCTTGGATGATTTCCATATTATTAACGTTAAAGGCCCCAATTGCGTAGCCGCCTTCATACGCTTTTTTAAACATTTCCGTGGTGGTGATTAACGGCATGGCATTCTCTCCTTAATTGATTATGATTATACATAATACTAGACTACGATATAGTTAAGTCAACATTAATTTGGTTTTACTGTATTTGGGAAGCATACAAATCCAGAGGGAATTCCAAGGTCGATCGACATTCTTTCGATCGTTGCGATGACAAGTTCACCCGCCTCATGAATGCTGAGCACTTCTACATTTTCGCCAAGTACTTCGGCAATTTTTGCGAAGCGCTCTGTATTCGCAATCAAATTGAATTTTCTGACATGCGGGAGCAAGATCGCATTGCATACGTCATGTGGTAAATCATAAATCCGCCATTTTTTTCAGTTGGTCTGATGATGTAATCTTTTTAATCGACTCTGATCTACTTTATGTACATCATGAGGCATGCTTTTTCCACAAAGCGCTAATAGGACTAAAAGTGGTCCGGAATTCGGGTCTGTCCCCACGGGAGTAAATATCTGGCCAAACCCCTCACCCGCCCACCAAATAAAAAGCGCCATGAGGACCGAGAGCCAAAAACCAGTGTAAAATAACTTCATATTCTTAAAAAGAAGCAATAATCCCGTAGCCCACATCAGGATGGCAAACATCAAATTGATGAGGACTGGATTTGAAGCGGCCAGATGATTAAACCAGTCAACGGAAAAAACGCCGTTCAATCCCCCATGTGTCAGAAAAGCTGGTTGAAGTTGCAAAAATCCCCCGATGGTCCAAAGCGCAGCTAGGCTATAACGTGAAACCTTGGACCATTTGTAGGACAAGACGCCATTTGCTTCAGTATCTTCATTACCGGGCCATACGATGATACCAATTAATCCATATAAAAAAACAGCACCGGGCGCTCCCGTCAAAAATGTGGCTTGACCCGTGAACATCATGCCAAACCCTTCGGACAACCACCAAACAATCGCAGTCCAGATCAAAGAAATGAATAATGTCCCCTTAACCCATACATTAATAATTAACATGATTCCCAAAAATAATTGGATACCAGCAAACAGAAAATTATAAATAGCAATATGCGGTGCTACCAGACTTGCGGCCAAGGTAATGATGTGGCCAATACTCAGCGGCTGACCTTGCGCTGTAGGTAGCACCACTTGACTGATAAACTGGGAACTAAACATCTGTGGTTTCAATTGCAAAATGCCATCTGCAAACCAAAAAACCCCAAGGATGATCTGCAACCAGCGCCTAGACAAACTTCTCACTGACTCATCTCCTTCTTGATGCTAAGGATCCCCTAGATCAAAATATTGAATTCAATCATCAAGATCATGGCATAAATACATCGTAAAAAAAATAGCCTATAAGGTCTATTTTTAATAAAAATAAATACTTATTATACTAATTTTTTTATTTTTCCATCATTTATACAGGGGTTATTCTCCAACACTAAAGATTGTTGCATCCATAACTCCATGGTGATCAAACTCCATATCAAGCGTGAAGCACGAGGTCTGAATACGCCTTTGGATTCAAGTAATTGGTTGACCATTTCTGGGCGATAAAGGGATCGGGTATAGGAGGAGGGATCTAGTAGCATGTTTTTTATTTCAGTATTCCACTCACCAAAAATCCAGGCATTGATCGGAACGGGAAATCCCGCTTTTTTGCGATGTATTACAAATGATGGAACCTCTTCACGAAAGGCTTTTTTTATTAAGTACTTATGGGTACCAAAGCGCATTTTGTCTTTTAATGGCAGTGGCAATGCAAATTCCACCAATGCTTCGTCCAGAAAAGGAACACGAAGTTCGATGGTGTGTGCCATTGAGATCTTATCTGATTTTGCCAATGTGTTCTCAGGCAACCAATGGAGAAAATCAAAATAAAGCATCGACGACAGCGTATCCAAATTTTCCGAAAAAATCGGAGCTTCCCAATACATTCCCCATCTACTGTTTCCCTGATGAGGAGAAGACACCGCATGAGGATATTGATTTTCCAAATCGAACAGTAATTGTTCTAGTTCATGTTGATTGAACAAGCTTCCCACGCTTTGATACCATTCCTTAATAGGCGCGAAGGAACGATAAATCACCCCAGAACCAGGTACATCATGGTCCACCAGAAATCGATAGACAAACTGACGAATCCCCTCAGGAATATGTTGCAAAGTCCGTAACCAATACCATTGCCTGTATAAGTCATAACCTGCAAAGAGTTCATCTATTCCTTCACCGCTATAAAGTACTTTATGCCCATTAACACTGGCCAACTTGCTGGCAAACCAAAGAGGAATGGCAGTGGGATCTGCGATGGGCTCGTCCAAATCTTTGATGATTTTCGGCAACGCTTCCCAAACCTGACAGGCTGAAAATTGCTCTTCCATATGGCGACATGCATAATAATCAGCTACCTTACGGGCATAAAATCTCTCATCATATTCTTCAACGGAGGTACCAGAACGATCAGTGGGAGGTTCAAAACTGACAGTAATCGTTTCCGGCGCGTCTCCGTACAGCTTTTTTTGCAGACTGACAAGCAATGTCGAATCCAGACCACCACTAAGTAACGTGGCACTTTGAACCTCTGAAGATTGCTGACTAGCAATCGCATTACGTACCAACCGATTCAGGAGCAATACCTTATCAGACTCTTCCCACTCGCGATTTTCCAGCTTCCCACGCGCAATGACTTGATTCAAATGCCAATATGGCTGAACCATCAAGGAGAGATGTTGAACGATCGCATAATGACCAGCAGGAAGCTTATAGATGCCCTCCATCGCGGTATGAGGAGCAGGAAGGAAACGAAGAGTGTGGTAAGTATAAATCATATCCTTGTTGAGTTGTCCAGGTGCGATCGATAAAATAGCTGAAAGTTCTGAAGCAAAAGCAAACCCATTGGGGGTTTGCGCATAGTAAAGTGGTTTTACCCCGATTCGATCTCGTGCAATTAACAATCTGTTATTCGCTTCATCCCATACCACAAATGCAAAAGTACCTATTAATCTCTCTACGCATTTTTCTTCAAACTCTTCATATAGGTGAACGATGACTTCTACATCAGAAGTGGACTGAAACACATGACCGCTTTGCTCCAATTGTTCGCGAAGTGAGCGGTAATTGTATATCTCCCCATTACAAACTACTGCAATTGTACGATCTTCATTCCAAATGGGTTGCGCTCCGGAGTCACCACCCACAATAGCCAATCTATTCATTCCGATAGCTACTTTAGGTGAAGCATAGACATAGGTTCCATCCCGCCCGCGATGTTGCATCGATTGAAGCATGATCTTCAATTCGTCTCGAGCTTTGGTTCCTACATTTTGTAGGTTGGAAATAGCTGCAATTCCGCACATGTTGTTTTCAACCTTTCCGGGCTTCTGGTTCCCATGCCATACGTTCAGTAACATTATAGAAAAGAAACATGAGAATTGCATGATATTTTCCCCAAAAAGTTCAAGCTACCACCGTAATTTGTTACTGTACGACGATGGTCAACAATGCATAACTAGGGTTTCTCGTATCACGGGTATATCGATAGCTAATCGCATATGGCAATGCCAATGCTGTCAATTGGCTAATAAAGGCGTAAGGGATTCGAACAAGATATGATTGCCCTTTTCTAAGATTGGCTTTTATTAACGATGATTGCAATGTTGCAATGCTTTGGTATGTATCGTTTGGAAGTTCTGCGAATAAACCCGTTTGTTGCAGAATTTGTTTTTCTTGTTTGTTGTTAGATTGGTTCAAAACCTGTACGTAATTAGTATTGGCAATTGGCAAGCCTGCAAGTGACCAATGATGATCTTTCTCCATTTGTGCCGTAGTGAGATTAAAATAGCCATATTGCACACTACCAGGCTGGTTGGGAACAGGATCATCCCATGTCGTATCGAGTTGATACCACTTTCCATTTAAATCCACCTCATTCCATGCATGAGAGGCGGTCCCAAGCGAATTGGTCGCTGTACCGGAAATGAGGATGTTGGGAATTCCCGCAGCTTTTAATAACTGGTAAGTTAACATCGCATAACCCTGGCATGTTGCGGTATGCTCATAGAGAGCATCATAGGCGGTGTAATGCGTTAGTGAAATATCATACGCCGTATTTAGCACCACATAATCATGAAGGATTTTTTCCTTTGTATAAACGTCCATCCCCGGCTTGATTAACTTCTTAACCACAAACTGCGCGCCGCGCAACACATCGTTGTATTGCGCTTTACTTTCCCGATAATCCACCTGAAACGTAGCATATGTTCCAGCCAGTTCAAATTGATACGATGAAATATCCATTTGAAGATAGGTATCGGCTTGCACGGCCGCCTTCACTTCATGATCCAGCAGAGTAATAGAAGAGGTTTTTACACTAATTGAAAAATCAGGCTGTCTTTGTTCTAAATGACGCAGAATTTGCTGTTCATCAGCCGTAAGCCTAGAGGCTGCAATAGCCAAATGAGGCATTATCGCTGTCATTGTGGCACTAAAAACAACCGAAATGAACACGAATCTTTTCATTACCAAACCCCTTCCAGCTGAGACTCACAATATCTTTTGAATAGATTCATGCTAATTTTCAATCCCAAAATCGTGTAGGTTAGACAAATCCACCACTGGTTTTTTTAATGGTTTATTGCGATTAATGGTCACGTACATGACAGGAACCAGAATTAGTGTCACGAGTGTGGAAAAAAGTAACCCAAATGCCAGAACCGTTGCCATGGCATCCAGCGTATTCGCGCCAGTACCAAAACCGAGCACAAGGGGTAACATTGCCAGCACGGTGGTGAGACTTGACATCAAAATGGGACGCAGGCGGATGGGGCCAGCCTCCATAAGTGCTTCTTGCAAACTAAGCCCTTTTTGCCGCCTTAGTTGGTTAGTATATTCCACTAGGACAATGGCATTATTAGTGACCAGTCCGATCACCATAATGGCACCAATAAGCGCATCAATATCGAGACTTCGATGCGTCAAAAACAGTCCAAGTGCTGCACCAATAAACGTAGGAGGCAAAGAAAACATGATGACAAATGGCGTAATCAAGGATTCAAACAAGCTTGCCATCACCGCGTAAACTAGGACCACCGCCACGCCAAACGCAATTCCCATATCGAGTAACGCGCTGTTGATAAAAGTACTCTGAATGCCATACGAAATAGCATACCCCGGAGGCAACCGTAGGGATTGAAACGACTTGTTTAATTTTTTCTCCACCAACGTGGAAGTGGTATTGTACAGATCAGCTGTCACATTGACACTACGAATGGTATTCGTATGGTTGATTGTCATGTATTGCGTGGTACGCCTTAAATTCACAAGGTCGGATAAGGGAACTTGCTGACCGTTCGAATTTTCAACCGTGACCAAGGAAAGATTAGCGATGTTTCGAGAATAGGATTCTGGAAATTGAACAATGATGTAATAAGGCGTTTCTCCCTGCCAAAAAGTAGATGTTTGATAACCGTTAAATGCTTGTCGAAGCGCAGTTTCTACTTGGGTTTCACTCAAATTGTAGCGTTGCATCGCTGCCTGATTAAGGGCGAGTTGGTAGAAGGGCTCTCCATTGTTCATGCTATTGGAGACATTTTGCAATCCTGAGGTTTGTTGCATAATAGCACTTACCTGGTCGCTAATTGATTGCAAAACATTCAAATCCGGACCGGAAATCGTCACAGACATCGTATTGCTGGCTACAGATCCGCTTGCCTCCGCAACGGGTTGAACCAACATCTGAGCCCCAGGAATTCTATTGACAAACTGTTGAAATTGATTGGCGACCTGTTCAATTCGGTTTGTTGTACTTGAGTTCAGGAAAAACGTTACCTCGCCAAGATTTGTTACTATGCCGGTTTTGGGACTTTGGCTTCCCATTACCTCATAATAAGACTTTACTCCAGGCAAGTGCGACTTGCCGAGCGCAACTACCTGGTTTGCTATCTGTGTGGTGGAATTGAGACTAGTTCCCTGAGGTGCCGTAATGTTCACTGCAATTTGGCTTTGATAGACGGTAGCAAACAATTGAAATCCAATTTTCGGAATAAGCAAGAGGCTCACGATAAAAAGGCTTAGTGTAGTTGTCATGACCGTTTTGCGATGTTGTAATGCCCAGACGAGCGCATTGCGATAGAATGTCGTCACATGGTGCATGGCCTTCCCTGACCAATCAAAGAGCGACCACCAGCGAAATTCCGAATTGATTCCAGGAATCAATTCAGGTTGCTCAAAACGAGCCGGTTGTAATACTTTTGCCGCCAAAAACGGAGTAACCGTAATTGCCACAAATAATGCCGCAACATGAGAAAAACTGACGGTGATGGCGATAGGACCAAAAAATTGCCTAGCGATACCCGGAATGAAAATGGCAGGGGCAAAAACGCAGATTTGTGCGATGGCTGCAACCAAAACCGCTAATCCTACCTCTTTTGTGCCTACAGCAGCCGCAAGATAAGTATTTAGCCCACGTTGTCTGGCGCGAAAAATACTCTCTAATACAACAATAGAAAAATCGACCAAAGAACCGAGGCCAACCGCCAAACTGCCAAGCGTTGTGGTATCAAGCGTGATCTGTGCCGCAAGCATTAAGGCGAAAGTGGCCAACATGGCGATGGGAATGGCGATAATCACCACAAGGGTGGTGCGAATACTGCGCAACATCAGTAGGATGATCAAAATACCAAAGAGAAACCCAAGAAACGTGTGCATTGCCACTGTCGAAACAGAATCTCGAATCACTTGTGCAGAATCATTTAATATGATGAGTTTTACGCCGCTCGGTAGTTGATTCAATAGTTGTTTCACCGATTGGTGAACCTCATTTGATACTTGAACGGTATTGGCAGTGCTTGTCTCAATCACGTCAAGCGATACTGTGGGGTGACCGTTGTTTGATGCCGTCATGTTTACATCCGCATTGCCAAATTGAATAGAAGCCAATTCTCCAAGAGTGATGGAAGAGGATCCAACAGAAATAGGAATACCAGCTAATTGACTGACACTATTCAGTTGGCCGCTAATCTGTAACGGGATCAATTCGTTACCACGAGTCGATTGACCTACTTGCGCATCAAAATTATTGTTCACAATCGCTTGTGTCACTTGCTGAATACTCAAATGATAATATTGCAGTTTTTGAGGATTGACGGTGACATTCACTTGGCGAGTAAGCCCACCATTGATATTGACCTGACCAACACCAGCCAAATGTTGCAATGCTGGAACCACGATGTTATTCGCAATATCCGAAATCTCGGATAGGCTAACGCTATCATTCGAACGGGAAGCAAACAATGACAAGGTCATGATTGGCGTGCTATTTGGATTATACTGTTCCACGACAGGAGGATTACTGTCGCTGGGGAGCTGGTTTTGCACCTGGCTGACATCACTGCGAATGTCATTCAGTTTATTAGGCAAATTAGCACCAAAGTTAAACTCGATCACGATGACACTATTACCCTCTGAGGATGTGGAAGTCATAAGTGATACATTAGACAAAATTTGAAAAATTGTTTCCAATGGTTTGGTAATCTGCTGTTCCACTTCAGTCGGAGACGCTCCTGGCCATTTCGTCACCACTGTTGCAATGGGGAGATTAAGATTAGGAAACAGGCTTAACGGCAATGTCATCACGGAGATAAATCCGGCCAATACTACTGTCACCACCATGACCCACAATGTCACAGGATGTCGAAGGGAAAAATTGGTGATCTTCATGAATGAGTCACCCCTGTCCCCTTTACATGACGGGATTTATCATTAACGATTTGGACTTTCTCCCCGTTTGTCAGATAATTTTGTCCTGCTGTGACCAGTACGTCACCCGTCTTCAGCCCACTCGTGATCTGGTATTGCGATGCCGTCATCGCCCCTATCTCAACAAATCGGCTTTGTGCTACCCCATTTTTAACCAAAAATACCTCATTGCCACCATCGCTTAACAGTACCACACTTTGCGCAGGCACAAATATCCCTTTTTGGTCAGTGGTGAAATGCAGTGATGCCTGTACTTCCATACCAGATAAAATCTTTGGATTTGCTGTATTGACTTTGACGTCTACTTGGTACTCATTGGTGGATGGGTTCGTTTGAGGGCGAATGTCTAGAACCTGTCCCTGATAGGATTTCATGAGTGCGGGCAACGTAATCTGCATAGGCATGCCAACAAAAAGATGCTGAATGTCTGATTCAGGCACATTCAAGGTGGCCATTACTGGAGTCGTCGTCTCCACAGTCAAAATAGGAATCTGTGGTTGTACGGATTGACCTGTTTGCGCGCTGATTGCGACTACCGTTCCTGCAATCGGACTGATAATCTCATCATTTTTCAGTTGCAGCGTAAGCGTGGAAGCGGCGCTATTCACATTCACTTTAGCCTGCTTGATCGCTGCTGAAGCACTGTTAACCTGCGATTGCGTCTGTAATTTCACGCTATGTACATTGATCGTAGCTTGGTTCAGCGCGACAGACGCACTGTTCATTTGCGCAAGCGACTGCGTGCGATCATGATAGATTTGGTTAGCCATGGTTAGAGATTGTTCAGCCGCATGAACTTGTGCTTGCGCTTGCGTAAGAGAGGCCTGAGCCACACTAACAGCAGCGGCAGCCTGTGCGGCAGCGTTACTACCCTTAGGTGGATTAGCATCTGCTAAGTTTTTTTGCGCTGCCGCCAGCGCTGAATTTGCCGCTGAAACTTGGCTTTGCTCTTGATTCACAGCCAACACGGCCTGGTTATAGAGCTGTTGCGTTGATTGCAACGTGTTGTACCCACTGTTGTCAAACGTATAGACGGTCGATAACGAATTGAGTTCCGCAGTATAGGGATTTTGACCAGGAAACGCACCGTTTTGCCATGAATCATAGTTGGTAAGCGCCGCTTGATAATTTTGATAAGCCTGTTGCACCTGCGCTTCCGTGATTGATCCGTACAGGGCTTGGTCTTGATTCAATTGGCTTTTTAACAAAGTTTCATTTTGCTTGGCGGTCGTAAGGCTGTCTGAAGCAGTTTTCAGCGCTTGTTGATCCTGAGTCACGATAGCTTCCAGACTGGTCAAGTCCTGCCCTGTTCCTCCGCCATTAAGAAGAGACGCTTGTTGTAGTTGCGCCTTTTGCAAATTAGCCTCTGCTATGGTAACGCCTGCCTTTGCTTCGTTCAAAGCATTTTCCGCTGAAACCACCTGAGATTGGCTGGTAGTTCGATCGTTATACAACGATTTGGCATTCTGATAAGCGACTTTCGCCGCATTTTGTGCAGCAATTGCGTCATTAAGGGAACTAGTCTGAATCGCCTTCGCATTCTGATAGTTAACAACTGCGGTGTTCTCAGCAGACTTGGCCTGTTGCAAAGCATTGACCTGCGCTACGTTTTGCGACGGATCAAGGCGAGCGACCACTTCACCCGCATGAATCGTTTGTCCTTGTCTCACCATAACCGCCACAAGCATCCCTTGCGTAGCGGCAGACAGAGAAGTTTGCAGATAAGGAGTGATCGTTCCGTTAAAAGATAGGGTTTGAGAAATAGCCTCTGCGCTCACGGTTTCGACGTTTACCGGAGTTCTCTGAACAGAGGTCGTTGCCACACTAGACTTTGTACCACACCCTGAGAGCACCAAGCTTGTCCCCAACAATGAAATACCAACCAAAATGATTGGTGAATGTTTTTTACCCTTCATCTTCGACTCCCCTACCATCGTTCGATAACATTTTCACTTAAGTTTCTTGATAAATAAATACCAAATGTATTGTTTTTCTTGATTAATAAAACACTTGAATCGTAAAATATATGCTAGTTGTAATAGACGCTAAGGGATAAGTCAATAGATAAGAAAGATGTGATACAGGGGGAGTGATAATGTATCATATTAAAAACGACAAACGCTCGCTCCAATCTAGCGAAATGATTTTTTCCGCTCTCATTGAATGCTTAACACATAAAGCGTATCCGGATATCACCGTAACGGAAATTGTTCAGCAAGCAGGTTTAGGAAGATCCACGTTTTATCGAAACTTTGATTACATCGATGACGTCCTACAATGGAAATGCGATTTGGCATTTCAAGGCATTGAAACTTATTTAAAGGAAAACAGAGTAAATCAAGATGAATCAACCCAAACGATCTTAAAACCATTTTTTCGTTACTGGTACTTACACTCATTCATTATCGAATTGACGTTGCAAGTAGGGCGAAGTGAACTAATCAGTCAATCATTAGAGCACATGTTTGAATTAAGAGCCACCATTTGGCAAGAACAGAATGAGTTAATCAAAAACCACCATGATTACTTTGTCGCCATACGCAAAGGCGCCATACTGAGTATTTTAGAACAATGGATTAAAAATAAGAAGAACATTCCACCTGATGAGTTGGCTGAATTAGTGTACGAGATGGTTAAAATTTCAATGCACACGCCGCCATTTTTTTAGATTATTAGATTCAACACAAAAAATTTCCCAAAGCTTCTCATTTGGATAAAGAAACTTTGGGATTCCCGTAAGTTTGATCCTTTAGAAATGTTTTAATGCTTTGTGATGGTGATGCTTTCGATAAAGGCTGTCTTAGTGGGTTTACTCATCTCGCCACCCATATTGGGATTAGCTACAACCGGTATCGCCGCAATTTTCTTGATCACATTCATACCAGATACTACTTTTCCCAACTCCGTATAACTCGGATTCAATTGTTGCGAGTCATTGACTGTGCAGATAAAAAACTGACTACCGCCAGAATGGGGCTGGCCTGTATTGGCCATCGCGACCACACCCGCCGTATAAGGAACAGAAGGGGGCAATTCGTCAGGAATTGTATACCCTGGACCACCTGTTCCATTATTATTCGGGTCTCCTGTCTGGATCATAAAATTTTGAATGATCCGAAAGAATCTATCCCCATTATAAAACTTATGATTGACCAAAAACACAAAACTGTTTACCGTCTCCGGAGATTTTTTAGCAAATAACTGGATGGTAAAATTCCCGTAGTTAGTTTTTACCAATGCCGAATATTGCCGATTCGGTTGGATAAACATATTAGGCATTTTTTTCCAATGTTCAGACGCTCCTATCGGTCGACTCGGGGCTACAATGTGATTCAAATTGGTGCTCTTTGCCACACTGCTAGTGGAACCGCAACCTGTCAGTACCAGCAAACCGCCAACAACAACAGAGCCTATCAGCCACGGTGTTTTCAATAAGCAGATTCCTCCCATCCATTAACTATCATAAAATAATAACATAGAAAACTCAGAGTTTGGTCCCAATAGGGATAAAGTCTATGCCATCCGGAACATTCAAATATCCTGCAGCGGTCCCTTTTTGATTAAAATGACCATATTGCCAAACGATCTTATTCGTCTTCGGATTGATGATCACCACTCGATCATGATAGTCGTCATTGACTGCGATCATGCCGTTAGGTAGTCGAATCGCAAGCGATGGATTCGACAGCTCTCCGGTTCCCGATAATTTTTGATATCTCCAGACGAGTTTCCCTTGTGGGGTCACTTCTTCCACAGTGCCAGGAGTATTGTAATCTGCCACCAGCAAATTGCCGTTTGGCAAGAGTTGCGTGTCTGAAGGATAAGTGAGCCCAGGTAACTGTACGCTGTATACCAGTTTGCCAGATGCCGTCAGTCTATCCGCATAGGCGCCGTTGATCTCAGTCACAAGGAGTCCTCCTCCCGGTATTGGAGTGTCTCCGTTTGGAGCTGTAAAATCAATAGGAGGATTGTGTTTCATCACGCCAGTTTGACCGTATTGTTTAACGATTTGCCCTTTTTGATTGACAAAAAGTATCCGTTGGTTCTTTATATCTGCTACAGTGACGATTCCATTTGGAAATTCGTAGGCATCGTCCGGCGTATTGAGATACCCTTTGGCTGAACCTGCTACTCCCGGATGCCCATAACTCCACACTATTTTTTTGGTGGCAATGTCGATAATATCGATGGTGTTGTTACTCTCTTCATTAATAATGATGTGTTGATGATCAGGCGTAAGAAAAGCATCGTCCGCACCAAGTGAATTGGCATTATGTGGCCCGGAACCATTGCCGATCTTCATGCTCCAAAGGATTTTTTTAGTGGGACTGACAATCAGCAATCGATCATTCCCTCGATCCGCAATTAACATGTCACCAGGCAGTGGTCCTGCTGGGGTTTTCAATTTGGCGGCAGGCGAATGGGTTGACGATTTGGCACTGGCACTAGGGTGAACGATATTGCATCCTGTCAGCAACGTAGCAAATACAGCCAAACTGGCAATCGTTATGTATTTTTGCTTTTTCAATTGTATATTTCCCCCATATTTTTGATAGAATGATTTAATTTGCATGAACCATCATGATCGTTTCATTTTCATTTCCTGAATTTGATCGAATGCCACCTGTCAAATAGGCAATGCCATGTTCACTGTTATACCCCATATCCGCCAAAGAAAAAGGAAGTTTACCCACTACTTTTACCTGGTGATTACTCAAATTGATAGCCACCACTTGAGAGGTGGGATTTCCCGCCGTATTCAACCCTCCCGCCAACATAAGAAATCCAGGCACAACCCAAGAGGCAGCCTGATATCTTGCAAACGGAAGTTTCGTGATACTGACAGCAGCAGATAAACCCGGATGCCACTCATAAACAAGTTGACTTACTCCTGTACTTTTCAAACCACCTGCCATGAATACTTTATTGCCACTAGTGCTCACTGCTGTATACCTTAGCCCTAAGGGGAGCATGAATACAGGCTCCACCATCAATCGACCTCTACTCACATAGACAAAATCAACTTGCCGACGAAAGATAGATCCGTCGTATCCGCCTATCAAAAGAAGCCCCTCATGTCCTTGATAGGAATAAGGCACACTGGTCGCATCAGATAGGGGAGCAGACAGTTGACCGATGATCATTGTTTTTCCGCGATACATACTAACGATATTGCTAGATGATGCGCTTTGCCCTCCGCCAAAAATATACAATATGTTGCCTATGTACCCTGCTGCCATATCATGCATTGGTTCTGGCATCTTACCAAGGCGCTTCACCTGTGGAAGTACTTCATTGATGTTGGCAGTAAATTCTGTACCGTTATATCCGCCTACGGTAACCAAGTCTCCATTTGGATTCTTTACTAAAGCCATTCCCATAAAATTCGTGCCTTTAGCAAATTTGCTGGACATTTTGACGATTGGCCAGGAATGTCTACGAGCTAAAGGTAAACTTGAGGTTTTGTTGGCGGTGGGAGCTGTTGCAGCCACATGATAGTACACTAAGGCACCTCCCAAAACACCAAGAGCCAATATCATCACAACGGATAACTTACTTACCGTGCCCAATCCTGACCTCCTCTGAACGGATATCTTAATCTACGGCCAAACAGATAACCATTATTTTCAAGATATCATCCCATCATGATTTTTTCATGATAAAAACCTTGCAATATGATGGAGATCAAAAAAGGGAATCATTGATGAGAATTTAGACTAGCCAAGTGAAGCTTTTGTCGTTTCTTATTTTTTAATTTCATTTGACGATCGTTCCAACCACTTTTCACCGCTTTATATACATTTCCTGTCATTGCGCCAATCAATAGATAAGCCAGGCCACCAAAAGCAGCATAGATGACCACGGTGACAATGGCAGCAATCACGCCAAATACGACTTGGTCCCCCGCTTTGACTGGAGATGTAGGAGGATCCGTCAACATGAAGAAGGCAAGAAAAAGGGCTGAATTCACAAACGGACTAATGAATGCATCAGATGCAAATGGAACGTGTAGCATACTCAGTATAAAAAACAAAATAAAGTATACGCCGAGGAAAGATGCTACTTGAGGAATTTTGCGAACACGGTTGGTAATCATAAGTCCACCCACCACAAGCGGTATGATCCACCACGCGGAAAGCAATGACAATCCTCCCCACCAACTCTGCATACTGCCAAAAGCATAAACCGCAACCAGAAGACCTAAAGCAGCAGGATTGAAAATCGGTTTCCTGCCAATTTTAAGAATATGCTTGGATAAAATAGCCACAGCGGTGGTGGCAGACACAATATACCACGGAGTGGCAGAGCTAAGCACCATAGCCACAATTAGCCCTGTCACCACTCCGCCATCAGAAAAAAGTTTTTTTCGTGAAAATCGGAGTCCGGCAATCCCATCCAAAATTAAAGCGGTCACCACACCTACCAATGCGTTGATCAATCCCATAACATCATGAGAATTAACCAGTACCGCAAGTATGGCGTATACGATTAAAAGTACAAAAACAAGCCCTTTGGGAGAACTCATATATTTTTTTATAGAAGATGGCGGCTTTTTACGATTACGACGGCTTTCCATCATGACTCCTCCTTACCTTCATCTTTTTACGCTTTTGCGGTTGAAGTTTTTGCTTTCAGTGCGGCTTTTGCCTCTGCCAATGCTTGTTGAACTGCTACTTGGAAATCTTCGGTGCTCATGGTCGCGCCAGTGACGTTGTTCACATTAGCACTTTGAGTCGCTATCACTTGATCAGGTAGTACAGGATCAATATAGTATTGTGGGTAATGGGTATAACATTGCGTAATTTGCACATCTGATATTTTGTCATTTTTAATAATGACAGCCACAGTGATCGATCCAATTCGATTAAACCCTTGACCTGTATACGTTCCATCTAGATAAGTTAGGTGTGGCGTCTGTGCTTTAACCGTCTTCGTCGTTTTAGCTGATTTGGTAGTTTTCACTTTCTTGGTTGCTTTGGTTGCTTTGGTTACTTTTGTTGCTTTGGTTACTTTTGTTGTTTTGGTCGTCTTTGCCTTATTAATGACTTTTTTGACTGGTTTTTTAGAAGCGTCATGAACTGTCGTATGCTTTGCACTAATCGATGTTTCTGGTAGGGTGTTCGCCAATGCACTATCTGGACTAGCTGCGATGCCAAAGCTATAAACGATCCCAATGGCGGCCGTACAAATTTTTAGCAAATTTCCCTTTGCATTTTTATTCACCATCATCCACTCCCAATTTTCTTAAATGTTCAAAAAAAATACCTATGACCATGTCATAGGATGATGGTAGAAAATACAGATGATAATTTAATGACATTGAACGAAAATTATCCTGTAAATTGAGTCATGCTTTCTAACAAAAAAAAGCGCTGATCTCCACGCTTTTCCCCTACTTATTTCCCCTTAAATTGAGGCTTTCGTCTTTCGTTAAACGACCGCACTCCTTCATGGCGGTCTTCCGTATTGATTACCTTGTTATACCAAGCAATTTCTCGAACACGTCCGATATTGTCCGGTATAGTAAAAAGTTCATCGATAGCCGATTTACTGTAACTGACCGAAAGAGGCGCATTCTCTGCGATGGGACCCGCGATTTCTAAAAAAGCCGATTCCAATCGTTCCGCAGAGACCACCCTATTCGCTAGGCCCATTTCTGCAATGGCAGCAGCTCCATACCTTTGACCAGTGAGTACCATTTCTTTGGCACGATGCACCCCAATGCGCTTACTTAACAATCTAGTAGCTCCACCGCCTGGCATGATTCCGCGTGTCACTTCCGGGAGTCCAAATTCCGCATTTTCCGATACCACCCACATGTCACAATTTAGTGCAAGTTCCATTCCACCTGCCAGACAAAATCCATCGATCACTGCAATCGTAGGCATAGGAAGGTCTGCAAACGAATAGAACATCATTTCAAAAATCCGATGCTGGTCATGCCATGCTTCTTCACTCATGTGGTTGCGTTCCTTTAAGTCCGCTCCTGTGCAGAATGCTTTAGAATTGCTAGAACGAAGACCGACCACTCTGATATCACCTTGTGCGACAATCTCCTGGCAGACCTCGACCATTTCGACGGCCATTTGCGTATTGAACGCATTCAACACTTCCGGTCGTTGCATGACAATCTGAGCAATATAGGGGTAGTCTCGAAAACGAGACCATTTGACAAAGCTCAACCTTAATTCAACCTCCCGAGGCGACATTATTTCCCGAATTTTTGAGCAAAGTTTGAACAATTTGCTCAGGTTGGAATGGCTTGAAAATAAAATCCCTAGCCCCCGCCTTAATCGCCTCAATGACTCTTTCCTTTTGCCCCATCGCGGAACAAATTACAATTCTTGCGTTTGGATCGATCGACTTGATCTCTTTAATGGCCTGAATTCCATCCATACCTGGCATCATGATGTCCATAGTCACCATATCAGGATTCAATTCTTTATACTTTTGAATCGATTCTCTTCCGTTTACTGCTTGTCCCACAATTTGAAATCCGTTATTTTCCAATATGTCTTTTAATAGCATACGCATGAATGCAGCATCATCAACAATCATTATTTTCGGAATCAATGCTCCTCATTCCTTGTCTATAATATGTAAATAAAGTTAAAATAGAAATTGAAACTATATACCAATTAAAACAAGGTTGTGCGTATGATACGTTCTCTGTTGGATTCCGACTTGTTCAAAAACATTCCTCAATTGGATGAACACTATGTAATATCTAAATTTACGGAAAAGAAATTTATCAAGAATCAGGTCGTCTTTAGTCAAGGCGAACCTGGTTTAGAGATGTATGTTGTGAAATCTGGATCACTGCAAATTTATTTGCAGGAAAATGACAAAGTCATCATCGTTGGACATCAATTTCCCGGTGAATCCATTGGTGAATTGGAAGTTGTCCATTATAATAACCACCGCTTAGCCTCAGTCTCAGCTTATGAAGATTCGATACTTTGGATGATCAGGAAACCAGAATTAGAAGATTTGATCATCAGGTATCCAATGATTATGCATAAGCTTTTTTTTAATATCAGTGAAAGACTCGCACAGGCTAACCGTAAAATTGCTTATCTCGCTTTTATGGACAGTCGCTTGCGTATGGCTAACTTACTATTGGAACTATATGATAATTTTGGTTCGCAAACAGAGCAAGGAATCGTGATCAAGTGGAAGGTTACGCAACAACATTTAGCTAATATGATTGGCGTGAATCGGGAGTCTGCCGCCCGTGCACTTAAGGAACTACAAACAGAAGGCATTATACGAATCCACAGCAAAACCATTTTACTTAAAGACCTTTCAAGACTGAAGCAGATTGCTAATGACTCAAATCCTTTCGGAACAAGGGAATGGCATTCTACTAATAAATACATTGTTCCTTGAGAGTAAAATTCCCCGAAACCCATTTCTCATATTTTCCTATATTTCTCATTTTAGTATACAATTTAGCGACAAACAATTCAGTGTTCTATCCGACATTTATTTTGCGTAATTTGACACAAACGAACGTTCGATAGTAAATGCAATAATTTAAAACAAGGACGTCTACTGATCTTCATATCCAGTGGGCGCCCTTGTTTATCAACTCAGTAAATATTGCACTCAGTGGCCTTCATGCGTTCCTTTGGAAGGATTCCGTACATTCCACTCGTCTGTAGAGGGATCATAATCCATCTCGACCCCATCCAGAAAATCCTGGCCTATTTCCAGTAAAACCTCAACTCCATTTGTGGTTATCAATTCATCAGTATCTTTTGGATAATCAAGCCCCAATCCATAATGGGCATGATCTCCATGGGAGTGAGCGACAAAAAGGCGGAATTTTAACTGCTTGTCTTCTTCTTCCGACAAAATTTCCTTCATTTTCGTCGCTGCGCTATCACTGAGTTTACAATCCACTATTATCTCTCCTTTCGTATTGACCACAGCATAATCAATAAATCGAAGTCTGTCAGTATGCTATTTCACAAGGCGATAAACCATCGTCACTTTCTTATAATCTAACTCAAAATAATATCTTGACGAAAAGTAAGTCTCAAATTTATCATTAGTGAAATCAATACTGAAGCATTATTGACGATATGCTGGAGTGTGAACCATGTCAGATCAAAAAAGTGCGTTAATACGCCTGTTTGGCGTTTCTTTATTATGGGGCGGGAATTATGTGGCTAGTGCTTATCTGCTCCAATATTTTTCCCCTATTTTTCTTTCCTCCGCAAGAATTAGTATGACCTCGATCTTTTTGATAGTGGTGGCTCTCAAAATGAAGGGCCTGAGAATGCCCACACCAAAAGAATGGCTATTGCTCGCCGGTGCAGGAATTTTTGGTACGCTGATGAATCAGGTTTTTTATTTTACAGGATTAAAAGAATCAACAGCAGCCAATGCAGCACTGATTATTGCTATGGCGCCTATTGTCACGACCGTTCTCGAACGCATCTTCATGAAGACCGCATTGACCTCCTCCAAAGTAATCGGGGCACTCAGCAGTTTGGCTGGTGTCATCATTATTGTTGGCTCTAATGGAGCCTCCTTGGGCATTTCGACAGGCGATATTTACCTTATACTTGCCATGCTTGGATTGTCCATCAGTCTGTTATTCATCCGAGGGCTGACGGGAAGCTTGTCTTCTTATGCGGTGACCATATTCTCCACGGTTTTCGGGTGTTTATTGATGGTACCCGCCGCAGCAGGAGAAGCGGCCATGGGACATTCCGTCATCAGTCATTCGTTATGGCCATGGATCCTCATGGGCATCGCCGGAGTGGTTGCTCAAGGGATGGCCGGATTTTGGTGGAACCGCGGCGTATCCGTCATGGGACCAGGTACGGCTGCGATGTTTATGAATATTCCCCCTTTTATTGCCTTGCTTGCGGGCCACTTCGTCCTGCATAACTCAATTTATGCGGCACAAGTATTCGGTGGTATATTTGTCCTCTTAGGCGTTTTTATTGCGATCAAAAACGCGCTACGCCCTGTAAAACCTGCCACACTAAGCATGGAATAAATCCGTTCGCCTACTGCCCACCAATACGTTTAACATATAGGAACGGGGGCGATGTAGGCATGACAGAAGTCACAGCGGAGTAGGACTTTATGACGGATATCGTCCTCTTTCCAACGAAGGCAGTGCGGCGGATATCAGCTTATTAGCGCCGCAGCACTAGTGCTCGGCTTTCACCTATTAGACCCGCATGTCCCTATCCGAGGCGTAATCGCCAACCGCGTTGGTAACCAGCATCACTTTCCACTCCTGAAAGAAGCAATAGAAGCCACGTGTCACATTCCTCTTTTGGGATACTATCCTTACGAAGCGGAATTTCCATTGAAGGTGACAGAATCTCAGGAATTCACGAGATCACCCAAAAACTTCCCGAAAAATATCCTCACCATAACTGGTGGGAAGCGGTCTTCCCTTGACAATGCGGTAGGTTCGTTTACCATCATCAAGTCGCAGCGCACGTAAGAACAGGATATTATGATGGTTTGACTGATACAAGTCGCTTGCAAATTCATAAAAATGGGTAACAAAGATCACTTGGACTCCTTTTTCCACTAAAGCCTGCATGATTTGTTTCGCAATCTCGGACCCTTCTCGTTCATTGGTCGAAGCAAATGATTCATTACAAAGCAAAAGTGAATTCACGCGAAGCGAATCAATGATCCCACTCATTCGCCTCATTTCTTCATCCAATTTTCCACTTTTCATCGTGGTATCTTCCTGACGCGTAAAATGCGTATAGATTCCAGATGCCACATTCATGCAGAACGATGTGGCGGACACAAACAATCCGCTTTGCATCATCAAATGCGAAAGACCAACACTTCTCAGAAAAGTGGTTTTCCCTCCCTGATTAGCGCCGGTAATGACGACGAGTGCTTTGCCTTGTAGAGACACATCATTACCAACCACCATGCACCCCTGACTGAGCGATAAGCACACATCGTATAGTGATGTCGCATCAAGCTGTCGAGTCGCTGCATCAAGCGGTACAGGAAATACCACTGGAGACTCAATAGCCCTTAATTGATCATGCAGACGTATGGCTCCAACGAAAAATGCCAATTCATTTCGCAGCTGGATAAAAAAATGGAGCATATGTTGCACGGAATTCGCGAGCGTACTTGCCACTTTTTCAATTCCTTTATTCTTCATTTCAGATAAAGCCCTCGCTCCGCTCTCGTCTCGCTCATGAATTTGAAAAGAATACGCAACTTTTTTCCGAGAAAATAAAAATCCGCCTAAGCCTTTGGGTTGGTTTATTTTTTGACGAAGCAAATAGTCAACGCCTTTATTGCCTTTTCCAAGGGTAGCGCTGAACAAAAATTCCTGATTCCGATTCAAGTCTTTCCATATTACCTCAGACTTTTCAAAAAAATCTTCGTCAAGTTCCTTTTTCAAAAAGGCAATCATGGCTATAAATCCTTCCGACTCAAATGTTGATTCATGAGCCTGGACCATTTCCATGAGTAGCTTTAATCGATCCAAAAACAGCCTCAGCACTTCGAGTGATCGGTGCAAAATAGCATCAGGATAACGAAATCCGAAATAATACTGCTTCTCTTTCTGGATCGTATCCAGCGCCATTTGATAGATTTCCCTGATGAGACTCGGATGGTTCAACGCATCTTTTAGTACCATCTGACGGTACAGTATTTCACCAACGTCCATCAAGGGAGAGAGCAGCGCGTGTTCTGCCACTTGACGTAAAAATGTATCTCCATCAGCCATTGCAGCAAATAACGATTCCATAGCTAGGTCTTGTATCAGCACGGAGGTGTGATCAGGAAGTTTCGCTTCGGGATCAAAATCTCGATCCTTAAACATGAGATGTACATTCATTCTCTGATCCGCTCCTTCAAATCCTCATAAGTGAGACGGTAATTTCGGGCAATCGTTACTGCGTAAGATCGGCCACTCGCAGGTCCTCGCTGTAATTGGAAGGTGCGAACAAGTGGGGCATTGGTATCCACTACGCCCGCCATGCTCACCACGTTAGGGCCAAGCGTAGTCAATTCATCAATAAATGTCACACAAACGCATAATACATTTATCTGACTAATCCTTTGTAAGACTTGTCTGTTGATCCACAGTGCATCTTGCAAGGTGGTCGAAGAAAACGATTCGTTCATGATAATAAGGCTCTGGGGAGTGGCACGAGATAGAATATTCCGCATACGAACCAATTCGTCTTTTAATTTTCCTTCATTGTCCGACATGTCTTCTGCTCTCGGAAAATGCGTAAACCACTTGTCTACAAGCGGCAATATGGCATACTTTCCCGATACCGGCATTCCCAAACTGGCAAGGTATAGGATTTGTCCGATGCTTCTCGCAAATGTGGTCTTCCCGCCCTGATTGGGGCCAGTCACGATGAGAATACGCTCATCTGGATGCAACGTGAAGTCATTGGTCACCACCTTGATTTTGTCCAATTGGAGTTGATGAGCGAGTGCCAGGTCGAACCCCTCCTCGCATTCAAGAACTTTTGCAACACTAATTTGAGGGTAACAAAACGATAATCCCATCATTTTTAATCCTTTTATGTATTCGAGATAGGACATGTAAAATTGGACTTCATGCTCGAATCGCAATAAGGTGGCATCCCAAAATTGCTGGTTTTGTTCATAAAAATCAGCCATTTGCATAAACAATTCGGGATACAATTTTGTGACTAATTCAAGCACCTGAACTTCCACGTGATTCATTTCTGGCCAATCCGGGGTTATTGAGGAGGCTGGCGACCCAGTTGACTTTGCAAACTTTGAAAATATTCCCTCGATGAGTGCGCCGTAGTCTAGCTCCTCTTGTAAATGTTGAACGGTGATCCGACTACCTTTTATCGAAATCGCGTAGGTGACGTTCGTTAATTCTTCTAATAAATGAGTGGATATCGCTTGTAATGCCATGAACGTCTCGGAACTCAAATAGGATGATAAATACTGCTTAACTGCACGCATGCCGCTCGAATTCAAATGCACTTGATCTAAATCCGTTTCAAGCGTCTTTAGGCCTTTACAATAGAGGTGCACACCATCAAGAAACCAGCGTTGTTTTTGAGACGAGTAAAATAGCTTGTCCCTCATGGCAAAGTAGTCTCTTACCGTCATCATCGAACTGGAGAATCGGGCAATGCTTTGATACACGTTTGTTTCCTCTATATCCTGAAAAATAGTCTGGCGATAGAGAATGTCATCGTCTTGTTGCAAGGGTACCCTGAATATCGATGAGAAGGCATATTGCGGCCTGCTCGTTTCCAGATAAGAAAATATGGGGTTCAGGTTGAGGTCGATAAAAAAATCAGGCTCACCAACCGCCTCAGTTGATGAATCAATCGATCCGCGTGGAAACAGGATGCTAAAAAACTCCATCACATCGCCTCCAAATCAATGATTCCAAAGGAAGTAATTGGGATTGAAATCTTTCATGTCCATTATAACTAACTTGAACCCTTTTATTTTGTTTGAATTATTGAGTCTACTACATCGCTTACTTTAAAAATTAGCCTTTTTACTAATAGATATTGGGATATAGTATGCAGATAATATCTCAATCTAAAGAAGACGGAGTGTACACCAGGAGTCACGTTAATAATCTCGTGCTCTCATTGGAGTGAGACACCATCTTGGATAAGGAAAATCATGGGTTTAAACAAGAGTTTGCTTCATTGCATTTGGGAGATAGGAACCCTGCACGCTGCAAGGCTATCGCGTCTTGCTCTGGTGAGATGAAAAAGAACGCCAATAAGAGAAAAGGAATTCCCCATGCCAACCAGGTGGCCGTCAATTTCATTCTTTGTGACTCGTCCTTCACCGCCATGATATCCATGTCGACTAATGTAAAAATGATTAAAAATACTACGACACTGTGTCGTGCTCCTGATTCGGCTAATTGCATCTGAAATGCTCGTAATGAAGGCTTAGACATTATCTCCATCTCCTCACTACACAAAATATGTGAAAAACATAAAACTGGCAGGGCCAATAAAACGATACTATTTGTTGATTAATGAAGCAGTTAACCAATGATTCGGTAAATATGTTGGGTGAAAGGGGTCATCCATTCAATTAATCTGGGTATAGGGCTGTCCAGTTCGATCGCACATAACACAATTCCAATGAAAATCAAGGCATAAAGAACCAATAACACGGTCCATTCCTTCCTTGATGATTTTCCTCTTATCAACTGAGGGATTTGAAATGCTGCAGCAGTGATGACGATGATCGTGGCAAAGAACCACACTTTGCTCAGTCCCTTTCTTCAGGCGCGTGACTGGTCATCCCTATATTCAGGATCTTAGCTTTGATTTGTACGATGTACTGGATCTGTGGAAAATAACGATCATTCCATTGGCTTAAATACTTTTGCCGATAAACACTGGGTTGTGAAGAATAAAAGGTATTCCCAAAACCGATCACATCCGTGTGAAGGGCTTGTGCGCGACGAATCGATTGTTGAATCACAGGTCTCATACTATTTTCCACACCTTGCTCAATGGAGGGAATGTCTTGTACTTTTAAGCTTCGATGCCCCGTATACATCACTATTTTGCCTTGCCACTTCATTTTGATTAAAAACGGAATTTGTTCTTTGCTTGCCCTAGAAGTCTGAGAAAGTGCGATTTTCGTTTGAATGCTTTCCGCCTGCACCATGATCTCCCCACCTTCCCAAGGGAATCGAAGAATAGGATGCCCGGATTTCCCTCGTAACCACAAAACCCCCCTTGTCTCATTGCCACTCAACCATCCAACAAAACGAGTGCCGCGAAATGCTCCGCTCCCGTACACCTTGATCCTTTTCTGAAATGAAGTTGACTTACTCTGTGTAATCAATATTCTAGGAATGATCGGTTCTTTGCCAATTAGAGTGAGGTCATACAAAAAATCATTTAAGTCGACTTGTGTACTGTATTGTTGCTCTTTTGCAGCCTCCATCAAATTCAATAGTCCTTCTGATAAATCATCTGTCAATGGAAGTTTAATCTCGAGTACATCGGAAGATTGACCAGAAGTAACGGCAAACAAACCTCTTCTTCTTGTCGCCCCTACACGAGTAATTCGATCAAGGCCATCACCGAAGTGAGGAGAACTTACAAATTTTTCACTTAATATAGAGATGACGTGATGATGAAAGGTCAATTCATTCGGGGTATAAACGGACATATTTTTGATGGCTTCATAGATGGTAGGACCATCTGCACGAATGATTTCTGGTTTTTTCATTCCCCCCTCATTTCCGTTACTACTTGAATTAGCCTTAGGGGTAGTCTCTAAATAGGCGGATACTTTCACATGATAGGGTGAAATAAGATCATACCCAAACACACTAATCACTGCCTCTTTATCAAGTTCATGGTAGTCCCAACAACCGGTGATCAGCACCATTAAAACGATCACTAGCAACCAATTGAAGATATTTTTATGGAATATAACGGAATATTTTATCATGTCAAGCTCATTGATTGAATCTTGTGTCGTCGAGTCCAATAGAGTAATAAGAGGACAATTGGAATAACCAATTCAAAAAACAACGCATAATTGGGCCAAATTATTTTTAGGAATTGATTCAAAGTAAATTCATCTGGGAAAATCCAGTGACTAAACACCATTGAAAGTAAAACGAAAGGAATAATCGTAAACTGGGAATGAACAAGCCCCATTGATTGTGAAAACCCAATTACCGTCACATGAAAAAACAAAAGGGCTTTCAAGAACATAAACATCAGCCATGGAAGAAGAAATAACGCATCAATATGCTGTAAAAAGGCTCCAAATTGCACATATCGCATCAATTCATAAACGGTTAGCTGTATTCTTGCTGCTTCGCTTACTCCCAAAACTCCAATAATTAAGATAACAAGACTACTTAATAGGAATGCCGTAACCACTAAACTGAGAAGAAATCGGGGTAATGAACTTTTATTCATGGTAACGATCGGCAATAAATAGGCAAGTACAATCACTTCACCAAACCAACTAGAAGGCATAAACGCACCGCGAATGACACCCTGCCAGCCAAATTCCATTAAAGGTAAAAAAGCATCCCAATGAATGAATCCCATCAATCCTGCCATCAGTGCAATAATCATGGCGGGAAGAATGAGCGCCAACAACTCCACCAGTCGAGCAAGCGCTTCTATTCCGCAGTACACCCCATAAATAACAGTCAAGGCAATCATAAAGCAAATCACAATTAATGGTGTGTTAGGCAATAGTGTAATACGTACAATCCCTGTAATTTCACGTATCACTTTGAGCCCTACAGTCCAAAAAAAGAACACATACAATAATCCAAGAATTTTTGCCCCCCACTTACCTACCAGTAATGGCAGGTATTCTGTCAAAGTTTTGGGAGCAAATCGATGATAAAAAAAGAAAACAATGAATAACACAATCATTCCAACCGACATACTCATAAAAGGGCTTATCCATCCCCCATTTCCTGCTTGGGAAATGGCAATCGACGGCAGATATAAGATGCCAGTGGAAAAAATCACGATTACGGTCAAATAGTTCAATTGCTTTACGGATATCATCACACATACTCCTGCTTGATTGAATTTATCAATAATTCTCATCTGATGGGTGGTCGTGGATTGATCATCCACATTCCGAGTGTGATGCTATTTTTTCCATTCTTCCTTTCTCTATACGATTTTCAATAAACGGCAAGCAAATCATGGTTTATGGCGACATCCTTATGGTCTGTATCTTTCGATGTCTAACGAAATAAAGAACTAAGAGAAGCAGAGGAACGGCAGCCTCGAAAAACAGCGCATAGACGGGCCATACCACCTCCAGAAATTTACTGACCGTAGCATCATCCAAGAACATCCAATGACTCACCACTGTGGATAGAAAAACTAGAGGAATAATCGTAAATTGATACGAAGGGAGAACGATCGTCTGTGAAAAACTAATCATCGCTACATAAAAAAATAAGAGTCCTTTCACGAGCATGAACATCAGCCAAGGAAAAAGGAATAACGCGTCAATATGCTGCAAAAATGACCCAAATTGCACATATCGAATCAGTTCATAGGTTGCCAAAGGCGTTCTAGCTGCTTCACTGGCACCAAAAACCCCAATAATCAGCATGACGATGATACTTAATAGTCCAGCCGTTATTCCCAAGCTAAAGAGAAGGATAGAAAACGAACGATGATGAGAAGATACGATCGGCAACAAATAAGCAAGCACGATGATTTCACCAAACCAACTGGAAGGTACAAACGCACCGCGAATAACTCCCCTCCAACCAGCCTCAATGAACGGAAAAAAAGCACCCCAATGAATGGCTCCTGCCAACCCCGTTATCAGTGCAATAACCATGACAGGAAGTAATAACACAATCAATTCTATCAAACGGGCAATCGCCTCCATTTTGCAATACGCCCCATAGATAATGGCCAAGGCAATCATAAAACAAATAACGACTATAGGAGTTTTAGGCAACAACGTAATCCTCACGATCCCCACCATTTCTCGTACCACTAATAGTCCAGTACTCCAAAAAAAGAGCACATAAAGTGCTCCTAAAAGTCTTGCTCCCCATTTCCCCACGAGTAATGGCAAATATTCCGTTAACGTTTTAGAAGTAAATTGATAATGGAAAAAAAGAATAATGAAGAGCACCATTATCCCAACCATCATGCTGATAAATGGACTTAACCATCCTCCATTACCCGCGTGGCGGATCGTAATAGAGGGTAAATATAGGATACCAGTGGAGAAGATCAGAATCACGGTTAAATAGGACAACTGCTTAACAGATATCATCACACATTACTCCTGCAAAATATCGTTGTTTCAATCCATATTTTGATTTCGCCAGGGGACATGAGCCCGATTTTGATGAGGAGTACGAAATAGTGAATCTTTTAGATCACGCCAAGTACGCGGAGCTAATGCGCCAGTATAGATGACACCGAAAGACCGTAAAGAAACCAGGTGAATCATGATCATAAAGATACCAATAGTAAAACCAAACAACCCCAAAAATCCTGTGATCAGCAATAATGGGAAGCGCAAAAATCGAGTGGCACTAGCTATCCCTACCCCAGACAATGTAAACGAGGTAATTCCAGTGGTGGCTACTACAATAACTGTTGTTGCCATGACAAGTTTGGCCTGAACTGCTGCTTGCCCAATGACCAATGCCCCCACGATACTGACTGCTTGCCCAATGGGACGAGGCAATCGAAGCCCAGCTTCGCGCAGAATTTCAAAAACGATTTCCATGATCAGCACCTCTACCATGGTGGGTAGCGGAATTCCCTCCCGTTGGCTCATTAAACTGGGCATCATAGAGGCGGGAATCAGTTCATGATGATAACCCACTAACGCCACATACAGAGACGGTACTGTCAGCGACATGGCGAGCGACAAATATCGCAATAAACGTATTCCCGATTGAAGCCAAAAATTTTCATAATAATCTTCGGGTGCCTGGAGAAACTCCACTAGCAATGCTGGCATACTCAATGCTACTGGAGAATTATCCACTAGGATGATGACTCGCCCCTCTAAAAGAAGAGAAGCGACACGATCCGGTCGTTCCGTTCGATTAATGATAGGAAAAGGAGTTTTTACCGCATTACGAAGTTTCTCTACTAGAAGCCCACTGTCGAATACTCCATCCATCTTGCTACTTTTCAAGTTTATCTTTACCTGCTGCAAGATGTTTTCGTCTACAATGCCAGCCATATACAAGATAACATAGGGGGTTTTTGTCACTTCTCCGATAATATTATTTTCTACTTTTAATCGAGTATCCCGGATAAATCGGCGTACCAGCGCCACATTATTCATTAAATTCTCGGTAAAAGCCTGCTGTGAGCCCCGGATTGAAACCTCGTTTTCGGATTTTTCCACCCCCCGATGTTCCCATCCGAGTACATCTATGGATAACGCATGTTGATCGTGGTCGACAAAAAGGACCGCTCTCCCGGACAATATATCGGTAGCCACTTCTGTGATCTTGGACGCCACTCGAACATCACTCGCACTTATTAATCGCTTTTGTAATTGAGCAATAGTACATGGTTCATCCCCCTGCATGCCACTTAGGAGTTCACGTAAAATGGTAGCGTCCAATAAATCTTTTTTCACTAGATTTGAAATAAAAACAAGCATTCCCTGTTGCTGAGATTGGCCAATTTGAACCCACCTGTAACTGACATCATCACAATGAACAAATTTATTTTTAATCAAAAGTTCATTTATTTGAAGATGAGTCACTAACTGGTCGTGATCATATGGAGTATTCTTCTTCAATCCCAATTCTCCAATCGCAAAGAATGAACTCTGACACCATTTTTTCCATAAGTCACCTTTCTATGCAATCTTCCTATTTTACATTTATTGTACCTCTGCAGATCACAGGATTTGCTTTTTATCATGCCAACAAAGAGGGGAGAAAGTCGTTTGCGAATGTGATGCATGAAGAGTTAAAAAATGCGGCGTTGTCAACTCAATAACCAGTAGGAAAAAATAAACTCACGGCCTTTAGAAGAGGGAGTCTAAAAGATTCCTTGATTATTGTTCGTTATCCATTGCCTAACCTCACGTTGAAAATCATTCTTTTCCTCGATGAGATCTTGCATAAGAATATTTTTTAAGTGTTTAGCAGCCATAGGATCCTTCCCATTCGTGGAGATAGCTACACCTACGTCACCCAATGTGAAACTAGCCGGAACTTGAAAGGAACACCTCTCTGGGTCGTCCACCACGTTTACCAATCGCCCGCATTGATCCGCTTCCATTGCAATTTGTCTATTCACATTCTGATTATTGGTAGCAGCAATCACTACATATCCGCTAGCCGCATCACCCGCTTGATAACATCTCTTTTCGTAGGTGATGATCCCACGATTGGCCAATTCCAACAGCCGATCTTCTGCTACCGGACTAATCACCCTAACAAGTGCCTTAGACACCAGCAGAGACTCCACCTTACGCAAAGCAACTTTCCCTCCCCCAATCACCGTACAAAGGCGCCCTTGTAGACGAAGAAATGCAGGATAAAGAGCTACCTGCGAATCTCGCTGCACTTCTTTTAACCGTTGATCATCAAAGTCAATCATAATCCTCCCCTTACAGTTGCTTGCTTACTGCAATTTTGACTTTTTCATTTCTCGAAACTGATGACAAAAAGAGACAAAACGTTCCGCCATTAATGGGTTCGACGCAAAGTGAAAGTGCATGTAACTGGCAAACAGATTGTCCTTAACAAATCCATCGAGTTTTTGTCCAAAGCGATCACTCACTTGATAAGCTGCCGTCAGTCCATCAGCACTATCACTAGTTAATTGTGCACTAGAATAATGAAATTCATGCCCGCGCGCTTTCTCGCCCGCTGCGAGTAATACAGAATCAGTCAGGGCCTCAATCTCTCGATAACCTAACGCCACCAGGCGAGCTTGCATGACGATTTTTTCTGGAAGCAGACCGACCATGGGATAGGTGTCACCGTGCAAATCAGTGATGGAATCCGTCAAGAACATATAACCTCCACACTCCGCGAACGTCGGTATCCCGGTTTCTACCAACTCCCGCACCTGTCGTATCAACTCGCTATGCTCGCTCAAATCCTTTGCAAACTCTTCCGGGAATCCGCCCCCCAGATACAATCCGTCCGCTTCATATGGAACCAGTTCTCCGGCCAATGGACTAAAGTACAACAACTCTGCGCCGTAATACTCCAACAACTCCAGGTTTTCCGGGTAATAAAAGTTAAACGCCGCATCCCTGGCGATGGCGATTTTGACACGTCGTTCGTTCTCGTACCGAATGCCAGTTCTCATCTCTTCCTGCATACGGAACAAGACCGGTTCACGAGCGGGCAAATCTGGTGCTTTGGCCGCAATGGCCAGCAATTCGTCCACGTTGACCGTTTCTTCCACCGCATTCGCCAACTCGTCGAACAGTGATTGCAATTCGCCGCGTTCGATCGCTGGAATCAGCCCCAGGTGACGATCTGGAATACGCAAATCTTCTCGTTTTGGCAGATAACCAAGCACCGGAATTGAGCACTCTTGTTCAATTGCCGTTTGCACCAACCGATAATGACCTAGGCTCCCCACATGGTTCACAAGCACGCCGGAAATCTGCACAGTATCGTCAAAGCATTGAAATCCTTTCACGATCGCCGCCGCACTACGCGCCATTTTTCCCACATTGACAATCAAAATCGTCGGCGCCCGTAGCACAGTGCTTAGTTCCGCCGTGCTCCCCACATTGGAACGGGGGTCTTTCCCATCGTAAAATCCCATCACGCCTTCGATGACACTAATATCCGCCGCAGCGCTGCTGCGCATATACACCTCCAGCACCGCATCCTTTGTAAGCATCCAGGTGTCAAGATTGCGCGACACGCGCCCCGTGACCGCGGTGTGATAACTGGGGTCAATGTAGTCAGGCCCCGCCTTATACCCTTGCACACGCAATCCGCGTTTTTGCAGCGCCGCCATCAGACCAAGCGTAAACGTGGTTTTTCCGACACCACTGTTGGTTCCGGCTAGAACAAAGCGAGGACGATGCCAATTTTGACTAGATGAGTCCCTATGATTATTCATCAGCACCCACCATGCACACCGAAATGGTAACATTTCCGGATTTCAATTTCTCCAGCACCCAATCCTTGGCTCCCGAAGACAACCTGGCTGCCGGTTCGCACACTCCCCACGTCCCCACGTAGTGATACACGGTTTTTGATGGATGGGGAAGAACAATCTGATTGAGTTCGGCAGCTGTATATGCCACAATCGGCCATCCCCGTTCCTGACTGAGAGCCACCAGACCCTGCTCGTTCTGTTTGATATCTATCGTGGCCAAGTTGCGCACACTGCGTTCCGATAGACGAAGGCATTGTAGCGTTTGTAGTAGCATTGATTCCATCTCCTCCTTTGTGGTGCCGCGATTACATCCGACACCGATCACGATAACTTTAGGTCGATATAAAACACCACGCGCCAAAAGCTGTTCTTCTTCAAAAGGCGTAAGTAATCGTGGCGTGATCACAAGTGCCGCGTCAAACGGCTCCTGCAACGCCTGTTCCGCCGAAACGTACACACGTAGCCAGGGTGGCAACGGTTTTTCGTATGGCCACCAGTTGCGTTCCCCCGCCTCTTGTATAATGTGAACGCGCTCTTCATTGACGACCGCCGCACTTACTGTCGTCACCTGATCGAAGTTTTCAATTTCCCAACCAAACTCTCTACCCAGCAAATCGACGGCAAGCGTTTCGTTCACATCGGACGCCGTGGTAATCACCGGCTTCGCCCCTAGATATTGCGCCACCTGCAAAGTCAACTGATTGGCGCCACCAAGATGGCCCGACAACACACTGATCGCATAAGTCGCCCGATCATCTACCACCACGACGGCAGGATCTGTTTTTTTATCGTGCAATAAAGGAGCGATGAGTCGCACCATCGTACCAATAGAAAATATGCCGATCACCCCTTCATATCGTCCAAACCATTCCGGTACATACTGTGCAACGGGGCCTTCGTACATGTGAACACCGCGGGAGGATTCGTCGCCGCGCGCGAACTTCATCGGATAATACACATCTGTATCGATCAATACGTCCTGCAATCGACGGGCTATCTCCACCCCGTGTTGGGTGATGGCAACCGAGACATACGGTTTAGTCATCTGCAGCCACCCCTTTGCGGTAGCGGTGCGTAAATGTCTCATCATACAATCTCGAGCGCAAATCGCTGCGATTTGCTAGTTCAGGATCAAGCGCCCAACCGGCCAAAATCATCGCGTGGTTGGAAATATGCGCATCCCCCAACGCCCGCACCAGACCTTGCAAGGTGGTGCGCACGATTTTTTGATCAGGCCACGTCGCCTTTTGTACTACTGCCACTGGTGTCTCTTGCGACCATCCCGCCGCCAGGAAGTCATCCACTACCGTTTTTGCCCGAGTGGCGCTTAGATAGAGCGCAATCGTGCAATGGTGCTCAGCAAGCGAGCGCAAGTGCTCACGTTCCGGCACTGCTGTTCTCCCCTCAGCGCGAGTCAATATCACCGTCTGCGTCAAGTCGGGAACGGTTAATTCTGCACCAAGCAGGGCGGCTGATGCAAACACGGCGCTCACACCTGGTATGATCTCGTACGCCACCCCCTCCGTCTTCAGCAAGACCATTTGCTCCAAAATCGCGCCAAATACGGACGGATCACCGGTGTGCACGCGCGCTACGCTTTTGCCTTCGCGAACACTTTGTGCCATGATCCCGACCATTTGTTCCAGGCTCATGCCGGACGTGCGATGTACTACTGCATGGACGCCCGTCATCGTCAGCATCTCTTCGCGCACCAGACTGTCCGTAAACAACACCACGTCAGCCGATTGTAGGATACGCATCCCTTTCACCGTGATGAGTTCTGGATCGCCAGGACCCGCACCGATGATATACACTTTAGGCAACAGGTTCATTTTCTCACCACCATCAGCGACAAATAATTCAATTCGCTGCCTCGCAATTCTTCGACATGGCGCCAGATTTGTTCCTCACCAGAAGTGAGTTTTGTCGCCACCATGGCCTGACTGGTCAAATTTAACTCCGCAAGTACATCAAGCAACTGATTCATCACTTTGGCTACCTTGATAAACACCACACTGTCGTACTGAACAAGAACCTTTCGCAACAAGTTCGGGTCATCACAGGCCGGCACAATGGCCACCGTCTCATCCCCGTCAGCCAAGGCGACTCCAAAACGGGAAGCGGCCGCAGTGATGGAAGAAATCCCCGGAATCGATTGTATCTCAACACCCGGATGCTGCTCATTCAGGATGCGCGCCAGATGAATGAAGGTACTGTAAAGCATCGGATCGCCTTCCGTGACAAACGCCACATCCTGCCCTTTCGAGAGCGGTTCCCACACCTGGTCTGCCGTTTGCTGCCACATGGCCATCAATTCGTCCTGATTTTTGGTCATTGGAAAAATCAAGCCCAGCATGGTTTTTTCGCTGGGATCGACGTACAATTCCGCGATCTCCAAGGCATAGCTCTTACTTCCCGACCGTTTTTTTGGATAGGCGATAACGGGACATTCTTTTAAGATCCGATACGCTTTTACCGTGACCAGTTCGGGATCACCCGGACCTACTCCTACTCCCCACAATCGACCCGGCGCAACCGGATGGGGAAATCCATTTAACGGACGTGTCTGACTCCACTCACTCATCGACAAACTCCTCTTCCTCCTGTGCACGCGTCGCCTTCATGATGTAAACCGGATTCATTCCCTCAAGGCGCGTCAGGTTCAAAATGGGCTTGCTGCGTGCCGTTTGCACCAGTGTCATGGCGACCGCGAATCCATGTTCCCGCAACGCAGCTGACGCAGTCGCGAGGGTTTCCACCGTCACCGCATTGATGACGATCCGCCCTTTCGGGCGCAGTCGCTTCGCGCACACGCCCAAAAGTTCAGCCAGCTCCCCTCCACTGCCGCCAATAAACACAGCATCTGGATCAGGAAACCGATCCAATCCCTCCGGCGCCTTTCCGTGCACCGCGACAAAATCAGTGCGAAACTTAATCTGGTTGGTGCGCAATAACGCCAGATCGCCTGTGTTTTTTTCAATGGCGAACACTTGTAGTTCCGGCACTCGCAGTACCGCTTCGACCGATACTGAACCTGTACACGCCCCAATGTCCCATAACACATCACCCGGATGTAGCGCCAGTTCTGTCAGACTGAGCACACGAATCTCTTTTTTCGTGATTAATCCCCGCTCCGGTTTACGCTGGAAAAATTCGCGGTCTTCAATGCCAAGCGGCCAGATGGTCGCTCGCACCTTTTCATCCCGCAGCAGAATCACTACGTTGAGTGGTGCAAATGCCAGCGTTGACGCTTCGGCCAGTGTGTAGCGTCCTGTCCGCTCTTCCGTACCGCCAAGGTTTTCCGCCACAAACACCGTATATTCCGTCATGCCAAAAGCAAGCAGGTACCGCGCGATTTGCGCCGGTGTATTCTCCGCATCCGTCAGTAGCGCCACTTTTGTCTCGTTGCCAATACGTTGCGCGAGGCCGCTGATCTTGCGCCCGTGGAGCGAAATGATCTGCGCATCCTGCCAGGATTCACCACATCGCGCAAATGCCAGTTGGATTGAACTCAAATGAGGCCATATCCTCACCCGCTCACCTCCCAGACGCTTGACAAGCAATGATCCGATCCCGTAAAACAACGGATCCCCAGACGCCAACACCACCACCGATCGCGTGTCCACAACGTCTCGCACGTCGTCCAACAGTTCAGTCAATTTCCCTTTAATCACGCGTCTCTCCCCTTTGTAGTCAGGAAAAAAAGCCAGTTGACGCTCCCCACCAATAAGCAGATCCGCATGATTGACCCATTCACGCGCATCAAACGTGAGTCCGGCGGCCCCGTCATCGCCAATGCCCACCACCATCACTTCACTTGGCATCGAGTACCGCTCCCCCCAAGTCATCTCCTTGTAACGTGGTCAGACGCGTTTCAATTCTCAGCCCTCCACCAATTTGCTCCGCCACTTGCATGCAACAATACCAACAAATGCGATCAAAAAACTCACGATGTCCCCACTCCATCATCCAGTCGGCCACCTGATTTGCCGTGTTGGCTTCTTGAATCTTTGTTTGCCATGCCGGCGATACGCCAACTTCTGCCGCCACTTTGGCCAAAAAACCAAAATCGATGGAAGAACTGTGCGCGTGTACCATCATCACCCCTTGCGCCAACTTTGAAAACTTACCCATCATACCCACCAGTCGAATCTCGCGCATTTCGATCCGCTTCGCCTGCCGGACGGTAAAACCAATGAAATCTCCCATCTCGATAAACGCTTCTTCTGGCAATTCTGGATACATCGCCATAGCGTAATTTTCACTGCGTCCCCCTGTCGTCAGCACCACCGTGCGCAAATCCTGCGCTTTTGCCACGGACAAGCCGTATGCAATGCTCGCTTTGTATGAGGAGGTGGAAAATGGCACCACGATGCCTCGCGTCCCCAGTATGGAGATCCCCCCGACAATACCGAGGCGGCCATTCAAGGTTTTTAGGGCGATTTCCTCACCTTTTGGAACCGAAATCACCACCCGCACCCCTCGAGTCAGACAGTATTTCGCCAGCACCTCTTCCACCACTTCGCGAATCATTTTTCGCGGCACAGGATTGATAGCGGCCATTCCTATGGGGATTGGCAATCCCGGTTTCGTGACACGCCCCACGCCCACGCCTCCGTCAATGTCCACCTCTCCACGTTTACGCGTCCAAGTCACAGTGGCTGTAATGATCGCACCGTGCGTGGCGTCTGGGTCATCACCACCATCCTTGATGGTCGAAGCGGTAGCTTCCGTCCCGGAATAAGAAACGTCTCTCAGGGCAAAACGAACAGACTCTCCTACTGGAATCAGGATCTCCGCAGATTCTACGCAGGTCTGTTCAATCAAACTAAGTAGCGCGCCCTTCGTGCAAGCGGTTGCACACGCCCCTGTGGTATAGCCATGGCGCAGGGGACCGTTAGGAACCTCCAGCATCTCGCCCATTGCATCACCTCCACGCTACACGATTCGCGTTTACCACTTGTTAGGCTCATCCGCCAACAAAGAGAGCGCGTTCACCGTTGCCACAGCTACCGGACTTCCACCCTTTCGACCTCGATTGGTGATAAACGGAATTTCAAGCCTTTCCAGTTCCTCTTTCGATTCTGCTGCCGACACAAAACCAACGGGAACGCCTACGACAAGACTTGGCGAAATCTCGCCCGCCTTGATTAGTCTGATCACTTCTAAAAGCGCAGTGGGTGCATTGCCCACGACATAGATTCCATCCGGCGCTTCTTTTGCCGCTTTGCGCACTGCCGCAATCGCTCTCGTGATGCCGAGGCGTTTGGCGTCAGCGACAACGTCGTCATCAGCAATAAAAACCTTCACGTCCCCGCCATATTTCTCAATGCGAGGTTTATTGATGCCCGCCTGCACCATCTGCACGTCAGCCACGATCGTTCGGCCTCTGCGTATGGCGGCAATGCCACTTTCCATCGCCTGCCCATGAAATACCATGCTGCGGCCAAGTTCAAAGTCGGCTGAAGCGTGGATCACCCGTTGCACTACTTTGAACTGACTCGGCGTGAAGATGTGCGACCCCAATTCTTCCGCAATGATTTGAAAGCTTCTATCCTCGATTTTTTGCGGTTCAACGATTAGCGGTTGAAATTCCGTACCAAAATCCAATCATATCCCTCCTGACGCCTATTTTTATCCACGACCGATGAATCGTTTCACCGCTTCGATCAGATCGTCATAAGTCGAATAAAAATTGTTGTACGACAACTTAGGACGACGAATGATCACCACTTCGATCCCCAAGTCAAGCGCAGCCTCTACTTTTTCATCCATTGCGCCTTGATCTCCACTTTCTTTAGTCACCATCAGCGTGATCTGGTATTGTCGATACAACGCCTGATTGAGCTCCCTCGAAAAAGGCCCTTGCATGCCGACGATATCTCTTGCGTCCATTCCCAGTTGAGCGCACTTCTCCATGTTTTCCGCGTTCGGAAGCAAGCGGACGACCAGTCTCACATCCGGCAACCCCAGCAGCGACTTGGTAAAAATCCCGATTGTTTTGCCGCCTGTCGTCAGCATCACGTTCCCTCTTCGGTCAAGCGCAACCCTCGCCGCCCCTTCGTAGGTGTCGACCTGTGTCACAAGCGGGTGGTTATAGGCTTTCGGCGGGCGTTCATAGCGAACATAGGCGATACCTGCGATTTCCGCTGCTTGTTGCGCAGTGCGATGCGCTTCTTCCGCAAATGGATGACTGGCGTCCACAAGTACCTTGATCGTAGGTGTTGTTAAGAGTGCGCCCATGGCCTCCAGATTCAGCCGTCCTACCCGCACCGCAATCCCCACTTCGCGCAAACGATGCGCGGCGCTTTCTGTCACCACGCTTGCCAGCGGAGCGAATCCTTTTTGCTTCATGTGAACCGCCAGTTCACGCGCGTCGCTTGTTCCCGCCAGAAAAAATACTCCAGGCAGATCCCCCTGCCATATATCCCTTTCGTTGCCCATTCTAAAACGACGACTTAGGCGATGTCATACGCAACAACGCCTCTTCTGCCAAGTCCTGAGTCGAAGAGCCCGATTCCTTTGCTAGCAACGACCAAGGTTCATTGTCCACGCGCAACCGTTCCCTAGGACTCAGCGCCTGCTCAGCCGAATCCAACTGGTATTTGCGCTGATAACCGCGCGGCGTAATCATGATATCATCGTGCATAAATGTCGCGGAATTACCAATGATGACGGTGGTCAACATGCCGATTTCATGATCCAACATCTCGGCCAGGTTGGTTCGCACCACGACTTGTCGATCGCGATAGGCACTTTTGACAAGCCCCACAGGGGTGTTGGGAGATCGATACTTCAGTAATATCCGTTGCGCCTCCGCAATCTGGCTTGTGCGCCTGCCGCTTTTGGGATTGTATAACGCTATCACAAAATCAGCCGACGCGGCGGCTTCGATACGACGCTCTATTACCTCCCACGGTGTGAGGTGGTCGCTCAAACTGATTGTGCAGGCATCGTGCATGATGGGAGCGCCAAGTAGCGATGCGCAGGAATTGATAGCGGGAATGCCAGGCACCACCTCGACTTCAGGCGGTTCGGATGGGTGCCATCCCTGTTCTGCCAACACTTCATAAATCAGCCCCGCCATGCCGTACACACCGGCATCCCCGCTGGAGACAACCGCAACGGTTTGACCGGCTTTCGCCAATTCCACCGCCTTTTGCGCCCGGCTCACCTCTTCTGTCATCCCTGTGCGTTCAATTTCTTGGTCGGTTATCCATTCCTTCACCAGTTCGATATACGTGTGATAGCCGAGAATGACTTGACTTTCCACAATCGCCTGACGTGCACGATCGGTGATGTGATCCCGACTCCCCGGCCCGAAACCGACGATGAATATTTTGGGTATCATCACTCTTCCCCCTTTATGGTTTGGCTGATATCCGCTGCCCACTCCGGATGAAACCAGTCTAAATCCTTCGCTTTATGTACCACTTCGCCAACCACGATGACGACTGGCGGCTCAATCATTGCTCTCTGTGCTAGGTCGACGATGGTGCCCAAAGTACCTAGCCAACTAGCATGATGAGGGGTTGTTCCCGAACGAATCAGGGCCACCGGCGTGTTAGGATCACGACCGTGTTGAAGCAGTTTTTTTATAATTACAGGAAGATAAGACATTCCCATCAAAATAATCAGTGTCTGTGTTGGCGACGCTAGTAACTCCCAGGGTGTCTTAGGAGACGATGCGCATTCATGCCCGGTCACCACGTGAAAACCAGTGGCCAGTTCCCGATATGTAACGGGAATTCCGGCATACGCGGGCGCAGCTATCGCCGAAGACACACCGGGTACGATCTCGAACTCAATGCCATGCTCTCGCAAAACTTCTGCCTCTTCTGCGCCACGCCCAAATACAAACGGATCGCCGCCCTTCAGGCGCACGACAGTAAAACCCTCAAGAGCCCGTTGCACCAACAACTCATTGATCTTTTCCTGGCGAACCGTATGGTGATCGCGCTCTTTGCCCACGTATATTTTTTCTGCGAACGAGGAAGAGAGATTGAGAATGTCGGGTGCGACAAGTCGGTCATAAATCACTACATCGGCAGTTTCCAGACAGTCTTTCCCTTTAATCGTCAGCAATCCTGGATCGCCAGGACCCGCGCCCACTAGAAACACTCGTCCCGTCCGGTTCACGTCCGCACCTCCCCGTCCGAAATATGCATCAACATGACTTCACGACGGTACTTGCAAAAATCGCAATTCATCGCTGCTTCCTTTCGCTCTGCCTCTCGCGCTCGATCTAACACCACTTCTCGCAAAATATCGTGCAATCCAAAATACTCGGCCATCTGCAACGTGATCTGTGGGTAACGCTGCCTTAATTCCAGAATGAGATTAGTCATGCGCTTGATCAGAACACCAGTGAACAAAAAATACGGGATGACGATCACGCGCCTCGCGCCAAGCCGCACGGCTCGCTCCACTCCCGACGGAAGGCGAGGATCCGTGATGCCGGTAAAACAAGTTTCCACGGTACTTACCCCGGTTCGCTCCCATAAAATTCGAGCGACTTTGTACACATCGCCATTAGCGTCTGGATCATTGCTTCCACGCCCCATCAGCACGATTGCCGTATCGTTTAGATCATCAAGCTCCGGGTGTGAGAAAATTGTTCCTTTAACGTCTTTTTGTTTCCTAACTCCATGAAAGCGCTCAACAAGTAAATCAAGCAGTCGTTCGTGTAACCCAATGTTGCGACCGTATACGATTTCAAGTTGGGGATATCGACGGCGAGCCTCATCCAAAATCTCTGGAATTTCCAGTTTCACATGTGATGCTGCTAAAAGAATGACAGGAACAATCACCACTCTTGACGCTCCTTGTTTCACACAAGTATCCACGCCTGACAATATTGTGGGATCAGCAAATTCCAAAAAACTCACAACAAACGTTTGTTCTGGATGTTTCACTTGCAAATCGTTTACAAAATTCAAAAACTCTTTATTACCTTGTTCATCGCGACTACCGTGTCCAACCAGTAATACGATCGTCTTCAAAAGTCAATCTCCCTCTCTTTTTTGCATGTCCGTTTGGATTACGCAATTTCTTTCTCTTCATAACCCCTCCACTTATAAAAAATAATTGCCGCCATCCAACTCGCAACTAGGATTCCAATAATTACATAGCCAAGCGTTCCGAAGTCTATATTATTTAACCAATCCCAAAATGACCCTTTAAGAGTAAGTTCGCTCCCTAATATCTGTAATGCTTCTACCGTGCCCACTCCAAAGGCGATGAGAACGGAAATAGTGGTAATAGACAGGTTATAGTAGACTTTTCGGATTGGATTGAAAAAGGCCCAAGAATATGCCGATTGCATTAATACTCCATCCAACGTGTCCACCAAAATCATTCCCATCGCAAAGATCAGCGGTAGGACTAAGGTATCAATGAGGGGAACGCTCTTCCCAGTTGCTAACACTGCCATACTTAGCACCGCCATTTCACTTGGGGTATCAAATCCTAGACCAAAAAGGAATCCCACTGGATACATCTGTCCACTCGTACGAATAGCCTTATAAGCAGGCCCGAGTAAACGGTTCATAAAACCTCGTTTGAGCAGAAGTGACTCCATTTCATCCCTTTTCTCTTGAGTCAATCCGGTTCGCCGCACCTCTTGAAACACAGAATAGATGTCTTTCAAAATCACTAAATTAAGAATGGCAATCAAATAGAGGAAAATCGCAGACACCAATGTACCTATTAGACTCGCTGTCGAATCGGTTCGATGGAGTAACAGACCAAATGCATGAGTCGCTACGGACAAGCCTAATGCCAGTATCACCACTACGGTGGAATGCCCGAGTGAAAAGAAAAAACCTACCCCCAATGGTTTTTTGCCTTCGTTCATCAGTTTTCTTGTGGTGTTATCAATCGCGGCAATGTGATCTGCATCTACCGCATGTCGGAGACCAAAAACATAAGCTAATGCACCTAATCCAACAAAAAATGGATAACGCTGAGAAATAATAAATAGAATTATCCATGCCATCACATTGGCAACAATAATCCCCCCTATTAGAGAGTAAGTGGTTGTTTTTTTGTTATTCACTTATTGCAAAACCCCCTTTATACGCGATGCCAAAACCTCAAATTTTATCGACTAAAAAATAAAACTCCCCTGCCGATAAGCAAGGGAGGAACACTGATACCCGTTTAGGTTAGTCTAAATTGGTGTGCTGAAATAATGTTGAAACAACATTCTCAGGCAACCATACCATGTGCCTCCACCTCTCTTTCCGCGAAGTTCGGTGTAGCGATCTACAAGGCAGGTCTCCTGGCTTCTGCATCATCAAGCGCTTTAGCCTTCCCAGACATTTGCCTAGTGGCAATGATAAAACGCTCTTCGCAGTTACAGTGGCGGGACCACTCCGGACTTTCACCGGATTCCCTATTCTCTTGGAGTAAATGCCTCCAAGCACCCTGAAGATACAATCATATGAGTTTGTGATGAGTATACTTCTCTACACAGCAGGTAATTACCTCTATCAATCTAACATTTTCTTTATGTTATCGCCATTGCTGCTATTCCATATTTTAGTTCAGATCTTAAAGTATCCAAGAAATGATGAACCGTTCTGTTAGATCTCACGAGGAAACTTTACCGCTCACATCATTTGTCAGATTGACCCACTTGTAACTACTCGTATCTCTCGCACCTATATTTTGTTTATTCCAGCCATTTGACATCTTAAAACTGACTCAACAAAAATGATACTGCTCCATTGCTTTCATCTTGAACTTTGTTTATTAACCAATTAACTACTTACTCAATTCTTCCATGATCTCTCGAAAACTCTCCAGCGCCGTTTCAAGATTGTCAATAATTTCTGATGCTAACACATCAGGATCGGGCAAGTGATCGAGATCGGCAAGCGACTTGTCTTTGATCCAGAAGATATCCAAGCTGGTTTTGTCTCGCTCCAAGATTTGCTGATAGGTGAACTTCCGAAAACGCCCATCAGGATGATCTTCGCTCCATGTTTCCTTGCGAACATGTCTATTGATGGGATGATAGCAATTGATAAAATCCTGCAAATCCTCAAACTTCATCGGGTTTTGCTTCAGTGTAAAATGGACATTCGTGCGAAAATCATAAATCCATACTTCCTTTGTCCAAGGTTCAGGACTTGCAGGTTGATTGTCAAAGAAAATTACGTTCGCTTTTACACCTGGTTTATAAAAAATGCCTGTCGGCAAACGCAGTATCGTGTGCAGTTCTGTGGTTTCTAGTAGTTTTCTCCGTACTGTTTCGCCAGCGCCACCCTCAAATAACACGTTGTCAGGCACAACTACCGCCGCTTTACCAGTCGATTTCAACAAGGTATGAATGTGTTGGACAAAGTTAAGTTGTTTGTTGGAGCCAGTGGCCCAAAAGTCTTGCCGATTATAGACCAAATCTTCTTTTTCCTGTTCCCCTTCTTCATTCGTGAAGGTCATACTGCTCTTTTTGCCAAATGGCGGATTGGTAAGTACATAATCAAATCGCTCTCCGGGGTCGGACAACAACGCGTCATTGCGTGTGATCGGCACCTTGCCATCAATATCGCCAATGTTGTGTAAAAACAAATTCATCAAGCACAGACGGTATGTATTTCGTACAATCTCCCAGCCGCGAAAGGTCTGGAATTTCAAAAACTCTTTTTGGTCACGATTCAATTGATAGTGATTAGAATTCGTCAAGTAATCGTATGCCGCCAAAAAAAATCCGCCCGTTCCACACGCCGGATCCACAATCGTTTTCATTGGTTCCGGGTGCAGGCACTCCACCATTGCCCGAATTAATGCGCGAGGCGTGAAGTATTGGCCTGCGCCACTCTTAGTATCTTCCGCGTTTTTCTCTAAGAGTCCTTCGTAAATATCGCCTTTCACATCAGAAGACATGGACACCCAGTCCACTTCGCCGATCATGTTGACGATGCGTTTCAACTTGGCGGCTTCGCTGATCTTGTTAATGGCACCAGAGAAGATTTCCCCAAGCACACCGCCCTGTGTCGCCAAGGCTTCAAGTGTATGTTTGTATTGGCCTTCCAATTCTGCACCAGATAAGGGATGCAGCTTTCCCCAAGTGTACTCCGCAGGTATGCCAAGATTGCGTTTGTAAGGAGGTTTTGAATATTCATCAGCCATTTTAAGGAATATCAGATACGTGAGTTGTTCGAGGTAATCGCCATAACTCACACCGTCATCATATAAAACACCGCACATGCTCCATACTTTTTGTGTGATCGAGGATAAATTGTTATCAGCCATTCTTCTTGCTCCGTTTCACTGATTTCTGTTGCTTCATTCGCTGTTCTGCTGCGGCCCGCTCTGCTTTGATTCGCTCCAATAACTTTTCGGCAGGCTCATCATTTGGATCTTGCGGCACCAAACGACCTTCAAACGCTTTTTTTAAGATGCTCTGGCGAAGAGCGCTAGCCTTGGCAAGATTCTCGTCAACAAGCTGCTCCACCTTGTCGCAAACCGAGAGGCGTGATTCGATTGCATCAATGACTTTTTGTTGTTCCGAACAAAATGGTAACATTAGAGTTTTTATTTTATTGATACTTAATGTATATAACCCCGATGTTGATGAGGCAACAGTTAAAATCTGATCCCTCCCCGCTTTTGACATCAAATAATATAAGGCATATTTAACATTCATTAATCCATTAGGACGACCTTTAATAATGTGATTTTGATGTAAGCATTTATCTAGTTCACCGTTCCAAATTGCTACTCTCCCGATTTGCTCTTTACTGCCATTACCTTCCACAAAAAGTAGATCCCCAGGAAATAATAATGTTCTCTCCACTTCAGATTCAGTAACTCCAATAGATTTTATTTCATCTAAATCTAAATAGTTGAAATATACATTAGCGACACGCAAATAGGGCATTTTTACTGGTAGCTTATCTCTATTTGAGTTTTTTGATGAGGCACCTGAAACCTCAAAAAAATCCACTATATTTCTTGTAGAAAAGTTTATATTTGATACTTCTGGTAACCTTCCTTCAAACGCCGACTTAAGCACTGATTGACGATAGGTTCTCAATTGCTCCTTAACGGTTTGTAGAATTTCCACACCCTTGTCCAATTCGGAAAAAAGCGCATCAATTTTCTCTACAATGCGATGCTGTTCGGACAGAGGAGGAATTGGCATATTTATTTTTAATAAATTATTCTGAGTTAAACTAGGAATTGTTGTTGATTTATCCAAGTTAGCAAAATTAAATCCAACGCAAAAATAAAACAAATATTTGGGATCAACAGACCCTGAAGGACTAATTCCAAACGCAGTATCTATATTCCAGAAGTTTTCCTTAGCATAAATCGGCTTATTAATTGTTCCTTTTCTTCCAACAATGGTACTCCCAGCTTTACATAAATATTTATTCGACCTCCCAATTACCCCTCCGCTACCATATATAGGATATTTGCCATCTATATCTTCCACATTTCTTTGATTTTTTCCATGGATTATGGTAACAAGATTACACCATTCACCTTTAGCCCATCCCTTCGGTAACTCCACTTCCGCTCCCCCTACGCTGTCAACGCCAGATTGATTTCATCCAGCAGAATTTCATAATCGTCGCCAAATAAATTGTAAAACTTACCCAAACCACCATGCTCATCAAATGGAGACAAACTAAAATCATCCGCCGTGATGTTCATCGACGTAGCAATGTGATCTCTGATCATGCGCAGCCAATCCATCTGTTCCTCCGTAAAGTGAATGTGCCCCGCATTTTTCGCGAGCGTCCAGCGCATAAAATTGTAATCCACCACATCGGTAAACGGCTTTAGTTCCTGTTCGTATCCTAACGCAAATCGTAATAAGGACACAATGTCGGTCAGCATCCGCGTCGCGCTTTTGGCCTTCACTTTTCCAGGAAATACAGTGTCATACGCCTGCCACAACCGCTCTTGCGTCAGTTGATAAGAAGGTTGATTCATGGCCTCATACAATTCTTTTATCATCGTGAGTGTCAATGGACGATTTTTCCAATTCTGATGATAAATAATCGAGAGCGCTGTGATCTCATCTTTATTCTCTTCAATAAATTGCTGAAATGTCGCGATTGTACTCTCTGCCTTCTCTCGATGTTGTTGATCCCATCCAGCAAAAAGAACTTGATCTAAGTTCACATGATCGATGATTTGATCATGCGCCTTTCGCGTATTTTCTATAAATTGACGAAGTGTTGGTAAGAAAAATGGCAACGCTGCCCTTTCCGTCAATTCTTGCTGTGCCATTTGAATTTGTTCTTCAGACACTGCTTCATCGTCCGGTATCCCATTTGTCAATCGCGCCTGGTCTTCAATCACCTCAGCATCAAACGCATCCAGCAGCCCTTTCACCGTTTCGCGAAGTGTCAATCCGCCCGCATGTTCAGTGTATTTTGCCTGTTCCGAAGGAGATAAATCCTTATCCAACCGCGTCAGCCGATTGGCGAGCGACAGATACACTGCTTCGTCGCGACTTCCCAATGCCACGCTCATCATCAAATCTTTCAGTGAAACACCAGGCTTACGTTCTAGTGGTCGCGAGTCAGTTTTTAATGATTTGGTCACACCCACCGCATCCACGATGATAAAATGCGTCTTGTTTCCTGTGGCAGAAGGTGTCACTTTTTGTAAATCATCTTTACCAAGGGTTCGTGTCCCACGACCTTTCATTTGTTCAAAATAATTCTTAGAGCGAACATCTCGCATAAATAAAAGACACTCGACCGGCTTCACATCAGTTCCGGTGGCGATCATATCCACGGTGACAGCAATGCGCGGCGCATAATCATTTCGGAACTCAGCCAGTACACTATCCGGTTTATCGGCGTTGTAAGTGATCTTTTTACAAAACTCGTTGCCCTCGCCAAACTCTTCGCGTGTCATTTGAATGATATCATCCGCATGACTGTCGGTTTTCGCAAAAATAATCGTCTTTGGCACCTCTTTCCGTCCAGGAAAAAGATCGGTGAACAGCTTTTCCTTGAACGTGCGGAGAACATTGCGAATCTGGCTGGGGTTGATAACATCCTTGTCCAATTGATTGCGAGTGTACGCCACATCCTCGTCCAGTTGCTCCCATCGTTTCCTGCGCGTCAACCGATCTCGTTTTTCAATCGACTGGCGCAGAATCATAGCCCCTTGTTGAGTGATGTCTGTTTCAATCAGGTAGGTTTCATAGCCGACATTCACGTTATCAATGACCGCTTGTTCATGGGAATACTCACTGACGATGTTTTCATTAAAAAAGCCAAATGTGCGTTTATCTGGCGTTGCGGTGAGTCCAATTAAAAAAGCATCAAAATAATCGAGCACCTGCTGCCACACGTTATAAATGGAGCGATGGCACTCGTCGATGATGATAAAATCAAAAAACTCTGGTGGATATTTTTCGTTGTATACGACCTCTCTAGGCGTTCCGGCAATCTTCTGTTCATTGAGCGAAGTTTCCTCAGCCTTCTCGTCCAATTCTTCTCCGCGAAGAATCGAGTACATTCGCTGGATGGTGCTGATACACACTTGCGCATCTGAAGGAATATACGATGAATTTAACCTACGGACATTGTATAATTCTGAAAATCGTCTGGGATCATCGGTGGGGGTATAGCCTAAAAACTCCTGCTCCGCTTGTTGTCCTAAATTTTTGGTATCCACTAAAAACAAGATTCTTTTGGCACGAGCAAATTTCAGTAAGCGATACGCTGACGTGATGGCTGTAAACGTCTTTCCCGCCCCAGTCGCCATTTGAATCAGCGCTCTTGGCCGATTTTCACCAAACGATGTTTCTAAATTGACGATCGCTGTGGTTTGACATTCACGAAATCCTGTGTGATCAAATTCGGGGAATGATTTCAGGCGATTACGTAGGGTATTGGCATCTCTTAATAATGTTTGCAACGATTCCGGGCGATGAAAGGAAAAAACATTTCTTGATCGGGCCTTTTCATCCGCATAGTCCGTAAACCGGGTGACAATATCAGTGGCTTCGTAGGCAAAGCGAAGAGGCTTTTTATTGACCATCCACTTTAGCTTACTTGTCGCATATCGAAGCGATTGTGCTTCATGAGTCGTAATATTTTGTCCTTCATCCGACTTTTTGGCTTCAATCACACCAACAGGTACTTTATCCACAAACAGCAGGTAATCAACAGGGCCAGAGTCGGTGGCAAATTCACGAACGGCAACTCCAAGAGAAGCATTAGGATTAAATTCTTTCATATCTTGTAGAATCCAACCCGCTTCGACAAGTTTTTTATCAATAACCTGCCTAGCCTTCTCTTCAGGAGTCACCATTCAACACCCCACAAATGATACATTACCAAAATAATACCATATTGGGTGTGCTTCAAAATAGTAAAAAAGACCAACAAATATTCGCTGGTCTTTGCTCGTTTCTTATTATTTGGTGCGGCTGATAGGAATCGAACCTATGACCCCCACCGTGTCAAGGTGGACAAGTACCCACTCTATACTATCCCGCATAGGTCATTTCCCTTGTTAAATCAATGTTTTTGACGATCTAACTCGTTGCGTTTAGTCCCCGTTATTCCCGATCATTCAAACTTTCGTGCCTATTTCATGCCCAACTCACTCATCTCGATGCAGCGGTACGATCACCATTCGTCCATCGGTGTTTTTCATCTTAACATGACTACCTTTTTGACTGGCCTGATAAAATCCAGCTTTAGCCAATATCGAGACCATCTCCAAGCCAGACACAACAGGTACATGAGGACTCACGGATGCACCTCAATATCGATAGGAGCAATGATGGGGTTGTGGGGAACATCGATCGTCGGTTCATCCTCAAAGTACAATTCAAGGGCTTCCTGAAGATTGCTAAGTGAATTCTCTAACGTATCGCCTTGGCTTGTAACCTCTACTTCTAAACAACGCGCCACGTACCAATCCCCTTCTTTTGTTACCGCAGCAGTGAATCGGATCGGTTTTGTGCCAGCCACTATAGAACCTCCATTCCCATGATACTCATTATAACCAACTATAACAAAGAAGCGAAGCGCCAGCGCACCCAGTTCAGTCCAGCTCGAAACTCAGATGCACCATTTCCCTTTCCGGTATTGATGAACACCTACCGCCTGTTCAATGTGTCCATCATGGATGCATTGAATTCACATGATGAATCTGACCGAAAATGTTGGGTATATCATGCCCCCAAAATGCCCCAAAGAAAAAAAGTGCTCATGTGGCGCTTAATTTTCTGGTTCGAATTATAGCACATGTACTTTATTTAATGGTTCTTCATTAAACTTTACAATAAATATACTATGCTTTAACACTTCATCATTACATCTTAAATTAAAACAGATAGTTAACTCGTTATTTCTTTACATATCTTCTATTAAATAAATGCTATCTCATTCTGCAAAACAAGAGCATTGCAGAATGACGTAACCACCGAAGATAATGAATATCAAAAGGAGAAAAACATGAGAACAAACATTGAAACTAACACTGTAACAAAACAAGACCTGATTGAAACCTTAAAAATAAATTTTCTACGAGAAGTGGAGGCCGCGGCCACCTATCGAAGCCTAGCTGATAAAGAACCTGACCTCAAACGCAAAGAGATTTTATTCATGTTGGCTCAGACCGAAGAAGTGCATGCAGAAATGTGGGCAGAAAAATTACAAACACTTGGTATCACTGAATTACCAGAATCAAAACCTTCTTTTTGGAAAACTCTACAACTAAAATCGAGCAGTTTATCCACCAATCTGAATCGCATGGAAATAGAAGAACATCGCAACATTGAATCCTACGAAGCGCAAAAGAGATATGGCAATGCAAACATCACCGATCTTATTAATGAAATTCAGGAAGATGAAAAAAAACACGCACAATCTGTGCGCACGCTGGCCAATTCCAGTGATCCGCAAAATTCACTGCAAATATACCTCAGCAGAGAACGTTGGCATAAACGAGGAGGAGCAGGCTGGATAGGGGACGCGATCTATGGCATTAACGATGGACTCGGGGCCGTCTTCGGAATCATTTCTGGCATCGCCGGATTTACTTCCTCAGGTCGCGTAGTGCTTGTCTCCGGGCTGGCCGGAATGATAGCTAGCGCGTTGTCGATGGGGGCGGGAGCGTATCTTGCAGCTAAATCCAACCGCGAACTTGTCGAAGCGGAAATGCATCACGAGCGAGAAGAAATAGAATCGGATCCTGCGCATGAGCGTGAGGAACTGGAACTTTTATACCAGCTAAAAGGCTTCACCGAACAGGAATCTGCCATGGTGGCAGAGCGTATTACCAGCAACAAAGAATTGTATCTAAAAACTATGATCCAAGAGGAACTCGGACTAAGCGAAGATCAAATGCCAAATCCTTGGCGTTCTGCATTATCAGGAAGCCTATCCACCGCAGTCGGCGCTATTATCCCTGTCATTCCTTTCTTTTTTATGTCAGGGGTTCCTGCTATTATGACAGCCGCGATCGTCAGTATCGTCGCACATTTTCTTGTGGGAGCGGGGAAAAGCCTCGTGACGGTGCGTCCTTGGTGGCAAAGCGGTCTTGAGATGACTTTGGTAGGCGTCATAGAAGGCACCATCACTTTTAGTCTCGGACTTCTTGGCAACATGTTCTTGCATTGAAGATCTCAATTAGTCTGTTTGTTACGAATCAAATTTTATGATCAATTGATTTTCGGCTTGATGATGCTCTTATATGGAATTCGTTGGTTAGATGAGAAAGGCTATCCTGCGGCATGTTGACCTGAAGTCTACCCGCAATGAAGATGTCACATTTGATAAGTCAAGAAAACGATCTCAAGGTTATTCTAAATATTGTCCTAACGTCCGGTATACTTGAAACGCTCACATCTCCCCCATGTAATTCAACAATTTGTTTGACAATAGCTAGGCCGAGACCCGACCCTCCAGTTTCACGTGATCTCGAATTGTCTGCACGATAAAACCGATCAAATAAAAACGGAAGATTTTCTATTGAGATTCCTGCTCCATTATCCTGTATCGATATAGCTATTTTTTTATTATCTTCCGAGTCTAGTTCAGCAGTCCAAATTATTTTACCTCCTCTTTTGGAAAAGCGCATCGCATTAGACATTAAATTCACAAGCACTTGAATCATGCGCCTTTCATCAACCATTACTTCACCTACATTCTCAGACACCTTAATTTCACACGCTATGCCTAGTTTTAAACAATCGGCAAGGAAAAGTTCCCGGATAGTCAATAGTAAGTTTCTCACATTAGTACGTACATATTTTAATTGCACTATACCAGTTTCCGCTTCGTTAAGCTGTTGAAGATCAGATAATATTGAACTAAGTCGAATTATTTCATTATATAAAATACTTAGATGGTCTTGGTTAAATTCATAAATCCCCAATTGAACTGCTTCGATCTGATTTGCCATAATATTCAAAGGTGTACGAAGTTCATGGATAACATCTGCTATCAACCTTTCTCGACTATCTTGCGCTTTTTTTAGTTCAACTTGCATGGATCGAAATGCCTGAATAACCGCTGTGATCTGAGCATCTTTGGTACGAGGAAGAGGTATCATAAAAATCTGTTTTGAAACCCCTCTTGCAACCATAGCTAATTGTTCCAATGGCATAAGGACTTTTCGCAGATAGTGCAGCGCAATCATTGTCGACAATACCACTACTAATAGTAGGAATATCACTTGGATGTTGCTGAAAAAAGTGGTCAATTGATCATCTAAATGTAAAAGTGCAGTGGATGGAGATAAATGCACAAGCAAATGTCCAATAATTTTACGTTGTATTTGGATAGGAAAGTGAACCCAACCGCTATTTAGCGATACATCTGATGGATAAATGTGATGATGAAAAGCGATTGCATATTGTGGCTGACCCAAAACTAACTGATCAGTGGGAAATAACATCTGAATGGAGGATTTATTTCTTAAAAAGTTCCAGGAATACCCATGATATATGTATAAAGTTTCCACCAAACGAGACCAATCATTAATTTGATCGCGTTGCACATGAGAGATATAATTTGTCATTTCTCTAGTAATAATAAATTGAGAGGCGGCAAAATCAATACTTCCTATGATACAAGCAGTAACAATCAACAGAAGTAGGAGACGCCCTCGTAACGAATTCAAAATAAAATTTTTCATTTCGTATTCACAGTTTTTGTAATAAATTTAAGTGCATATCCTTGTCCATAGACTGTCTTAATCGTGAAGTCACAATTAATTTGTGTCAATTTTCTTCGCAAGTTATATATGTGCATTGCCACCCTATGATGACTTTCAGCCTCTAAATCTTGTCCGCTTTTTAACGTTGGTATCAAATCATGTTTTAAATAAGGACGTCCTGGAGATTGCATGAGTATTGATAGCATGTGACACTCTGTTAGTGTGAGATCTATATTTACACTCCCACAATATAGTGTATGAGAATCACGATCGAGCTGGGCATTCCCAGCAAGAATATTATTCTTTCCCAAGTTGTTGGAAAGCAACTTAAGACTTTCAATCGATTTGGAATTAGCGTCGAACACGAATCGATTGACGCGCGCAAGCACCTCTCGAAGACTAAAGGGCTTAATGACATAATCGTCTGCTCCAAGTTCCAATCCTTCGACGCGATCATTTTCACCAGATTTAGCAGTGATCATAATAATACTGACATTTAACTGAGATTTAATTTTCTGGCAAATTTGCATACCATTAACACCTGGTAGCATCCAGTCAAGTAATATCACGTCAAATGGTTCTGATAATGCCATTCCTAATCCGGAATAACCATCATATACGACCTTACAAAAGTGGCCATTTAGATCAAGATAGGCTTTTAAGGTGTCTGCCGTTTTTGATTCATCTTCAATAATCAGAACGTTCGCCACCAAGTAATCCCCCTCAGCGACAAAGTTTCTTACATGATTTGTTGATACGATAATATTACCTTTGATTTGTAAAGAACAGGCGATAAACATCAAAAGACATTGTTAACGAATTTTTGATATATTGACTAAACCCAATTGGTTACCTCGGCAAATGATGTGCGCTTGCGTTTATCCGGTATTTGATCGGAATACCCCATATGAATTGCCCCTACAAATTCAGCATTTTCTTGGATGCCGATAAATTCCTTCATCTTAAGCGATTCATAATATTCTCCTGTCCTCCAAATCGTACTTAATCCTAAATCATAAGCAGCTAAGAGCAGATTTTGGACTGCAGCGCATGTGGCTGCATAATTCTCTTTCGTTATTAACAGGTTTTTTCCAGGCAATGAATAAATCAAAATCATTACTGGTGCACTTTTTAATTTTTTTCCGAAATTCTCCACAGCATTACGATCAGATTGAAAATCTGTAGCCATAATTTCTATTAAACGTTCGCGACTTTCTTCCCGCAAAACAAAGAAACGCCATGGCTCAGTCATTCGATGATTGGGAGCCCAAACCGCTAACTCAAGACACTGTTCAATTAGTTCTTTTTCGACCGATTGTTGACTAAATTTTTTTATACTGGCACGATTTCGAATTGCATCTAACGTATTCACTTGGTACCCTCCCATTATGCTGAGTATTCGGGCAGAGTATTGCTGAGTGATTACAACACTCTGCCCAAAATTCACACATTATTCTATAGTTGCGTTTGTCCGCTCAAATAGGCGTTTGCTTGTTGCTGTAATTGCGTAAGCGCAGATTTGACACTAATTTGTCCTGTTACAGCTTGATAGAAATAAGAATCAATTACGGATTGCACTTCTTTATAAGCTCCTACGTTGGGACGAGGAATCGTATAGGGAGATGCAAGCGCGGCAATTGATACTTTTGTCCCAGGATGAGAATTAATATAGGAAGCAGGCATTTTCTGTATGGCTTTGATTGTTTCAGGTGGGAATCCAGAATGTTCACCCCAATATACTTGTGGTGCAGGACTAAACCACCAATTAATAAACGTGGCAGCTGCGTTAACCTGAGCAGAAGTATGATTCACCATGATGACAAAGCCAAGTCCTTGAAGGAGATTTGCAGTATGACCAGATGTACCTTTAGGATAAGAAAATACACCTACGGGGAATTTGTTATTCACCGCATCCAAAATTTTGGCATATCCGGCAGATGTCCCATCTGCAATGGCTATTTTACCAGCAGCAAAGTCTGACCTAATATTTGCACCATGAGAAAATATCATCTCATGACTTTGATACAACTTTCGAAAGAAGGTAAATGTATTCAATGCAGCGTGAGAGAGGAAATCTGCTTTTGTTTGTTTAGATCCAGGCATAAACAGTCGCCCACCATTCGCCAAAAAAGGAGGAATAATATGGGCAGTTGAATCCTTATAGGCTAAGGGCACGACACCTGGGATTTTTTCCTTGATTAGCCTTAAATCATTAGCAAGTTCAGTCCATGTTTGAGGTATTTGATGTATACCTGCTTGTTGGAACATTTTAATATTATAAGTAAATTGCGATACTTTAGCATCTGCCATGATGCGATAATGCTGGCCATTGACTTCTCCATTTACCCAAGTTGAATGATAAAAATTCGATTTTTGCCCTTTAAGATAAGGATTGAGTGATACAAGTGCATGTGCATTTAAGAAGGATCCATCATAGTGACTTATTTCTGCCAAAACTGGCGGATCACCAGCTGCAAGCGCACCCAACGCTTTTTTACTTGCTTTTGTAATGTCTATCGTTACGTGAATACTCGGGTGAGTACGGTTAAACCAGTTCACTAGATATTCCTCGGACGCTGCAACAGGCCCACCATTATGTGATTCCCATAATGTTATCGTAGTAATGGGAGTTGTCGCCGCATTCGCTGTACTTAGTACTCCAATAGATCCAATTACACTAATCCCCAAACCGACATATGGTAGAATCGACTTTTTCAACTTTTTTGATCCCATTTACTATTCCCCTCCACTTTTTAATCAATTTTAATTATTTGTTTAATCATCATGAAAGAAACTTTTTGCCCAGCATCACTCCTTTCCTATACGCTTATCAGTCTTTTCCACCTTGCTCGCCACCGGCTACTGCCGCCACAATATGCTTTTGTGTAAAAAGAAATACGATGATAATGGGGAGCAAAGCTAGTAATGAAGCGGAAGTTAATTCCCTCCAATTGGCTTGATAGGTTTGCATATAATGGGTTAATGCAAGCTCAATGGGATCAAGAGTCGTCGTATCCGTCATAATCAACGGCCACTGAAACTGATTCCAAGACGAAATAAAGGTAAGAAGTGTAACGGTAGCCACAGCTGGTTTAGCTAATGGAATCGCTACTCGACGAATGTAAGTCCAAGTACTAACGTTTTCCACAAGAGAAACCTCTCGATAACTTTTTGGCATTTTCATAAAATACTGTCGAAACAAGAAAATACCTGAGGAACTTGCGGTAAAAGGTAAAATCAATCCCGCGTAACTATTCAGAAGATGAAGATGAAACATGACGACGTATTGTGGAATGAGCAGTGCCTGTCCCGGAAGCATCATGACACCCAACATTAAGTAAAAGATTATATTTTTCCCTTTAACATTAATCTCAGATAATGCGTAACCAGCAGCGATACTGCTAATTAGAACGCTTAAAATGGTAAGGGTCGTGATCAGTATGCTGTTGAAGAGATACCGAAACCATTTTGTTTGTGTCAGTACAATCCACATAGCATGAAAATGAAAAGCCGGATAAAAGATTGGTGGTAAACTGTACGCTGCCCCTTTTGCCCCGGTTGCAATCACAAACGTCCAGTACACAGGGATTATGAAAGCGACAGCAATAAAGATTCTGAGTAGTGCCATTATATATTTCCACATATTCATAACTCCTTATCGATAAAAGACTAAACGGTCTGCAATCCATTTTTGCATCAAAGTGAGAGCCAAAATAAGTATGAATAAAATTAGACTCATCGCTGAAGCTAATGAAAAGTGTTGATATAGAAATGCTGTTTGATAAATTAGAATCGAGTCAGTAGTTGTTGAAAATGCAGGTCCTCCAGCCCCACCATGAGGACCACCAGTTAAGGTATAAATCTGTGAAAAAGATTGTAATGAATCAATAGTGGATAAGACAATGACAAGAAAGGTCACTGGACTTACCAGTGGTAAAATCACTCTCCGAAATAAATACCATTTTTTAGCTCCATCAACTTTTGCCGCTTCTAAAACAGATCTTGGTAAGGTTGTTAAAGCACCTAAGAATAGAACAGTGTACAAACCTACTGAATGCCAAAGACTATAAATCATCACTGAAGGCATTGCCCAATGGGTACTACCTAACCAACCAGGTTGAGGAAAGTGAAAATAACCAAGAACCGAATTGAACAATCCAAATTGTGGATCAAACAGCCATAGCCAAATGATTGAAGTGGCAACGATAGGCGTTACATGGGGTAAAAACACCATAGATCTAACAACGGCACCTCTTTTAAGATGGATCCCTTCTCGAAGTAATAATGCAATTCCCAATGAAAGCATGGTAGATGCCGGAACCATCACCACTGCGTAATACAAGCTATTTAGGAGAGACCGCCAAAAGAGAGGTTGATTAAATAGAATTCTAAAATTTCCCAATCCAACGAATGTGCTATCAGAAGAGAAAATATTCCAATGAAAAAAGGAAATGTACGCCAAAAACACACCTGGAACATAGTAAAAAACAAGGAATATCAACATACTCGGAAGCAATAGTCCATATCCAATAAAGGTCTCCCAAGGTATACGAAAAGTATTTTTTTTTGATCCAAATACTGTAATCATTAATTAGCCTCCGAAAAATTTTCCTCTTCAAATCGTAATGATTGATTTATTTCTTTAATTTCTTTTTTATGTAATTCGATTCGGTTTTGATTTTTATCAAAGAAATGCAATTCTGAATATGGAATGGATATTTCAATAACATCTCCAATACGAGGCAATGCATCATCATGGCGTAATAAATAGACGAATATATCATTACCCCACTTGACGTGCACATGTGTCCTTGAACCCAATTTTTCCATTTGTGTAACCGTCACATTAAATGAAATGCCCATGCCTATTCCTTCTTGTACTGTCTCAGGCCGGAATCCTATCCATAACTCCGTTGGATAGTTTTCTTGTTGTATATAGGTGGATAAAATTTTGGGATCAAGTGATATGACTTGCTCGTGATGTAGCGAAGAGAAAATCCATTGATGATTTTGGATTTGAAGGACAATTTGCGCAGCGTTCATCGCTGGCGATCCAAAAAATCTAGCAACAAAAAGAGTGGATGGTCGATTATAAATTTCTTCAGGTGTACCAATTTGATGAATTTTACCATTGTGCATTACTAAGATTCGATCTGCCATGGTCATGGCTTCTACTTGATCATGAGTTACATAAATTGTAGAAATTTGTGTTTCATCATGTATTCTGCGTAGATCAATTCGCATTTTTTCACGCAAAATAGCATCTAGATTGGACAATGGTTCGTCGAGAAGAAAAATATATGGCTCTCTAACTAATGCGCGTCCAAGTGCAACACGTTGCTTTTGTCCACCAGAAAGTTCACCAGGTTTCTTCCTAAGCATGCCTTGCAATTCAATGATTTCAGCAACTTTTTGAATGCGATTTTGAATTTGAAATTTAGGCATCCGTGCAGCTTTCAACGCAAAGGCTAAATTTTCATAAACGTTCAAATGAGGATACAACGCATAATTTTGAAAAACCATCCCGACATTTCTTTCTCCAGGAGTTAAATCCTGTGCATTTCGATGACCAAGTTTAATAGATCCCTCTGTTGGATGTTCTAATCCGGCAATCATACGTAAGATGGTTGATTTTCCGCAACCAGACGGTCCGATGACGACTAAAAATTCACCTTGAGTAACACTAAAATTAATATCGCTAAGAACTGATTGTGCTCCGAATTTTTTTGAAATGTGATGAAACTGAAGAGCCTCCATAGATTCGCCCCCTCAATGTTTTTCTTAGAAAAACAATAACCCTTAAATATTGAGCATTATTAGGTAGATAATCTAGAAGACTTTAAAGGATTGTAAATAATAATTATGTTTAACCCAACATGCTAGTTGACAGATAGTGTTAAGTCCATACGGCGTGAAACACGGAACCACCCCCAGCCATCCTCTTGATAATTAATCGGGTATTCGGATCTTGTGGTGGAAAAGAATCAAGTCATAGATCCGGAAACTGGATAGATAATTATTCATGTGGAAATTTATGCACACTTTGAAGCCGTACTGCACATTCTCCCCTAATATTGAATGGATTTTTATACAAAATAGTGAGGGATTAAAAGGTGCATGTCCTTTTCGAGATTGTGAAATCCATAGAAAGAACAGGCAACACCAATGTTATTAACGTGGATTTCTCTGCGAATACCTGATCGGCAAAGCGGTTTGTGATGCTAGACTAAATAGTGGACACAGCGAATTGAGAATGTAAGAATAAGGTGATTTCAATTCGGGGTGTGCAGAATGACTCAACAGAAGCAATATAATAAGGAATTCAAATTAAATACCGTGCAGTTGGTTTAGGAATCGGGGAAACCCATTACCCAAATCGCTCGTGAGCTGGGGATTTCTTCGAAAACGTTATACGGATGGGTAGCGCAATACAAGGATGACCCGAACCATGCTTTCGTCGGCAGCGGAAACCTGAAACCGGATGACAAAGAACTACGAGATTTACAAAAACGCATTCGTGATTTGGAGGAGGAGAATGCGATCTTAAAAAAGCCATGCGCATCAACACCTTCGACCGGAAGTAAGGTACCAGTTCATCCATGAACACCGCTTCGAGTTTTCGGTCCAGAAGATGTGCCAACTGCAGGGTGTATCTTGGAGCGGTTATTATCAGTGGTTGAAGTGTCTGGAGAGCAAACGCTCCCTCCGCCGCAAGGAGCTGAAAAGTAGGATCTATGACATCTATGTGCGGTCGAAAAGGCTTTCTGGAAGTCCCAAAATCACACAGGTGTTACAAAAGGATGGGATCTGTGTTTCGCAAAAAACGGTCTCTCGTGTGATGCGAGAGGAAGGGTTGAAATCCCGTCTGTGCGCAAGTATAAGGCAACGACCAATTCAAACCATAATGATCCAGTTCAGGACAACGTGCTAAATCAGACATTTGTTGCGCAAAAACCAGGACAAGTATGGATGTCAGATATTACCTCTATCCCCACTGACAAAGGGTGGCTCTATTTGGCCAGTCTGGAGGATCTATACACCCGTAAAACTGTGGGATGGCACGCAGCTTCAAGGATGACAAAAGAGCTTGTGATTCAGGCGCTGGAGAGAGCCTATTGGCGGCAGAAACCAGCAGGGTCAGTGCTTCATCATTCGGATCGTGGCAGCCAGTACGCCTCTCACGGATACTAGGAGCGTTTGAAATTCTATGGGATGCAAGGCAGTATGAGCCGCAAAGGCAATTGTTATGACACCGCCTGCATCGAATCGTTTCTTAGCATTATTAAACGTGAATTGGTCTACCTAGAAAAGTTTGAGACTCGGGATGAAGCGAAGAAACGCAACTTTGAGTACATTGAATCCTGGTATAACGGGGAACGAATTCACTCATCCATTGAATACATGGCTCCTGTGGAATTCGAACGTAAATACATCCAATTAAATGGGGATTCGGCAAGTTAAGTCCAATGGCGGGTTTGTCAAGGCACAATCCCCAGCCTTGATAAACGAAACCAGTACCTGACACTTGTCAAGGTGTCGAAGCCACAGATCTTGGGGATTCGACCTAGCTACACAATTGTGCAATTCTCAATTCGTTATGTCTAATCTATTGACATAGTACCACTTTTCATTTTCACCTATTCTTTTACTCAAAAATATCATCCATAACAATTTCCAACTCACCAAAAATACTGACTGAAATCGTCTCATCTTTGTTGTAAACCATAGGAAACGAATTGTTTCCATCAGCGAACAAGTAGACCTCTACAAATTGATTATACGGATCAACAATCCAATACTCGCGAACTCCTGCGTTTCGATACGCCTTTAGTTTGGTTGTTTTATCTTTGTAAGCGGTGGATGGCGATAAAATTTCGATCACCATATCTGGCACACCCACACAACCCTTGTGCTGAATTTTGTTAGGATCACAAACAATGGTGATGTCAGGAATCACATAATCACCAGATTCATCCCCGTTCAAATAAACATCATACAGGGAAGTGAACAGCTTACACGTCTTGCCTTTCAGGTACGTGCTAATCTCTCGTACCAAATTCACCAAAATAGCTTGATGCTCCGATGAAGGAGACGGCGACATGTCATAAATAACGCCATCAATCCGCTCCCACCGTTCGAATGGTGCTTGGACGGAAAAATGATTTGGCAACCGAAACACCCCCTGCGAGTATCAATATCATCCATCATACCCAAACTATCTCACATACGCACGTTTCCCACACAAAAAAAAGCAAAGCGTCCACTCTTGGAATGCAGACAGGAGGTATAGACACGTTCCTTTCTTGTAGATGGTGTAATTACTTACCACGATCGACACATACTTTTTTATAGGTATGTCGTCAACCCCCGTTCGGGACTTTCACCCTAAAGAAATCGCCCATGCCGGTCGTAACTACAACAAAAAGCCTTGAAAATCAAGGCTTTTTTAGTATAATATTTGGTGCGGCTGATAGGAATCAAACCTATGACCCCCACCTTGTCAATTGGAAATATTATTTATTGTAAATCGTATATCCGTCCAACCACGTAAACAAAACATCCGCCATAATTGTCAGAATATTCAGTTGTGTGTTTCAATGGTTTTGAGGGTCCCACTCTGTTAGCACAAATAACAGAGCAAGGGCTATTTTTATTGGTCTTAAAATATTTTACCACAATCATCTGAGACCATACCACCCTCAAACTCAACACTCTAGGAGGGGTCCACATGACCGTTGGACATTTCAAATCATCGTCAGATCGTTTTCCGAAAAACATCAGAGCCAATGTCACCCGTTTGCCAATCAATCAAGCTACCGCGACAGCTGAGAATCGAACCAATATCCTGTCAGACTGGGAACTGGTCACTGAATGGTTCATCGGAAATGCTCTCCGCGAGGGTCACACCCTGCGCTCTCAACAACCCAGAGAGGAACGACTCCGTGTGTTTGCCAAATTTGCTGGTGGCACTCCGCAAGAGACCACAGGCGAGACCGTCAAACGCTATGTAGATGACTGTCTCAATCGGAAGTTATCTCACTTAACCATTAACAGTGTATTACGGCCAGTCCGCACCTTATATAGTGAACTTGGCAAAGAAGGATATGTAGAGACTGGATTTAATCCAGCGCAAGCGGTTCGCAAATTAAAGGAACCATTGAATTCCGTTGTGCCCCTTTCCCCTGCTAATATTCAATCACTGTTGACAACATTTGACCGGACAAGTTGGCCGGAACTCAGAGACTATACCATCGTGTGCCTGATGCTGGAAACTGGACTTCGTGCAACAGAATGTTTGAATGCACAGTTGCAAGATTTGGACATAAATTCAGGATCTCTTTTTGTACCACCGGAGAACGCCAAAGGCAGAAAAGCACGATCCGTCTACTTTGGTGAACGCATGACAACCATTCTTAAGGATTGGTTGGATAAACGCGAGGTAGATAGTGATCATTTGTTCCCCAGCGTGTATCTGGACTTGTCTGGGGATTATCACCCACTATCCCGTAAAGCGTTTGAGAAACGTCTAGTCAAATATGGCCAGCGAGCAAAGGTAAATGTTCATGCCCACCAGCTACGACACGCCTTTGCCATCAACTAACTCAGGGAATCTGGCGGTGACCTTGCCACTTGCGCTAGGCAGATGGGGCACAGTAGCGTCCGCGTGACGGAACGGTACCTGAACGTAGCAGAATCTGGAGTACAATGTGTACTGGTTCGCCAGCACAGCCTACTTGACCACACAAATGCAATCAAGCCCAAACGCCGCAGAGTAGACACAGGGAGGAATTCACGATGAAAAATATCTCTCTTGGTCAAGCGTTAGCACGATTCACCGCGTATCAAAATGCTGAAAACCAACCTAAATATGCCCGCGCTGTCACGGCGAGGATTGCGGAATTAATTGACCATTGTGCAGAAGTTGGCGTGACCAAATTAAACAATGTGGAATTGAAACATATTCGCGATTGGTTACGAAAAACACCGAAGAAATCTCATCCTGGCGCGTGGAAAGCCAGGCATTTGGCTGCGCAAACCTTCTTTAATTATTGCGTGTTCGTAAGTCTGATGAATCCTGACGACAACCCTCTCACTGTCAGTCCACGTGGTACCACACTCACGAACAAACCACTACTGACCGAATTTGACCTACACCGCTTGCTGATGGTCGTTCACGATAATCACATGGGAATTCAGGATAAAATGGCTTGTATATTACTATGGAACGGTTACAAATTAAGCGACCTGAATGGTTTGACCGTCAATGATATTCTTCGATTTCCCTCTCCTGCTAAAGAATTAGCTGAAACCACTTTGCAATTCCGCCAACATTTAAGGAACAATTCTTTGTGGATAAATACGCAAGGTAACCCTCGAATTATTCATGAGCAAAAGCTGAATAAACGATTGCAGCACTACGCGGAACGAGCTGAATTGAATGATCCGTCCAGAGTATCCGCGTCATTGTTATATCAGAGTGGAAATTATCATCGATTGAGTGAAGTGGAGGAGGAAGAATAATGGATATTCGATTATATGTGCCTATTTATCATGATTGCGCATTTACGGCTTTGCAAAAATCCAAAATTCCGGAATCTGTTATTGTGATGCTACTCAATCTTCTGCCAATCAACGAGCATGTAATGGTAGAAGTTGAGAATGCCGACCGCGAATATGAGATAGTGAAAACTTTTGAGTATGACTTGAACGATAATGAAGAAACACTTCAGGGGCTAGAGATTACTGCCAACTGGGGCGAGTCATGGTTCCCCTGGGCATATCGAAAAGATGACATCTGGCGAGGAGTGCCGGATAATAATTCGATTCAGGATTTTATCGTTCAACGGCTGATAGTTGCAGCAGAACAATACTGGCAGGAATTATCCAAAATATAACGAATTTTATAAACAACATCACCAATTCCCAAATGATAAAATACAATTGCGAACCAAAACTATTTTGTTGCGCTAACGGGTTGCGACTTTCAAGTCGCAACCCGTTAGTACAATAAAATACTCATGCTTGCAATAAATGGTTTTGAGAATTGGTGACGTCAACCATCGTCAGCCTAAGTTAATTTCAGTTTTATTTCTATTTAAGATTTCAATTATCGTCGTTCCACCCAAGTACTTTTTCGTCGATTCAGCAAGCGTGTCGAGCGCTTCTCTAAAGTCCTTATGGCGCTCATGATCGACTGATTCGATTACCAGGAAAGCGTTCTTCGTGTTCTCTGTTAACATGGTACGCTGTCCGTCCCGCCAATTCAAGCAACGGCAAACTGCCCCTGCATCATCTAGATAACAGATTTCATCTGGCAACGTGGGATCATCCGCTTCATCGCCAAGGGCTAAAAAAGGATCTTTACCTTGCGTCATTGTCAGTCGGAGATTCCCCTGAAACGCATCAATATCTTCACCGCCGCAGGGTAGTCCAAATTGAAGTGAAACGGCATTGTAGATGTCCACCAGTGGATTGATGCTGCCGACTCCTTTTCCGCTTACCACGCGTTTAAGCAGGGCTTCGATGGAACTACGCGCTCCCTTTTTTGTTTTGAATTTTCTATAAGCTTCACGCCAAACGGAAATCACCGGATTTTCACTCAATATCTCTTCTATCAAAAACTTCTTGGCTTCATGATGATTTTGTTCTAATAAACTGATGATGCTAGGTCGAACGCTGCTGGTGCCCTCGTCTGTGTTATTAATCTCCTTAGCCAAAACCACACCGATTTCTGCGTTGGGAAAGAGTTCCCAAAATGATTTTTCAACCACAAACTGGCTCATATTTTCACTCCGTTCCTTATGGTCATTACATAACAGATCAATCACTTGAAGTCCACACTTCTTTTAAGCGCTTCACACCAAGTGTTATTTCATCATAAGAAAGATGACTAAACCCCAATTTCACAATGGGCTGATGAGAAGTGTTGGTTAAGTAGTAGAGTGAAGTCGGATTTACCTTTATTCCGTAACGTGAAGCGTGATCGATTAACCATTCTTCTGATCGATTCAGATGTAGTTTAATGAGTACATACAATCCCGAATGTTCGCCAATGATCGTAATCATTTGATCAAATTGCTTGTTTAATTCTAATACTAAATGAGCCATTTTGCGCTTGTACACGAGCCGCATGCGCTTGATGTGGCGATTCCATTCTCCGGATTCCATAAATTTCGCCATTGTCAGTTGGCTGAAAAGGGAAGTTGGATTTTCAAAATGAATAAAACGCTCTTTATAGCGAGATAGGTGTGGTTCAGGCAATACCATATAACTTAAACGGATTCCTGGGAGAAAGGATTTTGAGAAATTTCCCAAATAAATAACTCTTGTTAAATCGATGGAGGCGAGGGCAGGAAATGGTTTTTGTGTATAGCGAAATTCGCTGTCGTAATCATCTTCGATGATATATCCACTCACCTTGTTGGCCCATTGAATTAACGTTTGTCGTTGTTGAATTGACATGTCGACCCCAAGCGGGCTTTGATTGGATGGGGTGACATAGATAAGCTGAGAGTTCATGTGTTCCAATTGAGATAAATCCGCCCCTGTTTCATCAATCGGCAGAGGTTCAAGCAGAAAATGATGAAATTGAAAAGCCGCTCTAGCGCCGTCATAGCCGGGATCTTCGACAATAATGCTTTGAAAATCATTCTTCAGTAGATGGCCAAGGTAAACGAGCATTTGTTGGGTGCTACTGCCAATGATGATGGCATCTTCATGTGTCTTAACACCGCGTGATGAAAACAAATAGTGGGCAATTTGTTCGCGCAAGCATTGTTCACCAAATGGCTCCCCATATTGAAAACTCTCTTGTCGTGTTAACACCTGATTGGCCATTTTTCTCCAGATTTTCAAGGGGAAATGTTCCTGATCTACGGCATCTGCTCGGAAATTCACTAATACTAATGTTGCTGGGTCTGATTGAACGTTGTTTTGAACGATGAGTTGCTCTCGAATTAAAAAAGGTTCCAACTCGTTAACGAAATACCCTCTCCGTCCCTCGCCGCGAATATAGCCTTCAGCCATGAGTAGATCATACGCTATCAGTGTTGTGTTACGACTCACATCTAATGAACCTGCAAGTTGACGTATAGAGGGCAATTGTTCATTGGCCAATACGTCTCCTTGCTCAATAAAGAATTTGAATTTCTCATAAATCTGTTTGTATTTAGGGGAATTGTCATGCAAGTTAAATATCATATTTTTCATTGGCTACCATCCATCTGACACGTTAAATTAATTATAACTGTACCTTTTTATATGTCAAATTGTAGACTATGATCTTCACATCGGAAAGGGTGATCTGAATGTATATTCCAAAGCAATATCAGATGGATCATGATGAAGCGGTTCAACTGATGAAATCCAATCCTTTTGCCTTATTGATCAGTGTCGATGAACATCGTCCTGTGGCTACACATCTGCCACTAGAAATCCGCGAACAGGATGGAAAAATTTATGCAACCGGGCATATTGCCAATGGAAATATGCAAAAAGATGCATTCAACACTCAGCGTGAAGTGCTGCTAGTTTTCCAAGGACCCCATGCTTAAATTTCATCAAGTTGGTACACGGTTGACACGGTGCCAACTTGGGACTATTTGTCTATCCATGCCTACGGAAAAGTTCGGATCGTAACGGAAGACGAGTTGAAAACAGCGTTGACGACCATGCTTGCCCGCTATGAGTCACAACGTGAAAACGGTCGAACATGGCAAACATTTGACGCTAACAAGCTTGAAAATGAAATGAAGGGAATTATAGGCTTTGAAATTGAAATCACTACGATTCAAGCAGCCGCTAAGATGAGTCAAAATCGAAGTGACATTAATTACCAATCAATTGTTGCAGAGCTTGGGAATTCTAACGATCAAAGGGAAGTTCATGTGGCAAAGTGGATGCGTGAACAACGGAAAGGACTGTTTTCATGATGAATTTATTGATCACGGCGTTTTTTCTAGGCATCGTGTATAGTGCAGCCCCCGGTGCGGTCAATACAGAAGCCTTGCATCGAGGCTTAAAGCGTGGATTTATGCCTTCGTTTTTAGTTCAACTTGGCGCTCTGCTTGGAGATTTGGTCTGGGCCGTCATTGGGTTAACCGGTGTTGCATTGGTATTTCATATTTTGGCGATACAAATTATTTTAGGGATTGCTGGCGTGGCTTTTTTGTTCCGTATGGCATGGATTTCATTCTTAGATGCTCGAAAATCGTTGGATTTGACCCAACCAGATAATAAGGAACAACGGGATTTTATCACGGGGATTGTATTTTCAATTGCGAACCCATTCGGCATAGCGTTCTGGGGAGGAATCGGTGGAGGATTTGCTGTTCAAATTTCAGGGATGCCTTTAATTGATAAGCTGCTTATTCTACTCATCGGTTTTGCGATAGGAGCATTTGCTTGGTGTATAGGTATTTCTGCATTGGTCACATGGTCACGTAAGTTTATTGGAGAAAAAATTTTACGTGGAATTTTTACCTTATCAAGTTTAGCGATGGCGTACTTTGCCCTGGAAATGGTATGGAATTTGATTCATAGTACACTTTATCCAATGCTTTCAACGCGACTTCGAAGTCATATCAGTGAATCATGATCTAGTTAAACGGCGGCAAGAATCCTACTAAGTGAAATAGGGTGGCATTGCATGATTATACGTTGGAATCAAAGTGGCCGAATTACGTAATCGGGCCGTTATATTTAACAACGCCGGTTATGGGAAGCTCATATAACCAGACATGCAATCGGATTTTGTCAGACCTTCTGAAGAAGGCAGTGTTCGCGATATATATCGGGAATATTATGTATTCGCTACGTGGACGAGAGATGGAGGAAGTCGCATAGGGATTCGATTCAACTATTTTCAAAATTACGAGCCATCATTCGTGTTTCGAACAAATACAATCGACCAACTTGTGGAATAGCCGCCAATCAATATTGTCAATTAGACATGAGTATGATTATAATTATAAATGTAAATACAGCGTCGGAGGCCTAAAGGTGTTTATTTGGGATTCGTGGAATCAAGAACATATCGCCAGACACGATGTTGAACCATATGAAGCTGAGGAAACAATGGCAGATCCTGGCCGAGTGAAAGTCAACACACATGGAATTGGGGAAGAAAAACGAGGCCTTATTGGTAAGACGGAAGAAGGTCGTTATTTAGTCGTTATTTATACAAAACGTGAAGACGGGTTCTATGTCATCACTGCACGAGACGCAGAGGAAGACGAAAAGAAATGGTATCGTAGGAGGAACAAGTAAATGACGGAAGATAAAAAGCTGTTGACCGACGTTAGCCAGGTCCCTAAAAACATGACGGACTCCCAGGAAGCTGAGTTTTGGGCTACGCACAAAATGACCGAGGAATTTTTGCAACAAGCAACGGTTGACGAAGACGAGAACGACGACGACCTGCCGCCCAAAAGAACGGAAGCCAAGACAATCACGATCAGAATGGACTTGGATACGATTGAACGCTTACAAAAGATGGCCGAAATAAAACATAAAGGGTATCAGACGTTGCTGAAGCAGTTTGTTATTGAACGTCTGTACGAGGAAGAAAAGCGGGGTGGGGTTGTTTAGGGCGTACCGCGATTTTTATGCCGACTAATACTGGGTTGACGATTAAATACTTTTAAAACACGAAAACCAGTCCATAACGGGCTGGTTTTAATAAATGTCGCCAAATATAGCAACGGAAAACTATCAATAATTATTATTTTCTGATTCATCACCATAACCCTTGCTAGACATTGAATAAACGCGGATTTACCTCTATCGTGGGAGTTGCTGAGACAACCACTTGGGAGGGAATCCGCGTTGTGTAACGACTTTACCATAGAATTCATTGGACTGTCATCCTTCACTATCACAGATTGGTGGAAAGAATCTGAATCCCATTGGGTCGTTCAGTTAGATCCTACCACTCATCAGGTGGATTGTCCGATCTGCTTCAAGCGCAGTAGCAACCACGCTCGGCCTGGACGCAGAATTCTGCGCCATCGCCACATCCTAGGGTGGGGAGATGTATCGGTTTGCGTTCCGATCTGGAGACAGCGTTGCGATCACTGTGCACTGACCTTCACGGTAGAATGGGATGGGATCCCGATCCGAGGATCGGTGACGGATTCGTTTCGGCAACTGGCCGTGAAACAGTGCCACGGAAGAGACCTACAATCTGTCCCTCGGGAACTAAACATCCGCTATAGCACACTGGAGCGGTGGTATTATACAGACGCTCCGCGAGGATTACCTGATCCTGCATACCACGCCCCACCTGATGTTTTATGTATGGATGAATTTGCACTTCGTAAAGGGCACCGATACGGACTCAATCTTATGGATGCCCGATCGGGTCACGTATGGCAAGTGACGTCGGGGCGATCAAGAAGTCAGGTCCGTGCGGCACTCCAAGCATGGCCATTTGTTTCGCCACCACAAGTGATCGTGACGGATCTGGCGCCTGGTATGGCAGATACCGTTCGAAGCATATGGCCAGAGACCACAGTGGTAGCAGATAAGTTTCACGTCTTTCAACTGTTTGGAAAATCGCTAGAGCAGAAACGAAAACTTAGTACATTTCGGGGAACACAGCATCGAGGGCGACACGAACAACGACTACTGCATAAACCAATGGAACAACTCCAAGAAACGGAGCAAGATGAACTGAAGGCATGGTTAGCATCGGATCCTGGATTAAAAGAATTACATACGGCATTGCAAGAGTTCCGCGCAATATACGCCGATGAAAATCCAGAACGCGGCGTACGTGCTTTTGAAAGATGGCTCAGAAACTATCTGTATTCCACTTCGGCTGCGGTACGAAGAATTGCCAAAACACTGATTCAATGGCAAGACGAGATCAAGGCTTATTTTACGTATCCGTTATAATTGAGATCATGACACTATTATCGAATTAAACTGATGCCTCGAAACTATCTATGAAAATTCAGTTCTCTGAGTTAACATAGTTGGCAGAGAGCTGGAGCATTATATTCTAAAAAGGGGATTCGCAATGAAAGTATCTTATGAACTAAAAACGCCGGCAGATTTGAAGGAAATTAAAGAACTCCTCAAACCGTACGGCGGTCGTTGTGCAAAAGTTCAAGACGGCACGATTGAATACCAAATCAAAGAGGAAAATGAATCGGCTGCATTGAACGAATTGAAGAATCGTGGCATCATTTAGAACCGCAAATATCTACTTGGCCATTCTACTCAATGAGTGTGAGTGGCCAATTTTCTTTGGTTTTTTTTCAACCTTGAGGATGACCACAATAGGGACATACCCGCCAATCCGATGCTATTTTTCGGCCACAATGTGGACAGGCATGCTGATGACGAGTGCTACCCTTCCCCAAGAAATACGCAAGCATGGTCAAAAAGAGCATCAACAGAATTAACAGAATGATCCCTAGCGGCAAGAACCACCCGTATCCATATGAACCTCCCCCCATCATGGATTGCATTGATGATGGCATTGATCCGGACATCATTCCGTAAGACATGAACCCGCCCCAACTGACAAACATTAAGAACACTACGCCGATCAGGATCAAAAATACTGCGAGCAAGCCAAACCCGTTACGCATGGGCATACCCTTCTTCTCCGGAATGGTGGGGGAGCAAAATGACAAACCGTGTTCCCAAATCTATGGAACTAGTGACTGTGATCGTTCCACCGTGAAGTTCTACGATTTGCTTGACGATGGCTAGACCAAGCCCAGTTCCACCCGCTTGCCTAGTACGTGATTTTTCCACGCGGTACAATCGCTCAAAAATGTGTGGCAAATCTCCAGGAGGTATAGGGTCGCCACTGTTCTGAACGACAATTTACAAATAATTTTGCCTTGTGCTTGTCTCAATCGTGATCGCACCATACTCGTCAACGTAACGAATAGCATTATCTAGCAAGTACAGGATCACTTGTTTCATCCGCATAGTATCCAATTGAAATTCGCCCGCAGCATGCAATTGACTTCGAATCTGAATCCCTTTTTCCAGCGCCTTAGGCTGCAAATGGGACAGCACAGAAAGCACCAACTCATCAACAGAGATCAGTTCCGGTTGAACGCACATTTCCCCTACGTCTGACTGGGCGAGAGAAAACAAATCCTCAATCAATTGAGAAAGTCTCACCGATTCTTCATGAATGATCGTTAAATACGTTCTTTTCTCATTCTCATCCTGAATTAGTCCTTCACTGAGCGCTTGGCTATAACCGCGAATGTAACTGAGCGGCAAATACCATGGCTTTCCCATTCGGGGTCGCCGGGCTGGTAGCCCTCCGCTTTCAAATCCCGTGCTTCAGATGCAGAAACTTCATTGTTGGTGACGAGTATACAACGCCTGCGACCTCCATCCTCAGCATTCAGTAGGTTCACTGCGTGAAGTGTCGTGCCGCTACCCGCGAAGAAGTCGATGATTAGGGCGGTTTTGTTGTTGCGAACAATAGCGGCGATTGCGTCCTTCGTTGAATAGATAGATTTAGGGAAAGAAAATGCTCTTGACTGTCCTATAATATCCGATACCAAATCCGAACCTTGTGAACCTGCGTCATGAAGGCTTCTGTGCCAAACGGTCATAATCTGTTTTGACTGTTCAGAAGCGAACTCAACGTCCACGACGTTTCGCACTTCATCACGGGAAACGATTATCACATCTCCAGTTTCTATTTGCCGTCGTAGGCTCTGGCTAAGATAAGAAATACCCCATGTTTTTCTCTTTGCGTCAAACCTTCCGAGTGAAATATACCCCTTCTCTAAGAGAGAATTGAAGGTTGTATTGCTTAACATCCACCTGCCCTCCGTAAGGTCATTTCGAATAGGCCAAACGACATCATAACCGTCTATTTTTGCACCTATATCAGGCTTTGCAGGGTATGGTAGAACATCTAATGCTTTGATTATCTTGCCTTGTTTAGAATCTATAAGAATCGGATAGAACAAGTTCTTGCTATCTTCGCGGCGCGAATCTGCGCCTGAACGGAGTAGCCCTTTCCAACGTGGCTTTTTCGCTTGGGCAGGCTCCCCGAGTAACGAATCATTTCCAGCTATTACATAGGCATTCGGCATAAAGCAGAAAATGGCATATTCTTCAACTCTCGAAAACCGACCTCTCGTGTTTCCTTTGGGGTTGGTAACGATGGTAACCATTTGAATAACCGCTTGAGGGAATACCTCGTCAAGAAGCGTTCTCAAATGATGAACCTCATTTTCGTCGATTGTGACAATCAAAACTCCTGAGTCGGGATTGAGTATATGGGAGGCTAAACGTAGTCGCTTCTGCATCATAGATAACCAATTGCTGTGTTTCCATGCATCGCTGGGGTCAACGTAGTCATTGTTATACTTCCAGTCTTTCTCGCGGTTGTTATAGGGCGGATCGATATAAATACAGTCCACCTGCTTAGGATACAAATACTCTAATAACTGTACTGCATGATAATTGTCTGCTTCAATCAACGTGTGCCAAAGACTTTCGCCCGGTGCATTTTCCACCTTGTCAATCGATGTAAGTTTGGGAAATATCGCCTCACCAAATTGAGCAACAGCTACCAAATTCGAAATGGGAATTTCAGAAGTTTCACCTGTTTGTTTGCGAAGGCAAAGGGCTTTATCATCTCCACTTATATTTAACACGGTATAGAATTCGTTAAAATGCCCACTTTTCAGTGCAACAATTGTACCATGGCGAATGGGGACGCCATACAATGGTGTGCATTCAGGTATATGCTCTTCGAAAACTAGCCCGAATTTTTTTTTTTTACTTAAACGAGCAAACTCTGTCTCTAGCCGTTCCCGAAGAGATACGTCATTAATTTGCTGCAAAAGATCGTTGATTGCTGCCATATCCAACCTCGTTTCTTTGATCTATATAGATGACTATAAACATTTGTTTTCGGTTATTCAAAAGCGCAGGATTCAGCGCCATACACTCATTAGAAAATAATCTACATTTTAATTTACGTTATGAACGCTTAGATTACACCCATATTTCTTCAATTGAATTAAAAAACATGTTGATAGATCCCCAACCGCATCAGCAAACCCTATGGCACTTCAGTCAAGTTCCACTATGAGCCTGTACGTTGGTAAAATCGAGAACGTCAACTCCAAAAGAAGCATTAAAGATTAAAATTTTTTCGTATCTTGTAGAATCCAACCTGCTTCGACAAGTTTTTTGGAAATCACCTGTCTAGCTTTCTCTTTAGATGTCATTGATCACTTACTCGCAAATCTAGCACTACCAAGATAATTCCATAATTGGTGTAATTCAACATAGAAAAAGACCAACGATTTTATCGCTGGTCTTTGCTCGTTTCTTATTATTTGGTGCGGCTGATAGGAATCGAACCTATGACCCCCACCGTGTCAAGGTGATGCTCTCCCTCTGAGCTACAGCCGCATATTTGCCTGGCAGCGTCCTAGCCTCCCAGGACCCTGCGGTCCTAGTACTCTCGGCGCTGGAGGGCTTAACCATCGTGTTCGGGATGGGTACGGGTGTGTCCCCTCCGCCATGGCCACCAGACTACCGGCGTCAGATCCACGTCGCATCTCTTCGTCATTTTCCCTCTCTCGTTCAGTCACGTACCTAATTCGTACGCTCCTTCTCTCGTTCGGTCAATTCCTCGATCTACTCGTGGCTCTTTGCCGCTTGGCTTTGATCCACTTTCGTGGCTCTTTGCCTTTCCTTTTCCAACCTCTTACGCAACACGGAGTGTACATCTTCGTAGGATAAGCCCTCGACCGATTCGTATCCGTCCGCTCCACACATCACTGTGCTTCCACGCCGGACCGATTGACCTTGTGTTCTTCAAGGGG
>JAJZCW010000012.1 GCA_021828865.1 Bacillota bacterium
ACAATGATGAAGAATTGCTGATTGTACGTGAAGCCGATATTCTTGGCGTGGTGGAAGCTTAATCAGGAATTGGTGACATGATTAATTTTTCCGCGAAGTTTTATCTTACATAAGTAAACGGAGCGGTCTAGGTAACGGGATAACGACAAGGAGGGTTTGAACCGATGGCAAAGGAGATTAAATTCAGCGAAGAAGCACGCCGTGCCATGCTGCGCGGTGTGGATACGCTGGCTGACGCTGTAAAAGTGACACTTGGACCACGCGGACGTAACGTGGTGCTTGAGAAAAAATTTGGTTCTCCGCTCATCACAAATGACGGTGTAACTATTGCAAAGGAAATTGAACTGGAAGATGCGTTTGAAAATATGGGTGCACAACTCGTCAAAGAAGTGGCAACCAAAACCAACGATGTCGCAGGCGATGGTACCACCACCGCTACCGTATTGGCTCAAGCGATGATCCGCGAAGGATTGAAAAACGTCACTTCCGGTGCCAATCCGATGCTTCTTCGTAGAGGGATTGAGAAAGCAGTGGAAGCGGCAGTCGAAGAAATCAAACGCATTTCGAAGCCTGTCGAAGGCCGCGGTATTGCGCAAGCAGCTTCTGTTTCTGCGGGAGATCCATTGATTGGGTCACTGATCGCGGACGCGATGGATAAAGTCGGCAAGGACGGCGTCATCACCGTCGAAGAGTCAAAAGGTTTCACTACCGAACTAGAGGTAGTGGAAGGGATGCAATTCGATCGTGGCTATATTTCCCCTTACATGGTCACCGATTCGGATAAAATGGAAGCGGTACTTGATGAGCCTTACATTTTGATTACGGATAAAAAAGTTGGCAACATCCAAGAAATTCTCCCAGTGCTCGAGCGCGTGGTTCAATCTAGCCGTCCGCTACTCATCATCTCCGAAGACATTGAAGGTGAAGCGCTGGCTACACTCGTAGTCAACAAACTGCGTGGAACCTTTACGGCAGTTGGCGTAAAAGCTCCAGGATTTGGCGATCGCCGCAAGGCCATGCTGCAAGACATCGCGATTTTGTCCGGTGGTCAAGTGATCAGCGAAGAACTTGGCCTTGATCTGAAAGGCACGACCATCGATCAATTGGGCCGTGCGCGTCAAGCCCGTATTTCGAAAGAAAATACGATCATCGTTGATGGATACGGCAGCAAAGAAGAAATTGACGCTCGCATTCACCAAATCAAAGTCCAATTGGAAGAAACCACTTCTGATTTTGATCGTGAAAAATTGCAAGAGCGCTTGGCGAAACTCTCTGGCGGCGTAGCCGTGATCAAAGTCGGTGCAGCTACAGAAACCGAACTCAAAGAGAAGAAACTTCGCATCGAAGACGCGCTGAACACCACCCGTGCTGCGGTGGAAGAAGGCCTCGTCGCAGGTGGCGGTACGGCGCTCGTCAATGTGATTAGTGCGCTTGATAACCTTAGTCTCCAAGGCGATGAAGCGACCGGCGTCAGTATCGTTCGTCGTGCACTCGAAGCGCCTGTCAGGCAAATTGCTGATAATGCAGGCCTTGAAGGCGCCATTGTCGTGGAACGCTTGAAGAAGGAAAAAGTGGGTATTGGCTATAATGCAGCATCCGAAGAATGGGTCGACATGTTTGCAGAAGGTATTGTAGACGCAGCGAAAGTGACTCGTTCTGCGCTGCAAAACGCAGCCTCTGTGGCAGCGATGTTCCTGACCACTGAAGCAGTGATTGCAGATAAACCTGAGAAAGATAAAGCACCTCTGCCAGGCGGCGGAATGGGCGGCATGGACATGATGTAAGTTCCAGCTTGGCTGGAGCGGGGAAATCCTTGATGTATCGAGGATTTCCCCTTTTTTTTTTTTTTGGGGGGGTGGGGGGGGGTGTCTTTTGAAATTCTTTGATAGTTTAATTTTTTTTACTACACGATCACGACTAAATTCTCCCCTTCTCCAATAACACAACTGTGTGATATGAAGTACTTGTTTCAACCATCTCGATTAACTCGTACTGGGTGACGGCGGCATCTTGTGTTATCGGGTCCCTATCATCAGTAACATGTAAACTTATAAACTGAGTAGGGATAATAAAGTACAGAATTACACACAGCCTTATGACGCTATCGGGGGCTCAAATAGAGCGGTGTTTCACTCCAAGCAACAAAACAAGTTTTCATACAACTCATAAACGGTGAGCAACTGCTCCGCAAGGCTTTTCTCAGCGTTTTTAATCCATTTAGTATATGCCATATGAAAAATTTCAACCGCAAATCGCGCAGTGAGTTCCGACAGATCACCATCATATTGGGGAGATAATGAGTTTGAGATCGAAGTGATGAGCACTTGCCCCTTCAATAATTCTCGTTCCTGCAGATCAGGATTACTTTGAATAATTTGATTCCGCGCTAGCACTCTCTCTCGCGAGTTGTCAAAAAACTCGGAAATCGACACAAAACTTTCCACCGCAAGCTTAAGCGGTTTTTTCTCTACGTCAAAATTGCTCGTGATATATGCCGCGACTCTCTGCCCCAGATCATTGTTCGTGTCAAAAAGGACGTCCGACTTGTCCTTGAATTGCCGGAAAAAGGTTCGTTCCGTCACACCCGCAAGACTCGCAATCTCCTGTACAGTCGTATTTTCAAAGCCCTTTTCTATAAATAATTTGGCGGCTGCTGCCTGTAATTTTTCTTTGCTTTTCATTTTCATCAGTCCTATTTATGCAATTAATAGCAGAAAAACCAAAGTGTCAGTTTGCGACATTTTTTCTTGACAATAAAAATCCTGTAAGTATAAAATGATTTCAGATGTCAGTTTGTGACACTATTTTATCAAAAAGAAGGAGAATACACAATGAAAATAACAGTACTCGGTTCTCTTGGCAATATTAATCGTCACTACCTTCCGCGCCTCATTGCTGACGGACACGATGTCACGGTCATCACCAGTTCTAGTGATCGCATCACAGATATCGAAGCGCTTGGTGCCAAACCCGCAGTCGGTTCAAACCAAGACGTCGACTTCCTTACTCGGACTTTCACAGGTAGTGATGTGATTTACCTCATGATTTCAGGCGTAAATCCAACCTCTGGCGTCGACATGTGGCAGAGTGCCATCGAACTCTCTGAACACTATAAGACCGCTGTGCAACATTCGGGGGTGAAAAACGTCGTCAACCTCAGCTCAATCGGTGCCGACAACCCTAACGCTGGCATTCTTTACATCTATCATTTTGCTGAAGACGCGCTTAACTCACTTGAAGGGGTGAACGTCGCTCATATTCGTCCTGTCGGCTTTTATAGCAATCTTTTTGCTGACATGCCCAGCCTCAAAACGATGCAAACCATCTTTAGTCCAGTTCCGCCTAATATTGCGCATGGTTGGGTCAGCCCCATTGATATTGCGGACGTTGCTTATGCTCTGATTAATCGTACTCCTTCGGGCAACACTGCGAAATTCGTCGTTAGTGACTGGGCATCAGCCAACGACTGGCTCAAAGTTCTTTCGGATAATGGGATTGAAGCCAAATATCAACAAATACCATTCGAGGCCCTCGTTGAAAATATGATAAAATTAGGTTTTCACGAAGATACCGCTTACCGCTTTGCCCAAATGAGACGCTCCGGTGAGAATCCTGATGAATTTTACGCCAGTTTACGCGCCACGGATTACCACTTGGGGAAAGTCAAACTTATTGACTTCGCAAAAGTTTTTGCTGCTGTATACAACGGGTAGAAGCGATGAACGACACACGCGAGGATATGGCAAATAGAGTATTTTTAATTTCAGGGGGCACATCCGGAGTAGGAAAAGCCATCGCAACGGGACTCGCTAGACTTGGCGCCAAGGTCGTGATCATAAGCAGAAGCGCGGATCGTGGACAGGCTGCAGTAAAGGAGATTTCGGAAGCCACAGGAAATAGCAGGGTAGATTGGTTCGCGGCGGACCTTTCTCTACAGTCATCGATCCAGGAAGTCGCCAATATCTACAAACGGAAGTACGATCAATTGCATGTGCTGATTAATGCTAGTGGTGCAGTCTATTTCAAGAAGGAATTGACGGCTGAGGGAATTGACCGAATGTTCGCGGTCAATGTGCTTAGTCACTATTTGCTGACTAACCGGTTGCTCGACATCCTCCAAGAAAGCGGACCTGCACGCGTCATCACTGTGTCTGGTCACCCTAGATTTTTGAAAAATCCCGTCATTAACTTCGATGATATTCAAATGGAGTACCAGTATAGCGCGATGCGAGCAATCAGCCAGTCGCTGTTCGCCAGGACGTTATTTGCTTTCGAATTGGCAAACCGGTTGGAAGGTACGGGAGTGACCTCCAACGCATTTCATCCTGGGAGAGTGAAATCTAATCTCGGGAGAAATGCGCCTTGGTATTTGAGGGTCGCTACACCTCTCGTAAATGCATTTTTCAAAGCAGAATGCGGGATCGGGGTTTATCTGGCGTCTGCGCAGGAAATAGAGTACGCAAATGGTATGTTCTTCGATGAGAAGAAGCGGATCATAGCGATTCACACCCAATTTGAAGATGGAGCGGGCAATAGACTGTGGACTTTGTGCGAAAAGTTGACAAGTGACTAATCGAGCTAAGGCCATCCCGCAAGTGGTTAAATTAACCATAATTTTAGGACTAAATTGGATAAGATCATTGTCGTCGAAAAAATAATTAGAAATGGTGTGACGTTGATGATAAACAAGGTTGGTCAAATTATGTTGTATGTAAATAATCAAGACGAAGCGTTGAATTTTTGGACGGAAAAAGTGGGGTTTGCCGTCATCGCTACAGAAGATAACGGCCAAGGGATGAGGTGGATTGAAATCGCCCCTACTAAAGAGGCAGAAACAAGCATTGTGCTTCACAACAAGGAATTAATATCTAAAATGCAACCAGAACTAACCCTTGGCACCCCTTCTTTGCTCTTTTTCTCAGAAAATCTAGACCAATTCCATCAAGAGTTATCCAATAAGAACGTTACTGTCGGGGAAATTGTCAACATGGGATTCCGAAAGGTATTTAATTTCGCAGACAGTGAAGGGAATTATTTTGCTGTCATGGAAAAGTGAACTGGTGGGAACTCATGCGACTAATAGCGTATGAGTCCTTATTGTGTTAATGGGTTGCGACTTGAAAGTCGTCGGTAATCATGCGGTGCGAATCGGCCCGTCCAGAACTGCGGACGCGAACCTACCTTGACGTGGGACTGTGGAAACGCGGTCTTGCGATAGCTCACGGGACAATGTAGCCAAGTCAGATAGGGTGAATTCTGGCCGGAGCTAGGTTGAGAAGTGCATGGTGAACACCAGTGAACCCCATATAAACCGCGTCACGCAAGACAAGCGAAACACCCTGATACGCTTGAGCCAAAAAGGCAAGTAGCCGGAATCGCCACTCCCGTTTTGGCGATTCGCAGTTCCAAGCGCTACCGCGGGAGTCGGGGCACCTAAACACTTCAGAGCTGGGTTATCGATGGAACAAGGTAAGCCCCATGGGGTCTGTCCGTTCATGGGCAGTAAGCGGAGCGCAAGTGACGCCGAACTCCCCAGGGGGTAGAGGAATGGGCAAAAAGCGAAGGCTGTCTTGTAATAAGACGGATATGGGCGGCAGAGATGCCTGGATACCCTGACGCGAAAGCGTGCAGACTTGCCCGAGGTCATTCAGCTAGGAATCCTACAGCATGAGACGAAAAGGAGTGGACTGTTATGAACCGAGAAGCCGTCGAAAAAGACGAGTCAACAGTCTACCTTCGCAAGAATCACCGGAAATCCCGTCAGGACGAAATCATGCGCGCATGGGTAGAAGCTCAAACAGCCGATATCAGCGAACAGGAAGCCGTCGATCACGGGGCGGACTGGAAGAGAATCGAGCGCCACGTCCTCAGGTTGCAGAGACAACTGGCTCACGCAGTCGAGCAGAACAATCGAAAAGTCATCCGCCATTTCAAGTGGCTCATCCGAACCAGCCACCATGTAAAACTTCTGGCCATTCGACACGTGACACAAGAGAATCAAGGACGACACACTGCCGGAGTAGATGGGAAAACCTACACAACGCCAAGCGAGCGGAAAGAATTAGCCGAAATTATCAACCTGCGAAGCAGGCCACTTCCAGTCCGACGCGTGTACATCAAAAAGAAGAATGGGAAACTCAGGCCCTTAGGAATTCCTACTACGCACGACCGTGTGTGTCAGGCCATCCACAAAATGGCCATGGAACCGGAGTGGGACATGCAGTTTTCCCCAAATACGTACGGTTTTCGTCCGAATCGCTCGACGTGGGATGCCATCAGTCAGGTTTTTCAAATCCTATGTAAGCGAAATTCAGCTCAATGGATCATTGAAGGTGACATTAAAGCCTTTTTTGACAACGTCGACCACGACAAACTTCTAGTCAAGCTGGCTCCGGAGGATCGTGTGTCTGTTCGGCGGATGCTTAAGGCTTCAGTCGTCGATCCGGAAATAGGTCTAATGCCCAGCACACGAGGAACACCTCAGGGCGGACTACTTTCGCCGCTTTTGGCGGTCATCGCTTTGCATGGCATGGAAGAAGAACTCCGACTAAAAGCCTGGAAAATGGGGTTTGGAAATAGCCGCGCAAATCCAGGCATCAACATCGTGTCTTACGCCGATGACTTTGTTGTCACGTGCAAAACAAAAGAGCAGGCAGAGCAGTTTGTACCAGTCATATCCGAATGGCTTGCAGAGAACGTGGGTGTTGAACTCAGCGTGGAGAAAACCCGTATTACTCATATTGATGACGGGTTCAATTTCCTTGGGTTTCATGTCCGAAAATACGATGGTCAGTTGCTTATCAAACCATCCAAGGACAGTAAGCTCGCGGTACTGCGAAAAATAAAGGGTGTTCTGGACTCAAACAAATCGGTAAAAACCTCGAAGGTCATTCGACTACTCAATCCAATCATTCGAGGTTGGGGCAACTATTATAGCTCACAGGTGAGCAAAAAGGCCTTCTCCTACTGCGATCACAGAATCAACCAGATGCTGCTGAAGTGGGCAAGGAGAAGACATCCACACAAAAGCGCTAAATGGATACACAGACGATACTTTCCCCAGCGCGGAAATAGACATTGGGTGTTCTCAGACAGACACCAAACACTGGCCACCATGGCCGATATTCGAATTATACGCCACATCAAGATACAAGGGCATCGCTCACCACACCGCCCGAGTGATGATGAGTACTTTGAAAACCGCCGAGAACAACTGATGCTCAAACGCATGAACGGCTTCCAGAAGAGCGTGGTACGCAGGACGAACGGTAGATGTCCTCTATGTGGTTGTAAAATATCCGCAGAACATCTTCGTCGATGGCAAACAAATGGCGAAAACAACGTTCAATTTGTTCGGATGATACCCGAGAGGTTAGGTGGACAGTACACGATTGAAAATGTTCGCGTGACTCATCGATGGTGCTATGATCGGTACCATCAGGTTTATGGATACGATACCCTGCCCGACAATCCGGAACAATATCTCTCCCACCAAGAGAGAATTGTCAACGGTCAAGTGGTACAACTGCGTAGCCGAGCAACCCGAGATGAAGAACACAACTGTAGAATGGCTTGAGCTGCATAACGGGAAACTGTTACGTGCAGTTCTGAGGGGGCGAGGGCACCGCAAGGTGCCTGAGCTACCCAGCCCGGAGTATACAGTGCGCCTATCTTTACTCATTTATTTCCATAATATGAACTACTGTATTTTTGCGAGTAATTGAGTCGACAACGGATAATGACCGAAACTAAATTGCTTAATTTTTCCATCCCGCGCTTTACTTCGGAAGAGACATTTGATTTTATTTTTCAGTTCATCTTGAATACAGAGAATATCTTAAAAAACAACATTATTGGATGATTCTATACTGAGGAAAGCGGTCAGTATAGAGGTATATTACAGATGGTTGTTCATGGGGTTAAGTTATATTTCGAAATTAAGGGCGATAAGATAGTGATTCTCGCAATAAATTTTCCTCGTGAGATATGACAGAAAGGTTAATCTTTGTTTGGACACTTTAAACAAGTCAATTTATGAGGAGTATACTAATCGGGAGGAAACACGACGCACCGAATTAAATGAAGGAGCAATTTGTAATGCAAAAATATGATGAAGCACGAGAATTCATCTTGAAATGTTACCGTGAACTTGAAAAGAGTGTTGAGGAAACTCAAGACAGATTAGCCGTAATCAAAGAAAGCTTGATGCAAAAAGCTACGTACGAGCTTACATACGAAGAATTGGAACATGGTGCGAGAATGGCATGGAGAAATAGCAATCGCTGTATTGGGAGATTGTTTTGGAAGTCACTAAACGTTTTTGATGAGAGACATCTGACAAAGGCCAGTGAGATGGTAAAAGCTCTTTATCGTCATATTGAGTTTGCTACGAACGAAGGAAAGATACGACCTACAATTACCGTGTTTAATCCAAGGATGCGTATTTGGAACCATCAACTTATCCGTTATGCCGGTTATGAGACCAAGCGGGGTATTATCGGCGATCCGCATTCGGTTGCGTTTACGCGTGTCTGTGAAGAATTGGGCTGGAGCGGCAAACGGACGCCGTTTGATGTTCTGCCACTAGTCGTTCAAATCAATAGTGAGCAACCAGTTTGCTTTTCCATTCCTGATGAATTGATTTTGGAAGTTGATATCCATCACCCATATTATCCCCAATTTGAAGAGTTAGGGCTTAAGTGGTACACCGTTCCCATGATTGCAGATATGGCGTTAGAAATAGGGGGACTTCGATTTTCGGCAGCCCCATTTAATGGCTGGTATATGGAAACGGAAATCGGGGCTCGTAACTTTGCAGATGTCACTCGCTACAACATGTTGCCGAAGGTGGCGTCACTAATAGGACTCGACACTAAATCGGACGCGTCATTATGGAGAGACAGGGCTCTCATCGAACTAAACATTGCTGTCTTACAGTCATTTAAGAAAAGTGGCGTAACTATCGTTGATCATCATACTGCTGCCAAGCAGTTTGGACGGTTTGAGCAGACTGAAATGGACGTGGGGCGTGAACTTACGGGAGACTGGACTTGGTTGATTTCCCCAGTTTCTCCGTCGACCACACACATTTTTCATCGACATTACGATAACAAAGTGGTGAAGCCTAACTACTCTCAACAAGAAAACCCCTTTTGATCTGGATCATGGTATTATTGTATAAATTTTCATTGCTAGAATCATTACCACCTTAGATAGCGTTGGGATAAACCTTGCCATCCACTAACGTCTGGATTGTTGGATTTTCTCCTTCATTGGAATTTGCAATTATATTGGAAACAAAAGCAAGTTATTTTATAATAATTTATATAAATAATTTTTGATTCAACTTCACTACTCTACCTAATAGCGGGTGGCCAATAAAGTGCATTCAACTGATGATCAAGCTTTACTTGAAAAAACCACAAAGTGGTTTCAATATTCGCGTGGTAATGAAATTATGCTTGCTGCTCGCGAGTTAATTTGTGAGTTTGAATTGGCGGATACTGGTTTTTTTCTTTATCAAAAGCGTTTGGGTAATGATGGGTCATCACAACCAGTTCAGGCTTACCATCCCTGGGGATATTTTGCTAATTATCCACACTTGGAAGACTTGCTATTATTCGAGGGATTGGAAGACTTTGTAATACCAATAAGAATTTGGTTAAAATTATCAGATAGCCTTCTATTTTCTAGTATAGCGTCTTTGCCACTTGCTTATGTTGGTATTTGGCCAATCACCTCAATGGATGGAAATAAGGGGGCAATTGTGCTTGGTAAAAATTCCGCTTTTATAAAAGATGAGATTACGTTGATAGAAGATGCACGCTTGATCAATATGTGTGCCTATCAGATTTCCAATGCTATGAATAGCATGTTTGCAACACGAAAGATTGAGCTAGCCAATCAGGCATTGCAAGAACGAATACAGATCCAATCCCGATTGGAAGAGGAACTGCGCATTAGCAAGGATTTTCATCATTTGCTTTCGCTTGTAAGGGGAGTAACAAATGATGAAAATAACGAACTTTCCATATTGGAACAAATTTGTGACTTAACATCTCATTATTGCGGTTGTTTGACTACCTGGATTATGTGTCCAAATGTTGAAGGATGGTTTCAGGTTCTCGCCAGCGCCGGTGAAACAGGTTTCTTGAATGAGGTGCGGTTCTCCGTGAGAGCAGATGTGCCAGAAGGGAAAGGGATGGCAGGATTGACCTGGCGTACAGGACAGCCAATGTTTAATCTTGACATAGAGAAGGACCCGTTATGGGCACCATGGCGCAATCTTATCACTCATTATGAGTTAAAACGTGCATCCTCCTTACCAATTTGGCGGGGTCCTGAAATCTGGGCGGTTCTGGTCATCACTTATCAAGAAATAACCGAGCTAAATGAAGAGCTGCAAAATTTACTTAAAGAATTAGCTGAAAGTATTTCTTTGGGGTTAACCCGTCTTGATCTATCACGAAAAAATCACGAATTACTCGCTGTGAACCAGACACTGGTAAGTGGAGCTTCAGCAGGGATTAGTATCGTTAAATATCCGGAACGGGTCTTTGAAGAAGTTAACCATCGGATGGTGGATATCTTTGGTGCGCAATCTGAAGCGGACCTAGTAAACAAACCCACACGAGAGTTTTATGTCAACCAATTGGCATATGAGCAAGTAGCAGGGTTGGCAGAAAATGTGCTGCAGAATGGTTCTGGCGAGATGCGCGATGTCCCGTTTCGTAAAATGAACGGGTCAATTGTGTGGATCGACCTGCATGGCAATTCTGGAAGTGTAGCAATAAACGGGGTGCGGTTAGTCTGGACGTTTGTGGATGTAACGGAACGTCATCGATTGGAACAGTCTTTGCAACGGAGTCGGGAATTCCTTGCGTTACTTTCGCGTGCCAATGAAGCCATTAATCAGGCAAATGATGAACATCATCTTTTCCAATTTATTTGTGAACTTGCTGTCAACAATGCCAACTTGAGTTTGGCATGGATCGGTCAACCGGATGATGAAGGGTGGTTTTACTATCATGCGGTTTATGGGGCGACAGAGTATTTGCAAGGAACTCGAGTTTCGAACAGGGCAGAAGTTCCTGAGGGAAACGGTCCAGCAGGGAAGGCCTGGCGTACGCAGGAGCCCGTATTTTTCGACTGGACACATAACATTCCTGATTTAGAGTACTGGATTGAACACGCATCGAAATTTATGCTGCGAAGCAGTGCTGCACTACCTATTTTTCGAAGAGGGAAAGTATGGGGGATTTTTATTGTTTATCACGCTGAGGAAGAAGTATTTGATAATGATTTGCAAAATATTCTAAACAAATTGGCTCAGGATTTAGGGTTTGGTCTAGACAGACTTGATTTGATGATGCAAGAAAGAAAGTCCAGTCATCTGAATAATTTGTTGCTGAACAATCTGGACGCCGGCGTGGTGGTCGTTCGCTATCCGGAGCGGATTGTGGAACAGGTCAACCACACGATGTTAGAAATTTATAAAATACCGATGGAAGATGATTTGCTAAATCACTCTATCCGTATCATTCATCCAGATGAAGAGTCTTTTCGTCAAGTTGGGGAGTCTATTGCTGGACAGTTGCAAACTGGAGCAGTCAAATTTACGGATATTTTGCGCAGGCGCTATGATGATACTTTGATATATGTGGATCTATCCGGACAGAGACTGGATCTCGGCGACGGCGTTGAGCGCATGATCTGGACACATCTAGATGTGACGGAACGTCACCAACGTGAACAAGAGATTCTCATACTGAGTCAGCAGAAATCATTGTTGCTTGATAATACGCTCGCCGGTATTAATGTGGTCCAGTATCCGGAACGGGTGATCACAGAAGCGAACCAACGATTTGCAGAGTTAATGGGGTTTGACCAACCGGGTGAAGTTATTGGCATGCCAACTGTAAAGGTATATCCCAATGAATTTGAGCACCAGCGTATGACTGAGCTCTCCCATACCGTAGTGGAACAGGGGCAGGGATTCTTAAATGACATCATTGTACGTAACCCTGATGGCAGACAAAGATACATAGATATTGAAGGGAAACTTTTGCATGGAGATACGATTCATTTCTCCATTCTATGGACAACAGTTGATGTCACAGAACGTCATCGACACTTAGAGAATTGGATGAGAGAAGCGAGAATGCGTCTTAATTTGATCAATCATATGGCTATTGGCGTTTTTATTATTAGCCCAGATCGAGCGATTTTAAATGTGAATCACAGAATCACAGAATTATTTGGTTATGAAGAAGAGGAAGTTATTGGGGAAAGCACTCGTATTTTATTTGATTCTGAAGAACAATTTTTGCAATTTGGGAAATTTTATCATCAATTGGAAGAGAGTAAAAAGGGAATGGTTAACTTGCAACAGATCTTTCAAAAAAAAGACGGGACATTATTCGTGGCGGATGTGACGGGGGCTTGGTTAGATCCTGATGAACCCTTACAGGGTGTGATTGGAACGATCCAAGATATATCAGATAAACTTGCTTTAGAGAGAGAAGTAAATGAGCATCATGAAAAAATGAAGCATGAATTGGAACTTGCTTCACACTTACAAGGAGCTTTTTTACCTCAACACTTGCCTACCATCAAAGGGATCCATGTAACTTGGGAATATATTCCATCCAATTATTTAGCGGGGGATATGATCAATGTGATGATGATTGATGATTCTCACCTAGCATTTTATATTTTGGATGTCATGGGTCACGGAGTATCGGCAGCGTTGAATGCATTTGCCATTAACTATTTTATTCGATCATCAGGAACTAATAGTGCAGAGAACTATGCGTTGAATCCGGGCAAATTACTCACCGAATTAAATACAAAATTTAGTGATTATTATTTGACAGAATCATACTTCACTATGTTTTATGGTATTCTTAACCTCTCAATGAATCTTTTAACCTATGCCAAAGGAGGCCACCCCTCGCCATTGTTGTTGCACAACAATGGCGAGGCGGAATTTTTGGATCAAGGAGAAATTCCACTTGGAATTATGGTGGATATCCATTATCAAAACTATCAAGTGTCACTACTACCCGACGACAAATTATTGATTTATTCAGATGGCCTGACGGAAATGATGAATGAGCAAAACGAGATGTACTCCGTTCAACGTGTAATGGATGTGATGATGCAGAATAAGGACCATACGATTCAACAAGTGATAAAGAAACTGCTTGATCATCTGAGGGAATTCTCAGGTTTGAGTAAATGGAACGATGATGTGTCGTTAATAGGGATAGAGACGATAACGGATGAGAAATAATCGTTCCATCGCAATTGTGGGGAATAGAGGTAAAAGCAAAAGAGATTACTTTTCGAATTATTTATTGGTGTACCTAAGTACTTAGTGCTTAATGAATAATCTGAAATCCCTTTTGTTTAATAAACCTTTTCCTTCATTTGTCGAATTAAAGTGTAATGTGCATGAAATTTGAGGTTTATCGCTAAAAATCATGCACATAGAGAGTTCATCTTGTGCCATCATTCGTGAGTAATTAATTTTGAAAAAATACCGTCTATTATTCGGGGTGGGGGGTAGTGCAACATAAGAAGTATTTAACGCTTTTTTCTAAAATGGGCATTTTAGCAACAATATTTTCCAAAAGATCCATATCTTAATCCAATACAGACATGCGTTTATCCGTTAAAGCCTAGAAATATTTAGGATAATTAAGGAATTTAATCTATTTTAATGAAACCTTCTAACGGGATTGACAATCCTGTGAGTTGGATATATTGTTGAATAAATTACTAGTGACGAGAGAAAAGTAATTTCCTTAATTGGATTTTGCTTTTCTCTCATTTTTTTTAAATTCAAAGTTAAATTTTAAGTCGAAAAGAAGGTGTGTATCATTAATATTCAAGAATTCACTATGGATTTTTTTTCGCTGAAAGGGAAAAACGCGATTGTCACAGGTGGTAATACTGGTTTGGGACAAACCTTTTCATTAGCATTAGCAAAAGCCGGGGCTAATGTGTTTATTCCCAGTTTAATGGAGGATGATGGTACTACTCAATCGATGATTGAAAATGAAGGCGTAAAAATGGCGTTTATGAAAACGGATATCACTACAGAAGGGGAACCTGCAAAAATCATCCAAAACTGCGTAGACACTTTTGGGTCTGTTGATATTTTGGTAAACAGCGCCGGAATATCTATTAATGAACCTGACGTACTTAAGTTTGGCCGTAGCCAATGGGATAAGATGTTCAGTATTAATTTAACTGCCGCTTTCGAATTAAGTCATGAAGCGGCTAAAAAAATGATCCCTCAACGAAGTGGGAAAATCATTAATATTGGCTCTTTGTTTTCTTATCTGGGTGGGCAATGGTCTCCTGCATATGCTGCTACCAAACACGGAATGTTGGGATTCACAAGAGCTTATTGCGATGAACTTGCTCAATTTAACATTCAAGTGAATGGCATAGCGCCAGGGTATTATGCAACCGCATTAACTGCTAAAACGAGAAATGATCCAGTAGCCAACCAAAGAGTGCTGGATCATATACCAGCAAACCGTTGGGGTGAGACGCAAGATTTAATGGGTACTGTTGTTTTTCTAGCAAGCAAAGCTTCCGACTATGTTAATGGTCAAATGATCGTTGTTGATGGCGGATATTTGGTAAGATAAGAATTTTAGTAAAAATGAGGAGAGTGTATTCATGAAAATAGAACGGAATCAAATCGTTGAAAAGTTAATTCAAATTGTCGGCAATCAGCGAGTCATCACAGATGAACAAGTATTAAAAGACAGCAGTTTTGATCGTTTTAGAAAGTATGAAGGATATCATCACATTTACACGCAACCAATTCCTTCTGCTCTGGTTTATGTGAAAAGTGCTCAAGAGGTATCGGAGATTTTGCAGTTTGCAAACGATAATCACATCAATGTGGTACCGAGAACTGGCCATTCGGCAACAGAAGGGGGCTTGGAAACTGCTGTTGAAAACACGATTATCATTGACGGGTCTAAAATGAATAATATTGTAAAAATCGATACGTATAATATGCAGGCAACCTGTCAATGCGGTGTCTCGCTTCAAGTATTAGACGATCTATTAAGAGAGCAGGGATATACGACCGGGCATTCACCGCAATCAAAGCCACTGGCTCAAATGGGCGGACTGGTTGCAACAAGGAGTATAGGGCAATTTTCCACTTTATACGGCGGTATAGAAGATATGGTAGTAGGTGTTGAAGCGGTTTTTCCAAACGGAGAAATCGCAAAGATTAAAAACGTGCCTAGAAGGGCCGCTGGGCCAGATATAAGACATGTTGTCATTGGGAATGAAGGTGCTCTTTGCTACATCACTGAAGTAACAGTGAAAATATTTAAATTTATGCCAGACAATAATGTTTTTCTAGGGTTTACATTGGATCATATGAAAACAGGCTTTGAAATTCTTCGCGAAGTAATGGTTAATGGATATAAACCATCAGTTGCACGACTGTACGATGTGGAAGATGGTGCTTATCACTTTTCTCATTTTGCAAAGGACAAATGTGTCCTGATATTTATGGCAGAAGGGCCTAAAGGGATTACTGAAGCGACCGCGAAAGCAATTGAAGAGATTGTAAGTAGATATGATGAATGCAAAAAAGTGGAGGATCACTACATCAAAGAATGGTTTGATGACTTAAATTGGGATCCTAAAAAAATCGAAGAAGAAAAAGTGGAGATTTTAGAAACGAAAAATGTGGGTAATACGACTGAAGTATCATCTAATTGGGGTAAAATTATCGATATTTACCAAGTGTGCATCGAACGGATTCGCAAGGAAATCCCGGATATCACCATGGTTGGCGCGCATTCTTCCCACAGCTACCTAAACGGCACTAATTTGTATTTTGTGTATTATTATGATGTTAATTGCAAACCTGAAGAAGAAATTTCCAAATATCACCTGCCAATCAAGAAAATTATTGTTGAAGAGACTCTAAATGCGGGTGGTTCTATGTGTCATCATCATGGTGTAGGTAAACATAGGGCTCCATGGATTCAAGAGGAGTACGGGAGTTCTTACTATATTTTAGAAACATTGAAAAAGGCGTTTGATCCTAATGGGATCATGAATGCTGGTACTATTATTCCTATCAAGAAGTAGCAAGGGTAAGGATGGGCATTTACGATGAAGAACAAGTACATTATTGGGGTTGACAACGGTTCTACCAGTTCAAAAATTGTTATCTTTGACCTGGAAGGGAATGTAATATGTGAAGCAAAAGAGGACTTAAGGCCAATGCACTTGGAAACTCTTGGAGTGGTGGAGCATCCTGATGATGACTTATGGGATAGCATTAAAGCAGCGAGTCATAAGGCCATGAGCAAATTTTCAGGAAATAAGGAAGACATTATCGGACTGGGACTATGTACGATTCGGTGTTGTAGAGTGTTATTAAAGGGAGATGGCTCATTAGCCTCTCCCGTTATGAGTTGGATGGATGCGCGTTTGGCAAGGCCCTATGAACATAAAGACTCATCCGTAAAATACGTGACGACGACATCAGGTTACATTACCTTTCGATTGACAGGCGAATATCGTGATACAGCAGCCAATTATGAAGGGGAATGGCCAATAGATAAGGACCGATGGCAATGGAGTGAGGACCAGGAGGTATTAAAAAAATACAATATTCCAAGGGAAATGTTATTTGATCTGCAAATGCCAGGTGAAATTTCTGGTTATGTGACGAAAGAAGCAGCAGAAGCGTTAGGAATTCCCGCTGGGATTCCTGTTGTTGCCACTGCGAATGATAAGGCGGTGGAAGCCCTTGGTGCCGGACTTGCTCGCGATCATTCGGCTTTAATATCCCTTGGTACTTATATTGGTGGAATGGTTAACGGGTATGCCAACGTAAAAGACACTGTTTCAAGCTTTAGCAACATGGCCTCAATTCCCCATCGCTATTTGTTTGAAAGTTATGGGATACGAAGAGGAATGTGGACTGTGAATTGGATCAAAGAGTTGTTTGGAGATGAGATCTTATTAAAGGCAAATGCAGTGGGAATGACACCAGAAGAATACCTTAGTGAAAAAGCGGAAAAGGTTCCCGCGGGTAGTGAAGGACTCATCACCATTTTAGACTGGTTGGCGCCAACGGACAAACCATATCGAAAAGGTGTCATGCTTGGATTTGATGGCCGCCACTCAAGGGAACATATGTTTCGATCAATTTTAGAAGCTATTGCGTTAACGATGAAAAATCACATCGATCAGATGTGTCAAGAATTGAATATTGAACTTGAAAACATTATTGTATCAGGAGGGGGATCAAACAGTCGCTTAATGATGCAAATTGTTGCCGATGTTTTTGAGCTTCCTACGTATAGAAATCTCGTGAACGGGTCTGCCAGTTTGGGAGCAGCAATTTGCGTAGCGGTGGCATTAGGATTTTATGAAGACTTTGAGACTGCAATTAGTAAGATGGTAAAGGTCAGAGACTACTTTATGCCGATTCCCAGCAATGTAGCATTATATAAAAGAATGAATCAAGAACTCTACCAAAACATCACATCATATACTGATGAAGTTTTGAAACTTTCTTATCCTATATTCGGATAGCGAGATGAGTAAAGCTCTTCTCAGGAGGCGCTATGGGCAATCGTTTAATGACTATGTTTGAGGAAAATCCTATTATTGCGGCGATCAAAGACCAAACAGGACTTGCGTCCGTACTCAAATGTGATTGTAAAATTGTGTTTGTACTTTATGGAAACGTTCTAAATATAGTGGATATCGTACAACAGTTAAAAAGCCGGGATAAGATGGTGTTCGTCAATATTGATCTCATTGACGGATTCTCGAGTAAGGAGATTGTCATAGAACTATTGAAAAGGGATACACAAGCGGACGGTGTACTCAGTTCCAAAGCCGGTATGATTAAGGCAGCAAAAGCACATGGATTCTACACGATACACAGACTATTTATCATTGATTCGTTTTCTTTTGATAACATTGAGAAGCAAGTGAGCCTATCTGAGCCTGATGCCCTGCAAATACTACCAGGTTGGCCGAAATTGATAACCTGGACAAAAGATAAAATTAGGATTCCCATCATTACTGGTGGTTTGATTTGTGCAAAAGAAGATGTAGTAGCGGCGCTTGGTGCCGGGGCAATGGCAATTTCCTCCACCAACGCGGATGTTTGGAATTTATAATTCTTTTCAATCTGTTTGTGCTAATCGTTGATTTTATTGGTAATCTCATTGGCAATTTCAATGACAAGCGGCGCAAATGAATCGATCAAATCTTTAGGTAGTCGAAATGACGGGCCGGACAAGCTGACAAACGCGATCGTATTGCCATGGACATCGTGTACTGGCGCGGAAAGCCCATTTTCACTTTCATCGAATTCAAGATATGAAGTGGCAAAACCACGATGTTTAATTTTCTCAATTTCTAATTTTAATATTTCTGGGTCTGAATTTGTCCATGCCGTTCTTTTTTCCATGGGATGTTTAAGGAAGTTATTTAGTTCAATCTCTGAAAGAGATGCTAATAATAATTTTCCATTTGAAGTGCAATGAAGTGGTAAAACCATATTGACGTAATCAACCAATCGTACGTGGTGCGGTGGGTCGATTTGATCAATGGCTACCACACCGTAATTATAAGCGACACTTAACATGACTGTTTCCTGAGATACCTGCGCCAATCGCTCAAGACTTGGCCGGGCTTGCCTAACCAACCAGTCATTTCGGGAGGTTCCCAAGCTTAATTTGGTAGCCCAAAAACCAAGTCGATATCCTTTTGTTAATTGTTCTCGCTCTATGAATCCATGATATTCCAAAGTATATAATAATCTCCATGCAGTTGTCCTGTTTAGATGAGTTTCATTGATGATATCTGTCAGTGAAACAGGATCATTTGCTTTCGCGATATATTTTAATAAAATTAGAGCTTTATCTAACGTTTGCACCAATCCATCAGCTTTTTGATCAATTTCTATCTTGTTCACCATCTAGCAGTAACATCTCCTTTAATTTATTTTATCACGAAAAGTGAGTAAAAAAAATTTTCTGAAATATCATTGACATAATATCTGAATTCGCATTATTATATTCGCATAGTGAAATACATGTTCATTATACGAACATAATAGATTTTAATCAATGTTTTCTTTGTGCGAGGGGAATGGGGCCAAGACGAAGATAGTCCCCAGTGCAAGATTGCTGAAGGAGAGAGTATCATGAAGGTTCGGGCAGCGGTTCTTTACGAAGAAAATAAACCACTTGAGATCAAAGAAGTTGAACTTTTACCTCCTGGAGAGCATGAGGTGCTTGTGAAGTTAAGTGCAAGCGGTGTTTGTCATAGTGATCTGTCGTCTGCAACGGGCAAGAGTCCGACGAAGTTACCTGCCATATTGGGACATGAAGGGGCCGGTGTGGTAGAGCAAGTTGGCCCTGGGGTTACGAATGTAAAACCAGGAGATCACGTAGTTCTATCTTGGAATCCTGATTGTGGTGAATGTGATGAATGTAATCGTGGCCTTCCTCACCTTTGTTCCAATGCGTGGAATGGAATGTTTGCTGGAGGATTACTCGATGGAACTTCTCGTTTTCGACTTGATGGAGAAGAAATTTTCCACTATTCGATGGTTTCATCTTTTGCAGAAAAAGTGGTTGTGCCTGATCGTTCATGTGTAGTGATAAATCAAGATGTTCCCCTTGAAATCGCTTCCTTGGTGGGATGTGCAGTGACTACTGGTGTAGGAGCTGTATGGAATACTGCCCAAGTTCGCCCCGGTGACCGAATTGCAGTTTTCGGGTGTGGAGGAGTGGGATTGAGTGCTGTACTAGGCGCCATTGCAGTCGGTGCGTCCCAAATTATTGTGGTAGATACAAGAGCTGATAAATTAGAAACTGCGCTTCACATGGGGGCAACTGATGCGGTTCAATCGACTGGCACTCCCGAAGAAACTGCTGCAGAAATCCTTCGCTTATCAAACGGTGGGGTCGATTATGCTTTTGATGCCGTAGGGGCACCTAATGTCACACTTAGCGCTTATTTATCGACTCGTAAGCGAGGAGCGGCAGTGGTGATTGGTATTCCTGCTCAAGATGCTGTAGTACCAATTCCCGCATTATCTATTCCACGGATGGAACGGAGAATTCTCGGCAGTCTTTATGGATCCGCTTCGCCTAGACGGGATTTTCCATTGATTTTAGACTTATTCATGCGTGGCAGGTTACCGCTTGATAAATTGATTTCTCACCGGTTAAGACTTGATGATGCACAGCATGCTATGGATCTTGTGAAAGATGGTGCTGCAGTCCGAGCTGTACTTCAGTTCTAATCTGAAACTTAACGATAGGAAGTGAAGAGTGATGACAGTAACTTTTTCGGAAGTGACAAAGGTTTATCAAGGGAAGAAACCCGCTGTTGAGAATTTGAATTTAGAGGTGCACACCGGGGAACTTCTCGTTCTAATCGGGCCTTCCGGTTGTGGGAAAACGACGACGTTAAGGATGATCAACCGTCTGGAAGAACCTACACATGGAAAGATACAGATCGATGGACGAGATATAGAAAAATTTAAAGAAGAGGAACTACGTAGAGGAATAGGTTATACCGTTCAGCAAACAGGATTATTCCCCCATATGACTGTCAAGGACAATATTGAAGTCGTTCCGAGGTTGTTGAAATGGCCAAAAGATAAGCGGGATGAGAGAGTTCGTGAGTTGCTTGCGATGGTTAATATGGATTTTGAAGAGTTTGCCCATCGATATCCAAGGCAACTGTCGGGGGGACAACAACAGCGTATTGGAGTTTTACGTTCTTTAGCTGCAGATCCTCCCATTATTTTAATGGATGAGCCTTTCGGAGCCCTTGATCCTATTAGCCGTGAGGTATTGCAAATTGAATTAAAGAAACTACAAGCACGTCTCCAGAAAACGATTATTTTCGTGACACATGACATCGACGAGGCGATACGTTTAGGAGATCGAATAGCCATATTCCAAACTGGCCAATTGGTTCAATTAGGTTCACCGCAAGAAATTGTCAAGAACCCTGTAAATGAATTTGTGGCTTCGTTTATCAAGAAAAACTATCAATTTGAAACTTCTAACCTTTCTTTGAAAGCGCTTGATCTGGCAAGTGTTGACTTTCACCCCTACGAATCGCATGATGACCGAATCATTTTGAGCATTGATGGTTCAGATGATTTTTACCTGGTGGATTCTGATCATCGTTTTATTGGGACGATAAGCAAAGAAAACGTCAAGGCGAATCAGATCACAGCGGATAAAGTTCTGCAGCCAATAAGAGTTTACGATTCTGTTCAAAATATTTTATCTATTTTCAAAGATGTGAATACGCTACCTGTGGTGGATGATGGCAATAAATTGGTGGGCGTGATTACCTCCCTTTCGCTGATGAATGCAGTAGCTCGATTAGTCGGAGGGAATGAATCATGAACTATATTGGTTATTTATGGAGTACCTATAATAGCCAAATTATTCAAGCTATGTGGCAGCAGATTTATCTTGTTGGCATTTCATTAGTTTGCGGTGCGATTGTATCTATCCCTTTGGGAATTTATTTGTCAAAGCACACGCGTCTCGCTACATGGGTGATCACCGCAGTTTCCATTCTACAAACCATCCCAAGTCTTGCTTTTTTCGCAATTATATTGCCGATATTAGGAATCGGAGCCACACCGGCATTAATCGTCTTATTTCTTTATTCGCTCTTGCCGATGCTTCGCAATACCTATACGGGACTGAGGTCGGTCGATCCCACGTTGATCGATGTTGCAAAAGGCATGGGTATGACCTCATTTCAACGTCTTATCTTTGTTGAACTGCGATTAGCTGCGCCTTTGATTGTTGCTGGAATACGTTTGTCAACGATTTATTTGGTGAGTTGGGCAACGATGGCCTCGCTAATTGGGGCTGGCGGCTTCGGTGACTTGATATTTGCAGGAATTGATAATTATAACAATGATCTTATCATTACTGGAGCAGTGCCCACTGCATTGATGGCGTTCATTGCAAGCATGATTTTCACCCTTATTCGTCGTTACGTGACGCCGATTGGATTAAGGAGGGCATAAGCATGACCGTTACCTTTTCAGATATTTTATCTGCTTCATTTGTTCATCTGTATTTGTCGCTAATCGGAACGTTTGCTGGCGGGTTGATAGGGTTTATCGTTGCTGTTCTTGGAAGAAATCACGCGAGGATTCTCACTGTCTTTTTAACAATTGCTGAATTAATTCAAACCTTCCCCAGTATTGCCATGTTGGCTCTACTATTGCTTGTTTTTGGTTTGGGAAACAACACGCTCATTGTAGCGCTTGCGTTATACGGAATTATGCCAGTTTTACAGAACACCTATGAAGGGTTAAGTGCAGTGGACCCCATGTTGATTGACGTGGGAAGAGGCATGGGAATGACAAAAAGGCAGGTGTTGCGTCGAGTAGAATTACCGTTGACATTTCCAATGATTTTGGCGGGCTTTCGTGTGTCATTGGTGACTTCCATTGGTATTGCTACGATTGGTGTATTTGTGGGATCTGGAGGTTTGGGGCTTTTTATTTATCGAGGATTACAAATGCTCGATAACCAAATTATGCTTGAGGGGGCGGTTCCGGCTGCGATTCTTGCTATTTTAGTTGAATTACTCATTGGACTTTTGGAAAGGCGCCTGGCCAAGCGTTGACAAAAGCAAAGTAAAATCACACACCAAAAAGGGAGATGTTAAATGTGAACAAGAAACCTCTGCTTTGGACTTTAGCTGCATCAATGGGTGCCGCCATGATTCTCGCTGGTTTTTCACAAAATGGTCATGCTTTTGCTAGTAGCAAACCTCCCATCATTGTAGGGTCAAAAAGTTTTACAGAAAACATCTTAATCGGCGACATGATGTATGATCTGTTGAAAGCGAATTTGCCAGGCGTGCAAGTGATTAATAAACAAGACCTTGGCGGTACTATGGTTCCTTGGAATGCACTGTTGTCTGGCCAGATTGATATGTACTGCGAGTACACTGGCACAGGCCTGATTGATATTCTGAAGCAACCAGTGATGCATAATCCTAATGCAGTTTACAATTATGTAAAAAAAGAATATCCTGTAAAATTTAAGGTAGATTGGTTAAAACCAATCGGATTTAATGACACCTATGCGATTGCAATGCCACAAGCATTAGCGAAAAAAGACCATGTCACCACTATTTCTGACCTTTCTAAAGTTGCCAATCAATTGGTATTTGGAGCTGAGCCTGAATTTTTCAGCAGACCTGACGGATATCCTGGTTTGGTGAATGATTATGGCCTTCATTTTAAGTCTACCAGCCAGATTAACGTAGGATTGAAGTATGAAGCGGTGGCTAAAGGGGATGTTCAGGTCATCGATGTTTTCTCAACAGATGGAGATCTGGTGAAATATCACATGGTGGTTCTAAAGGATAACAAAAACTTCTATCCACCATATTTTGCTGCACCCATTGTAAGGGAAGACATTATCAAAGCCTACCCCAAAATTCCGTCAATTTTGAATAAACTGGCAGGTAAGATTTCTAATGAGCAAATGCAGCAACTGAATTATTCAGTCGATGTTCTGCACAAGAGCGCAAGTGTAGTAGCGAAAAACTTCTTGATTAGCAAAGGCTTACTGAAGAAGTAAATCATGATTAGGCGGGGATTCAACATCCCCGCTTTCTGTTGCTTTTTACCGTTCCTGTTTTTATTCGGGGGTGGAAGTATTGTTATTTGCTTTACTTATATTTTTTTTAGAAATCATTTATGTGACCATTATGACTACAAGATGGATCATCTTGGTGAAGGGTTATAAATTTGTCGCTTCCATCACCGCATTGTTTGAACAGATGCTCTATGTCACAGCGTTGACGCTGGTAGTAACAAAACTTTCCGATTTCACAAGACTAATTGCCTATGCTGCAGGTTATGCATTAGGAACTCTAATAGGAAGTTGGGTAGAAAATCGTTTGGCGATTGGATACGTTGCCTTTCATATTGTGACTAAGGTTCCTAGTCTTGCACCGATTCTAAGAAATGAAGGAGTAGGTGTCACTTCTTGGACGGGACAAGGCAGAGATAATATGCAAGATGTTTTGTTCGTAGTTGTCCGAAGAAAAAAAATCAATATGATGTTGGCGATGATTCATCAATTAGATCCTAATGCATTTATTACTCGGACAGAATTACAGTCATTAAATGGTGGCTATTTATTCAGATAATTACAGGAGGTTTTTTCATTGGAAGCTGCAAAACTTGAATGGGCATATAGTTGGTTACAAAACTCAAAGGGGATTTATATTAATGGAGAATTTATTGCAAGTTCCGATGGGCAAACCATAGAATCCATCAACCCTGCGACAGGGGAAAAATTAGGTACTTTTTTTAAAGCGTCTTCTGAAGATGTAGATAAAGCTGTTGTTTCAGCTCGTAAAGCGTTTGATCCGAGTGGCCCGTGGCGCACTATGAGTAGAAAGGACAGAGCGCGGGTTCTTCACCAAATTGCAGATGCGATACGACGGCATCAAGCGGAATTATCGACGTTGGAAAGCTTAGATAATGGAAAATTATACTCTGAATCATGGAATGACGATTTAATTGAGACTGCTGATATATTTGACTATTACGCAGGTTGGACAGATAAATTTTATGGGGAGACCTCTCCCGTAGAAGGTTTGGCACTTAATTACACTGTCAGGGAACCAGTCGGTGTTTGTGGACTTATTGTTCCTTGGAATTATCCTATTTTGATGGCAGCATGGAAAATGGGTCCTGCTTTATCAATGGGAAATACCGTCATCCTTAAGCCATCAGAAATCACTTCATTTTCCGCGATTCGTCTTTTCGAGATTCTCCATGAAGAAGTCGATATTCCTCAAGGCGTGATTAACCTAGTCCTTGGTGGAGGAGATGTGGGAGGATTTTTATCTAACCATATGCAAATCGATAAGTTGGCTTTTACAGGCAGCACTGCCGTTGGGAAGAAACTTGTACACAGCTCTGCTGATTCCAACTTGAAAATGCTATCCCTTGAACTTGGCGGAAAAAGCCCGAATATTATCTTTGATGATGTACCTAACCTGAATTTTGCGATTGAGCGTTCATTTTATGGATTATTTACCCAAAAAGGAGAAAAATGCTCTGCGCCGACAAGGTTATTTGTTCATCGCTCCCATTATGACAGAGTGGTTTCAGGTTTGGCGGATTTAGCCAATTCATACGTATTGGGGGATCCGTTTGATCCGATAACTAATCAAGGTCCTCAAAGTTCCCAGGCACAAATGGATAAGATCATGAGGTATATCGGATACGGAATTGATGAAGGGGCAAAATTGGTCGCAGGTGGTAAAAGAGATACCAGTGGTTCCAATGCCAATGGTTATTTTGTGAGACCGACGATTTTTGCAGATGTGGACAATAAAATGAAAATTGCCCAAGATGAGATATTTGGTCCTGTTTTACCGGTCATACCCTTTACTGAAGAAGAGGATGCCATTCGCATGGCAAATGACACTACGTATGGGCTGGCTGCGGGCCTTTGGACAAAAGATATCAGCAGGGCTCACCGAGTTGCTTCAAAGTTGGAGGCAGGAATGATTTTTATTAATAAATATGGGTTTTATGACTTTGCCGCTCCCTTTGGTGGATTTAAGCAAAGCGGTTGGGGTAAAGAGTATGCCATTCATTCTTTAGAATCCTATACAAAACTGAAATCAATTTGGGTTAATTTTTAGGAATTGAGGGATCGTCATGGAGGTTCTGTACGGTGAAGAGACTCAGAAATGCGTACAGACTATGTCTTTTTCCGGCAAAACATTAGGCGATTATCCGACTTACGTGAAGCATTTGCTCACAGTTAAAAAGGCTGCCGCAAAAGCGAATGAAGCATCCGGTATTATCCCTAGTGATATTGCCAATGCAATTATTCACGCATGTGACTTGGCCTGGCAAAATTTTGATAAGCAACAGTTTCCGGTGGATGTATGTCATGGCGGTGGCGGCATCGGAATCAATATGAACATTAATGAGGTTTTGGCTTCCTTGTTAATGCGTGAGGGACTCGACCTTTCTTATCCTACGGCTGAAATCAACCGTTCACAATCTACTGCGGATGTATGTCACACTGCGATGAGAATGACGATTTTTGAAGAGCTTGATGATTTATTAAAAAGTGTCATAGAGTGTAAGAGCGCATTCGAATCAAAAAGTACCATTTACCAGCATACAGAAACCATCGCAAGGACCTGCATGATGGATGCGATGGCTGTCAGTTGGGGAGATCGGCTTTCTGGCATCGTAGAAGTGTTGAAAAGAAGAATCGACTCCATCCATAACATTCGCAGGAATTTTTTGAAGGTAAACTTAGGAGGAACGGTGATTGGCTCAGGTGATGGAGCATCAGATGAATACCGAAGAGTTGTTCTTACATTTTTAACAGAACTGTTCGGCATGGAAGTGACCCATTCTCCCAATTTATATGATGCAGCTCAAAATATCGATGAATTGGTAGAACTCTCTCAGACAATGTCCAATTTATCTCAGGTTTTCATAAAAATAAGCCAAAATTTAAGATTTTTATCTTCAGGTCCTGAGGCAGGTATAGGGGAACTGAAATTGCCGAAGACGCAAGCTGGGTCCTCCTTTTTTCCAGGAAAAGTGAATCCCGTTATTCCTGAAATGATGATACAAAGTGCAATGATGGTTATCGCGTTAACGAGTGCTGTGGAATCATGCCAAACTCATGGCGAACCTGATCTGAATGTATTTGAGGAATTTGCAAGTATTTTAGTGCTTGATCAGATTCACTTGTTGAGTCGGTCAATCAAACTGTTCTCTGAATATGCGATCGAGAGAATGGAAGTGGTGGAAGGCACATCACAAAGTCATGCAAACAGTCTGGTTCCTAAAATAACAAAATTAGCGAATAAGTATGGGTATGAGAAAGTAACAAATGTCATGAAGCTAGCTGAGCAACGTTCCATCCCCCTTCATGAGGCATTAGATCAGCTCGCTTACACATCAGGTGATGAAAATTAGTGAACAACCCAAGGGGGAAATGAAATGAAAATCAGCGGAATTGAGATAAAGCAATACCTTTTACCTCTTGATCCTCCTTTTAAGGCCGCATGGGATCCTTCGCCTAGAACAGGATTTGCGGCAACATTGGTATTTGTTCACACAGACGAAGGGATAACGGGTGTTGGATCAGGAGATCTCATGTTTGGCTTTGAGGGACATGAGCATTTATTTATTGGTAAAAATCCTTTTGATATAGAGTACCATTCACAAGTCCTAGATAACATTGATTTTCATTATGGCAGATGTTGGCCTCTTGACCTTGCATTGTGGGATTTAATTGGGAAGGCTACAAGTCAGCCGATTTATCGACTTTTGGGTGGAAGACAGGACAAACTGCTTGCTTATGCGTCAACGGGAGAGATGGTCACTCCTGAAGAAAGAGCTTATCGTGCAGAACATTTAATGCAAATAGGTTTCAAGGCGATGAAAATTCGTTTTCATCACAAAAACGTAAGAGACGATATAAAGGTAGTCGAAGCGGTTAGAAAAGCAGTTGGCAATAAAATGGAAATAATGGTTGACGCAAATCAAGGTTGGAAAATGCCGTGGGATACTGGCGATTCTTGGGACTTGAAAATGGCCTATCAAGTTGCGAAGGAATTAGAGGATTTAGGCGTGTATTGGTTAGAAGAACCGTTGCCTCATTATGACTTTGAAAATATGTCACGATTACGCGAAATGGTAGGCGTTCGTATTGCTGGAGGAGAAATGAATCGTCGCTGGCATGATTTTGTGGAAATGAACAAAGTCGGTGCTTTGGATGTTTACCAACCTGACGTAGCATTATCAGGTGGAATTACTATAGTAAAAAAGATTGCGGAAATTGTGCAGTCAAGTGGAGCCTGGTTTAGCCCGCATACCTGGAGCAATGGGATAGGCTTTCTCGCCAATCTTCATCTTGCAGCGGGAATTAGTTTATGCCCTTATATTGAATTTCCTTATGATCCTCCTGCATGGTCGATTGAACGCCGAGATTATCTTATGTCACAAAAGCTGATGATTTCGAAAGACGGATATGTGGAAGCTCCTGAAATTCCCGGATTGGGTATTGAGTTAGATGAAGAGGCATTATCGAAATATCAGGTGAATTATGCTTATATAGGTGAACGTCAAAGTTGAAATAAAGACTTATTGGGTGGGAATAAAATTCATGTATTTATAATTTTTTAAAAGCGCTTCGATGCTTTTTGCGAGTACGATACTTTATGTTTATTGAACCTACCACTCCCCTGACATGAAAATATGAATAAAATTGTACCTTTTTATATGACAGATTATATACTATTATTTTCTTAACGGAAAGGGGGAGCGCGATGTACATTCCTAAGCAATATCAGATGGATCATGATGAAGCCGTTAGATTGATGCAATCCAATCCTTTTGCCTTATTGATCACGGTGGATGAAAAGCGTCCGTTGGCCACGCTCCTACCGATTGAGATTCGTGAAGTGGATGACAAAATTTACGCGACCGGACATATCGCATTTGGCAATTTGCAAAAGCATACGCTTGAGAACGATCGCGAAGTCTTACTGGTTTTTCAGGGGCCTCATGCTTATATTTCATCGAGCTGGTACAAGATAGAGGAGGTTCCGACATGGGACTACCTGTCGGTTCATGCCTATGGGAAAGTTCGTATCGTTGATGAAGACGAACTGAAATCAGCACTATCTACCATGCTTACTCACTACGAGTCTCACCGTGAAAATGGTCGACTCTGGCATTCACTTGATCCCAACTTGCTAGAAATGGGAATAAAAGGAATCGTTGGTTTTGAAATGGAAATGACTTCGATTCAAGCGGTAGCAAAAATGAGTCAAAACCGCAGTGACACTGATTATCAATCAATTGTTGTTGAACTTGAAAAATCACAGGAACAAGGAGCCATGCAGGTGGCCAAGTGGATGCGCGAGCACAGGAAAGGACTGTTTACATGATCGGGCTTATCACTACGGCTTGTTTCCTAGGGTTTGTCTACAGTGCAGCGCCTGGCGCAGTAAACACGGAAGCACTGCGTAATTGAAAGCCTATAAGCCATTGTAGTTGCGGGATTATTTTTTCATTTCCAATCCCACGAGGGTAACGTCATCATTCCATTGCGGCACGCCTGTGAAACTGGTGATGTCATCTAGCAGTCGGTCCGTTAGCTCGTGAATGCCAAGTTCTCGATAATGGGCCATTTTTTCTCTTACCCGTTTGGTAGAAAACATTTCGCCTTCCTGATTAAATACTTCTGTTAGACCATCTGAAAAGACGAGGAGTTTATCCCCAGGGATCATCTGCCACGTATAGGCGGAAAATGTCGTGCCCTTGGTGATGCCAAGAGGCATGTCTCCCTCTTCCAACGTGTCGATTGTCCCATCCTCATGAACCAGAATGGGAGAGGGGTGTCCGCCTTTAGCGTAAGAAAGTTCCAACGTGGTGAGGTTGAGCACGCCATAAAAAATGGTAAAATACGACTCCGTGATCAAGAAGTCACTAAATCGTTCATTGATAAACGTGAGTAATTTCCCTGGATGTTGGGCGATGGCAAGTTCTTGTTCATTCTCCATGGGGCGAAGATAGTAATTAATCGCGATGGCATTTAACGCTGCTGGTACGCCGTGCCCCATCACATCCAGCACATAAAATGCAAGGTGATCATCATCTAAAGCAATGATATTGAGCATGTCGCCAGCAAGAAAGTCGGAAGGAATGTATTTCCAAGCGATATTTACCTTATTGGTATTTGGTATATGATGCGGTAAAAAAGCCTGTTGCAAGGTGGCGGCCACTTCTAGGTCTCTTTGTAGGCGCATTTGATTCTCCTGAATGGCTTCTTCCATCGCGAGTTTCTCTGTGATGTCTTGAAATGTCCAAATCACCCCTTTTGATGGATCATCAGGGTCAAGCAAGGCACCGAATACCTCAGCGGTAAACAACGTGCCGTCTTTTTTTTGAAAGGTGTATTGCTCCTCAATAATCCCGTTGGAAAAGTCCGTGAGTTGTTGATAAAATGAGCCGAATTGTTCGTAGGATGCGTCATTTTCATAAATAAACCGGCAGTTCTCTCCAATTAGTTCTTCTTCCTTATACCCAAATATCTCAGTAATTCTTCGGTTGGCCCTCAGAATTGTTCGGTCGAGGGACGTGAGAAAAATGCCAATGCCAATGTTATTAATCATGCGAAATCGTATGCTGGATTCCTGTAAAAAGGCATCTTGCAGGATTTCCCGAAGGTTCGTTTCTTCCCATTGGGTGAGAATGCGCCCAATGGAATAGGCCAACCCTTTTAGTAAATTGGCAATGGGTGGTGAAAAGTACATGCGCTCTTCGCTCCCTACGACAAGATGAAGAGACGCGGGCTCCCCTTGAAAAGGAAAAGATAGATAGGTCATATGTCTTAATGATTTATTTTTTGATGTCGCAAGTGTATCTTGCAATTGAGAAGTAGTGGTAATCGCAGGTGCGGTAAGTGGGCTACCCGACAAGAGTTTGTTGGGCTTGATCGCGACAATCTTGGAAAGGGATTCGATTTCTCCCTCGACAATATAGAAGAGGGTAGCATCAGTGACGCTGGATAAGGTGTCAACGACATACTGGAATAGCAACACTGGCGAAGAAATGGTAATCGCTTGTTGTTGAATACTTAAAATGGCCTGTTGATAGAACCGCTGGCGCATCATTCGTCGTATAAAATGTTGGGTGAGAAAATCCATCAAGGCAATCAGCACAAAGATGGTTAGTACAGGGGGAATGTGACTTTCTTCTGTTTTCCAAAAACCACGGGATAAAGCTTGTCTATTCCAACTCATGGTCAAATTCCAAGGAAGCCTATTAAATGTTAGCATCGTTCCATTTTGAGTTGAAGTCATGGACTGAGGCAATGACGGATTGTCTTGGATTGGAGGAAGCCATTTACCTTCAGACCACGTGGAAATCATGCGTTTTTGAATAGGGTCCCAGAGGATGGCATGTAGATCCGTGGGGGTGGTGATAGATTGGAAATGGGATAGTGGAATGTTGGATCCAACGTACCCTAGTAAATGATCATCATTATCCAATATTTTAACTCTTAAGGAGATCATCCATTGATGTAGAGGATGGTCATTAATGGGGGTACTGATCAGCATAGCTGAATCGTTTTGAAGCGGGAGAAAATTACCGGAGTTGGGGATAGTAAGTGTTGATGGATTGGCAGTGGACCAGATCAAATGGCCCGATAATCCCAGTATATAAATTGACGAAATACTTTTGTGTTCATGTTGAAAATCGGTCAACAGTCTCTTCACAGTATCAGTGGGTTGAATATGATTGGCGGAATTGGAAGTTAAAATCGAATTTAAGTATTCTAAATCATCAAATTGTGGACTGATTTGTGAATTGATTTGATTGATGACGCGAAAGCCAGTATCGGTAGCATTCGATTGAAGTGAGCTCAGTGTTTGTTGGTAGACGCTTTTTGCTTGATTGGCGGCTACTAATAAAAAAAGCACAGTGAGTACAAGAAAAAATACATGCGCAAAATAAAGAATGCGTCGATAGGGTTTTGTAAAGTAACGGATGCTAGGCAATGCGGCAACCGAAAGTTTTGACAACAGTGTACTCCAATGTAAATGATTCGTTCTCATGATAACCATTCTTTCTGTCTCATATATGATCATTGAATAGCATTTTGCTCATATTTTCAATTAAGTGATTTTCGTCACGTACGTATTTTGTTTCTTTAAGTAAGATTTATATATGGCTCTTAGGTTAACCATCAACAAGGAGGGAATTAGTGTGGCAGATTTGCGCTTTTCTACAGAGTTGAAATGGGAGGGAACCGGTAGAGGTGGTGAAGGTACTGTACTGCTTGCGAGTGAACAGGTAACTTACTCTGCTCCTACATCAATGGGCGGCAAGGGAGCAGGAACAAGTCCCGAGGAATTGCTTATTTCAGCAGTTGCCAGTTGCTATAGCGGCACTTTGTTTGGTGTGTTGAAAAAGGAAGGCCTTTCAGTTGAACAGGTGAAAATTCGAGCTGAAGGTGAAGTGACCGGATACCCTTTTCAAGCAAAGTTTGCGCGTTTGCAGGTCTTCCCAGTAATCGTTGGCGCTGATAAGGCAAAATTGGCAGAGTACCAAGATGCAGCCTTGGTGGCTCGTGACAAATGCTTCATTGGGAAGACAATCACAGGAAATGTTGTGTATGAAGTAGGGAAGGTCGAACTAGTTTAGGGAATGGGGTATCGGACAATCTATATAATGTAAGAATAATTCAGGATCGATCCACTTCGCCTAAATGCCCATATATTCTAGGATATTTCTCGATCATCAATAAAATCACTTTTTATCATTTGTTCCCGGAAAAGTTTACGGAAATCGGAATTTGACATGCCGTATGTAATACCCATTCGCTAGGTGACACCATTCCTATATTGACATGTGCGCGATATTTTATAACTTCAACTAATCACAAGAACTGTTCCAGGCAGATACTCTAACGAACTGATGTCAAATAGCGCTCCAAGATAAAACTGTACTTTGCCCCATTCATCCGTAATGGAGGATGCCCAATGAGGTCTTGCATTGCGCACCCTGATATTTGACTCTTTTATAAATATTGTGGGCTTGGTGGCGCTGTCGACCCACGAAATTGGAGATTGGCTTCTAAAATAATTTTTCGGGTGCGATCAGGATTCCCTTCGATGCGTTCAATCAGTAGCTGCGTTCCCAGTGAACCAAAGTTGTAGGTGGGCTGAATAGCGCAGGTAGCGATGGAATCTGCCGCTGCAAGTGTATCGCTGTTCCCGAAGGTAACAATACTCATATCCTCTGGTATACGGAGATTTCTTTCTTTTAGTGCGTTATAAACATGTGCATACTGAAATAAATTGGCGACAAACAGGGCTGTCGGTGGTTCTTCCAATGCCAATAGTTTATCGATAAAACGAACATCTACGTTTCTAGTCATCACCGATTCGACTACTAACTGTTCATCGAAAACGTAATCAAATTCCTGAAGTGCTTTCACGTAGCCACTATAACGCTCTCTGCTTGAATCGCAGCTGAGCGACCCAGTTACGATGCCGATCCTATGGTGGCCGAGGTCAATCAAGTGTTTAACTAGCATGTAAGAGGCTGAGTCTATGTCACCTTTCACGACATCGGCATCTACATCTTTGACTTGACGATCTACCAGCACAAACGGAATGTTCGCCTTTTGCAACATACCAAGATTTTCTTTGGAAAGATCGCCTACGGGCACGATCAACACACCATCAGCATTTAACGATAAGCACATATCAATGTATTCAGATTCTTTGCGTAAGTTTTCGTCGGTGTTGGCGATGAATACGCGGTAGCCATTTTTACGCGCGACATCTTCCATGCCTCTTGCGATAAAAGTGAAGAAGGGGTTGGTGATGTCTGGCACAATTAAGACGAGCGTGGTTGTTTCCGCATTAATTGAGGAGGTCGATAATCGCTTAGGTTCGTAGTTTAGATCCTTCATTACGCGCAACACTTTTTTGCGTGTGACATCTTTAACGTAACCGCTTCCAGTCACAACCCGGGACACTGTCATGATGGAAACTCCTGCTTCTCTTGCTACGTCTGCCATGGTTATCATGATCATCGTCCTTTTCTAACGTTAAAATCAATTAAATTAACATCTATATGTTAATTATAATGTACAAAATTCAAGAAAAATCTGCAACCTTAAATTGTCTAGGAATATGTGGTTGTCCTATATTCAATTTTCGCACACTGAAATAGGCAGTTAGATCTTGATGTAACTGGTTAAACCATTTATCCATTCTAGGAATTAACCAATTTTGCATGTCGTTGGTTGGCCTTTTCTTCCATTTAATCACATAATTTCAAAAATAGTTCTCCTAAGGTTTACTGGTCTGAGCCATTGACTACTGTGATTGGAATCCCAGGGACGAGTTCGGCTCGAACGGATCGTAAGATGCTTCTAAAATACATACGAAGCATCGATCACCGCTGCTATCAGAGGAAGAAATATATGATAATACGACAATCCTACGTCAATATGCGAAATTTATTTTAATAACACTGTTCCGCATGATCCTAAAGGCGTGCTAGCAGTTCGAATGCCTTGTTGCGATTGCGACTAAACGTGGAATCATTCACAATCAGCACATAAACTGTTGAAATTATCATGAGCGCAGATGCACCACTTTCCTTCTGTATAGTTGAAATTTTACCACTCTAGAATACTAAACGAGAGGTGACTTTTCATTGTCTGGATTCATTTTGATTCGGCAAAAAACCCTTATAATTTAAGCCTTCAAGCAGAGTATAGCCCTGAAAAAGTTGAGCTCTATTAAACGACTATCCAATTAAGCCATATTTCAAACCACAAATGAATTAACATAAAAATAGATAAAAAATCGATTATATTATCATAATATATGAATAAATTTTATGTTGACATGTGATTTTGAGGATATTATATTGAAACTATAGAATACGCTTTCAATCAATTAGTAAGCAGTGATTTCGATGGTTTATCAGGGGTGGAGGTGATAGGTTGGTTGTCGGGTAAGCGATTGCTTTAATTTCTAGATGGTCATTCTATAGAATTACAAATCGGAGGGGTCAACTTGTCAGTTAATTGGAGTAAAAAAGTCGCAACACCAGCCATCGGAGTTTTGGCATCATTAGCGATAATGGGCGGAAGCATGACAATAGCAAGTGCCAATGTAAACGTTCACAGAGTGTCAGCCCCAGTAGTCTATCGGTTGGCAGACGATCAACCGGCGAATTATCCGACTGTGACCGGCGACAATGCATTTGCAGCAAAAGTGGCTCAGCTTACTCACGGTAAAATCCAAATTAAGGTATATCCTGACGCTCAACTTGGTGATGAAAACTCTGCAATTCAAGAAATTCAACTGGGTGCGATTAACTTTGGACGCATTAATTCCGCTCCTCTCGGATCTTATTCAACTTCTATGGGTGTATTAGGCCTTCCATATTTGTTCAATAGCTCATCGCAAATGTGGAGAGTGTTGAATGGACCAGTTGGTAATAAACTTCTCTCTGATTTGAAAACAGCGAAAATGGTTGGCTTAACTTTTTATGATTCAGGTTCTCGCGACTTCTATAACTCCAAACATCCTGTAAAAGTGCCAGCTGACCTAAAAGGGTTAACCATTCGTGTGCAACAAGCAGCGATGTTTATTAGTCTTGTGAAAGACTTAGGCGGTTCGCCAACGCCAATGGCTTATGCTGATGTATACAATGCTCTGCAAAGCGGTGTTATCGATGGCGCAGAAAACAACTTACCCAGTTACTACACGACCAATCACTATAAAGTGGCTAAGTATCTCACCTTAGATGAGCACACAAGAAATCCTGAAGTACTTTTGGCCAGCTTGAAGACTTGGAATTCACTTTCACCTGCCGATCAAAAGATTATTAAAGAAGCAGCCGTCTATTCGCAAGGTGTGGAGCGGAAAGCTTGGAACGCGCTTGTGCAAAAGTCGTTAAAAGCGATTAAAGCGAATGGCAATGTGATTACCCATGTCAATATTGCGCTGTGGCGCAAGGCCGTACAACCGATGTATACACAATACGGCAAGCAGTACAAGCAATTAATTCAGGAAATTCAAACAACTAAGTAATTATGCTAATTTTTAATAGATAGGCATGATTTTCATTCCGAGTCGTTGTGTTGTTTTGACCAACAACGACTCGGTCGTATTTTAACAGGGATGAAGAATGATCATCCTCCAGGGATGGGATGGATATGGGGATAATAGACAAATTTGTTCGCGTCATTGATCATCTGGTCGAATGGATTGGGGCGTATCTGATGGCCGTGATGGTGGCGATTGTGTTCATGCAGGTGTTTACGCGCTATGTGTTGCAAAATACGCCACCCTGGACGCAGGAGATCACGCTTCTCTTTATGATGTGGTTTGGATTCCTAAGTATTACAATTGGATTTCGTAGAAATTCACACTTAAAACTTACGATCTTTGCTAACATGATGCCGAAAATCGTTCAGGTCATTTTAATCAAAGCAACTGATATACTGGTCATCGCATTTGGGATATTGATGATTTATGAGGGGTATACGTTTGTTCAACTAACATGGACATCTTATCTGCCGATTACAGGTCTCCCTCAGGGGGTTCAGTATTTGGTTATCCCGATCGCAGGTGCTATTACGGTAATTTATGGGCTTGTGAACCTTTTTAGTCGAAAGGAAGAACTGAAAACATGATGGCGACTGCAACGGTAATTTTATTAGTATCATTTATTGTTCTGATTATCCTGCGAATCCCTGTCGCCCTCAGTCTAGTGATATCCTCCTTTGCCACCGGTTGGTATTTGCAAGTTCCGTTACAGGTGGTAGGGCAGCAGATGCTAAATGGGTTGAACTCCTTTTCCCTTATGGCCATTCCGCTCTTCATTTTAGCGGGGGAAATCATGGGGGAAGGCGGGATTTCTGCAAGAATTATAGATCTTTCTAATTTGCTGGTCGGGAAATTCAGTGGTGGGTTGGCCCTTGTCAATGTCGTTTCCAGTATGTTTTTTGGAGGAATCACAGGATCATCCGTTGCAGACGCTTCATCAATTGGTTCGATTATGATTCCAATGATGAGAAAAAAAGGATATGACAAAGATTATTCTGTCGCAGTGACGATTACTTCTTCCATTCAAGGAGTGTTGGTACCGCCCAGCCACAACATTATTCTTTATGCACTAGCAGCTGGTGGTGTGTCGATTACTTCACTTTTTGCTGCGGGGATTGTGCCAGGTGTGGTGTTGATGATTGCTGTAATGATTCTCAGTTTCATCATTGCTGTTGTGCGCAAGTATCCCAAAGGAACTTCGATACCAAAGTCTGAATGGCCAAAGATTCTGTGGAACGGTTTTTTGAGTCTTACGACCGCGTTTATCATTCTTGGGGGTATCCTTGGCGGGATTTTCACCGCTAATGAATCAGCGTCAATTGCTGTTGTTTATGCCTTTATCCTTGTATTTGTCGTATTCCGTGACATACCACTGCGCAAGGCTCATGTGATTTTTACCAACACGTTTGTAAAACTGTCGGCGGTGTTATTCCTGATCTCTGCTTCCAGTGGGTTTGCCTGGTTTTTGAACTATCTACAAGTCCCCCAGTTAATGATGCAAGGATTGCTTGGGATCTCCCATAACAAATATGTTTTGTTCCTGATTATTGATCTTTTGATTTTGTTACTGGGAATTGTGATGGATATGGCGCCGTTGATTCTCATTGCGACTCCTACCCTCCTGCCTATAGTTACACAATTAGGAATGAATCCCGTCCAATTTGGCATTATTTTGATGTTAGCTACCGGTATCGGGTTGGTTCATCCTCCTGTGGGCAGTGCGCTCTTTGTGGGGGCCTCTATTGGTGAAATCTCCATTGAAAAAGTCACCAAGGCCATGTTGCCTTTTTTAGGAGTTCTGTTCATCGTGTTGATGTTAATCACTTATATTCCGAGCTTGACTCTTTGGTTCCCGAATCTAGTCGTTCATTAGGTGGGTGAGTTGGTGATGAAAGTACTTGTTATCGGCGGAACTGGCGTGATCAGCAGGGAGATCGTGAAGCAATTATTGCATTTGCAACACGAAGTCACGGTATTTAATCGTGGACAAAACAGCTTACTCTTATCGAGAGACGTAGAACAAATCGTTGGCGACAGATATCATCTGGATCAGTTTAGGAATCAGTTCGTGGATCGAAAATTTGATGTGGTTATTGATATGATCGCTTTTAGCAAAGAAGATGCTGAGGAGACAATTCGTGTGGTAGGGAGCCGAGCAAATCAGTTGATCTTCTGTTCCAGTGTGGCCGCATATGAACGACCACTGCGCAGCTTACCGGCGGTAGAAGCAAGTGAAAAGTTATTGGATAAACCGACATTTTTGTATGGTTTTCAAAAAGCGGAAATGGAGAGGTATTTGCAGAAGGAGATCGAAATGAAACAATTGGCAGTCACTATTCTCAGGCCTTCACTGACTTTTGGCATTGGTTCTGAAAATATTGGTGTTCTCCGTCAAAATTATGGGATTGTCGATCGCATTCGTAAAGGGAAATCACTTGTCGTATTTGGAGATGGAACCAATTCGTGGAATTTTACTTTTGCAAACGATATGGCAAGAGCATTTGTCGCTTCCGTGGGTAATCCTAATACGTATAAAGAAGCTTATCATGTGACGAATTCAGAGTTGCATAACTGGGATGATTTATATCTTGAGTTTGGACGAATATTAGGGATTGAACCTCATATTGTGCATATTCCCACCGAATTTTTGATGGTGGCAAAATCTGAGCTTTTCAGTCATATCAATGATGAAAAGAAATACCCGGGCGTCTTTGACAGTAGTAAGTTCCATCGGGCCGTTCCCGAATTTCATGCAACGACGTCACTTCATCAGGGACTTTCTTCCATTATAGAATGGTATGAAGAGGAACAGCACGGGGTAGACCCTGTCAAGGATATGATTGAAGACCATTTAGTGGCTCTTCATCGAGAATGGTCTAGACAATTAAGAACATTCTAATTAACACGATCACGTTTATGATCGAAGTGGGGATATAGTGATTATGATTTTTGGCATAAAGCGGTTAATTGTTGGTAGACCCCTTAAAACACGTGAAAGTCAGCATGTGAAAATTGGAATTTTCCGCGGGATGGCTATTTTAACCCCAGATGCTTTGTCAAGTGTGGCGTATGCGACAGACCAGATGGAATTTATCTTGGCGTCAATTATTGGCACTGGTGCGTCCGCCGCTTACGTCGCCAATGTCCTCGGCTTTTCGCTGGTGGGAACGTTCATTGTTGCAGGGCTTGCCCTCTTGCTTTTTCTTGCGTATAGAAACATTATTAGCCATTACCCCATAGGTGGTGGTGCTTACTCTATTGGACTGAACGATCTTGGTCGCTTTTGGGGATTGTCGGCTGCTTCGACGCTGATTATCGGTTATACGCTCACAGTAGCGGTCTCAATAGCTTCTGGGGTGGATGCCATTGCCCCCTTTATTCCATATGTCATGTATCATAAGCTTTTGTTCAATGTCTTACTTACACTTTTCATCATGTTGATCAATCTGCGTGGCACTAGCGAATCGGCAAAGGCATTCATTCCATTTGCTTACTTATTTATTTTTAGCATTATTTCCCTTGGTGTCGTTGGCGTCATTAATGTGTTCTCTCATCCTGGTAATGTTCATTTTCCCAGTATCAGTGGCATGCAAGCAGTGAGCGGAATGTCTTTGTTCCTTTTTCTGCGTATGTTTGCCAATGGTTGTAGTGCATTAACAGGGATTGAAGCGGTATCAAACTCGGTTCCAATCTTCCGGGAACCTTCTGTCAAACGGGCACAGCGATTATTGTTGACGTTGGTGGGTACTCTTAGTCTTTTGTTCTTTATTGTCTCGGGTCTGGCACTAATGCACGGTTTGCAATATAACCCGGATGTGCCACTGATCCAACAAGAATCAATGATAATATTTGGTCTGCACGGACTTGGATACATTATCAGCTTGGTGGTTTCTTTTTCAACCATGGCGATATTGATTATTGCGGCGAATACCGCCTTTACTGGTTGTCCGGCTTTATGGTCCTCAATGGCGCGCGATGGTTTTATGCCACGTTGGATTTTAAGAAAAGGCGACCGTCTGGTGTACAGTAATGGCATTGTCTTTTTGACATTTATATCAATGTTACTGACATTTGCATTTGATGCCAAGATTGGTCGCTTAATTGCGCTCTATGGGGTGTCCGTATTCTATACGTTTACAGTGTCTCAATTGGGAATGGTGGTTCGAGTTTTTCGCGAACGCGGACGACACTGGATGCTCACTGCCATTGGAAGTTTGATTGGACTTACATTGACGGCAGCAGCGTGTATGATGTTTGGAGTCACGCGATTTTTTGACGGGGCGTGGTTAGTACTAATTGCGGTTCCTCTCATGGTAGTGATGTTTACTAAGATCAAACATCATTATGATCAGACGAAAAGAGACCTTAAATATGATTTTACAGTACCGTTTCACAAGTACGCCCCAGGATTGACCATTGTTCCAATAGCATCGGTTAACAAGGCCTCCGTTGCGGCATTACAGCATGCGATCAGCCACTTCAACAACGTGATTGCAGTTCACGTGGTAACGGCGGATACAGAAGAGGGAATGAAGAAGGCAATGCAAAAAATCGAAAAGGAATGGGAGTTACTGGGTTCTGATATACGATTGGTGGTGATCAGTTCCCAATATCGATCAGTGGCAAAGCGGTTGCAACGATTTGTTGAATATGAATTAAGTCAATATGATTCGTCAGACCTAACCATTGTCATTCCCCAATTTCTGACGAGGCGTTGGTGGCAGTCATTGCTCCATAGCAAGACAGCAGGATGGTTGTTGGCCTGGTTGATTTTCAACAAATCTGTGAGAGTTATCACAGTTCCCTTTCGATTAACGCTTTAATGTGTATTAAATACCAGACTTTATAGCAAATTAATGTTGGGGACTACTCAGGAAGTCCTTGACATTATTTTTTTAACGATTATCACGACTGAAGAAATAACACTTGCAAAAATCTTTTTGAAAGGCTCATGCATGAAATATCCGCACGATCAACATTAGCTGATGAACTTTGCAAAGTTTTAGGACGACATTATAGCTGTCGACCTCATAAAATAGTTTTATAAAATATGTGAAAATAACATATAATTATGATATTATTATCCTGTTATTCAAGTTAATTTTCAAAGAAAACTATAAATTATTAGGATTCAATATAAATGAATACCTTATAATAGGAAAGAAGGTATTTTATGTACAACTATAAAGTGAAAACAAGCTTGCGTATAAAGTTTATATTCAGTTTTGGATTGGTAATTGTGTTGGTTGTTATTGCTGGGTGTGTTGTATTTGGGCTTCAAAATAATAGTAAATATATTTTATCACGGGTATTAAACAATGAATCAAGACTTCATACTTTGCAGACGTTGGACTATGCAGTGCGCACAGTAGACGATGACGGTGCCAGATATGTTCTTTCTGGTGGCAATCCTTCGGTAGATCTTTTATATCAAAACGATGTTAAAAATGTTACAAATGAATATTCGGCGTTGATAAAAGCGACTCCCGTTAACGACACGGCCAATACGAAACGAGTGAATGAGTTTCATTCGCAATTATTAAACTATCTCAATGATGCTCAACAAGTATTCTTTCAATTAAATAGCAATCAAAAGAGTCAAACGGCAGCTGAATATAATAATATTTCCTTTGCACAGGTTATGACCCCGCTACAAGGGTACACCAACTATCTTCAAGTAGACGAAAAGAATTTGATCCGTCAATTAGCCGCAGAGAATGCCGTTTCCCAAATTGTCATGATCACTGCCATCATCATTGCGGTGGTGCTCAGCATATTAATCGCATGGGTCATTTCGAGACAAATTATTAGCGCAGTTAAACAGGTGCAAGTGGCAATGCGGAAATTGGGAGATCATGATCTTCGCATTAATACTTTACGTAAAATGACGAATGATGAGCTTGGGGATTTGGTAATAAGCGTGAACGAAATGGTTCAATCCTTGCAAAAAATGGTCAAAAAGCTTTTGCGAAATTCAGGAGAAGTGAGTAGTGTGGCCAAGGAAACAGCAGCTTCATCGCAAGAGACAACGGCGGCGCTCATTGAGGTGGCCAATCAGATGCAATATCTAAATGAAGAGTCGCGGATTGGGCAAGAAAAGACTCTGCAGGTAACCAGTGTATTACAGAAACTATCCTCACTCATTCAATTTGCCCGTGATCAAGTCATCTTGGCTACTGATAGAGCACAACTTACGGTGCAAGCGGCAGAAACGGGAAGGCAAACAGTAAACAGTACGGTTTTAAGCATTCAATCTATTCAGGAGCGAGCAAAGGCGACAGAAGCCAAAATGAATGAAATGCATCGATATACTCTGGAAATCAGTGCAATGGCTGAAACGATACGGGAGATTGCCGAACAGACCAATCTGCTGGCCCTTAACGCCTCGATTGAAGCGGCGCGCGCAGGTGATCAGGGTAAGGGATTCGCAGTTGTTGCTGATGAAGTTCGAAAGTTAGCAGAACAGGCTCATGCCGAGTCGACCAGAGTTAATTCGGTGTTGTCCCATGTATCCCAGGTAATTGCTTCTAGCGTTGATATGACAAGGGAGACCCTCAGGGCCGTGGAAGAAGGGGTGGAACAAGCGACTTCAGCAGGCGCGGCATTGACATCAATCGACACCACTGTGCGGTCAACAGTAGAAGACATCAGACAGATTGATCAAGTAACGGCGGAAGAAGTGGAGATTTCCGGTGGAATGCTTAATCTTATATTAGATGTGGAGAAAATCATCGAAAATACAGCCGCTCACGCTCAAAGTGTAGCTGCGTCCAGTAAAGAAATGACTGCTGTTATGGAGACGATCGCTTCGGGGGGGCAAGTGACCAGTCAACTGACGAATGAACTGAATGAGCTAGTGGAACAGTTTCAAGTTTCTTAACAGAGAGTTGTTGCAAAAATTACTTCACCAATGATCATATAAGCTCCAAGGGGCCCCGTTGCTTTGCTCGTTGGGTTGTTGTTCGGTTGCACGATTGGTTAATAGTGTAAAATGGATTTTTTATGGCTTTTTTTTTGTCATTTTCGACATTCCTTTCACGTTGCCGCATATCTGGTGTAATCGGTAACTTGGGGTTGCTAGCGTGTATTCTCAAATAGGACAACGTGTTAAAATTAACACATTTATAAATTGACCTATGTATATAAAAACCTTATAATCATGTTAGTTTATATAGATTCTACGTGACTCTTTAAGTTATTTTGATAAAAAATGGATTTTTCGTGAAAGGGGGGAAGTTGTGAATTATCTTGATAATGATAATGTATCAGTTTTAACATTTGGGGAGCCGTTAATTTCCTTGGCACATGAGGGCAATGAAAGTCTATTTTTGAAACGAACATTCACAGCTGATTGTGCCGGTGCGGAACTCAATACAGCGATTGCTTTGGGGCGATTGGGGATTCCGGTAGCTTACGCTGCAGCGCTTGGGGCCGATCCGTTCGGTGATTTACTGATTCGGGAACTTCGTGCTGAAGGTGTGGACGTGAGTAGAGTGGAACGGGTTGGTAGTGAAGTAACCGGTGTGTTGTTCAAATTTCAATCAGGACTTCAGACGAATCCACATGTATTCTATTATCGGTCCGAAACGCCGATGGGGCAGGGCATGTGGAATATTGACCGATGTGTAACTGACTTGCAAGGACGCAAGTTTTCGTGGATGCATAGTACGGGTATCACCTGGATGCTATCGCGGGAAACACATCAACAAGCTCAGGATATTTTATTGGCCGCACATGAAAGCGGTATCTCCATTTCATTTGATATCAATGTGCGATTGAAGCTGGCAGATCCTGAAGTTTGGCTTGATTTGCTTAAAGAAGTAATTCCGTATGTCGACTGGTTTTTTATCGGTGACTCGGAGGCCCAATTGCTGTTATCTCTTGATGATGTGAAGGATATCACGGAAGTATTGCAGAGTTATGGATTTAGAGGTGAGGGTGTAATTCTGAAACAAGGTGAACATGGGGCCACTGCCTTTCACGCTGGGAGCGAGATGCATATTGCGGCATTGCCGGTTGACAAAGTAGTCGATACAGTCGGTGCGGGAGATGGGTTTAATGCCGGCGTGATCGCGGGACTCTTGCAAGGTTGGAGTCTAGAGAAAGCACTCAAGTTGGCGTCTATCATAGGGGCGCATGCGGTCACAAGTCTTGGCGATTCGAGTGGTTATCCAATGTGGTCAGCAATTGCGCATTATTTTACAGGTGATGAGGAGGTTGCTAGATAGATGGATGCGGTCATTGATCAATTGAGGCAGGGGAAAGTGGTGGCGGTGATTCGGCGGTTGCTGCCCACGGTGTGGGAAGATGTGGTCCGATCTTTGGTTAACGGAGGAATCCACATTTTAGAAGTGACCATGGATGCTGCTGACGCTCCGAAGCAAATTGAACATGTGCTCGCAAACTACGGCGATTCAGTTTTGGTAGGCGCGGGTACTGTGTTGACAGTGGAACAGGCGCGACAAGCGGTGGCTGTAGGTTCGAAATTTTTAGTCTGTCCTCATCTAGATGAAGAATTGATGGACGAAGCAAATCGGTTGGGAGTACCGATGATTCCGGGAGTGATGACGCCCAGCGAAATTCGCCGCGCGATCAAATATGGTGCAAAAACAGTGAAAGTGTTTCCCGCCAACGTGGTGGGGCCGGGTTTTGTTCGCGATGTATTGGGGCCGTTTTCCGGACTTTCCATGATGGTGACAGGTGGATTGACGCTCGATAATTTCGCATCATTTTTACAGGCTGGTGCGGAGATGGTGGGGTTGGGCAGCTTTTTGTTTCCTCGGTCCGATTTGGATGAGATGAACTGGGTGGCCATAGAAGAACGCGCTAAGAAAATCATGATGGCCATTAAGTAGCTTTGGTGCTATGAGATTGGGTGTGGAGGAAAATAAATCATGATGGATCAAAACTCGTTACTTAAGCTTAATCTGTTGGATCACGTGGCCGTTGCAACAAGAGGTCTGCATAAGGGTGAGATCGTCTTTCAGAATGAAGAAGCGATCACCATTAATGAAGATATTGCGGTGGGTCATAAGGTGGCTTTGGTGGATATTGCCGAGGGAATGAGCGTTTATAAGTATGGGGCTTCGATCGGTAACGCTACCCAGTCTATACCCAAAGGAGCTTGGGTACACGCTCACAACCTGAAGACAGGCTTATCAGGTAAACTCGAGTATCAATACCAACAGGGATCAAAATCTTGGACGTCACGTTCGATAGATCATCTTCCGACATCGTTTGAAGGATATGTTCGCGAAAATGGGGAAGTCGGCATTCGAAATGAAATTTGGATCATCAACACGGTGGGATGCATCAACAAAACGGCGGAAAGGCTAGCGAATATTGCCAATTCCAGGTTTTCTAGAGATGGCATTGATGGCGTGTACCACTTTGCTCATCCTTATGGATGCTCGCAATTAGGGGATGATCTGCATTATACACAAAAATTATTAGCTGGGCTTGTCCGGCATCCCAACGCTGCGGGAGTTCTAGTGATGGGACTGGGGTGCGAAAATAATCGCATTCAGGAGTTTATGCCGTTCATTGGAGAAGTTAACGAGCAGCGCGTGAAATTTTTAAGCGTTCAGAGCGTGGAGGACGAAGTGGAAGCGGGCCTAGAGGCGTTGGCAGAGCTGGTGTCGTACGCAAGCACTTTCGTGCGCCAGCCGGTTTCGGTTCACCGCTTGAAAGTGGGCCTGAAATGCGGCGGTTCTGACGGGTTTTCAGGGATTACGGCCAATCCTCTCATTGGCGAGGTATCTGATCTTTTGGTATCAAAAGGGGGCACTACCTTTCTCACTGAAGTGCCGGAAATGTTCGGGGCGGAAACAATATTGATGAATCGCGCGAAAGATGAAGTCATATATAGAAAAATCGTGGATTTGATCGATGAATTCAAGGATTATTATGCGCGCCACGATCAGGTAATTTATGAAAACCCCTCTCCCGGTAATAAAGACGGCGGAATTACCACATTGGAAGAAAAATCGCTTGGATGCACACAAAAAGGCGGCCATAGTTCAGTCAATGATGTACTGGCCTATGGAGAGCTGGCAAAAGAACATGGCCTGAATCTCGTGCAGGCGCCTGGGAACGACATGGTATCTGTCAGTGCGCTGATTGCTGCAGGCGCTCACATGGTGCTATTTTCCACAGGACGCGGAACGCCGCTTGGTGGTGCGGTACCGACTCTCAAAATTTCTACCAATAGCACACTCTCAGAAAAAAAGCCGCATTGGATTGATTTTGACGCGGGACGGCTGCTTTCTGGAATGCCAATGGAGGAACTGACGGAGGAATTATACAAAATGGTGCTAGAGACAGCATCCGGGGCGTATCGCACCAGGAATGAACGAAATGAGTTTAGGGAAATTGCCATTTTTAAGGACGGCGTGACGCTTTAATTGGGGAGGAGATCGCTTGTTGCTTTCTAAAGATTGGTTCAAGAATCACTCGCCTTCACAATCACTACCGGATATGCCAGAACGAATCTTGCAAATTGGCGAAGGGAATTTTTTGCGCGGGTTCGTCGATTGGCTAATTCATCAACTGATGAAGCAAAACAGGTTTCATGGAAAAGTGGTGATCGTAGCCCCTCGCCCGTCTGGCGCCAAAAAAATCCAAGCATTGAATGCTCAGGATGGCCTCTATACGGTATGGCTCCGCGGCATGGAGGGGAACGCCATCGTGGATGGCAAAGAGATCATACAATCCGTTAGCAGGGCGTTGAATCCATATGAACAGTGGGATGAATTCCTACAATGCGCGCGTAATCCGCAGATCGACATCGTAACATCTAATACCACGGAAGCGGGTTTGTCTTATACCAAGGAAGTCTATGATCAAAGCCGTTGTCCTAACACATATCCGGCAAAATTGACCGCGTATTTATATGAGCGTTATCTGGCTTTTCAGGGAAATGAAGCCTATGGCCTCGATGTTATCCCTTGTGAACTTGTGGAAAATAATGGATATTTGCTTCGCGAGTTGGTGATTCAGTGTGCAAAGGACTGGGAATTGCCCGTTTCATTCCTAGATTGGGTGACTCGCCACAATTGTTTTTACAACACACTGGTAGACAGCATCGTCACAGGATTTTCCACTGATTCGATGACGGGACAAAGCAATGAAATGGGGTACGATGACCAACTTGGAATCATCCGTGAACCTTACTATCTGTGGGTAATTCAAGGCTGCGAGCGATTGCAGGCCAAACTAGATTTCCCTGCTGCGGGACTAAATGTCCGCTACGTGGATGATGTCTCCCCGTTTCGGCTCATCAAGGTACGCATCTTGAACGGCGCGCACACGGCGCTGGCGGGACTCTCTTTTTTAGCGCAGATGCAAACTGTCAAAGAGGCTGTTTCCGATCTTGTCATCGGTGCGTTTGTACAAGAATTAATCGGGAGTGAAATCATTCCTGCACTAGTGATTCAAGCCGTTCCAGAAGTGGAGGCGCAGCATTTTGCAAGAGACGTGTTTGAACGCTTTTCCAATCCGCTGCTGCGACATGAAATCGTCTCGTTGCAGTTGAATGGATTATCGAAAATCAAGGTTCGCCTGTTGCCAACTCTAATGGATTACATTCAGCTAAAAGGAGAACTTCCCAAGCTGTTGACGTTGGCGATAGCGGGGCAGTTGCTTTTTTACAAAAATGCACACGATCTTTCCGCCCGTTGGGTGATACAGGATAACCCTGCTCATGTTCATGCGGTGCAGGAAGCATGGAAACTGGAAGAGACTGAGGGGCTTTTGGCGGGTGTGAAGGGGATTCTTTCCTTGGTCGAAGTGTGGGGGCAGGATCTCAGAGTGGTTGAGGGACTGACAGAACTCATTGTAGAAGATATTCAGGCACTTAGAAAGGGAATTTTATCTGCAGTAGATGCGAGATTGCCAGAACAGATTGGGAGATGATGGGTCATGTCGTTGATTCGTGCAAAAGAAGTCGAGGGGTATCGTGAAATCGTCGGTAAAGATAATGGGGAGTTAAAGCTCCTGACGTTTGGTGTGTTATCGTTGGCGCCGGGGGATCGGTACGATGGTCAAACTGGAGAAGAGGAAAAAGTGCTCATTCTTTTAGAAGGAAGCATGCGGGTGGAAGTTTCGGGAAAGGTCTTTACGGGGAAAAGGAACAGTGTCTTCAGTGATCGGGCCACCGCTGTCTATCTTCCGGTTGGCGAGCATTTCAGCGTAATTAATGATGGAACTTCCGAAATGAAGGCCGGGATTTGCGGAACGCCAGCCACTAAAAGATATCAATCGTTTCAAGTGCAACCAGATGAAGTATTTGCCCGGGTGGTGGGAAAGGATAATTGGCAACGTGAGGTCCACGATATTGTGGTAAAAAACGCGGAGGGGCGCGTGCAATCGATCATTGTTGGCGAAACATTCAATCAGGCTGGAATGTGGTCCAGTTTTCCCCCGCATAAGCATGATCATTATATTCCTGATGTGGAAGCGAATATGGAAGAGGTTTATTTCTATCAACTTAATCCCAAACAAGGATTTGGCGTACAAGCCGTCTATACGGATGATCGGTCTGTCGATGAAGCTTTTCGCGTGACACATGGCGATACCTTCCTGGTCTCACGGGGATATCATCCTGTTTGCGCGGCAGGTGGCTATCAACTTTACTATTTATGGATGATGGCTGGTCCTGTCGATCGCGTGATGATTCCTCATGATGATCTTGCACACGCATGGGTGAAGTAATGAAATGGAGGACTGCTAATTGAGCAATGCGGTGGAAAAGTTGCGAAACTGGTTGCTCAAAAAAGAGCTACATGGTGTGGTGCTGAGCCACGAAGCATCAGTGGCATGGTTGTTTGGGGGACGGTATCACATCGCCATCGCAACGGAATTGGCATGCGCCCAGGTGCTTGTCACGCTCGACACTGTGGAAGTACTGGTGAATAACATCGAAGTTCAGCGTTTACAGGATGAAGAGGCGCTGGTGGCGGATCGGGTGCTTGTCTATCCGTGGCACGAGGAAATGATCAAATATAAATGGTTGTCCAACTGGTTGAAAAATGACCGGATTGTTGAAGAATCAAAGGTAAAAGAGGACATACAGGCGTTGCGGCTGGTTTTTAGTGAAAGTCAGCGGCATGAGCTTGAAGCGTTGGGACAATCCGTGGCGACTGCATTGTATCAGACAAGTATTGGGTTGCGACCTGAAATGACCGAATATGAAGCGGCGGGCTTTCTTTCGGAAGAATGCATTGCCCGCGGTGTAGAGCCGATCGTTAACCTGGTGGCTGGCCCGAAACGTGCCCGGTTGTACCGGCATGTATTACCCACTTTTGAGCCGATTGGCTCTTATGCGATGTTGTCTGTCAGTGGGCGAAAAAAGGGCATGGTGGTGTCGGCGACTAGAATGGTCCATTTTGGTCCAGTAGCTCCAATGCTTCGTGAGCGATATTTAGCGGTACTCAAAGTAGAAGCGGCCTTGCTGCGAGCATCGGTGGTCGGAACAAGGCTTGGTGATGCGCTGTCAGCGGGCATTCAAGCCTACTCATCGCAGGGATTTCCGGATGAGTGGACACACCACCACCAGGGAGGCATTGCAGGGTATTTGCCTCGAGAAGTGCGTGCGATACCTAACCATTCGATGAAGTTGGCTCCGTCCATGATGTTGGCCTGGAACCCGACGATTCACGGCGTAAAGGCGGAAGATAGCGTGCTATTACGAAATGATGGCATAGATGTGCTAACAAGCGACGAAGCATTCCCGCGAATCGCAGTGGAGGATGATGAATTCACGGTTCAGTTGCCTGATTGGTTGTCACTTTGAAGAGGATAAAGAACGGTGCAATGCGTAAAAGCATGGCACCGTCTTTTTCATTAATGGGTCCACTTGGTGGTTGTTTTAGCAAAAGTAAGTCGTCGATAAATCTCACATCCACATTCTCTACTTTGCAATACTTTTACCACCCCTTGATTGTATTTTGATAGGGGAATGGGGCTTATTGTGCTAAAATTCAATCATTACCTATCAATCTTCGGGGAAGAGGAAATGATTTGGATTACAAAGATTGGTCAAGTAATGATTTTATAAGCCGAATAGGTGAACTGGAAATGGTGATTGAAGAGATTAAAAAAGAGAAAGATCAATATGAATTGCTCAATTTTGCGTGGACTAATAATCTAGGGCATTGGTATTGGGTGATTCCCGCCAATCATGTTCATTTTAATCCGCTTAAAGTGACTTCACTTGGTTATACGGAAGCAGAAATTCCGGAAACTGTCGATTATCAATTTTTTACAAGCAAGCTTCATCCGGATGATTTTGGTCGAGTAATGAAGGTGATGGAGGATCATTTATCCGGAAAATTACCTGCCTATGAAGTCGAGTACCGGATTCAAACGAAAGAAGGAGGTTGGAAATGGTATTATGATCGCGGTAAGATTACTCAATACGATGAAAATGGATCGCCCAAACTAGTGAGCGGAATCGTGTTTGACATCACCAATACGAAACGATTACAAGAAGAATTGTTGGAAAAAAACCAACAGTTAGAAATGATGATGAAAATTGATGGTCTGACTGGGCTCTATAATCATAATGCTATCATGGCCGCCCTTGACGAAGCGATGCAGAAAGCGCGTAACACAGGGGAGGAGTTGATGGCCTTTTTATTTGATATTGATGACTTCAAACGAATTAATGATCACTTTGGCCATATCGCAGGAGATCATATACTTGCTGGCATAGCCAAATTTATTCTGACTCAGTTGCGGGACAACGATGTGGCAGGGCGGTACGGAGGCGAGGAGTTCTTAATTATTTTTCCTAAGACAGGCGAGGATAAAGGTATACAATTAGCAGAGTATTTGCGGCAAAATATTGAGAGTCAAAGGTTTGATGGACGAATCAGCGTGACGATCAGTGGCGGAATCGCAAATTTTATGGGTCAGTCTGTTGAAGCAATAATCAAAGAAGCAGATGACTACCTTTATCAGGCAAAAAATAACGGAAAGAATAAAGTGTTCGGTTCGAATGGATATAGGTAAGCTTGCTACGATTGCGGAAATGTAACTCAGATTAGAGGAGTGAGTGGGATGAGAAAATTCAGATGGGGTATTCTTGGTACGGCAAGAATCGCAGAGCAGCAAATGATCCCTGCGCTTCATCAGTCCCCGACATCGGAGCTCGTCGCCGTGGCATCGCGTGATCCTGAAAAAGGGAAGGCTTATGCGGCAAAAAACAGCATTCCCCGTGTCTATTCTACCTATGAAGCGTTACTCGAAGACCATGACATTGATGCGGTCTATCTCCCACTTCCCAATCACCTACATGCCACTTGGACGATCAAGGCAGCGGAGCACGGGAAACACGTGCTTTGCGAAAAGCCTGCGGCATTAAATGCCCGCGAGGTCGAAGCATTGGGTAAGGCGTGCGAAGATCGCAAGGTCGTGTTTATGGAAGCGTTTATGTATCAATTTCATCCCCAATGGGATCGCGTTAAAGCCATCATTGATTCGGGCGAGATTGGTGATGTGAGGATCATTCAGTCCCATTTCACAGGTACGATGAGGCGTCAAGATGACTACCGTCTGCAAAGCGTCATGGGAGGCGGTGCACTATACGATGTGGGTTGTTATTGTGTGCATGCCACTCGGATGCTTCTCGGACAAGAACCGTTGAATGTTACCGCACAAGCACAAATGGATCAGGGGATCGACAGGAGCCTGGCGGCGGTCATGTCTTTTCCCGGCGGTACACTCGCGCACTTTGACTGCTCATTTGATGCCTACGACAGGCAACAGGTGGAGATCATCGGACGACAAGGAACGATTTTAGTCGAATCGGCGTTTCGCCCTGACTGGGGGGAACCGACACTATCTATACGAAGCGGCGTAAGGGAGCGGCGAGAAACACTACCTCAAGTCAATACCTATCTTATGCAGATCGAGCATTTTCAAGCGGTCATAGAGAAAAAAGTCGCACCACGAAATGATCAACGGCAAGCACTCCTTAACATGCAAGTGATCGACGCCATCTATCAAGCTGTTAAGGCGAATGAATCATAATCATTCATAAATAGTGAAATTTTGCGTTGACAGTACATTTGAATAAGCTTATTGTAAAATATATTTTTCAATATGGAAAAAATATTTTATGCAAGAGATGTCGTATATGTAAACGAGGTGAGGACGATTAAATTCCCGAACCATGTGCAAGATGCGCGAACCGATCGCAAGATGACTCGAGAGGAACTTGCACTTGCCGTTGGCATCACCCGTCAATCCGTTCGACTCATTGAAATAGGGGAAGTGTGTCCCAGTGCGGCCGTGGCTTTGCACATGGCAAAAGTGCTGCACACCACAGTCGAGGCACTGTTTGCAGAGGATGAAGAGCAAAAAGTTCGGGCCAAGCTGGTGGACGAACAGGCGGGTAGCGACCGCGTTTTCCTCAGTGCGCTCGGTGGTTCCTGGGTGGCCCGGCCTGTGCGGTACGGTGAAGTGGCATCGATCAGTCAGCCGGTGCATGGAATGGTTCACACGGATGGCACATCAAACGGAGTAGCAGACGTTGCACTTTTTCGTGAACCGCAGCAGGTAAAAGAGACGGTGTTTATATCAGGATGCGAGATTGGGCTCGGACTCTTATCTCATTTTATCCAAACGAAATCGATGACAAGCGGCGCAGTCTGGTTTAATCGTTCGAATCAGAAAGCACTCTCTGATCTTATCACCGGTACTGCCCACGTGGCCGCCATTCATCATTCAGCAGCGCCCCTAGCAGTGAATATACCTGACCAAGTGCGCATGGTGTACTTTGCCAGTGAAGAAATGGGCTGGGTAGTGCCAAAAGGCAATCCTAAAGGGTTTCGTGATGCAGAACAGTTACTTTCCGGATACTTTCGCCTAGTCAATCGGGAAAAAGGGGCGGGAGCCAGAGAGTTAATCGATCGGGAGTTACGGACAGCAGGACGAGGCGAGATCGCGATTCCTGGATATGCTTATGAGGCCCATGGCCATCTCGCCGTGGCGGAGGCAGTGGCCATGGGGACTGCGGATGTAGGAGTGGCGCATGCGAGTGCTGCTGCGGCGATGGGACTTGATTTTCTCCCTTTGCAGGCGGAAGTGAGCCTGCTCCTTGTCCCTCAATCCCTCATCGGGGCAGGCCCTATCCAGCAAATGCTTGATGTGCTTCACTCCAGCAGGTTTTTGCGGGAACTTCAGGCGATGGGACCTTATGATACGCAACACACTGGTCAAATCATTGAAAATTAGGATGGTGTAATTAATGAAAAAATGGGCTTCTATCATTATCCCCACTGCACTTGTGGGCGTAATAGCTGCATCTGTGGCCATTCCTTCGTTCGCGAGCGCCACGACAAACCCCAACCTTTTTGTGCTGTATGCTGGGTCGATGACCAAGGTCATGGAACAAAAGGTGACTCCTTCGCTTCGCCAGGAATACGGGCTGGTGTTTCAAGGGGAGGGAGAAGGCTCTGATGCGCTTGCGCAAATGATTCGCGCGGGGATTTCCACGCCCGACATCTTCATCAGCGCATCGCCGAGTGTCAATCAAAAGCTGTTGATGGGCGCAAAAAATCACAATTTGGTCAAATGGTATTTTCCGCTCGCCGCCGACCAACTGGTGATCGCGTTTTCCAAGACTAGCAAATTCTATCCGCAACTCATGGCAGCAGAAAAAGGTCATGAGCCCTGGTACAAAGTGCTGGAATCACCAGGCTTCAGGTTTGGCAGGACGGACCCGCTGCTCGATCCGAAGGGGTTGAGTACCATTTTTATGATGGAGCTTGCGCAAAAGTATTACCACCAGCCTACACTTTTCAAAAAAATTCTCGTGACCACTGAAAACGCGAAACAAGTATTTCCTGAACAGTCGCTGCTCGCTCAACTGACTACAGGACAAGTGGACGCGATTGTCGCGTATAAACACGAAGCGGTGGAGTGGCATGTGCCCTATATTACGTTACCAAAAGCCATCAACCTCAGTGATGTGAAAGATGCGGCGAGTTATGCCAAGGTGAGCGTTAAGGGCAAAGGTGGTAAGGTAGAAAAAGGTGCGCCGATCCTATTTACCATCACTATTCCAAGTACTGTAAAAAACGAGCAGGGCGCAGAAAAGTTTGTCCGCTTTATGGTGGAAGGGAAAGGTCACCAGATTTTGATGAAAGACGGGTTTACACCTGTTACAATGAAGCTGTTTGGACAGGCTTCTGCCGTGCCCAAATCACTACAATCTTTAATTCCAGGGAAGAAATAATCAGGTATGATCAGTCATCGGGTATTTCCGGCACTGCTGGCTGTGCTTGCTGCAGTGCCACTTCTTTATATTCTGGCGCCGCTGGTCCATATGATGGGGAGTTTGTCGCCGTCACAGTTATTGGCGGCCATCCAAAATCCTGAGATTACAGGCGCAATCAGCACTTCGGTTTCGTCTGCTTTTTTTACCACGCTGCTTGGCGTGGTATTTGGTTTGCCCACGGCCTTTTGGCTCGCCCAAAAAAAAAGCTGGTTGCGTAGACTGGCGGAGAGCGTCCTCGTATTGCCGCTTGTCCTACCACCTGTAGTGGGAGGCATTGGCCAACTTTTTCTCTATGGCCCTGAAACCTGGATTGGCACATGGCTTGGGCATTTTCAAATCAGTTTGGTCAACTCTGTTGGAGGCATCATTCTGGCGCAAACCTATATCACTAGTCCATTTCTGATTCTGGCTGCTAAAGCAGGATTTGAAGAAGTGCCAAAAGAATTAAAAGAAGCCACCCATATTCTAGGTGGCGGAGTGTGGCATGTATTTTATTATGTCAGCTTGCCGCTTTCAAGGGCTGCGATCATTTCCGGCATCCTCTTGACATTTGCGCGTGCTATCGGCGAATTTGGAGCGACGATGATCATGTCCTATCATCCTTATACGGTGCCTGTGGACATCTGGGTGCAGTTTATCTCTGGAGGATTTTCCAACATTCTTCCCATGGCAGCACTGATGATCCTGCTCGCGGTACTAGCCTCGCTTTTGCCTAGCGCGTTTGAACAAGGCTGGATGAAGCGCCGGAGATGAAGATTGGTGATAAGTCGGAAACCATCACTCCATGATCGGATCGGCCTCTGCTTCGTAATCTACACCTTGAAGCCCAAAACCAAATAATTTCATGAATTCCTCTCGATACCCTTCAATATCCGATAAAGAAGCCAAATTGTCTGAGGTAACAGTCGCCCAAAGTTTGCTGACCTCGTCCTGTACATCGTCCCGCATTTCTAGGTCGTCGAGGCGAATCCGTCCTTGGTCGTCCAGTTCTGTATCTCTCCATGTATACAATTTATCGTCAAAAAGGCGGTGCATTTGTTCGATGCATCCTTCGTGAGTGCCTTTTTCCTTCATCACCTTGAATAGTAGTGAGATGTAAAGGGGAACCACTGGGATGGCGGACGAAGATTGGGTCACCACCGCTTTATTGACAGAGACATAGGCATGTCCGCCAATGGGTTGTAAGTAATCGGTTAGTTGCCCAGCAGTGGCCTCCAAATGGTCTTTCGCGCGACCAATCGTCCCATCGCGATATACTGCTTTGGTTAGCTCAGGCCCTATGTAGGAATATGCCACCGTGTTGACGCCGTCTGCCAGCACATTCGCTTCGCGAAGCGCGCGCATCCACCACTCCCAATCTTCACCGCCCATGACTTGAACAGTTTGGCGGATTTCTTCATCAGTGGCAGGGTCCAGCGACACTTGGGTGACTTCTCCGGTGTGAAAGTTGACAGACTTGTTTTGAAATGGCTTGCCCACCGGCTTGATGACGGAAGAAAAAGTCTCTCCTGTCTTCGGATGGGTCCTTCGCGGCGAAGCGAGGCTGTAGACTACGAGATCAACGGTCCCCAGATCTTTTTTGATCAGTTCAATCGTTTCGTTTTTAATCTGGTCAGAAAATGCATCTCCATTAATGCTTTTCGCATACAATCCTGCTTGTACCGCTTCCCGCATAAAGGCGACAGAGTTATACCAACCTGCCGTTGCGGTGTGGTTAGCGGTTCCTGGTTTCTCAAAAAACACGCCAATCGTAGCGGCACCATAGCCAAAGGCTGCCGCAATTCGCGAAGCGAGGCCATAACCGGTGGAGGCTCCTATGACAAGAACCTTTTTTGGTCCTTCTTTTTTCCCTTTAGATTTCACATACTCAATTTGGTCAGTCACATTTTTAGCACATCCGGTGGGGTGCGCGGTCGTGCAGATGAAGCCGCGGATTTTTGGTTGAATGATCATAAGTATCTCCTCTCAGGCATCATATTCAGGTTGTTCACATCGTTTGTATAGCCAAATAAAGTGTAAGTCATGATGGGGTAGTATACAACAGTTCACTTTAAATTAAAAAAGTGGCATTGACATGGCGACAATACCACTTTGGTGTGCTAAGTGGATCATATGGCAACATGGTGGAATCAGTGAGATCGAAGACTGCCTTCCATTTCCTTCATGGTCATGAGCAAAAATTTGAGCGTGGTCATCGTCTTGGGATCGCGGAACAGTTTGATCACTTCTCCTAATCTGGCATCCTGAGAATGGACGTTTACTTGCTGGTATGAATGTTCCATCGCGTGGATGGCTCCTGGTACGATTTTCATGATGGGGGAAGTGGCCACTTGATCGACTAGGGTACCCATTTCCACTGCTTTTGAAGCTATGGTAGACACGAGGGTGCCATTGGCTGAATCCATGATGGCTCTGACAAAGTCAAGCATCTCTGAGATCCTCATGAGTGAGCCGTTTTCCAACCACTTTCCTAGTGTATTGACCATTGTGGTTAAGGCTTCTGCATTATTTAGTACCGCCTCCAGCAAACGATTGACTTCAGGCGCGGTAAATCGCTCAGCTAGTGTGAGGATACTAGTTGCGTTTTTTGCTAAGTTGGCCACAGTGGGTCCTGTCATCATATCGATCGCTGCACTGAGAAGATCGTTCATCGAATCACTGCGTGTCTGTTGATCCCATTCCGCCAATGTTGGATTCGCGGATATTGACATGACTTGCTACCTCCTGTCTATAAAAGTCCACGTACAGACAACCAATAAATCTCGTTGTACATCAGCTTGAACCAGTGCAAAAGCTCGGATGGAGCCGTGGGCTTTGGAGGTTCTGTGTAACTAAAGGCGATGTACGTGGCTTTTTCCAAGCCGCCTTCAATAAAACAATACACTTTGCCGTCATACTGATGGTCAGCAGGAAGTCCGTGCAATTCATCAATCAGGTTAGTCACAATCGTGTCCGCTTCGTAATGTGCGGTGGAACCCGCTTTGCTGATAGGCAAATCAGTGGCATCGCCGATGACAAAGACATTGTGGCTGCCTTTCATCCGCAAGCTGTAACGATCAGTCGGAACAAATCCGCTCTCATCACCAATTCCTGAGTCGATAATGACTTTTGCGCCGCGATGGGCGGGCACCATCACGAGCAGATCATACGCATAGGAACTGCCTTCTAGGCTCTCGATGATTTTCTTATCTGGATCCACATTGTCTACATTGAAGAAAAATTCGGATTGGATCCCTCTTCGCTCAAATTCAGGCTCCACCCAGTTCGCAACCGGAATGAGGGAGTGTAAGCGACCAATGGGATACGTGTAGATGATCTCAAATTGATCTCTCGTACCGCGTTTGCGCAGGTATTCATCCAACATTAGCGTAAATTCAAGAACGGCCACCGGGCATTTATGAGGGACATCGACGCCAATGACGATCCGACCCGAAGCGATGTTGGCGAGCGCATCACGAAGTCTAATGGCTTGATCAGCCGTGTAAAAGGAGTAGGCACCTTCCTTTAATCCTGCAACGGTATCCATGGTGGGGTGTGAACCGGTCGCGATCACCAAATAGTCATAAGTTAGCAAATCGCCATTTTCAAATAGTAAGGAGTTATTATCCGCATCAATTCGTAATGCACGCATTTGCAGAAAACGTACTCCATATACCAGTAGGCTGGTTTGTGGTCTAACGAAGCGTTCGAGTGGTGCCTGATTAAACGCGACATACAAAAAGCCCGGTTGATAGGTGTGATTGGCGTCTTCGCCAATTAGCACGACTTCGACATCGCCGCGATCAATGTCACTTCGCAACTCACGCGCCAACCGGTTGGCGACCATCGTTCCACCGACACCGCCCCCTAAGATGGCTATGCGCCGCATGTTCATCGACCTCCATCTTGTATTGGATGCAACGCGCTGTTACCTTGCTTTGCGAATCGCAATCCGCCAATACCCGTTCTCTTCTATTGAATAAACGAATTCGTGACCGGATTTTTTGACCCATACTGGAATATCGGTGGCTGATCCGGAATCACTTGACCAAACTTCTATCACACTTTGAAGCGGTGCTGTCTTTAGTGTTTTAATAAGCTCCATTAAGGGACCGGGACAATAAGTGCCTCTGGCATCAATGGTTTTGTCGATGGCTACCTGACTCATAGCGAATCCTCCTTAAATGGTCATGATCTGGGCTCCTTCTGCGAGCCCGAAAAACTGGTTAACGCCAATGACTTCCTCCACATCGTCGATCAGTTCATCTTTCTTCCACCCCATGACATCCATGGCCAGTGCACAGGCATATAAATGTAAATTACCTAGCTCTATTCCTTGGTGAATCAAGTCATAGTAGAGGGGGACTTCTTTCTCTATTAACATGGGGCCTACGGTTCCTGTCTTAAAGCGTTTATCTGCGATCACATCTTTGCGGAACTGCTCCAGCGCATCCATAGAAACGAACACATATACAGTCATGCCAGACATCGCGGCCACAGAACCCATCAGTGCGCCTGCATGAAGTTTTTCCAGATCAGAGGACAGAAGAACAACTGCAAGCTTAGGTGTTTGTTCCATCGTGCAAGACCTCCTCATCACAGTTCATGTATTTTTTTTCACAATCATTGTAGATCTGAATTATATGTGAGCGAATGAGCATTTATAGTAGGTTAAATGATCATTTTTTTAATCAAAATAGGGTAGTTATATTTGGCTATTCTGAATAAATTCATGGTAATTTATGGGGTTTAAGTAGGTTGAGATTGCGTTTTTAATAGACCGCTGTCACAATATAACTGCATAACATGCGAACTATCGATGGATTAAATGCAGGGGGACTATAAGTGTCAACAACGGTACGTGCAGAGACAGAACCATTTCGCAAACCGGATCAACAGATTCAACAAGTGATTGATAATATGGAAAAAGTGATCGTTGGCAAGAGAAGCGTCATTGAACTTTGCTTAACAGGACTGATAGCTCGTGGCCACGTATTGCTCGAAGATGTGCCAGGAGTGGGGAAAACCTTGCTGGTGAGGTCATTGGCCAAAAGTTTGGCGTGCCAATTCAAGCGCATCCAATTTACTCCCGATTTGTTGCCAAGTGATGTCACAGGAACTGCAATCTACAATCAACGCATTAATGATTTCGAATTTCGTCCTGGCCCGGTGTTTACGCAAATCTTGCTAGCGGATGAGATCAACCGGACCTCGCCAAAAACTCAGGCCTCTTTACTTGAAGCGCTAGAGGAAAAAAGCGTCACTGCAGATGGGGTGACTTATCCACTTCCGACTCCTTTTTTTGTACTGGCCACGCAAAATCCGATCGAATACGAAGGGACTTTTTCCTTACCAGAAGCTCAACTTGACCGTTTTTTGATGAAACTATCGATGGGCTATCCGACACCTGAAGAAGAAATTCAGGTATTGCGCAGAGGAACCACCGGCGCGACCATTGATCAATTGACCCCTGTGGCCTCTCCTGAAGACATTCTCTTTTGGCAACATGAAGCGATGAGTGTGTTAGTCGACGATTCCCTCTATGCTTATGTGGTGCAGATTGTGAACCAAACCCGTCACCATCCACACGTCTATCTTGGCGTGTCTACAAGAGGCGCGGTAGCCATGACCAAGGCTGTGCAAGCGTACGCGCTGGTTCAGGGTAGGGACTACGTCATTCCGGATGACGTGAAACTGCTTTCTCCTTGGGTGTTGTCCCATCGTATCATCATGGAGACAGACGCCACCTATCAAAACATCACTCCCCATAACATCATCCAGGATATTTTGGCCAATACGCCAGTTCCCGTCCTGCCGCAACGGAGGTAGCAGTGAACGGAAAGTATGCACTTCCACTCCTCTATTTGGTTTCATTGCTTCTATTGTTTTTAGCCTATAGGAGTCCATCGTATGGCATCCAGTTTTTGTTTGTCTCTTTGTCTTTTCTTGCGGTTTATGAAACTTTCGTTTGGTTCAGCGTTCCCAAGCACTTTCAGATCGCCAGGAAGTTCTCAAAAAACAGGATGCCCGCCATGGATTCATTGGATGTGGAGTTGAATGTGGAATGGGAGGCTAATTTTCGTCTTCCAGTGCCATGGTTGAAAGTGGATGACTCGTTGCCGACGTGTTTGAATGTGCGCAAAATCATGGTGGAAGATACCGTGTTTCCGCTTCGGCAACAGCGTGCGATTTTTCATTATCGCTTGGAAGAGTTGCCACGAGGCGGCTATCACTTTCAAACGGTTAACGTCTTGATGGGGGATGCGCTTGGCCTCGTTACGCGGAGGATACAAGTACCGCTATCGCATCATGTAATGGTGTATCCACGGGCGTTGCATCAAAAAATCCCGATGCCCATCCTCAAGAGAGAGGGTACCCTTCGCATGGCAAGTCTGCCAAAAGACGAGGGGGATCAGGTGATAGGCGCCAGACCCTATCAACATGGCGACAGGATGCAAAAAATTCATTGGGGCGCCAGTGCACGAACGGGGACGCTTGTTAGCAAAGAGTTTGAGCACGCCTTCATGAATGATGATTACTTGCTTCTCCTTGCGGATGACGCGGAATTTGGCGTTCATAAGGAAGCGTTTGAACATGCATTATCACTTGTGGCCAGTTATTTTGCATGGTGGCAAAAGTCAAGTCGATCGAGTCAATTCTGGTTGATAGGGAAAAAAATCCATACTTTCTCTTGCGACCGTGGGCATTTGAATACGCGTGCGCTTGATTGGTTGGCGATGGTGCAGCCTGAGAAGACGGATCTTCGAAAAATTCGCGATACTATGGCCAGCATTCCAAAATCCGCGCGAGTAGATCTCATTGCTTGCTGCCCGTCTGCGTCACTTGCTGATTGGCTGGAATGGGTACGTACGAAAAAGTGGCACTTGCATCTCTGGTTCGCAAGCGATCAGAGGAGGGCAGATCAGTCTCACGAGGATTCCGTCATGGTGAGGATAAGCCAAATGGGTATCCCGTTTGACTTCTACGGAGGCGGGACGGAATCATGATCAACAAACTTCTATTGTGGACGCTTCTGAGTATTTTTTTTATCTCGGTAAGTGGCGTTGGCAAGATGGGCGATACCAGGCCTTTCATCGTCTTTATTGGTATTGTCTTATTTGTTAGCTATTTGCCGCGCACGGTGTGGCGAATTGTGGCGCTGCTGCTTGCTGCGCTCATTCTGCTTAAATGGCAGTTTTACCCGCATGTAGGCTGGGTGAATCCGTTTGCTTTTCTGTTCACATTGTGGGGGGACATCTTGCATTCATTTTTCTCCCTCCTTCACGGCCAATTTCGCGAAATCAGCGGTAGTGTTCGAACGCTGGTGTTTTATGGAATTATGGTGTATGGTGTCTGGTTCATGGAAGATAGCCTAGATCGGCCATGGTGGTTCTTTTTTATCTTGCTTGCCGGGGAATGGATTTTGTATTTAGAATCGCTTTTATACAAGGCAAAAGTGGACGTCACCATGGCAGCATTCTTGTTTGTCGGTTTAATGTTGCTGGGGATTTCTCAAGCCAATCGCCTCGTTCGAACGACCACAAGTGGTAAGCGCATCGCGCGCATCAGGCAAATAGGGGCTTCAGTGCTTCTCTCCAGCATCGTCATTCTCTTTAGTACTTTAGTGCCTTGGGTAAAATCAATGGGGATGGGGACAGGGCAATCGACCAAACCACTCCCTGCCGTTCCTTCCGCCAATTTGTACAACGCGCACAATAATCAATTAGGCGGCCCTTTTTTAGCCACCTCTGATGTTCTTTTAAAAGTGTTTGCAAGTGCCCCGTCCTACTATCGTGGGGAGGTGTTAAACACCTATACAGGGACTGGGTGGTTAAAAGGAGCCTCTACTACCACGAAAATCACATCTGGAGTAGCCATTCCCGCTTCCATCCTGCATCAGGCTGGACTTGTCCGCCCGAATCTGTTTGCATCTTCTAGCATGCGCGTGGAAGTGGTGAAGGGAAGCTATCCTGTCTGGTTTACCGGCTATTTGCCTGAAAAAGTGACAGTATTAAAAGGGAAAGGGCCGCTTGTGATTGGCGATCAGACTGCGCAAATTGCCGGGCATCCCCTCGTTCCGGGGGACGAGTATGTGAGTGTTTATCGATCGCCGCAGATCGCTGACCAACTTTTGATGGGAATTCAGGACGGCAATGAGTCCTATGCTTTCCCGCAGGATTTGCAATTGCCAACCAATCTTCCTCTGCGTGACATTGAACTCGCTCGCAAGATTACCGCCAACCAGTCAAGTACCTATGGCAAGGTGGAGGCGATCATTCGCTATCTGGATACGCATGAAAAGTATCAGACAAGCGGCATCCCTTACCTTAAACCCGGGCAGGATTTTGTCGACCAGTTTCTCTTTGTGACACACCGAGGATATTGCGATCATTTTTCTAGCGCCTTGGCAGTGCTTTCCCGTGCGGTAGGGATCCCCTCAAGGTGGGTCAGGGGATTTATCAGCGTGCCACCAAGTCCGAATTACAGTGGGCCTGGCAATGAATTTTTACTGCGCGGAACGGATGCGCACTCATGGGTGGAAATATGGTTTACGGGTATCGGTTGGGTGCCGATGGAAGCCACTCCCTCTTTTTCATTTCCTCAGATTACTCAAAAATCAGGGGGGACTGCAATACAGAAAGTAACCAATTCGGCTCATCAAGCAAAGGGTATCCATCCTCAGACTTCTGTTTTGTCGGGGAAAAAGGCCATCATTACAGCAGGAATCGTGTTCTTGCTGGTACTTATCGCAGTAGCGTGGTGGGTATTCATTCGAGTAATCAGTAAGCGTAGGCAAAAGGGGAAGGATTTGGACGAGTCGGATGCTATCTTGCCTGTATTTTTCCAATTTCTCCGCTTGATTGGGGGGCGAAGACCTTACGAAACGTTAAGAGAGACCGCCAAAAGAATTGGCGTGGCATCCGCAGATCATGATATGATCAAATTTATCGAATGGTATGAACGTTTTCGTTATGGTGGGCAAAGCGTCTCTGCTGAAGCAGGGAAAAAATGGCTAGACAAGTTGCGACAACACTTTGGTGGACCACATCGCGATAAGGAATGAATGGGAAGTTGGGTGAGATGGTGAATAGTGATTTTGATCAAGTAGTCGTGTTAGATTTTGGGGGACAATACAATCAATTGATCGCCCGTAGGATTCGAGATATGCATGTGTATTCGGAATTGTTGCCTCATGATACGCCTATTGAAAAGTTGCGCAAGATGAGCCTGAAGGGCATCGTGTTTTCCGGGGGGCCGCGCAGCGTATACGGAGAGGACGCGCCCACAATCGATCGGCAGATTTATGAACTGGGAGTTCCTATTTTGGGGATTTGCTACGGCATGCAACTGATGGCAAAGGATTTTCATGCCAGAGTAGACCGCGCGGTGTCGCGCGAGTACGGACTTGCCAGTATGCAGCTGCAGTCTGAATTGCCGCTTTTTAAGGGTACCCCCAAGGAGCAGCGCGTCTGGATGAGCCACAGTGATGTGGTGATTGAGGTGCCAGAGGGTTTTACGCTTGACGCCAGTACGCCGAGCGCGCCGGTGGCAGCCATGAGTGCAAGGGAAAAACAACTCTATGGGGTGCAGTTTCATCCGGAAGTGCAGCACACGGATTACGGTGAACAATTGCTTCAGAATTTCCTCTTTGAAATTTGCGGTTGCTCGCCTAATTGGCGAATGGACAACTTATTGGAAGAAGCGATCCGGGACATCCGAGTCACTGTTGGCGATAAAAAAGTGCTGATGGCGCTTTCAGGTGGGGTGGATTCATCTGTCACGGCGGCGCTTTTGCACCGGGCGATCGGCGATCGGCTCACTTGTGTGTTTGTCGATCACGGCCTTCTTCGCGAGGCGGAAAGCGAGCAGGTGATGGCCATGTTTGAGGGCGTATTTCACATGGACATACGCCGCATCGATGCAAGCGAGCGGTTTTTGAACCTGTTAAAAGGCGTCTCTGATCCGGAGGAAAAGAGAAAGCGCATTGGTCGGGAATTTATTCAGGTATTTGAAGAAACGGCAGCAAAACTTGGTGATTTTGATTTTCTTGGACAAGGCACACTCTACACGGATGTGATCGAAAGCGGCACGAAAACAGCTGCAACGATCAAGTCGCATCACAACGTGGGAGGTCTCCCGACCGACATGAAATTCAAGTTGATCGAGCCGCTACGCACCCTTTTCAAAGACGAGGCGAGAAGGCTTGGCGAGGCGCTCGGACTGCCACACCATTTTGTCTGGCGACAACCGTTTCCTGGGCCAGGACTTGCCATTCGCATCATCGGTGAAATCACAATAGATCGCTTGAAAATGTTGAAAAAAGCCGATGCCATCGTACGCGAAGAGGTCGTGAGCGCAGGACTTGAACAAGAGATCTGGCAGTACTTTGCAGTGTTGACAGACTTGCAAAGCGTTGGCGTCATGGGGGATGAGCGGACGTATTTTTCTACGGTTGCTATTCGCGCAGTCACGTCTAGGGACGGGATGACGGCTGATTTTGCCCGCATTCCTTTTGAGGTGTTGCAGCGCATGTCTAGCCGAATCTGCAATGAAGTGACAGGTGTGAACCGTGTGGTTTACGATATCACCTCAAAACCACCAGCTACTATCGAATGGGAGTAAAATTTTATTCTGTGGCTTTTGTGCTCATATGGTAGCGACATGGATTTTACTGACTGGGAAACATGATGGCATAGAGGTGATGAGGATGAAAAAATTATCTTCTTACCAACGCGGGATTGTGTTCCGATTTGTTATCTTAATCGTGTTGATGCTGATTCTTACCGAATTTGTTGATTCAAAGATCCTCCATGAACTGGGATTGAGGTATGGCGGGTTTGAAATCCACTTCGTCAAAGTGCTTGTTACAGCGTTTTTCTCCATTCCAATCACATCATTCTGGTTAAAAGATTACCTGAAATTTCGCGAAGCGGAAGGACGCAGGCATGAGGAACAAAAAGACTTCCGCTCGCTCTTTGATTACAATCCGTCCATGATCATTCTCTATTCGATGGAAGGAAAGTATCTTGATGCTAATCCTGCATACCTTCGTTACACCGGCTTTACAATGGAAGAGTTAAGAAGTGCTCCACCTTTTATATCCGTTGATGAGGCATTCAGGCTACAAATCAAAAATCATTTCCAAAAGGCTGCACTGGGAAATATCGAACATGTTGTTGAAAAATTAAAATTATATTCTGGACAAGAAGTCATTCTTGACGTACTTTATTTTCCTGTCTATCGAAACGGAGTGGCCTCAGGCGTCTATGCCATTACCCGCGATGTGACGAAAGAAAAAGCCATGGAGCAAGAATTGGTTCAATACCAAGCATTTATGAATGCTTTCATCTATCATGCCACGGATGCCATTGGGATTGTGGATCCTGAAGGAATAGCTATCTTGGTCAATCCGGCGTGGGAAGCTTTATATGGTTGGAAATTATCAGAAATATCAGGTAAAAGGGCTCCTTTTATTGACATGGATTTTTTTCAATCGGTGCTGGAAAGTCGTGAAGCCATCAGTAAAGAACGAAAAATCATGACAAAGTCCGGGAGAGTGGTACCAGTGGCTGTTTCTGCAGCGCCAGTGCTGTCTACGAATGACACACTTTTGGGTGTATCATTTATCAGCACGGACATCACGGAACGACTGGAGACAGAAGAGTGGATGAGAAGGTCAGAAAAACTCGCTGTCTCTGGTGAATTAGCCGCAGGACTAGCGCACGAGATCCGCAATCCCCTTACAGCCATTCGGGGCTTTTTGCAATTGATGAAAGAACGACCAAATGACCGATATCTGGATGTACTCATGGAGGAAGTTGATCGCATCAACCAACTGACCAATGAGCTGCTGATGCTCGCCAAACCACAGGAAAATGTGTTTGAAGAGGTCAATATCGTCACCATATTACGAGAGTTATTGCCGTTGATGCGAAGTCAGGCCAATTTGCAAGCCATTGTAATCCATGAGGACATTCCCTCCACGCTTCCGCCTGTCCATGGGGTCAAAGATCAGTTGAAGCAGGTGTTTATCAACATCATCAAAAACGCCATGGAAGCCCAACCAAGCGGTGGATATGTCGATATCGTCGCAAACTTGGACGATGCTCACATTGTGATCAGTATTGAAGATGGCGGGACTGGCATGTCACAAGAGACAATGGGCAAACTGGGGGAACCATTTTATACGACAAAAGAGCGCGGAAGCGGTCTTGGGATGATGGTGACCTACCTGATTATTCAAAATCATCAAGGTGATATACACGTGGATAGTGAAATTGGTAGAGGCACACGCTTTGTGGTCATTCTACCGTATTGAATATTTATAAATAAAGACGTATAATAATGAATCATCGTGGATGGGCTCGATACGTCTTTTTTTATTCGCAAAAAAAGGAGCTTTTTAAAATGGGGATAGAGAATCAGACTTCACTCACTAGCGTTCTAGGTGTTAAGGCGGCTTCCGGATACCTTGGCATCAAGCGGGATGAGGTGCCTGACGCGGCGCTTTTTGCGATACCGCATCCCGGAGCTTATGCGGGAGTATTCACGCAAAATCAGTTTAAGAGCGCTTGTGTGGAAAGTTCGCTAGATCGGCTGCATGCTGGAAAATCAATTCAGGCGGTACTGATCACGAGTGGTAACGCGAACGCTGGAACGGGGCTTCAGGGCAGGGCGGATACGGAAATGCTCGCCGCCGCAACGGCTGAACAGATTGGCTGTAAGGCAGATGAGGTGATCGTGCTGCATACTGGCGTGATTGGAGTTCCCCTTCATGCGGAAAAACTTCTGCCAAAGATCCCTGCGCTGGTCTCTGCGCTGAGTGCATCATCAGAGGCGGGTGCAAAAGCGGCGGAAGCGATGCGCACTACTGATACTTTTAGTAAGGCAAGTAGGCGGCAGGTTCATGCCGGAGACGATGCTTTCACGATTGCTGGCGTGGCAAAGGGAGCGGGAATGATACACCCGCGTCTGGCTACCATGCTCTCGGTCCTGGTGACTGATCTCGACATTCCTCAAGAGGCACTGCAAAAAGCGTTGCAAACGGCGGTGAGCACTACTTTCAATGCGATTTCCGTCGATGGGGACACGAGTCCGAATGACAGCGTCATTTTGCTTTCCACAGGGGAAAAGCAGCTAAAGGATTCCGGCAATATCAGTGTCTTTCAGGATGCATTGACGGAAGTATGCGAGGATCTCGCCAAAATGATCGTCAAAGACGGTGAAGGGGCAACTAAGTTTATCGAAGTGGAAGTGACAGGTGCTGAAACGTTTACAGACGCAGAAACAGTAGCGGTGACCGTGGTGACGTCCCCACTTGTGAAAACAGCGTTTTTTGGTGAAGACTTCAATCCTGGCCGCATTGTTTCGGCTGTTGGGAGATCAGGCGCCAAAATGGATTGGGAAAAGGTCAGCGTTAAGATCGGGGACATCTTGGTGTTCAAAGATGAGGTTTTTGCGGTGGTGGATCAGGACTCTGCGCAGGCGGTCATGAAGGCAGATACGCTCCATGTGGCGATCAAGATTGGCAATGGCGAGCACCGTTCTAGGTATTTTACCTCTGATTTGACCTATGACTATGTACGCATCAATAGTGAATATACAACGTGAGGAGGGCTTGGCGTGGCAATCATTCGTGCAGCGCGTATGAGTGACGTGGTGGAAATCGTCAAATTGATCAATAGCTTTGCGAAAGAAGGATTGTTGTTACCGCGCAGCCTCCAGTCGGTGTATGAAAATCTGCTGGCGTTTCGCGTGATTGAGGAGGAAGGAAAGGTCGTAGGTACGGCAGGACTACACATTCTGGAGGACGACATGGCAGAAATCCGCTCACTGGTAATTTCAGATGATGCGCAGGGCAAAGGGTATGGAAGATGGCTCGTTGAAACGCTATTTGATGAAGCGGAGGCGCTTGAAGTGCCACAGGTATTGGCCCTCACCTATCAGGAGGCGTTTTTTGCAAGGTGCGGCTTTCATGTAGTGGAAAAAATGACGTTGCAGCGAAAAATTTGGAAAGATTGCGCGTATTGCACTAAATTTCCTGCCTGCGACGAAGTGGCGATGATCAAAAACACGCGAGTAGTCGCCACTAAATCACAGTTTGCGGAGAGACACTTGGTCACTGATTGAGCCATGCGCTGAGCATTTCAAAACTCCAGGTATTGATGACTCGATCGGGCGGCAACCAGCCTTGTTGGGCCTGTCCAATGCCGAAGGCGGGAATTCGCTCGAGATCGTGAAAACTGTGGGCATCACTGTCGATGGAAAAAAGACATCCAGCAGCGAGCGCGAGACGCAAAATTTCCGGATCAAGGTCAAGGCGGCTTGGATTGCAGTTCAGTTCAAGTGCAACCCGATTCGCAGTCGCGGCAGCGAAAATTTGCTCAAAATCAAGCGTATAACCGTCCCTGCGTCCCAACATCCTTCCTGTGGGATGGCCGATGATGTCGACGTGGGGAGAGGCAATGGCTGCGAGAATTCGCGCGGTCTGTTCTTTTTTTGATAGGTAAAAAGACGTGTGGATGGAAGCGACGACGAGATCGAGGGAACTTAAAATATCGTCGTCAAAATCCAGCGTGGGATCGGGCATGATGTCGACCTCTGTACCGTGAAATACGGATATTTCTGGATATTTTTCGCGGATTTTTTCGATTTCCTCATGCTGACGCTTCAACCGTTCCACTGATAACCCGTTTGCCACTTTGGCGGCCTGAGAGTGGTCCGTAATGGCCATGTATTGATAGCCTCTGGCCATGCAACCCCTCACCATCTCCTCGATAGAATTGGCGCCATCGCTGTAGGTGGTGTGCATATGGAGGTCTCCCTGAAGTGCTGTGTAGGAGACAAGCGAAAAGGAATCTTGATGTAGGCTGTCTTGTTCGCGAAGTGTCGGAATGATGAAATGAACTCCCTTGGCTTGATACACTGCTTCTTCGTCAGGAATGTCACGGGGATAGCGATGGGATAGTTCCTTTATCCAATCAGTGTGATCAGCGCCTATATAGGTGGCATGAGATTGATCCCCGCTGGTATACACCCAGGCAGGATAAAAATGCTTTGCGTTCGCGAGGTAAATTCGGATGGGGATACTCCTGTCATCCGCGTCCATCATCAAGCTGAATCCCTGAAAACACTCCGATTTTTTTCCCGTGCTTGAAGTAAGATCTGCCTGAAAACCCTCCTTTAACAGTTCTTGTATCGTCTCGTCCCATGAATTCACCGATGCTTCCACCATCAATTCAACAGATTCCATCAGTGCTTTTTGTCTGCGCAGCTCTCCGGTCCATTCGACACGTAGGATTCCAGGTATTTTCAGCAGATGTTCCTGCCAGCCGTGAGCCACCGATTGCCCATGGGCGATGGGAACCAGCCTCATTCGCCGTTCCAGTTTGGGGATTTCTTGTTCCAACATGCCAAATAGACGCTTAGTGAAGCCTTTAGATGGCTGTAACGTGCCATTTTCCATTGCGTTTTTAAGCTCGGATAAATTGGTGATGCTCCATTTTGTATAGAACGTTCGCGTCAAATCAGGGCCCACACCTGGCAAAGCCAACACTTCTCTTAGTGATGAGGGAACGTTTGCGGGGAGTGTTTGAAAGGCTTTTTTGACTCCTAAATGAATCAACGCAAATAGACTTTGAAACGGGTCAGCAGGCAATTTGGCCCTATCCTGGTATTGGTCCAACTGATCTTTTAAGGCATACGGCAATGTGCGTACATCGCTTGCAAGATCGCGATATACTCTGGCCATAGGGTGATCGTTGGCCACTTCGTAAAGGTTCGCCATCATGCGCAGATGGCGGGCGATGGTGCGGTTGTCCAGGTGGGTCACCTTCTTTTATCTAATATCAAAAAAATAATTCCATCGTTATGTTATGTAATTTTCCGACAGGAATCCAGTGTAAACGGGTACATTTGCAATGTAGGTGCTTCGTGTACCAATCGTCAAGTGATGGTGAAAAATTTTTTTTAACTAATGGTTATATACAGGCTGGGTAATCCGTCATTGAGATAGAAGGGGGTCACGTGGCATGTCGAAAATCTCCAGGCGCCAATTAGATCAGCTTTTTGATCGGCACTATGCGGAGTTGGTTCGCTATGCCAGGCGTTTTACCGTGTCCCAGGAGAATGCAGAAGACATCACGCAAGAGGCATTTATTAAGCTGTATCAAAAACCGCCTGAAGACCTCGATAAGGTACTACCTTGGTTGCGCATCGTGGTGCAGCGATTGGCATTTGATGAGTACCGGAAGTTTTTGCAGTTTCAGCACCATGCAGAAAAATGGTACAGCGATGATCATCGTGAGATGGCCCTCTCCGCGGAAGACGAGGCTTTTCGTGTTGCCGCGAGCAATCAAGTGAACAAGGTGTTGATGCAGCTTCCGGATCGTGACCGCCGCATTCTTCTACTTAGACATGCGGGCTATTCCTACAGGGAAATAGCGGAAAGGCTTCAGCTTGAACAGGTACAAATCGGCATGATGATCCTCAGAGCCATGAAAAAATTCCAAGAGCTTTGGATGAGGGAGGATATGTGGGATGAACGACAAAATCAAAATGCCACACTATGAAGATGATGTGTTTTTGGCCTATATTGATGAGGAGTTGGAAACAAATGAGGCTGCACAACTAGAATCTCATTTGCGAGATTGTCCGCAATGCCGCAAAGAGTTTTTGGATATTGCGCGACTTGCGGGATTTACTTCAAGCAATCTCTCCTTCACAGCATCACTTTCTGCGAAACAAGCGCGAATTGGCGCTGCAAAGAGGGGAATTTGGCAAAAAAGCGGGGTGGCCGCTGCCATCTTGTTGTTGCTGGCGGCGGGAGGATCACTTGGCAGTCAGCATGTGAGAACAGCGCTGGCAGCAATATTACAAACCTTTACGATCAATCAGGTGCAGGCTGTCCAGGTTTCTGCCAAGGACCTGCGCAACGTGGATAACATCCTCACACAAAATGGCAAAGTGAATTTGAGTACTTATGGCAGTGTGACGACAAAACAGGTGATGCAACCGGCCTCCGTGCCTTTGGATCAGGTGAGCGCAAAGTCCGGGCTTCCCAATGATTGGCCAGCCGCCCTTGCTGGAGTAAACAACCTGCAGGCTGAAGTGACAAGCACCGGTCAAGCCACCTTTTTACTTCATGTGAACGCGATCAATAATCTGTTGAAACAAGAGGGTGCGACACAACTCTTCCCACAATCATTGGATAACGCGCCGATCACCGTCACGATTCCTGCTGTTGCGAGCATCAGCGGAGGAGGGTATCAGTTGGACGAGGCGCGTGTGCCGACTTTGTCCGTACCGGGCACCATCAGTGTTACAGCAGTGAAAAACGCCTTTTTGTCCATTCCCTTTTTGCCAAGTTCGCTTTCGCAAGCCATCTCTTCGATCGGGGATTGGCGGCAGACTTTGATTGTACCGACAAGCGGGCAGGTGACCAATCTTCAGTTTCAGGGCCATTCCGCCTTCTTGACGGCAAATGCACAACCGGGGGATGATACACTCGTGTGGATTGCAAATGGCGTGATTCACGCGTTCTCTGGCCCTGTGCCGCAAGGGGGACAAAGTGCCTTTATCAAACAGGCAAACCAGTGGTTTTCCTAATTTTTGCTGAAGGGATATGAGAATGGTTGTATGCCGTTCAAACGCTAGCGTTAACCAAAAAATTTGCTTCTAAGACGGTCTGTGACCAGATCAGTCTGAGTGTTCACACGCAGGAAATCTTCGGTTTTTTGGGGCCAAACGGTGCGGGCAAGAGCACCTTTGTCAAAACGGTATTGGGACTCGTCCCACAAACGGATGGTCGGGTACGAATTTTAGGGAAGCCTCCGACCGATTTTTCCGTGCGCAAAAAAATCGGCTATTTGCCTGAGTTGTTCCGTTATCCACCTTGGTTGACGGCGCTTGAAGTGGTGATGTTCCACGCAAGGCTCATGCATCGGGGAGAGCGCGTTCATAAGCGGCAACTCACGGAAGCGTGCCAACAGACATTGGACGAGGTGGGACTTCTCGCGCGCGGGAAGGATCGTGTCAAGACGTTTAGCAAAGGGATGCAGCAGCGCCTTGGTTTGGCGGTGGCGCTTATCGGCGAACCGGAAGTGTTGTTCCTCGATGAACCGAGTTCGGCGTTAGATCCAATAGGGCGGCACGATGTCGCGGAACTTCTTAGAAGGCTTAAAACAAAAGGTACCACGGTGTTTTTGAACAGTCATCTGTTATCGGAGATGGAATCGCTCTGTGATAGAGTGGCTCTGATCGATCATGGGAAACTCCTGTATACGGGATCGTTACAGGAAGCGCTCCAGGGCAGTGGCAGTTGTCTTATACACGCAGGGAATGTGGATGAGGTAGTACTTGCAAAATTGAGAACGTTCGGTCTTCGCCAAGCGGAAAACCAAAGTAAAAAATATGTGCTTGAGTTTGACGTGACACCAGAGGGAGTACCACAGCTTGTTCGGCAACTTGCCGACACAGGGGTTGACATTTATGCAGTGGAGCCCGTGAAGCGATCACTCGAAACCTGGTTTTTAGAACGGTTGGGGGTGCGGGAATAGAATCGTGTGGAGCGTAGTGAGACTTACCTTGCTTGAAGTAAGGCGAAAGCGCTTGTTGCTGTTCAGTGTCATCATGACGGCGCTGTTTCTGGTGCTTTTTTACCTGTTAATGCATCTTATAAAAGGCGCCTATCAGAGTGGTCCCGAGGCCGTTCGGGTTGTAGCGGAGCTTGAAGGTGGCGTGGTGGGGGAGTCTCTTGGACTATTCTTTGCCTATTTTCTCTTTGCGTTTTTTTCAATTTTTTCGTTGATCGGGGCGTTTTCAGGAGAAGAAGAGACACAGCTTCTCGCCGTTTTGCCGCGTCCGCTCGCTAGAGCAGAGTGGCTCTTTGGCAAGTGGTTGGCCAATGCGCTTGTTCAAGCGATCTACGTGGGGCTTGTCATTTTAGGAATTGCACTCATTGTTCGTGGGTTATTTCCCCATTTTCATATCTCCTTTTTGGGCATTGCTAAAGTCTGGTTATTATTTTCCCTTGAATCCTGGGTGCTATCTTCCTTCACCATCCTTTTATCTGTGCTACTTCCCCCGATTGCGAGCGGCATTATTGTTTCTTCGCTTTTTTTTATCGCATTTCTAGGCGGGGTCGTCGAACAAATCTATTCGCTTTCCTCCAAACTTCCTGTCGGGCTTGAGTATGCAGGGATTATCACCAGTCTGATCATGCCGTCGGACGGCTTGTACCGCAGGGCGCTATTTGAACTGAACGGTCAGGCGCAGTCGGTTCTTCAATCCAGTTTAGGACCTTTCGGGACATCCATTCCTCCTAGTAATTTGTTCATCGCTTACGCGGCATTCTATGGAATCGTGTGCCTTTTCCTTGCCATTTGGAGATTCCATAGAAAATCGTTTTGACTAGATGTTGAAGGGAATTCGTTTATAAAAAATAACGAATGCGCCGATCATGAAGGGACGGTGTTCTCCCGATCGGCGCATTTTTTAACACAGTCTCAGTATTTTATTTTTGGTTACCAGTTTGAACCCTTTGAAGAGGAACTAGTCATTTTTGTGCTACTTATGCCTGACGATGGTAACCCGTAGTCCATCAGAAAATTAGAGCTTGCAAACCATACGGAAACCTTCCCGGAGGACTCTGGTCCGATCAGAACCACAGGTTGTTTTGCTCCTTTTGGCCAATTGAACATAGCATTCATCGTAAAATCGCCTTGCGCGTTTAATTTGACAGGTGGTAAGACTACCGCGGGCGCATTGGCAAACGTGATTTCAGCGCCCACTTCTGTAATCCCTGCTGTGGTTCCTGCCAATTTTGCGGGTACAGGTTGACCAGTCGCAAGAAAACCTCCGTTTTTAGGGATAATCAGCCATTTACCCTGCGCAATGAAATGGGTGTCTGTTAATTGGTAGGAGCCTGCGACAATCCATGGTGCTTTGCCAGCGTCCACGCCTCGAATAGTGACATTCGGAATGTTGCCGAATAATTTCCCTTCCATCATGACTTTTCCCATCGATGAGGGGTGATGGGTCGCTGCCATCGCAGATCCTCCGAATGCTAGAGAAGCGGTGGCAATGCCGACGAGCATCATCCGTTCTGAAAATTTCTGGGATATCTTTACAACGTGCCGCATGATCTATTCCTCCTTGATTTTTGTCTATTCACCAAGTATTACGAAAGTCAAGATCAAACGGTTTTGATTTTTGAAAAAAAACCGAAATTGAATTCTTTTCGTATGATAAAGTGGGGGGGGGAAGCCACCGACAAAAGGAGTTGGCTGTTTGTCAGACGAACAGCTTTGTGCACGAATAAAAAAAGCAGATGCGTCCGCACTGGAGGAAATTTACGATCGATATGCATCGCTCGTTTTTTCCATTGCGATTCGCCTGGTTCGCGATACGCAACTCGCGGAAGAAGTAGTTCAGGATGTGTTCACAAAGGTGTGGATTACCGATTCGTACCATTCTGAGTTGGGGCCATTTGACCGATGGATCAGTGTGATTGCAAGAAGATCTGCGATCGATTGTCTTAGAAAAACGATGAGAGTACTAGATATAGCCGATTCTGATTTGGTGTATGGCGACCGAACTACCTCTGACTCCAAGGTGCCCACTTTGGATGATCAATTGAAGACGATGGAATTCCACCGCGATTTACAACAGGTCCTGCCAAAGTTAAAAAATGAGGAGAGGCTTATCATCGAGTGGGCGTATTTTGAAGGGTGGACGCTATCCGCGATTGCAGATCGTTTAAATATGCCGCTTGGAACGGTGAAAACTCGATTGCACCATGCCCTGCGCGTGCTGCGGGCTTCTTTATCGGGGTGGGAAAGGGAGGGAGAGTTATGAAGCATCGGCTGCCTAATGAAGGATCCTGCGAAGAATGGGTGGGGTGGCTAATGGGCGATATGACAGATGATGAAATGCAGTCTTTTGTCGATCATGTCCGTGAATGCCGTGATTGTTCGATCGCCCTTTCCACCTACGGAGAGTTGAATATGCAATTATCGCTACCACTGATCAGGGTAGAGCCTCCCCAATCCTTAAAGCAAAAAACTTTATCCATGGCGCTATCAAAGCGTCCAGATAACCATATAAAGCCTTCCGTTCCTTCGTGGCGACACCGTTTGCTTCGCCCTATTGCTGCGTGGCAGACCATGACGATCACCGCGCTGGCGGTTGTTTTTGGTATTGTTCTTGGTAGCCACTTGGGAAATCTCCCCCTACCCGCCACCATGCTTCATTCTCCATCTTTCATCAAACAAATGGAATTTCGCCCAGGCCAATTTGAACCTTCCGCATCTGGTCAAGTGATGCTGGTACACCATGGCAAAGCGGTCGAATTGATCGTGCTGGCTCATCATTTATGGAGTATTCCCGCCAATTGCAGTTACAGTGTGTGGACCATTCATGGGAAAGATCACCACCTGGCAGGCGTATTACAATTAGATGCAAAGGGCAATGGCGTGCTTACCGCACTATTGCCTGCCACTTCTCCTTTCTCCGCGGTGGGCATATCGTATGAACCTAGTAGGCATGACACCAAGCCAAAGGGGCCCACCGTACTCAAAGCCTCCATCAGCAATCTGTGAATCAGGTAAGGATAAGCTGAACTCGCAACCTACTAATTCCGAACAAAATATTATATTTTGCTGATAATGTTCGTATTCTTGTTGACCGCCCTCACATGTCTTGTTAGACTAGAGAAGAATCATGTGAAAAGAGGGACGCCTGTGATCGAACGTTATTCTTTGCCGGAAATGGCTGCAATCTGGACACTGGAAAACCGCTACGAAAAATGGCTGCAAGTAGAGATCGCCGCCACAAAGGCGTGGTCAAAGCTTGGAGTGGTGCCAAAAGAAGACGCGGAAAAAATCAGTAATCACGCAACAGTCGATGTGTCACGGGCGCTTGAAATAGAAAAAGAGACTCGCCATGATGTGGTCGCCTTTACGCGCGCGGTTTCAGAGACACTGGGAGCAGAACGAAAATGGGTGCATTATGGTCTTACCAGCACCGATGTGGTGGATACGGCATTGGGGCTACAGCTACTTGAAGCCAACCGAATGATCAGAAAATCGCTCGAAATGTTCATCGCCACATTGCGTAAACAGGCCATTCGTTACCAAGAGACAGTGATGATGGGACGCACGCACGGCGTTCATGCGGAACCCACCACTTTTGGATTGAAATTAGCGTTATACTATACGGAAATGGTGCGCAATCTGGATCGCTTTGACCATGCATCGGAAACGGTTCGATATGGAAAATTATCGGGGGCGGTAGGTACCTACGCCAACATTGATCCGCGCATTGAGGAACTCGTTTGTGAACAATTGGGCTTAAAACCAGCCCCCATCTCCACGCAGACCCTGCAACGGGACCGTCACGCAGAGTATGTGGCTATGCTCGCGCTGATCGCCACGTCTTTGGACAAAATCGCGACAGAAATCCGCGGTCTGCAAAAAACAGAAATCCGCGAACTCGAAGAACCATTTTACGCAGGCCAAAAAGGCTCCTCCGCGATGCCGCATAAGCGCAACCCGGTCAATTGCGAGCAGATCTCCGGACTTGCGAGAGTCCTTCGTGGCTATGTAGTGGCCGCGTATGAAGACGTGCCGCTATGGCATGAACGAGACATCTCCCACTCCTCCGTTGAGCGCGTGATGTTGCCTGACAGCACCATCCTCATTCATTACATGCTAAATAAAATCAATGGAATTATCAGTAATCTTACCGTGTTCCCCGAGAATATGAAAAAGAATATGGAACGTAGCCATGGACTCATTTACTCACAACGAGTATTGCACGCGCTGATCGATCATGGTCTTGCAAGGGAAGAAGCGTACGACGTGGTGCAAAAAACAGCGATGCAGGCCTGGGAAGAGTCGCAGTCTTTTCGGGGATTGGTCGAAGCGTTGCCAGTCGTCAAGGAACATTTGACGAGCGAAGACTTAGACGAGTGTTTTGATGTCCGTTTTCACCTACGTCATGTCCACATGATTTTTGAACGCCTTGGGTTAGTGGAAGAGTAAATCAAGGAGGGAAAAAAGATGCAAAAAGGTGAACTGCTTTACGAGGGCAAGGCCAAGAAGGTGTATCTTACCGACCGTGAGGATGCGTACCTTGTGGAATTCAAGGATGACGCCACCGCATTTAACGGGAAAAAGCACGCACAAATCGAAGGCAAAGGGGTGCTTAACAATCGCATCAGCACCTACTTTTTTAAGTATTTGGAAGAGTCAGGCATTCATACTCACTTTTTAGAAAACATTTCTGAACGCGAAATGCTGGTTCAACGGGTGAAAATTCTTCCGCTTGAAGTGGTGACGCGCAATGTCGTGGCGGGGAGTCTTTCAAAGCGACTGGGACTGGAAGAAGGCATGGTGATGAGTGAGCCGCTCGTCGAATTTTACTTGAAAAACGATGAACTCGGCGACCCACTTATCAATAAAGGGCATGCCAGGCTGATGGGGCTTGCGACAAGGGAGCAACTCGAGAAGCTTGAAGTGACCGCCCTACGCATCAATGATTTGTTGCAGCAGTTGTTACGCGCCAAAAACATCCTGCTCGTCGATTTCAAGATTGAATTTGGCACGCTTCCCAGCGGTGAAGTCATTCTTGCCGACGAGATCTCTCCTGATACCAGCCGGCTTTGGGATATCGAATCGAAAGAAAAATTAGACAAAGACCGTTTTCGCAGGGATCTTGGTGGGCTGACGGAAGCCTACGAGGAAATCCTGCATCGTTTGGAAAACTGATTCACAGGAGGCGCAGCGAATGGAATTTCAGGCAAAAATCAACGTCACATTAAAAGACAGTGTGCTCGATCCTCAAGGGAAAGCGGTCACGCACGCGCTGCACGCTTTGCATTACGAAAGCGTGTCAGATGTACGCATCGGCAAGTACATGGAGGTTCGCCTGGAGGCGGAATCAGCCGTCAAAGCAACGGAACTCGTCCATGGCATGTGTGAGGAACTGTTGACCAATCCGGTCATCGAAAAATACTCCTTTGAGCTCGTGGAGGTTGTTTCGTGAAGACAGCGGTCATTCAATTTCCTGGCAGTAATTGCGACGAAGATGCGGTAAAGGCTGTCGTTGCCACTACGGGGGAGGCAGCGGATCTCGTCTGGTACACGGAAGAAAAGCTAGACGACTATGACCTGGTGATCGTTCCTGGCGGTTTTTCCTATGGGGATTATTTGAGGGCAGGCGCCATTGCCCGTTTTTCCCCTGTGATGAAGGCGGTACAGGATCATGCAAGGAAAGGCAAATATGTGCTTGGCATCTGCAACGGGTTTCAGATTCTGACGGAAGCGGGACTGCTTCCAGGTGCGCTTCGCCACAATGAGTCGCTCATGTTTCAAAGCATGACGCTTGGGCTTGTGGTGGAAAATGCGGCGACCAAGTTCACTCACCATTATGATTCAGGTGAAACCATTCGCATCCCGATTGCGCACGGGGAGGGGAACTACTTTGCGGATGAAGCAACCCTTCGTTCGCTCGAAGCCAACGATCAGATCGTGTTTCGCTATGCAAACGGAGAAAATCCCAACGGATCAGTGGCGGATATTGCCGGAATCATCAACGACAAGGGCAACGTGCTTGGCATGATGCCTCACCCGGAGCGCGCCGTCAGTGAACTATTGGGAAGTACCGATGGCAAACGGCTATTTACGTCGATTTTAACCAGTTGGAGGGACGCACATGGCCGCGCATGAACCGAGCATTGAACAGGTAAAGAGTGAAAAAATCTATCGCCAATTTGGGCTGACAGACGCGGAATACGACCGCATCGTCGAGTTGATCGGTAGAATGCCAAACTATGTGGAAACGGGAATTTTCAGCGTCCTTTGGTCCGAACACTGCAGTTACAAAAGTTCCAAGCCGGTGTTGCGCCGTTTTCCTACCGATGGGCCACAGGTGTTGCAGGGGCCAGGGGAAAATGCTGGGATTGTCGACATCGGCGATGGACAGGCTGTAGTCTTTAAGATCGAGAGTCATAACCATCCGACTGCGATTGAGCCGTATCAAGGGGCGGCCACAGGGGTGGGCGGGATTATTCGCGACATTTTCACCATGGGCGCAAGGCCGGTGGCGCTACTCAACAGCCTTCGTTTCGGGCCGCTTGACGATAAGCGCAACCGGTATCTTTTTGGCCATAGCGTTGCAGGAATCGGCGGGTATGGCAATTGCATCGGCATTCCCACGGTTGGCGGCGAAGTCGTCTTTGATGAGCGTTACAGCCAAAATCCGCTCGTGAACGCGATGTGCGTAGGCTTGATCGACCAGGGGCAGATTGCCAAAGGGTACGCGAGCGGCGTGGGTAATCCAGTGCTCGTGGTGGGCGCCAAAACAGGCCGGGACGGCATTCACGGCGCTACTTTTGCATCTGCTGAAGACCCGCACGAAAAAGAGCGGTCTGCGGTGCAAGTGGGCGATCCTTTTATGGAAAAATTACTGATGGAGGCGTGCCTAGAGCTAATCGCAACGGGTAAGGTCGTTGGCATTCAGGATATGGGTGCGGCAGGGCTCACCTCGTCCTCAGCAGAGATGGCGAGCCGCGCAGGCAGCGGATTGACGATGGATGTGACCAAGGTGCCAAGGCGTGAAGAAGGCATGACCGCATACGAAATCATGCTCTCTGAGTCGCAGGAACGGATGCTCGTCGTGATGCAACAGGGCGAAGAGCACATCGCATTCGATATTTTTGAAAAATGGGGACTTGAGGCGACTGTTATTGGCAATGTGACGGATGATGGCATGCTTCGGGTGCTGGATGACGACGGTATAGCGGCGGAAATTCCGGTCACGGCGCTGGTCGATGAAGCGCCGGTGCTGTCGCGTCCCTCATTACGTCCGGGTTATCTTGATGAACTGTTGCCAAGCCCTCGCGCCTGGCAGGTAGAGGATTATGGACAGGCACTCCATACGCTCTTGTCGACGCCGACCATTGCGAGTAAAGCGTGGGTCTATCATCAGTATGATGCATTGGTGAGGACAGAAACCTTCGTGCCACCGGGGTCTGATGCAGCGGTGGTTGGGGTGCCAGGTACCAAGAAGGCGCTTGCGCTCGTGACCGATGGCAACGGCCGGCAGGTCTACTTGAATCCCGAACAAGGTGGTGCCATGGCGGTGGCGGAAGCGGCAAGAAACCTTGTCGTGACAGGTGCCAAGCCGCTCGCGGTGACAGACTGCCTGAATTATGGCAATCCGGAAAAACTAGATGTCTTTTATCAATTTGAAACTTCAGCACAAGGGATCAGTGAAGCCTGCCGAGTATTCGAAACACCCGTGATCAGCGGCAATGTGTCGCTCTACAACGAATCAAGGGGCGTGGACATCTATCCCACTCCTGTCATCGGCATGGTGGGGCTGCTCGAAGATGTGGCGCATATTACCACCTCCAAGTGGAAAGCGGCGGAAAATCCCTTGTATCTCTTGGGAGATTTACAAAAAGGCATTGATGGTGGCCTTGGTGGTTCTGAATTTTTGAGGGCATTTGCAATTGATCAGGCGCTTTTGTATCAATTGCCGGAATTTGATCTTGCCGAGGAGAAGCAAATTCAGGACGCCTGCCTTTTAGCGATTCATAAAGGGTTTATCGCAGCGGCGCACGATGTTTCCGATGGTGGACTGCTCGTTGCGCTTGCCGAAATGGCGATTGACGGCGGGCTTGGAGCCAATCTAACGCTTACAAAATGGGATCTCAATGAGGCAAGTTTGGCCTCGCTATTCTTTGGCGAAGCGCCGTCCCGGATCGTGGTCGAAGTCCACCGTGACAAAGAGGAAGCATTCCTTAAGTGGATCAGGCAAACAGGTACGTCTCACCTCCGTTTGGGTGAAGTGACTCGTGATGCAGTACTGCGAGTGAGTAGTGATGATGGTGTGCTGTTGGAAGCTTCTGTTGACTCATTAAAAAACGCTTGGCAAGGGGCGATTCCAGCATGGATGAATTGATGGCGGACGAACGCGAAGACGTTTTTGACAAAATGCATGAAGAGTGTGGCGTATTTGGCTTATGGGGCCATCCTGAAGCTTCGCAACTGACGTATTACGGGCTCTATGCACTACAACACAGAGGGCAGGAGAGCGCAGGCATCGCCTGCACGAACGGGAAGGTAATGTCGAGTCATCGCGGCATGGGACTCGTGACAGAGGTGTTTGCAGGTGATCGCCTCGCTGGTCTCAAGGGTAGCGCGGCGGTGGGGCATGTGCGCTACTCGACGACTGGTAGCAGCAATGTCCTGAACGCGCAACCGCTTGTATTTAACTTTCGTAAAGGCAATCTCGCGCTCGCGCATAATGGCAATTTTGTGAACGCACATCAAATCCACGACATGCTCGAGAAGCAGGGAAGCATTTTTCAATCGACAAGTGATACGGAGGTGCTCGCTCACCTCATCGCGCGCGGCATTTATTCCACGGTGACGGAGAACGTGCAGGCGAGTCTTGGCATGATCAAGGGGGGGTACGCCCTTGTTGTGCTGACAGATGAGGAACTGATCGCAATCCGCGATCCTCACGGCCTGCGACCTCTGGCACTTGGGCAACTGGGCGATGCGTATGTGGTGGCTTCGGAAACGTGCGCCTTTGATACAATCGGGGCTGAATTTATTCGCGATGTGGAACCAGGAGAAATGTTGATCATCAACGACGAAGGGCTGCACGCGGAGCGGTTTTCAGCAAGCTCCCGGGAGGCGCTTTGCACTTTCGAATACATTTACTTTGCAAGACCTGATAGCGACATCGACGGGTACAACGTACACCTGGTGAGAAAACAACTGGGCAGGCTGCTTGCCAAAGAGGCGCCGGTGGAAGCAGACGTGGTGATCGGCGTGCCGGATTCGAGCATTTCGGCGGCGATCGGCTATGCGGAGGAAGCGAGGCTTCCTTACGAAATTGGTCTTATCAAAAACAAGTACAGTGGCCGCACATTTATCCAGCCATCGCAGGAACTGCGCAGCTTAGGTGTTCGGCTCAAGCTGAGTGTGGTCAAAAAAGTGGTCGACGGCAAGCGGGTCGTGATTGTCGATGATTCACTGGTGCGCGGTACCACGAGCATGCGCTTGGTGAGTTTGCTGAAGGAGGCGGGGGCGACAGAAGTGCATGTGCGGATTTCCTCGCCGCCAGTGCGCTTCTCTTGTTTTTATGGCATTGACACGTCCGCGCGCGAAGAACTCATTGCCGCAAAAAAATCAATCGAAGAGATCCGCGAATTTATTGGCGCTGACAGTTTAGCGTTCATGACAGAAGAGACCATGCTTTCTGCATTTGGCGATACGAAAATGCATCACCGGTTTTGCAACGCCTGCTTTAACGGGCTGTATCCCACAGAGATTGACGCCCGTCTGGATAAATTGACGATGGAGAGGTAGATCGCCGTGGCAGAAGAGAAAGACCTATACAAATGGGCCGGTGTGGACATCGATGCGGGAAACGAGACGGTGGAGCGAATCAGGCCGCATGTGGCGCGTACGCTTCGCAAGGAAGTGCTCGGATCGCTTGGCGGATTTGGCGGCGGTTTCCTGTTTCCTGCAGGGAAGTACAAAGAACCGGTGCTCGTCTCAGGTACCGATGGGGTCGGAACGAAACTGAAACTAGCGTTTGATCTTGGCAAGCACGACACCATCGGTATCGATGCGGTTGCCATGTGCGTCAATGACATTTTGGCGATGGGCGCAGAGCCGCTCTTTTTTTTGGATTACTTTGCAACGGGCAAGCTAGAGCCGGGTGTGGCGGAAGAAGTCATCAAGGGGATTGCGGAGGGATGCGTGCAGGCAGGGGCGGCGCTCATCGGTGGTGAAACAGCGGAGATGCCAGGCATGTACGCAGATGGCGAATACGACATCGCTGGATTCTCAGTGGGTGCGGTAGATCGCGCGAAGCTGATTGATGGCAGTAAGGTGCAGGCGGGCGATGTGGTGATCGGACTATCGTCATCAGGTGTCCACTCGAACGGTTTTTCCCTGGTGAGAAAGTTGCTGGAGGTAAATCGCATTCCGCTATCGGACAAGCCGACTCTTCTAAATGGACAAACGGTGGGAGAAGCGCTTCTTGCACCAACACGAATCTACGTGAAATCAGTGCAGCGCGTACTGGAATCATTGGCAGTGCGAGCGATGGCGCACATCACAGGCGGGGGCCTGCTTGAAAACATTCCCAGGGTGATCCCGGAAGGCCTTGAGGTGGAATTAGACGCGGGGCGCTGGGAAGAGCCTCCTGTGTTTAAGTGGCTGCGAACGCTGTACGAGGTTGACGACCGAACCCTATATCGGACGTGGAATATGGGCATCGGCTATGTGGTAATCGTGGCGCAAGAGAACGTAAGCGGTGTGATGGATGTGCTTCGCGAGGCCGGAGAAAGCGCGATGGTGATCGGGAGCGTCAAGGAAGGGGACCGCGGCGTGATCATTCAGGGGGCGGCTAGGTGAGTGCAGTGAACATAGCAGTACTGGCTTCTGGCACAGGATCTAATTTTCGCCGTTTAGTAGAGGCAGAACGACAAGGCCAACTGGGAGATGGCAAGGTGGTGCTACTCGTCAGCGATCGACCGGATGCGCCGGTGATGGAACTAGCAGCGTCCATGGGTATTTCGTTCTTTGCGAAAAATCCCAAGATGCTTGGCGGAAAAGAGGCGTGGGAGCAACAAGTAAGAGAGGAACTTGCCACGGCTTCGATTGATTTGGTGGTGCTGGCGGGATTTATGCGCCTTATCGGGCCAGTGCTACTAAATGCTTACCGTGGAAAAATGATCAACTTGCACCCCTCTTTTTTACCTGAATTCAAGGGAAAGGACGCGATCGGTCAGGCACTTCTTGCGGGAGTTCCCGAGACGGGGGTCAGTGTCCACTATGTCAGCGAGGCGCTAGATGGCGGAGAAGTGATCGATCAGGTGCGTGTAAGAATGATTCCAGGCGAAGACAGGGACACACTTGAGGCGCGGATTCATGCGGTGGAGCATGAACTGTTGCCAAAAGTGGTCAAAAACTTATGCGATAAATTGATAAAGGAGAAGTGAGAATGGCAAGGGCACTGCTTAGCGTATCAGATAAAACAGGGATTGTGGAACTGGCGAGGAAATTGCATGCAGCGGGACTGGAGCTTGTCTCTACCGGTGGTACTTACAAAACACTCGTGGATGCAGGACTTACGGTGCAGGAAGTGGCGGCAGTGACGGGTTTTCCCGAAATGATGGACGGGCGAGTGAAGACGTTGCATCCAAAAATCCATGGGGGACTGCTCGCACTTCGGGACGAACCGTCCCACATGGCGGCGGCAGCATCGCAACAAATCGAGATGATCGATGTGGTCGTGGTGAATCTATATCCTTTTGCGGCGACGATAGCCAAGCCTGGCGTGACGCTGGAGGAGGCAATTGAAAACATCGACATCGGCGGTCCGAGCATGCTCAGGGCTGCGGCGAAGAACCACCGCTTTGTGACGGTGTTAGTCGATCCTGCCGACTATGACTGGGTGGGGGAAAGGCTCGCTGCAGGCGAGGCGCTAAGTGATGAAGAGCGGTTCGCGCTCGCTGCCAAGGTGTTTCGCCATACGGCGGATTACGATGCGCGCATTGCGGGATTTTTGACGGACAAAACGGGAACTGTTTTCCCTGATACGATGACACTCACCTTCCAAAAGGCGCAGGATTTGCGCTATGGGGAAAATCCGCACCAACGCGCCGCATTTTACAAGTCGGATCGGGAAGTGCCGGGCTCGCTTGCTGGCGCGACCCAGCATCAAGGCAAGGAGCTTTCCTACAACAACATTCAGGACGCGAACGCTGCGCTGGAATTGCTGTATGAATTTGAGCAGCCTACGGCAGTGGCGGTTAAGCACATGAATCCATGTGGGGTGGGAACGGGCCACACGGTGCAGGAAGCCTATCAGCGGGCGTACGAGGCAGATTCAGTGTCCATTTTTGGCGGCATCGTGGCGCTCAACCGCGAAGTGGACGAAGTACTTGCGGGCAAATTGGCAGAGCTTTTTCTTGAGATTGTGATTGCCCCGTCATTTACTGATGCTGCGTTCACCGTTTTTGCGAAGAAAAAAAATCTGCGCGTCCTGACCATTCGCCTTCCGGAAGGGAAAAATATTCGCGACTTTGCGGTAAAGAGCGTGCGGGGCGGGCTGCTGGTTCAGGATTTGGATCAACATGAGGTGAAGGCGGAAGATCTGGAAGTGGTGACAGACCGGAGACCGACTGACGAGGAGATCCGCGAACTGCTATTTGCCTGGAAAGTGGTCAAGCACGTCAAGTCTAATGCCATCGTGCTGACCAAAGAGGGACGCACGATCGGCATCGGCGCGGGACAGATGAACCGCGTGGGAGCAGCGAAAATCGCGGCAGAACAAGCGGGTGAATTGGCAAGTGGTGCGGTGCTAGCGTCAGACGCTTTTTTTCCGATGCCAGATACGGTGGAAGTGGCGGCAAAGTCAGGCGTCAAAGCGATCATTCAGCCCGGCGGATCGATTCGCGATAAGGATTCGATTGCAGAAGCGAACCGACACGGCATTGCCATGGTGTTCACCAAGGTACGCCACTTCAAGCACTGAGTCAAAACGCGTGAGGAGGAAGCGATGGTGAAAGTGTTGGTGATCGGTTCTGGTGGCAGGGAGCATGCGATGGTTCGCAAACTTGCTCAGGACCAAAAACGTAGCGGGAGATCGCTGGAACTATTTGCAGCGCCCGGTAACCCGGGGATCGAAGCATTGGCTACCTGCGTGGCGATAGGCGCGGAAGATGTGCAAGGGTTGCTCCATTTTGCTAAAAGTGAAGGCATCGACCTGACGGTGGTGGGGCCAGAAGCGCCGCTTGCCATGGGTATTGTGGATCTTTTTGAAGCAGAAGGATTGAGGATTTTCGGTCCCAATCAAAAGGCGGCGCAAATCGAGGCGAGCAAGGCGTTCACCAGAAATATCGCCGAATTGGCGGGAGTGCCTTCGCCTGCGTATCGCGTGTTCACGGATCACGATGAGGCACTTCTATATCTGCATTCCCTTGCAGGCCCATGGGTGATCAAGGCGGACGGCCTTGCGGCGGGCAAAGGCGTCACGGTGACTGACGATCTTTTGGAGGCGGAAACGGCGCTCGCGCAGATCATGAAAGACAAGGCGTTTGGCGAGGCTGGTAATCAAGTGGTTATCGAAGAATTCCTTCAAGGCGAAGAAATTTCGGTGCTTGCTTTGGTCGATGAAAGTGGGTTCCAACTGTTTCCGGCGATTCAGGACCACAAACAAGTGGGAGAAGGTGACACAGGTCCGAATACTGGCGGGATGGGGACGTTTTCTCCAGTACCGGTGGCCACAAAGGGTGTCATGGACAAGGTCAGGGACGAAATTTTTGGACGGATGACGAGGCAGTTAAAGGCACAGGGAATCTCTTATCGGGGCGTGCTTTTTGCGGGTCTGATGATCAAAGAGGAACAGCCTTATTTAATCGAATTCAATGTTCGCTTTGGCGATCCGGAGACGCAAGTGGGGCTGGAACTGCTGGAGACAGATTTGCTATTGGCGATGGAAGCGGTGCTCGATGATCGGATCAGCGAAGTGTCGCTTGATTTTTCCAGTGATGCGGCCGTGTGCGTGGTGCTTGCGGCAGGTGGCTATCCAGGGTCGTATCATAAGGGCGATCCCATTACCGGGCTTGACGAGTTGAGCGGGGCGTACGCGTTGCATGCCGGAACTGCCAAAAACCCGGCAGGGCAGATGGTCACAAATGGCGGTCGCGTGCTAGGGGTGGTGGCGCGCGGGGCTACACTTGATGAGGCTCGTGCACAGGCGTATCATGCGATAGAAGGAATTAATTTTAAGGGAAAAATCTATCGCAGAGATATTGGAGCAAGGCATCGAGGAGTTATTAGCTAACCGATTGAGGTCTTGTGCTTCGCTTGAAAGGACGGCAATCGTTTGCAGTGGCAAGGCAAAGCACCTTTGTTTGCAATACTTGTATTTCTTGGCGGCGCCAGTTATGGAATTGTTTCACCACTTGTTAAATATGCTTATCAGCTAGGATTTGATTCGAACGATATAACGGTCGCACAATTTTATTATGCTGTGCTCATTCTCTGGGCGCTTGTCGCGATCAGCGCGAGATCCAAAAAACAGCATTATGGCATGACATGGAAGAATTTTGGCAGACTTGTTTTTTTGGGGCTGATCGGCACCGTAACGTCGATTGCCTACTACAAGGCGCTGACTGGACTGCCAGCGTGGCTTGCAGTGATCCTGCTTTTTCAGTTTGCCTGGATCACGTTTTTGGTGCAGTTTCTCGTGACAAAAAAGCGCCCGGGAAGATTCGAATGGTTTGGCATTGTCTTTGTCGTGATCGGGACGATTCTCGCCAATGTGGGAGGGGTTCACCATCACGTACACCTGACATTTTTAGGGGTATTGTTGGGACTCATTTCGGCAATCGCTTATTCACTATTTCTCTATTTCAATGCAGGCGTCGATACCTCATCGCCTCCGCTTTACCGTTCGGCCATCATCGCTACGGTGTCTGCGGTGGCGATTACACCTGTATTTCCTCCGCATGCGTCATTTCTCATCCATAATCTACAGGGGTTATGGATTTTTGGAATTCTCATTGGTCTTTTCAGTCAGGCAATTCCCACCACGCTTTTTTCGATTGGCATTCCCAAACTTGGCGGTGGCACCGCAGCTATTTTATCAAGTGTGGAGTTGCCGGTGGCCGTGCTCTTGTCGGCATGGTGGCTGGGTGAATCTGTGATGTGGGTGGGATGGCTCGGTGTGCTGATGATTTTTGCTGGGATCATCATCGGTCAACGTTCGGGATAGATTGATTTTGGTATTCGGATTCAAGTCCTATAATAATAGGGAAGAACTTTCAATACTGAATTTTTGTGAGAGGAACATAGAGATGGCAGACTACGATGTAGTCGTTGTGGGAGCGGGGCTAGGAGGATTAGCTTGTGCATCGAGGTTAAGTCGATTGGGGCATTCGGTTGGTGTGATCGATAAACATGCTGTTGTTGGCGGGTATGCCTCTCATTTTACCCGGGAAGGGTTTCGCTTTGATGTATCGCTTCATGGGATCGGATCGCTCAATGAGGGGAGCGAATTTCGAGCGATATTGGAAGCCTGCGGTGTCATGCATCGAATCAAACCTATCTCCAAGGCGTATCCGTATAGTGTTTATACAGATCGACAGGTACAGGACATTCCCCAGGATGCCATAGCTTATCAAAACCTACTTTGCGAGCTTTATCCCTCTGAAGTGATGGGGATCAGAAAGCTTTTTGGTGCGCTGGAAAGATTCAAGATGGAATTAAGCTTCCTTTATGCAGATGACATTCCAGAATGGAAGAAAGGGTTGCTGTTTCCTATCAAGTGCCCTCTGCTTCTTAAGTGGTCGAGACGAACCACGGAACAGGTTTGCAAAGAATATGTATCATCAGTTGATCTGATCAGCTTTTTCACAGTGCAATGGCCATATTACGGTCTTCCACCTCATCGATTATCAGCACTTTATTTCTTTATCCCTTGGGTTGGGTATCATATGGACGGTTGTTATTACTTGCAAGGCGGAGGTCAGTCATTGTCTGATGGGTTCGCGGATAGCATTCGAGAATCGGGCGGTTCGATTACGCTCAAAAAAGCTGTGAAGCAGATTTTGCATGAGGGTCGACGGGTTCGTGGGGTGGAATTAAAGGATGGAAGTTTCATTTCTGCTGATTGGGTCGTGTCTAATGCCAGTCCATCCGTGACGATGCGAGATCTAATAAAGGTAGAAGGTATCAGCATCAAGGTCGACCAATATGTCGCCAAACTTGGACAGATGGAGGTAGGGACATCGATTCTGCAACTATTCCTAGGGTTGGATTGTTCGCCTGAAAATATTGGGTTTGACCGGCAAGATCTTCACGTATGGGAAAATCGCGATCATCTTCAGGATTATCGCCTGATCCAGTCTGGCGACTACGCGCATACTAATTTACTATTCACCAATTATTCAATGCTAGATGGTGCTAATACTCCAGGGGGCAAAGGAATAATGGTGATCACCTGCTTGGATGAAATTTCAAACTGGCCAGATAGAGGAATCGCGTATAAGCAGAAAAAGAAAGACATCACGGACTTGCTACTAAATCGAGCCGAGAGGTTCTTTCCAGACATTCGTCAACATGTTGTGGTAGCAGAACTTGCGACCCCTCGAACCATGGAACGATACACGGGGAATTCCAAAGGAGCAGTGTATGGATATGCGCAAACAGTAAAACAGAGCGGGATCGGGCGCTTAGGATCAGTAACTCCTTTTCAAAATCTGTCTCTGGTAGGTGCATGGACCCGCCCGGGTGGAGGCTATCAGGGAGCCATTATTTCGGGGTTTCTAGAGGCCAACCGAATTCATCGAAAAATTCAGGCACGAAACTGAATGATATCCTCTAAAAAAGTGAGTGATGATAGTTGAAAAACCTTCTCTGGCTTCTCTTGGGTATCGTGATAGGGGTGGGTGGGTTCTATTTTGCTACAAGAACACCGCAAAATAGGGTGGTGCAACCAACTAGTTCCATCAATATCGCAATGATGTTCACTCAGGCGATAAACGACAATAGCCTATACAGCGTGAGGGAATTAATGACCCTGCAGACCAAGCATAGCTTTACCGCTGATGACTTAAAGGCAATCAGAAAGTACATTGGAGCGGGGACTAAGGCTGAAGGCGGAGCAGTGTTTAATAACTACGAGGTAGTGACATTTGGAACTAAAAAGAAACCCATTACACTTTGGCTGCTTCCTCCATTCGCAACGATGAATCATAGGTGGGCTATACAGGGAATTGCTGAAGGTGCAACCTTAACTTTTTCTCGTCATTGAAACTAGCATTGGGGATAGAAAAATGAAATCAGAGGTTCTGGACCTGTAAAAGAGCCTTGATGAGGTCTTTTGAAGATATATGGATAATATATGAATTTATAGAAATAATAAGATGAACTATGGATGTAACCAATCGGAGGCTGCTACGTCTGAATGATAGTAGAAGCTTTTCAACTGGAGGAGTTCATCGTGAAAAACCAAATGATGATACTAACCCTCGCCATCGGAGCAGGGGCCACCCTTACTGCATGTGGCAACTCATCTGCCGTTGGTGATACTCATCAAGCACCATTGGCAGTGGTGAAACATACAGCGCCCATAGCATCGATTAGTCAACAGTACGGCTTAGTCGATGTTCACTATTCGTCCAATCAAATCAACGAAATGAAGCATATTGCAATGGAACAAGGCGTCAATACCGCGTTTGCGCCAATCATTTTAATGACTTAACGAATTGGTTTCAGGCACAAGGTCAAAAAACCACACTTGTTGCTAAGCAGAAAGTTAAACTAGGTAACGGCACTAATGCACAGTGGTGGCAAGTCAACTACAGTAAAGGTGCAATGGTTCAATTTCTGGCACTCACTCAAGGGAATACGTGGATTGCCATTCAACCAGATCCCGCTCATCCCGTTCCATCATTTGAGCAAGCAGTTGCCAACTATCTGGTTCCTTTAAACGAGATTAAACCGTCTTCTTCCACATTGACACCTAAGCCGTCAATTCCCACTTGGTTTTTGCATGACATCCAACTTACGGAACAGGCCAATCCAATCGTTGGAGCCAACTACATCTTAAATTATGGAGAAACGAACGTTTACACTAGTCTTCCGCAAATGAATCAAGTATGGTACGGTGCGCTAAGTGGTAATGGGAAAAACCCCGCTTTCGGCTATTCATGGGCGGGAGTCTATCAACAAGTGAAAAGCAATGCTACTCCCCCACTTTTTTCTATCAATGTGATGGAACAAACAAAACAAGGCGGGACTACCGTTGGTGTGTTGGTGCCAGCCAAGTGTATGGGGATTGGAAACGGCGGCTTCGTCGCCTTCGCTAGTGGTCAAGCGATCATTGGTACCAATAAATCAGGGGAAATCTTTTATACGGTTTATCCAGTTAAAGGCGTGACGTTGGACAACTCCTACTAAAATTTTAGGAAAATCTAATCCCCCATCTGGAGGGATCCATCATGCCGATTCACTGGATGAACGGGCATTACAAAGAGGACGACATAATTTTTGATTCCAACTGGGAAGCGCAGGAGTGGGCAGATTCAATCTGCTCTGATTTTGTATGCTCGGGCTTTTTTGGATATGAAGCTATTGGGTATGCGACGCCTGATGAAAAGGTGGCAGCATACCTCTGTGAATTTGTTTCAAAGAGTGCTGAATTCATCCGAATCCAGGACCAGTCACTGCCCATGCTTACATTGAAAACTTCTTCTGAGAAAATGGAGGGGAGAGTGGTCTATAAAGTTTGGATAGAACCCCAGATATGATTCTAAGTGGGCAGGTCGTAGTGAGCATTTCCTCTGTGATTCCTCGAATGCTCCTACTCAAGGTGAGCTGTCTTGTCACGATGATCTTAAGTCGCAAATGCAAGCTTGGACGGTCGAAGATTGGTGTTTGTCATCGTCTGTTTTCGGGAAAATTGGATATAATTAGTTTTTTGATGTCATCAATATGATGTTGCATCGCAACATAAGCCATTTCTCCATCTTTTTTACGAATACCTTTGACAATATTTTCGTGCCATTCTAATGATAATTTCAAGGACCTCTCATTGGACAAACTTAAAATTCTGCTTTTCTCCACTAAATTAAAGATAGATTCCAGTACATGCACCAGTATTAAATTACCGGTTGACTGTGCAATTCGAAGGTGAAATGCGGTGTCTAGTTCCATTGGCATGAAATTTTCCGCTATTATTAAATTTTTTTGAGATTCAATGAATTGGTCTAATTCTTCAACATCTTGATTTGAAGCTCTTTGAGCGGCAAGTCGTGCAATCTGTGGTTCAAGAAGAGAACGGACCTCAATAGGATCTACGATTTCTTTTCTTTCTTCCGTTAACAATTTAGCTAGCGGTGCGATTACGGAAACAGGCGCCTGGAATTTGGCGTAGGTACCATCCCCCAATCTTACTTCTATTAGCTCTTTTTCCTTGAGAATGGCTAGTGCCTGCCGTATCACCGATCTGCTTACCCCAAATGAAATTGCCATTTCTCGTTCAGATGGCAATTTATCGCCTGGCAAAAATGCTTGCTGAAGTATCATTTCTTCAATTTGATGAACAATTTCTTCGTGAATGCGGTAACGTTGTAATTTTTCAAATTTCATTCACAGAAATCCCCTTGATATAAAAATTGGAAGTGGCTAAGATTAACAGTGTTGATGGTCTATTAAATATACCGGTATGTATTTTGAACCATTAAATGATCTATTTAGCCAAACTTACTGCTTTTTCGGGGAAAGATCAATAAGTAGAAGGAGGCGTAGTTTGGAATTGATGGAAAAGTGTAAACAGAGAACAAATCAATACCAGTGAAATATCTGATCATGAAACCTGGAGAGGAGTCTCTATGATGAATGAGGGTAGAATGAGACTTGTGTCATTTGGCTTTACTTTTTCGTTACTTGGTACATTAGCGTTGGTTTCTTCCACATGGATGGGTCCCGTGCTCGGAGTGGTTGGTGTTATTTTAAGTTTCATGGGGTTAAAAGAGGCTCGTGCACAAGGCGGCATAATGCAAAACATGGTGATCTTTGGGATTATATTTGGCTGTCTTGATATAGTCCTGTTATGGATAGCACCAGGAGTATTTCATGCCATTTGGGGCTAATCCCTTAAGGAGGAGACGAAAATGAGCAAAGTGTTAACGGAAGATAGGACATTTCAGGCTGTCAAGAAAGAGTCTACATTAGGTTATATCTTCAGTGCCCCCATTGTAGCGCTGATCGCGATTCGCATTCTCACGTCTTGGAGTTGGATTAACGGAGCATTTTTTGGCGGAGACAAGAAAATTAGCTCTAATTTCTTAAGTGGTCAATTTCTAATTGAAAGAATCAATGGCCCTCACGGATTTGCTGCAAGCTCCCTGTATCCTTGGATCAGTCATTTTGTGGCAAACAGTGTAGCAGGTGCTCCTGGTTTTTGGGCGTGGGTCATTTTTCTTGGAGAAGCGGTGGCTGGATTAAGTTTCCTATTGGGGCTATTTACGCGCCTTGGAGGAATAGCGTCAGTGCTCTCTGCGCTCATGGATATTATGGTGGCCGGCGGTAATGGAGCTGATACGATTGGTCAGAATTACTTGTTATTGGTTCTTGGCCTTGTGTTTATCATTGTTGGCGCAGGTAGATGGTTTGGTTTAGATGGATGGCTACAAGCAAAGTTTCCTGAGTCCAAGTGGCTTCGAGTGCTAGGGTAATTAAGATGGTGAACTACTAATGAATTAGGAATTGCAATTACGGAGGCACGAGTATTTGTATCGTGCCTCCGTTTTGATTCTTTAGAGACAATGTACAAGTTGAAATGCATTTTAAGGGAATAATGCAGTTAATGTTCTTAGTTATGGAAAATAAATTTGTCATACCAATGAGCGACTTCCCAGAATGGGCGATTTCCAACCAGGTAATTCTCTCCATCGCTCCCTACTCAATGGTCAGCGTTGATTTTTTGATGAAGCCAAGTTAGTGCTGGATGAAGCACCATATCGCATTGTTCCCCAGCTTTCGTTTGCCCATTTTCTACTCAATGCAATTTGTTTGCTAATTGAGAATCACTGTACTCCACTATGTTTCACTGAACGAGCATATTGTGTATTTATTAACCTGGTAGTATAAAATAATAGAGAAATTGAATTTAACATTCTTTAAAAATTAACAAGAGAGGAACTTATGAAATGTGGGGAGCTACTCTTATCCATCGAGATAAAGGAATTTTAGGATTGGCATGGGCTGAAACCGTTTATCGTGATGAGATAGTTAGTGTCAATCAGCGAATAAATGAATTACGCAGGGAAATTAGATTACCGTCATTTAAGTTGATGGTTTACATGGCCAAACACAAAGTGTTTGATCCTGGGGCTCAAATTGAACTGGTAAAGCATCAAAAAATGCTATTAGATCTTGGTATGGAAAAGGCAATTGTTATAACCGGTCCCTTAGATCCATTAAAAAAGGCACAATTAAGAAAAGCAGCAGAGGAATCAGGAAATACAGTAGAGATTCAATTTGAAAGTATTGAAGAGGCATGCCAATATGCGGGAATTCCTTATTTTGATTTTCATACGTTAACGGTGAGTGGAGAAAAGAAAGACGAGGGAATCAGGGAGTTAACTGTTTCTGAAGAAGTAGCAAAAGAAATTAATGCTCAAATTGGTGTTCTCAATTTATTAACAGATGATATTGCTGAAGCAGGCAAGCTCTATTTTAGTGCTGTCTCGGATGGTGATGATGGCGCCATGGTAGGGTCTAAGTTGGTGAACCCCAAGCAGGTTGACCACAGTATCGATGCGCTCACGCAGGCCGCTCAATCGCATGTTGAAGAAAAAGTACATTTACAAAGTGAAAACAAAAGCGTTGAAGGCGGTTTTTTCATGGAATTAATTTTTTTAATTCACTAGCCGTTCTTTCAAACTTACTCAAACCTACGCATAGGTAGCTTTGACGTTGAATTCCTGCTTCGTTAAGGCAGCCTCTGTATGAGCAGGTCTTACGTCCTCTCCACAGGCTGACACCGTGGAACTCACGGCCAATTTCATGAGATTCTTCGCCGCATTTAGGTCGCGGTCATGATGAGTACCGCATTCCGAACATGTCCATTCTCGTACGGATAGCGGCATGATTTCTTGTTTCGTTCCGCATGTTGAGCAAATTTTACTCGATGCAAACCACCGATCTGCAAT
>JAJZCW010000013.1 GCA_021828865.1 Bacillota bacterium
CGATCTTTGCGTATAAGTGGGTGTCGGGGAGCATACATGTTTCTAAAGAGGGGGGGTGCCCTTGAGATCAACAGTTCGAAAATGGGCGCAACGGATGGCGCAGGAATGGCTTGAGGTACCCTCTAGTACCATCGGTGCTACGTCCCGCGTGGTGATTTTGGCAATGAATCAGGCGGTGATAGAGAATTTTCATGAATTGCTGACATTCTCCCAGGAACAGGTTTGTATCCGTGTGAAGGATGGGATGATATCGATTCTCGGTCATGACCTTGTCATTCGATCGGTAGTGCCTGAAGAATTGGTCGTGGAAGGCGAAATTTCACAAATACACTTTTCACTAAGTTCATAGGGTTGTGGGACGAGGAGGGAGTGAATGGCATTTTTTCGCTTATCCGAATGGATCAAAGGGTATGTGGAAATGGAAGTTTGGAATGACGAAGAGAAGTGGTTATTGAAAAAAATGGTAGCGGATAAAGTATCTTTATGGGATATTCAGCAAAATCAATCTTCCTATTCCTTACACGTACTGTTGCCGGATCTTCATTTGGCATTGGAAGTCGCACGTAGCATGCATTTCAAGTTACGGTTCTCCGAAAAGAAAGGGCTACCCTTCTGGTTGGCGCACGCTCAAAAACGCAAGGTGTTTTTGCTTGGTGGTGTTTTTTTTGTGCTTAGTTTGTACATGCTGTCAAGTTTTATCTGGCATGTAGAGATATCAGGAACTAACGAAATAGAAGAAGTGGAGAATTCGCTGAAAAAATTGAATATCTATCCAGGTAGCCTGCTTTTTCGGGTAATGGAGCAAGATGATGTTCAATTGGCGCTTCTAGAACAGTTGCCGAAAATCTCATGGGTGGGTGTGAAAATACAAGGCACTTCGGTTTTTGTTCGGATAATCCCAAGGATTGCGCCAGCGGAAAAAAAGGCCAATCATCCACAAAGTATAGTGGCCGCTGTACCAGGTGTGGTGGCTACTGTTTTGGCGAACAATGGGAAAGTGATGGTCAAGCAAGGGGAGTACGTGCCACCTGGCACCGTGCTCATCAGCGGGGCATTGGATAATGGTCAAATCGTGCATGCAGATGGGAATGTCGAGGCGATCGTCTGGTACCGCACGGAACTTCATCTGCCTTTAAAGCGTGTGGATAGTCAATTCACCGGTCAATTTGTGCGTCACGATTATCTGGTGATCGGTAATTTTCCCATTTTGGTCTGGGGATTTGCTCATCCTCCCTATCCATTATCACATACGACAAGCAATGATGAAGCACTTCGGATTGGGCCTTATCCACTTCCTTTTACTTGGCGCGTGAGTAAAGTATACGAGGTGCATCGAATAACAACCTCACTAACGCAGCAGAATGCGATGGCCAAGGGGTTGCGTTTTGCTACCAATGAGGTGTTGCGCATGACACCGGACGGTTCAAAAGTAATTCGCCAGAATATTTTACAGCATAAACTGGAGCGTGGTAATCTATATATGACCGTCTGGTCTGAAGTCTTGCAGGATATAGGCAAGCCACAAACATTATCAGGCGTGAAAGAGTAGCCAGTTGAGGAGTTGGGATATTCCGTTGAGTGATCAAACCGTGACTTCGCGCAAGATCGTTCTTCGCGATAATGACGAAGCCAGAAGCGTGTTTGGTCCGCATGATGCAAATATTCGTCTGATGGGCCAGGCGTTCTCCTGTCAACTCATCAATCGCGGCAATGAGCTGACCATATCCGGTGAATCGATTGATGTCGATAAAGCGTACGAACTGGTCGATGTGCTGGTACAACTCGTGCGTAAGGGAATTTCCATTGGCGAACGCGATGTCGCCTATGCGATGGAAATGCAGAAGCAAGGTTATGCAAAAGAGCTATTGAATCTTTTTTCAGAAGATCTGGCGCAAAATTATAAAGGCAAACCGATACGGGTGAAATCCTTGGGACAAAAGCAATACGTGGATGCCATGCGCAAGCGGGACATTGTTTTTGCGATCGGCCCAGCCGGAACCGGTAAAACCTATTTGGCAGTGGTACTAGCTCATCTCGCGCTTCGGCGGGGAGAGGTTAAACGGATCATATTGACACGTCCTGCAGTGGAAGCGGGAGAAAATTTGGGGTTCTTGCCTGGCGATTTGCAGGAGAAAGTAGACCCCTATTTGCGTCCCCTTTACGATGCACTCCATGACATCATGGGGCCCGAGCAACTGGCGCGGGCGATGGAAAGGGGGCTCGTCGAAGTGGCTCCACTGGCCTACATGCGCGGACGAACTTTGGACGAGGCGTACGTCATATTGGACGAGGCGCAAAACACGACCACCGAGCAAATGAAGATGTTTTTGACCCGGCTTGGGTTTGGTTCCAAAATGGTAATTACCGGGGATATTACTCAGATTGATTTGCCAAGGGGCAAGCTGTCTGGGTTACGTGAAGCAGAAAGAATACTTTCCAACATCGAGGATATTGCATTCATTGACCTTAGCGAGGTGGACGTAGTTCGTCATCCGCTTGTCCGAAAAATAATCCGCGCCTATGCGGAACGTGAAGGTGAGAGAGTATAATGACGGCAAGGTCCTCAAAGCAGAATTGGAGAACCTGGCTCAAGTCGTTCAACTGGAATACGAGTCGTCGCATACGCACGATTATTTATGTATTGATGACGGTTTTTATTTTCGCTGTCCTAGTGGGAACAGTGCTGCCTGTTCGATACAACATGGCGGTGGGACAAGTGAGCCAATCGACGATCCGCGCCCCTATTGACGCGGTCGACACCCGTGCCACTGCCCTTGCCAAGCAGGCGGCATCCGCAATGGTGGCGCCGCGTTATGACATCAACCCGGCAACGGAAGAACAGGCCCTCGCCGCACTGGATCGATTATTCAACACGGCGCAGGCACTGCAAGGCGATAAGAAAATTTCGAGTTCACAGCGATATTTGCAACTTCGCAAGGTGGCTCCGCAAAAGTTGTCTTCTTCTGCGCTCATGCAAATCCTTGCTTTGAAACAAGGTGTGTTTGTCACTGTCAGCAGCGACTCGATACGAATTGTTCAACAGATATTGCAAAACAACTTTTCCTCTAGCGATATGTCACATGCTGGTATGATTGTGGATCAGCAATTGGTGTCATTGGATATCGATAAAGCTTCCAGAATGTTAATTGGCCAAATCTCACAATCAGTTCTGCAGCCCAACCTAGTATACAACCCAGTCATGACGCAGGAGGCGAGACTTGCCGCAGAAAGAAGCGTTCCTGATGTATGGATCAACCGGGGAGATATCATTGTTCGGAGAGGACAATTGATTACGCCTGCTATCATGAGTCAGCTTCAGGATTTGAAACTGCTAAAAAGTGAACCCGATTATGGCATTTATTTTGGATTTCTGATTTTTGTGGCAGTGCTTGTAACAGCAGCAGCTACTTTTATCCAAATCAGAAAAGGAAAGGTCGCGAACAATAACGTTCACTTGCTGCTCTATGCGACCATCGTCAGTCTGATGGCAGTGCTCATCAGTATTGAAAAAGCGGGGATTACCGCAGGTCTCCCTACGAGCTCCGCTTACGTTATCCCGCTTGCCGCAGGAAGCATGATGACCGTCATGTTTTTTGGTACCTCACTTGCCATGCTGACTTCTGTGTTTTTTGCGGTGTTGATGAGCGCAGCATTTGGATTTGACTTCCCACACTTTTTTGTGATGCTAAGTGGGATGGTTGGCGCCACGTTAACAATGGTGCGGGTCAAGCATCGCCGGGTATTCATGCACGCGGGACTTGTGGCTGCACTTTTCAACGCGCTGACAATTACTATCATGCACTTTTTGCTCACTTCCTCTGGGTCGGGAATTAGGGAACTGGCCTACGAAGTGATCTTCGGAGTGATTAGCGGTATTTTGTCCTCGGTGCTGACTCTCGGGTTATTGCCTTTTATGGAAACTCTTTTTGGCATCATTACGCATATGGGGCTACTAGAGCTTGGGAACCCCAATCATCCGTTATTGCGTAAATTGTTGCTCGAGGCTCCAGGCACTTATCACCACAGTCTGATTGTGGGGAATCTAGCAGAGGCCGCAGCGCAAGAAATAGGTGCTGACCCACTACTGTGCCGTGTTGGCGCGTATTATCACGATGTGGGAAAAATGAAGCGCCCTCACTTTTATATTGAAAACCAATTTGCAGGGGAAAATCCGCATGAAAAGATTGCGCCCAACCTCTCTTGTATGATTGTAACTGCGCATGTCACGGACGGTATCGAAATGCTACGCGATTATAAAATACCAGAGCCTATCGTGGATATCTGCGCGGAGCATCATGGGACTACCGCGCTGTGGTATTTTTACAACAGGGCGCTAGAACTTGATAAGCATCATGTGCCCAATATCGATCAATATCGCTATCCGGGGCCCCGCCCGCATTCCAAAGAAGCGGCGATTGTGATGGTTTGTGATGCGGTGGAGGCATCTGTCCGTTCACTGAACAAACCTACACCCAATCGGATGGAGGCCATGATTCGAAAGATCATCAAAGACCGTTTGCAGGATGGACAATTCGACGAGTGTAATATCACCCTCAGTGATTTGGAACGGATGGTGAGTACCTTTATGCGTACATTGAAAGGGGTACATCATGAGCGAATTGAATATCCAAAAATCACAAATGTGGTAGAGTTGAAGGCAAAAAGCTGATAACTGGTGAGTGATGTCGAGTGGGACAACCCGAAATTGAAGTGGAGATTCGTTGGGAAATTGAACCTGGCACCGAGATGACTTTCGGCGAAGCTGAACAGGTTATTCGAAGCGTATGTATGGCGATTGCGGATAAAGAAGAATTAGACGCTTCCGAACTTTCCATCTCTTTGGTGGATAATAAGGAAATTCAGGAATTAAATAAGCGTTATCGTGGAATTGATCGGATTACAGACGTGTTGTCCTTTTCACTGCTTGAAGGGGATGAGCCGGAAATCTGGGATGAAGATTCACCGATTGCGCTTGGAGATATTGTCATCAGTTGGCCAGTGATGCTTGCGCAGGCAGCAGAATATGGGCACTCTGTGACACGAGAGCTCGCTTTTTTGACCGCGCACGGATGCTACCACCTGCTTGGTTACGACCATGAAACGCAGGAGGATGAAAAAGAGATGTTCTCACTGCAAGAAGAAGTACTGACTATGCTTGGTATGACCCGATAACGATGAGGGGCTTGATACAAAGCTTTCGCTATGCGCTCGAAGGAATGGCATACGCGCTCCTCACGCAGCGTAATATGCGGATTCATTTTACAGCAGGCATGCTGGTCATACTGCTATGCGCTATTTTACAAGTGAACACCTACGAAATCATTGCGGTTCTGTTTTCAGTGGCACTCGTGATCACACTGGAACTGGCCAATACGGCAGTCGAGCGGGTTATCGACCTGTTGGTGGAAGAAAGACGCCACCCTTATGCAAAAATTGCCAAGGATGTAGCCGCCGCGGCTGTTTTTATCGCTTCGATCAATGCACTTTTTATCGCGTATTTTATTTTTTACGATAAATTGTTTCCGATTAAATTCAGGAATTGGTCCGCCAGCTTTCGACCTCCTTATATCGGCGCTTTTTTAATTGCATTACTTATATTTTTTATCCTTGTCGTCGCTTATGCGGTGATGATCAAGAACAATAGAAAGGAAAAGGTGACACGTGGATCTTGAGAAATTGATGAACGCAGCGAAAGCGGCAAGAGACAATGCCTACGTACCTTATTCGCACTTTGCCGTTGGGGCGGCGTTGTTGGCAGATGACGGGAACGTATATACCGGTTGCAACGTGGAAAATGCCTCGTTTGGGCTTACCAATTGCGCCGAAAGAACGGCGATTTTCCAAATGGTCGCAAATGGAGCGCGAAAAATTGTGGCTATGGCGGTCATTGCCGAAGGGGAGCGACCAGTGTCCCCATGTGGGGCATGCCGTCAGGTGATGGCGGAATTTGGCGTATCAGAAACGCCAGTCATGTTGGCTAGCGTTGAAGGGCAAACTAAGGCGACCACCATTGGGCAACTGTTGCCCTACGCTTTTGACAAAGGAGATTTTTACGAGCATGCCTGATAAAAAATCCGGCTTTATCGCGGTCATTGGGAAGCCCAACGCGGGAAAATCGACGCTGATGAACGCCATCCTTGGCCAGAAGGTGGCGATTATGTCAGATAAGCCACAGACGACGAGAACGCTTATTAGGGGAATATTGACCCGCGATGAAGGACAACTGGTGTTTCTTGATACACCTGGGATCCACAAACCGCGCCATCGCCTTGGCGAAGTGATGAACGAGGTGGCGGAAGAGGCGATGCACGAAGTAGATGTGCTTTTGTGTGTCGTGGATGCCACTGTGGGTGAAGTACACTTGCATGGGGAAATACTCAGCAAAATCAAGAAGTCAGGCCGTCCTGCCATCCTTGCGTTGAACAAAGTGGATCTGATGGCAAAAGAACAATTGCTAAAGCTGATCGCAGATTATCAGCAGGAATACAATTTTTTGGAGATCATCCCTGTCTCTGCAAAAACGGGGGATCAGGTTGAGAAACTCGTACAACTTTTATTTCAACATGTCTCAGAGGGACCTTTTTATTACCCTGAAGGCGTGGTGACCGATCACCCAGAAGCCTTTTTAATGGCGGAATTGATTCGGGAAAAAGTATTGTATCTGACTCATGAAGAAATTCCCCATTCCGTGGCAGTGCAGATCGAACATATGGAATTTCGCGAAGACAACCAGGTTTTATACGTTCACGCCATCATTTATACAGAGCGAGATTCACAAAAAGCGATATTGATAGGCAAGGAAGGTAAATTATTAAAACGCGTGGGGACGCTTGCGCGAAGGGACATGGAAGGATTGTTTCACCGGAAAGTATTTCTCGATTTGTGGATCAAAGTGAAAAAAGATTGGCGCAATCATGAACACTTGATTCGAAGTTTTGGTTTGGAAAGGGATTAGCGCTGTTTCCAAAGAATCTCTGTATAGAGGAAAATCCTTTTGTGCCATGCTAACTTTGCGGATACAATCGCTGAAAGAAGGGGATGCAAGTCATGCGGGATTTCATATGGGATTACTTTGAAATGACAGGGGAGATCGGCGTCTATCTTCTTTACAAAAAGCATGAATTGGATGTGACTGAAAGGAACAGACATGCTCATTCGTGAACGAGCTTTTGTGCTCAAGACCATGCCTTATCGGGAAGAGCACATATTGGTTACCCTTTTGACAGAAAAAAATGGCATTCGAAGAGCGCTGGCACAAAAGGCGCAACTTTGCAACCATCCTCTTCATGCCGTCTGTCAGCCTTTGGTCGAGGCTGACTTTTTATTGCGTGCATCGATTGGCGGACTTGCTACCATTCTACAAAGTGAAGTGATTCATTTTCATAGTGAGGTACGTTTTGACGTTGCCAAATCGGCGTTTGCGGCAGTTTTTTCAGAATGGTTGATCCAAGCGGCAGGTGACGAAGGGCTTTTGCATCCGTTGCAATCTTTTGCCTGTTATGAAAGCGGGTTATACTGGCTGGAAGAGTCCCGTGTGATCCCTGCCCTCGTCTATCTCCGATTCTTAGCCTGTACCATAAAGGAGGCGGGACTTTCGCTGGATAGGTACGAGATTGGGAAAATGGCGCTATCAACAAGTGCGGCAAGCCTGCTTGATGGACTGATCACCGAGGGACAAAGGGACGATTTGGCCGCTTCTTCCCAAGCTGCCACTGATGAATTGGTGAGTAAAATTAGTTCATGGATTTATGATCAAACAGGGATCGTGTTAAAATCATTAAAAATTGCCTTGCAATTATCCATCGGTACGATAGATACCTATCAAGTGGATTGGAAGCGTGGAGAGGAGCGGTAATGTGTTTGATTTTCAGACGATGATACTTAAACTGCAAGAATTTTGGGGAGCGCAAGGTTGCCTGCTGGTTCAGCCTTATGACGTGGAAAAAGGGGCAGGAACCATGAACCCGATGACGTTTTTGCGGGTGCTTGGTTCAAAGCCATGGAATGTTGCCTATGTGGAGCCATCGAGGCGGCCGGTGGATGGAAGGTATGGAGATAATCCAAATAGGCTTTATCAACATCACCAGTTTCAGGTGATCTTAAAGCCATCGCCTGCTGATGTCCAGGAAAAATACCTCGAATCGCTAAAAATACTGGGGATTGATGCGGAACTTCATGATGTTCGCTTCGTCGAGGACAATTGGGAAGCGCCAACGCTTGGCGCGTGGGGACTCGGCTGGGAAGTGTGGTTGGACGGAATGGAGGTCACCCAGTTTACTTATTTTCAGCAAGTCGGTGGGATTGAGGTGCGTCCTGTCGCAGTGGAAATTACATACGGATTGGAGCGGCTTGCGTCCTACATTCAGGACGTGACGAATGTGTACGATCTCGAGTATGCGCCTGGTGTGACGTATGGGGACGTGTTCAAGGTAGCGGAATACGAACATAGTGTGTACTCGTTCGAAGCATCGACTGTCGACAGGCTGTTCCACTTTTTCAACGAGTATGAGAGCGAGGCCAAATTGGCGATGGAGCGACAACTGGTGTTGCCCGCTTACGACTACGTGCTCAAGTGTTCGCATGTGTTTAATCTTTTGGAAGCGCGGGGAGCAATTTCGGTCACTGAGCGTACAGGATTTATTGGTCGGGTGCGGAATTTGGCAAGGCAAGTGGCGCAGAGTTACCTGGCGGCAAGGGAGGGCGTAGAAGCGTGAGTGAGAAGACAACTGCTGATTTTTTATTGGAAATTGGCACAGAGGAAATGCCGGCTCAATATGTGAACCTGGCAATTGAGCGTTATCAGGAAATCTTTACTGGATTTTTTAATGAAAACGGACTTTCATTTGATGAATTCACCACATATGCCACACCACGTCGACTTGGTTTTCTATACAAGGCGTTAGCGCTTCGACAAAGCGACCGCACGGAGGAAGTGCGCGGACCTTCTCTGAAAGCGGGCAAAAATGCAAATGGAGAATGGACGCAGGCGGCAGTAGGTTTTGCTAGGTCGCAGGGGATTGCAGTCGATGAATTAATCATGAGGGAAACCAGTTCCGGTCCCTATCTTTTTGCGGTAAAGCACAGCGTAGGACAAGCCACAAAGGATTTACTTGAGGCTCAGTTGCCCAGTTTGCTCGGGTCTGCCGATTGGCCCAAGAGCATGCGTTGGGGCACTGTGGAAATGCGGTTTATTAGGCCTATTCGCTGGTTGTTGGCGCTTTTTGACGGAGAGGTAGTACCGTTGACAGTAGCAGGGGTAACGAGTGGTTCAGTGACGTACGGTCATCGTACGCTGGCGCCGCAGGCGGTAAAGGTGACGGTCGCAGGCGATTATGAATCAGCGCTGGAGCAAGTACATGTGCTCGCGAATGTGGAGCGGCGCAGGGCAATGATTGCGGATCAGGTGAATCAACTTGCCAGTACAAATGGATTAACGGCACAAATTGATGAAGATCTGCTGGATGAAGTGACACAACTTGTCGAATATCCTACGGCATTTCTGGGGAGTTTTGACGAAAGTTTTTTGGCGATACCAGAGCGCGTCATCATTACTTCAATGAAAGAAAACCAGCGTTATTTTCCGGTTTTTCATACGAATGGATCACTCGCCCCGCGCTTTATTGGCGTGAGAAACGGTGGGGGCAACAATCTTGCTCAGGTGGTAAAGGGGAATGAAAAAGTGTTGTCCGCCAGACTTGCGGACGCCAAATTCTTCTTTGCGGAAGATCGTAAAGTGACGCTCGATGATTTACAAACCAAGTTGAAGACGATGACCTATCAAGATGCACTCGGCAGTGTGGCGGACCGCGAAAGGCGGATTGCCGACATGGCAAGCGGATTAGCTAAAGCACTTGGCGCGTCTGATGAAGTCAGTAAACAGGTGACGACTGCTGCAAAGTATAGCAAGTTTGATCTGGCAACACACATGGTCTACGAGTTTCCTGAACTCGAAGGCTACATGGGACGAATTTACGCCAATTTGCTGTTGAATGATGAAGCGGTAGGACAGGCAATCGAGGAGCAGTATTTTCCAAAAGGCGCAGGGGCCCCTATCGCCGCAAGCCTACCTGGCAAGATCGTGGCCATCGCGGATAAAATGGAGCGCCTGGTTGGTGGTTTCGCGACACTTGGAATGCCCACAGGGTCACAGGATCCATATGGGCTTCGACGTGCGGCGATTGGCATTGTTCGGACGCTCGCGGAAGGGGAGATCGAGTTATCACTCGATGGGATGGTCGATATTGCCATCGAAGTGTTGAATCAGGATCAAACTGTTCAAGCCATTCTTGACCCTCAATTGAGACAGGATGCTCTGGCGTTTTTAACCACGCGTTTCAAGACATGGCTGGTGGATAAAGGCCTACCTAGTGACGTGGCGGAAGGGCTTGTCGTTGTCCGTCCCTATACGGTGTTTGAAGTGGCTACGATTGCAGATGGTGTGGCTGAACAACTGGCACAGGGTGGGTTTGCGAAGTTGGTGGAATTGTCAAAACGGGTGAGGAATATTCTCGTAAAGCAATCCATACCCACACTTACACTAGGCATTGATCAGTGGGAAGAAGACGTAGAGCGTGTGTTGTACGAGGCTGTACTCACTGTGCAAAAAAAGGCCAAAGATGCGCTTGTGGAAAGGAACGCGGTATTGGCACTAAAGTCCATGCTTGAACTGGAAGAGCCAATCCATTCGTTTTTCAATGAGGTCATGGTGATGGATGAACGGGAAGAAGTCAGGACGCGCAGATTGGCGCTACTTTCGAGTGTGCAAAACACGCTTTCCATGGTTCTCGATCTCAGTCAAATGGTGATCGCGCAGTGATATAATGACAACAGGCTGTCCATCTCATGTGTTGGTGAGCGGACAGCCCTTTTGACCTCTTCGGTTTATAAAGGTAAGGAATTATAGTGCGCAAAATCATAATCGGAGAAAAGAAAGACAAGAGCAACTCCGACTCCAAGCCAGAAATATCGGCTGCGGAACATGGAGCGGTTGAAGGAGAACGGCTTTGATTTTTCAAGTGAAAACCATTTGCCTGAGATCATTCCGGCGGCAAACATGAGGATAATGGCTGAAACTAATCGTATGAGCGTGTGCAAAAGGCGCGCATTCCTTTCCGGTAAGCGTAATAATTAATGCATCCATTGTACCACGGGAAGCGAAACAGCTTCAATGATACTTTAAGCGACAGGGGTGAGTTCGATCCAACTAAGTGACAGACAAAAGCAAATCATCTCCATTGTTCAGCAGCAGGGGCCCATCACCGGAGAGAAGATTGCCGAAGAATTGTCTTTGACGCGAGCCACCTTAAGACCAGACTTGGCTATCCTTACCATGGCAGGATACCTGGACGCCCGTCCCAGAGTCGGTTATTTTTATGCTGGCAAAGAGGCTGCCAATTTGGTGGGCGAATTACTCAAAAAAGCGCTGGTGAAGGATTACAAGGCGGTTCCGGTGGTCGTCCATACAAGTACCACTGCATATGACGCAGTGGTCAATATGTTTTTGGAAGACGTGGGGACGCTTTATGTGGTGAATGAAAATGGGATTTTGGCGGGCGTGGTTTCACGCAAGGATTTGTTGAAAGTAGCGATTGGCCACCCTCATTTGCAAGGCGTTCCCGTGTCACTTGCAATGACGAGAATGCCCAATATCACCACTATCAAGTTGGAAGATACTATGTATGACGCAGCAAAAAAGCTCATTTCTGCACAGGTTGACTCGCTGCCTGTGGTCAAAGAAGCTACGGACAACCAGTGGGAGGTCGTGGGACGAGTGACGAAAACGACCATAACAAGACTGTTTGTCGAGCTTGGCGAAAATATTGAATGATCGCTTTGGCGAAGAAAGGATGATGATTGGTGAAGGAATTTCCCTCCATCGTGTTTGTGGTCTCCGATTCAGTTGGCGAAACTGCAGAATTTGTCGTAAGGGCGGCAGCCAGCCAGTTTGACCACAACAATTTTGAGATTCGTCGCATGTCCTATGTGGATACATCAGAAGCGATCAAGGAAATTGTCAGTTCTGCCCAAGAGGTGGGCGGATTCGTTGCCTACACGCTCATTTTGCCATCGCTTCGGGAGACGATGCGAAAAGAAGCGGAATCCATGGGAGTCAGGGCGGTGGATATCATGGGACCGATGATGAATGCATTTGAGGATGTGTTTAGTGCCACTCCCAAACTTCGCCCAGGCTTGCTTCATCAGTTAGACGATGATTACTTTCGTCGAGTGGAGGCCATTGAATTTGCCGTCAAGTATGATGATGGCAGGGATTCTAGAGGGCTTTTTCGGGCAGATGTTGTCCTTGTCGGCGTTTCACGCACCTCCAAAACACCGCTTAGCATGTACCTTGCTCATAAAAAAATGCGTGTTGCCAACGTTCCGCTTGTTCCCGAGGTGCAACCTCCGAGTGAATTGTATGAGTTGCCAAGGGGGCGCATCATTGGACTAACCATTGACGGTGACGAATTGATCGAGATTCGCAAAGAGCGTTTGCGATCCCTCGGTCTCAACAGCGATGCCAGTTATGCCAGTTTGCAGCGGATTCGCGACGAGCTTCATTATTCAGAAAGCATTATGCAACAACTGGGGTGTCCGGTCATCGACGTCTCTCGCAGGGCAGTGGAAGAAACGGCGAGCATCATTCTTGGCATCATCAGACACCGCCCAAAATCATAAAAAAGAAGATGAATGACGGAAGGATTTTTTTCAACCTCCAGCGTACATCTATATAAGCAAGAAAATACAGAGGTTTACTTCTTCGTGTTGCGTGAAAAAATAAAAGGCAGACGCGCAATTAAAAACATTGCGTTTAGGATATTTTTTCACACAAGACGGAAGGAAAATGTAGAACTTTGGCGAAATAATTCTAATATAAGCGCGGGGAACAACCGCTACCAGCGTCAAAAGGCTTTTCGACAAAGGAGAGGAGTTCCATTCTTCATGCGCATTCCTGAAGAGTTCATTGCTCTCTTGCGTGAAAAGGTCGACATTGTAGATGTCGTGTCTGAATACGTCCGGCTTAAACGCAGTGGACGTTCTTACGTAGGGATCTGTCCATTCCATTCAGAGAAAACACCGTCATTTCACGTGACGCCAGACAAAGGGTTCTATTATTGTTTTGGTTGTGGCGCGGGTGGTACGGCTATTACGTTTCTTATGGAAATGGAACAATTGACGTTTTATCAGGCAACCAACCAATTGGCGGAGAAATACCATTTGACAATGCCTGCTGCCATTGACGACTCACAGCCCGGCGATGGCGGCCTTCGCAAAAACCTGCTGACCATCCATGAACTAGCTGCGAAGTATTACAACCATATTCTAATGAATCTGGATGCGGGAATGCAAGGTCTTTCCTATTTTTTGAATAGGGGATTGACAAAAAAAACGATGGCGCAATTTCAGCTTGGTTATGCGCCAAATGAAGAACGCCTGCTCACTAACTTTCTCTTGAAAAGAGGCTTCTCTGCCGACGACCTAATGATGTCGGGTGTTGCTCATGTGGGAGCGACTGGAGAACTGAGGGATCGCTATCGCCATCGGGTGATGTTTCCCATATGGGACCTTCAGGGCCGGGTCATCGGCTTTGGTGCCAGAACTTTAGGAGATGAGCAACCGAAATACCTGAACACCAGCGAAACGGAACTTTTCCACAAAGGCAGAATCCTGTACGGAATTGCCAAGGCACGGCAAAAAATCCGCCAAACAGGACAGATCATACTGCTTGAAGGCTATATGGATGTAATTTCCTTCCATCAACGTGGGATCACGAATGCGGTCGCAGGACTTGGCACTGCTTTAACACCAGAACAGGCGGGTTTGATCAAGCGGGTGGGAGAAGAGGCGTTACTTCTTTACGATGGTGATGTCGCGGGGCAAAAAGCAGCGATGCGTTCGCTCCAAGTACTGAAAGAAGCGGGGATTGATGTACGAGTAATCGAGTTGCCAAATGGCAAAGACCCCGATGAATGGATACGCGAAAATGGGGCGGAAGCTTGGCAAGAACTTGTGGACAAAGGCAAGCGAGCGCTGGCTTATCAATTATCCCAACTGACTCATGAACATCCTGAGCACATGGGTCGGGGTAGAATCGGATACATTCGTGATGCCATACTCGTCATCGCTAAAGAGGAAAGTTCCATTGAGCGGGAAGCTGCACTCGAATACTTGAGCAAAACATATAATATGCCAATTTCTGCACTTCGCGAGGACCTGTCGAAACAATTGGCGGCACAACAAAGAAAGCAGGCGGCGGATAAGACAGGGAAATCGTGGAATACTTTGAGCCGTGTACCTGCAATTAAAGACAACGAGCCTCCGCTTCCAGTAGACAGTAAAATAGTCATTTCTGAGAAACGATTGCTTACGTATATGTTACTCGATGTCGAAGTGACAAAACAAGTGCAGCAACAGTTAAAAAATGAGTTTTCTGTGCCTATACACAGCGCCTTACAAGCCTATTTATACCAGTTTTATATGGATCATGACAATTCTGACCCAGAGCTTTTCTTAAACTTCCTGGATGATCCTAATTTACTTGGGTTCGCAACTGGGTTATTGCAGGCAGCAAGCGATGAAGGAATGGATACCCGACACTCCCAACAAGAAATTCATGATTATATTCAGTGCTTAATTGGCGGGGAAATTGAGAAGTCCATGCAGGAGGTGGTGGGAAAATTGAAGATGGCCACCGAGCGTGGAGAAGTTGAGGAGATGCGGCAACTGGGCAATCAGCTTTTGACACTCAGGACCAAATGGAGCGAAATCAATCGGCACGTTGTTCGTTTGGGGATTTTTCAGGAATGAAAGGGGGAGCGAAGGTGAGTAAAGAAAGACAGGATGACACGCGGTTAGGGGAAACACTTGAGGATGTAAGAGATCATCTTCTCTCCTCAGGGAAAAAACGGGGATTCTTAAATTACCAGGAGATTGTCACCCGATTGGCTTCATTTGATTTGGAAAGCGATCAATTTGAGGATTTTCTGGATCAGCTTAGCGATCATGGGATTGAGGTGCTGAACGAAACTGATGAACTGGATGAGGATAACGACGACATCGAGGAACTCGAAGAGCAGGACATGACCGATGACAATCAACCGGACGAAGAGTTCGACCTAAATGACCTCAGCGTTCCTCCAGGTGTGAAAATAAATGATCCAGTGAGAATGTATCTAAAAGAAATTGGAAGAGTTCCGCTTTTATCTGCGGAAGAAGAAATTGAACTCGCGAAACGTATTGAGGATGGAGATGAAGAAGCAAAGCGTCGCTTGGCGGAAGCCAATTTGCGTCTTGTGGTCAGCATTGCAAAGCGGTACGTGGGAAGAGGAATGCTTTTCCTTGACCTGATTCAGGAAGGCAATATGGGTTTGATCAAAGCGGTGGAGAAATTTGATTATCGCAAAGGTTACAAGTTCAGTACGTATGCCACATGGTGGATTCGCCAAGCGATAACGCGGGCGATCGCTGATCAAGCTCGTACGATTCGTATCCCCGTTCATATGGTAGAGACGATTAACAAGTTAATCCGGATTTCCAGGCAATTGTTACAGGAGCTGGGCCGCGAGCCAAGTGCTGAGGAAATTGCTCAAGAAATGGATATGAGTCCGGAGAAAGTGCGGGAGATACAAAAGATCGCACAAGAACCGGTTTCGCTGGAAACACCGATCGGTGAAGAAGACGACTCCCATCTTGGTGATTTTATTCCGGATGAAGATGCACTGGCGCCTGCTGACGCGGCTGCGTACGAACTGTTGAAAGAACAGTTGGAGGATGTTCTCGATACGTTAACCGAACGGGAAGAGAATGTGCTACGGCTCCGTTTTGGTCTGGATGACGGAAGGACGAGGACGCTTGAAGAAGTGGGTAAGGTGTTTGGCGTCACTCGCGAGCGGATTCGTCAAATTGAGGCAAAGGCGTTGCGGAAATTGCGTCACCCCAGCAGAAGCAAACGTCTTAAGGATTTTCTTGAATAAATGGCAATATTTGCAGCTGCTGATTTTGCAGCTGCTTTTTACGATCGTAGGATTTCTTAACATATCTGACCGACCGCTCAGTCGTGTATCACGTGATGATTTCAGGAAAATTCGCTGCTAGGAGTAAAAAGATTGACAAATGATGTTCGCGAACTGCCGGAAAGATTAAAAACAATTGTTCATATGGTTTCGAGGACGTCTTCTGTGGTTGATGTGGGCAGCGATCATGGACTGGTGTCACTTGAATTGGTGGAAAAGGCGATCATCGATCGAGCCATTGCGGTAGAAGTGGCGGAAGGACCTTTTCTGACGGTGAAGGCGGCATTTGATCGTTCGATGTACCGCGACCACGTGGAAGCTCGTTTTGGAGATGGACTGACGCCAATTTTTCCAGGAGAAGCAAAGGGAATTGTCATTGCGGGGATGGGCGGGAAAATGATTTGGAAAATCCTCACTACCACGCATGCGCTTGAAATTTTAAGCGTCGATTTGCCAGAGCTGATTTTGCAACCAATGGAAGATTCAGGACTGATCCGGTTTTTTGCTTACCTTACCGGATACCAGATCACCGAAGACCGGTGGATTCAGGATCGTGGCCTGATTTACAATTGCCTCAAACTCATACCGCCGACTACGCTGACCAATGTCGATTTTGATCAGGCATTCAGGGAATATCCCGATATGCCATTACCTGCAAAAATTGATTTTGATTATGGAAATGCGATCCACCACCATGAGGATTTAGTATTCGCAGAATTTCTTCAACAGGAAATCGATAAGATGAAGAAAATATTAAGGCAATTAGAGCAAGCCAGGACAATTGCCGCTATGGCACAAAAAAATCGCTGGTACGCGTACATTGAGGCACTCCTTGAGTTGCGGATCCATTAACGTTCCACTACAGATAAAATGGGATACTTTACATTTGAAATGCATTGTGAAATGTGTTTCAATGAATCAGTTAAGGAAGTAAGCTGGGTAATCGCTGGCGCAGTATCGAAAGATCGCGCGAGAGGAAAGTCCGAGCTCTATAGGGCAGGGTGCTGGGTAACGCCCAGTGGGAGCAATCCTAAGGATAGTGCCACAGACATGTAGACCGCCGATGGCCAGTCTGGCTCAGGCAAGGATGCAACGGTGCGGTAAGAGCGCACCAGCGGTGCGGTGACGCATCGGCTAGGTAAACCCCACCTGGAGCAAGACCGGATAGGAATGCGATACGGTGGCCCGCCGTGCATTCGGGTAGGTCGCTCGAGCGGATTGGCAACAATTCGCCTAGATAGATGATTGCCACCCCAATCGTGCGAGGCTAAAGCCGCTATCAGCACAAGGGGAACAAAACTCGGCTTACAGGCTTACTTCCTTAGACGAAACCCCTGCATATTCGCTATGCAGGGGTTTCGTGTCTTTCTCTATCGGTAGGATTCTTAAATTTTGATCAACGCACCGCCCCAGATGAGTCCTGCGCCAAAAGCGACAAGCAGCAAGGTGTCACCCTTTTTGATCTTGCCTGCTTTCATATTAGCATCAATGGCGATGGGGATGGTGGCTGATGAATTGTTGCCTACATACTTGATGTTGCTGATGACTTTTTCCTGAGGGACGTCCATGTTCTTGGCCACGGCATCAATGATGCGCTGGTTCGCTTGGTGAGGAATGAGAAAATTCACCTGATCTACAGAATAACCGCTCTTATCCAACACTTCTTTGGCCGTTTCGGACATGACAGAGACTGCAAGTTTGAAAATTTTAGGTCCATCCATATACATGGTGGTCTTTTGTTCTTTGCTCGGATTAAATGGATCAAGGCTACCACCGCTTGGGATCAATAGGCTCTGCACATGTTCACCATTGGCGTGCGTGGCAGTATGGATAATACCAATATCTTCAGTTTCGCTACGGGATACCACGAGAGCTCCAGCGCCGTCAGCAAACAGAATACAGGTGGATCGGTCGGTGTAATCGGTAAAACGGGAAAGCGTATCAGCGCCAATCACCAGAATGTTTTGATACATTCCGGAACGGATATACTGATCGGCTGTTTGAAGCGCAGTGATAAATCCTGCACAGGTGGCGTGAATATCCATGACCCCAGCCTTGTTTAGACCCAGACGATGCTGAACAATGACCGCCACAGGAGGAAAAAGATAGTCAGGGGTTTCTGTTGCAACGATGACCATCTCAATATCCTCAGCTGAGATGCCAGCCTGATCCATTGCTTTTTTTGCCGCTTCAGTAGCAAAGTTGGACGTGGCTTCACCAGGCGATGCGATGCGTCGCTCACTGATTCCAGTTCGCGAAGTGATCCATGCGTCTGAAGTGTCTACCATTTTCTCTATGTCGGCGTTTGTTAGTCGGTTTTGAGGAAGGTGAGAACCAATTCCTCGGATGATCGATCGATACAAGAACACGACACCTCCAAGTTGGTGGGTAAAAGGTTTCTGTTTTTATTATAATATATAACCTGGTCATAATAGTAGGTCATATTCGAAATTTCAAGAATCGGGTATAATTAAAGAAAAAAAAGAGGTGTTCCACCATGGATGATCAAGCGAGAAAGACGGCTTTGCGCGGAATTTCCTATGGGTTGTATGTAGTGGGTGTCAAACAGGACGATGAAGTGAGCGCATTCACGGGAAATTGGCTGACTCAAACCTCTTTTGAACCGCCTCTTGTCGTACTTGGGGCAAAAAAAGGCACGACGTCTGAAGAGTGGATTGAGGCTAGCCAGGTGTTTAGCGTAAGTATTCTTGAGACGGGGCAAAAAGAGTTGGCGATGGCATTTTTCAAACCAATCCATCGAGTGGGCAACAAGTTTGGCGACATCGCCTTTGAACACGGACCCACCACAGGATGCCCAATTTTGAACGATGCGCTATCTTGGTTTGAGTGTAAAGTCATCGACGTCAACAAATCCGGGGACCACACGATTTTTATTGGAGAAGTCGTCAATGCAGGCGTTCACCGTGAAGGCAAACCTATGACACTTGCGGAGACAGGGTTTTATTACGGGGGATAATTGAGGGATAACCGTTCATGAATGGAACAACGAAGAGGAATTCCCGCGTTCCGCAATGGCAACAACGGATGCTGGAATGGGTTCGACTACTTCAAGCTGCCGATTCGCTTAGTGACATTGAACTGCAGCAGATTGCCAAGTTACCATGGCGCGTAGCTGGAATTTTTAAAATTGATACTGTACAAAATTCGATCCGGGCCAATTCCATTAAGGGATATGAAAGATTGGGGATTTTAGAGGCGGAATTTCCACTTATGCCCGAGAATAACCTGATTTCCTATGTATACATAAGGAACGAGACCATCAGGATCGATAGCGATGAAGACAAAGAACATTATCAATTAGGAGAATTCAGTCATCGGGTATGGAGAGAGCTGGGGCTGAAGAAAGCGGCTGCCATTCCGCTCATTCATAGTGGCGTGACAGTGGGCGGGATTTTTATTGCTGGAGGGGATGAGGAGGATTTTTCCCCCATTGCGCTTGAATCCTTGGAATTGATTGCGCCAATGCTCGCTTTTTTGATTGTGAAACAAGGCATTTTAGATATGCTGGAAGGGGAAAATCGCGCATTTCGATGGATACAAGAAATGTCGCAGATTTTGCTGTTTGTTCGGGATGAGGAAGAGCTTTGGAGGCAATTTCGCGACATGCTGATGCAACTTGGGCATGTCAACGGTGGGGTGTATGCGATCAACCATGAAACTGGATGGCGGGTGGAAGATGTTTTTGGGCCCATTTCCACTTATCGCGACCAGCTGGACGTTGATTTCCCGATGTGGCTGACTCATCGCAATTTGAACAATTTTCAGCAGCAGCGTTTTATCTGGACAAGTCCTGGGGTGAAAATACTTCCGCCTTATATCGTCGATGAACCGGAAAATGGGCAGGGCGTACTCACTTTTATTTCTGATGAAAAAGAATTATATGCGGCGCTCGCCATCTATTCTGAAGTTGCAGACGGTATGTTAAGGCGGTTGCTACCACCGTTAATTCAATCTTTTACACTGGCTTTTCGGTTGATCCGTCAGCGCAAACTGCTGGCGCGTATGAGTACCCATGATGCGTTGACAGGCATCTGGAATAGGCGAGCACTGGAGACGCATTTTGAAGATTTGATGGCTAAGCACATTCCTGATCCGATGGTGATGGCCTTGCTTGATCTTGATTATTTTAAGGAGTTAAATGATCGGGAAGGTCATGAGCGCGGTGATCAAGCGCTGATTGAGATTGCGCGGTTTTTCGAGACGAATATTGGCGATAAGGATGTCATCGCAAGGCTTGGCGGCGATGAATTTGTACTTATTTTCTATAATATATCATGGACGCACGAAACTGCAGCATTGCTAAAGCATTTGGTTCGCGGAGCGCCATTAGAAAAATTCGGCTTACAGCTTACCATAGGAGTCGTCGATTGCAATATGGAGTGCAATGATTTTCGTTCGTGCTATCGGTTGGCCGATGAGCGTCTATATATCGGTAAGCGCAACGGCAAAAGCTCCATCTCAGCTCCAGAGGGATTGATCGCGTTATAAAAAGAGAGACAAGGGAGAGAACTGCAAGTGGAGATAGAAAACAGAGATGTAATATTGCGACTTTTGCATCAAAATGGACGATTGTCCGCAGAAACGATCGCTTCCATGATTGGGGAAACCCCTGAGAACGTTTCGCAAATGATCAAGGAAATGGAAGACGAGCACATCATTTTACGTTATTCTGCCACGATCAATTGGGAAAAGGTCAAATCTGAACGGGTGACGGCAGTCATTGATGTCAAGGTGACGCCGCAGCGGGAAGTGGGCTTTGATGCAATTGCAGAGCGGATCTATCGCTTCTCTGAGGTCAAATCAGTGGCATTGATGTCGGGTGCCTACGATCTGCAGGTAGTGATTGAAGGAGATGACATCCGGGAAATTGCCCGTTTTGTCTCAGAACGTCTTTCCACTATTGATCACGTGATCTCCACTACCACCCATTTTCTGCTTAAAACCTATAAATCGGACGGCGTTATTTTTGATGACAATGAAGGCGATCGGCGACTGGTGGTGACACCATGACGGAATTGACTCATCGCTTGTCGAAAACCGTTCGCGACTTGCCCCCCTCCGGAATCAGGCGCTTTTTTGATTTGGCAAGTCAAATGCAGGATGTCATCTCGCTTGGCGTAGGGGAGCCTGATTTTGTGACGCCATGGCACGTGCGTGAAGCCAGTATCTACGCACTGGAGAGAGGCTTTACCTCCTATACGGCGAACGCTGGTCTCATCGAATTGCGCAAGGAAATCAGCCGTTATTTGCGTAAATTTGAGCTAGATTACGATCCGGAAACAGAAATTCTAGTGACCATTGGTGGCAGTGAGGCGATTGATTTAGCGCTGCGGACGTTGCTAGAACCTGGTGAGGAAGTGCTCATTCCCGAACCGACCTATGTGTCTTATCGACCATGCGCGGTGCTGGCAGGAGGTACGCCTGTCGTCGTGCCGACCGGGATGAAGGATGATTTTCGTTTGACCAAAAAGGAATTGACTGCAGCCGTGACCGCAAACACCAAGGTGCTCGTTATGTCCTATCCCAACAATCCCACAGGTGCGGTGATGGGATCGGATGACCTAAGAGACGTGGCAGAACTCGCGATGGCACGTGACTTCTTCGTGGTGACCGATGAAATCTATGCGGAACTATCTTATGGGGAAATTCATCGCAGTATTGCGGCGATCCCTGGCATGAAAGAGCGCACCATCCTGGTCAGTGGATTATCGAAGGCTTACGCCATGACAGGCTGGCGGGTCGGATATGTGGCGGCACCTCGTGAAATTATGCAGGAACTCATCAAGATTCACCAATATACCATTCTCTGTGCACCGGTCATGGGACAGATGGCAGCGATTGAGGCATTTCGTCATGGGGATTCCGAACGAGACAGAATGGTCGAAAGTTACAACGAACGTAGGCGATTGGTGGTGAGCGGACTTAAAAGGATCGGGCTTGATTGTCATGAACCAAAGGGTGCTTTTTATGCCTTCCCTTCCATCGCCTCCACAGGCCTTACCTCCGAACAGTTTGCTGAAGGGCTTTTGAAAGAAGGCAAGGTGGCCGTTGTCCCTGGTCATGTGTTTGGGGAGTCAGGAGAAGGATTTATCCGCGCTTCCTACGCCACGTCTGTTGAGCAGATTGAACGGGCGCTGGAGCGGATGGATCGTTTTGTCCAAAAGTTTCAGCCTCAGCAGGTTTAGGTCATGGATGAACGCTGGCTGACCTACCTGTATTTTTTTAATGTGGAGAAAAACTATTTTGAGTGTCACGAATTCGGGGAATCGCTTTGGCTCGATACCGGGAGACCCGAGGCATTAAAAGGGATGATTCAGGCGGCAGTATGCCTTTATCACCTGGAGAATGGCAACATCAGGGGTGGTTACTCCATGTGGCTACGTGCCAGGCAGTATTTGCTACCGGTGAAACCGGAATACATGGGGATTGACGTGAATAGCTTGATTGATCAGATCAATGAGGTGTTTTATCGCGTCCCCCATGGCTGGAGGGACAAAGTCGTTTCGAGTAATGAAGTGGCAGAACTAAGGTTACCTGAAGTGTTCGTTCACATAATGGATCCAGAACTGATGCGTCAAATGGACGGTTTTTCACCTAGTGAATAAAAAAAGAGGCTAGGATGCCAAAAAGGACCGCCACAGGTAGGGTCAACGCCCAGGCCACATAAAGCCTGATGACTTTGGTGCGGTTCAAGTGATGGTGACGCAGATCGTGACCAACGCCAATCAGGGCGCTATCGATGGTTTGGGTGGTACTGACGGGCCCACCGAGTAATGCTGCGCCAATCACCACCATCACCGAGGTTGTTTGGATGGAGGCAACGTGTTTTGGCTTTAGTTCGTAAAAAGCGTGACCAATGGTTTGCGCGATGCGACCACCGCCAAGCAGTGCGCCAAAGATCCAAACGATGGTGGAGATGGCCACGAGCATCAATGTAATGTGAAAGTGTGGTGATATTCGCTCAATCACAAGAAGGCTGGCCGCAAGGCCGATTGCTTTTTCTGCATCGTTGGCACCATAGGCGAGACCTTGTAAAAAGGAAAGCATATAAGAGAGTGGGCGCCACACGAGATCCCATTTGGATTCTAGGCGATGGCGAATTTTTCGCTCCAGTTTGTACAAAAGTTCTCCTGCCAAAAAGCCGAGGGTGACTGATAGGATGATCGAAAGAATGGTCATCCAAAGTCCATGAAAGTGAATGGCATGCAGCCCTAGACGCGAGCCGGCGGTCCCGATCAGACCACCGACAAGGGCAAGCGAAGTGCTGGTGGGCATCCTGATGATCCAGCTCAACACTAGCGTCGCGAGTGTGGCTAGCATCGCGCCGTTCAAGATATAGACATCGCCCGCCTGCAGTTGGATGATGTTATTGCCGATCGTGTCTGCCACACGTGCGCCCAGCACAAATGGACCGATGACAATACCTGCGAGCAATAGTAAAAAAGTGATTTTCCATTTGGTGCCGATGTGCTCTACCAGCCCCAACAAGTTGCCCCCATCGTTCCAACCGGAAACGCCCTGAAAAATGACCAGTAGCAAGAAAGCGAGATCCATAGTAGTTGCCTCATTCTAATCTTGATAGGATCGTACAATATCAGAACTTCCAATGACTCCTTTTGCCACATTGTTTTCATCCAAAACGAGCAGATAAGTGGTGTTCATTTCGTTCATTAAAGTGCTCGCCTCGCTTAAGGTGGCATTCGCAGGAATGGTGCCAATGACAGGAGGTAATAGTTCCTGCAGTTTGGAGGTCTCTTTTCCGAGTTGGATGTTTTCTAAGATCTGAGACCTTGCGACACTTCCCAGTATAAGGCCATCGCTATCTTTTACGTTAACAAACCATTCTTTTGTCTTCTTGATGGTGTCAAGCGCTTCACGAAGTGTCATTCCACCATCGATCGTAAGTCTGCCAGATTGCATCGCTTCTTTTACAAGTACAGAGGACAAATGGTCAGGATTGCGCTTGCGCAAAATGTCGAGGCCGCGCCTTGCCAACTTCATCGTATAGATGCTTTCTCTCGACAACTTTGAGGACACGGCAGTGGCAATCACTGCGGCCAGCATCAGCGGTAGGATAAGCTGATAGTTACCCGTCATTTCAAAGAGCATCACCATGGCAGTGATCGGTGCGTGAGCAGAACCTGCAAATACCGCCGCCATACCAACGGCTGCAAACACGCCGTCACTGACAGGCAAATGAGGGAACAGCAACTTTAAGATAATCCCGTATGCCCCGCCAAGCATGGAGCCCATAAATAGCCCAGGTGCGAAAACACCACCTGATCCACCTGCCGCAAGAGTGAGTGACGTCATCACCAACTTGAGAATGAGAAGGACAATTAACGTACCGAGTACGATGTGATTGACCAGCGCCTTTTCCACCGTGGGATAACCTACACCAAAGAGTTGTGGGAAAAAGTAACCGATAATGCCGATGAGGATACCGCCTGACGCTGGTTTTAACCATTCTGGAAGTTTTTTTAGCTTATCGTACATGTCTTCAAAGATGAACAACACACGAATATAGAATACGCCGTATAGCCCTCCTAAAACCCCCAGGATGGCAAACAATAGCAGGATGTAAAAATTGCCTGACACGGTATAGTGGGGGAGTGGAAATGACGCGAAATTGCCAAAATACGTTCGCCCTATATCCGCAGAAATCACGGAGGAAATCACGATCGCACTGACGTTAGTCAATTCAATACTGCCCAAGACGATCTCAAATGCAAATAGGGCGCCGCCAATCGGGGCATTGAACGTTGCTGCAATACCAGCCGCTGCGCCGCATGCCACGAGCGTTTTGCGCATCCTCTCGTTGACGCCAAAGAGTTGGCCAAATGTCGAGCCCCATGCGGAACCGATCTGAACGATAGGACCCTCGCGGCCAACCGAACCACCTGAACCAAGCGTGATGGCGGAGGCGAGCGCTTTGAAGATAACAATGCGAGGACGGATGATACCTTTATTCTCGGTAATAGCCACCATCACCTCTGGCACTCCATGTCCTTTAGCTTCACGGGCAAAAAAGTAGACAAGGGGTCCTACAATCAACCCACCAATAATGGGGACAAAGAAAGATCGGACACCATGGTAGGATGCTAACTGGATTTGAGTGTGGTGGAAAAAAAGGAAGGTGAATTCTGTAATCATCCAGCGAAAGACAACGGCTCCATATCCGCCGCCAAGTCCGATGATGGCAGCATAGAGAAGAATGGTGATTGGTTCGGACAATACTTTGGTGATCGAACGGTGAACTGACGCGAGCATATTGATTAGGCCTCCAAAACAAATCAAAATCAAGACCGTAAATAGGGGTTCACGGTCTCCCTTCTATCTGATTTTAATATAAAAGGCCAATTTACAATAGTTAAATTCAAAGATTCCATATAACAAAAACGTTACAATGAAGGGTGTTGGTGTGCCAATTAGGAAGGGGAGATCCATTCAGCAGAGATCTCTAAGTATCGTTCTCTGCTGAATGGAAGGATGATTAAAGCAGCACGGGTTCCTTGGATGCTGACCAGTTCACCCAGCGTTCAGGCATATGACCTTCCTGGCGGAGGATTTTATTGATCCAAACGCCCGCCTGCGCGCCTTCGCCAATCGCGATCATGGCTTGTTGGGTATGTGCCACGATGTCGCCTACCGCCCACACGCCTGGCACATTAGTTTGCTTGGTGCGGGGATCGACTGTGATATGTCCGTTATCCAGCGTTTCTACACCTAATTTTTTTGCTAATTCAGAATGGACGCTGTACATACCGAGGGCAGAAAATACCTTGTCAGTCTCGATGACCGTTCCGTCTTGCAGGATTACTTGTTCCACGCGTTCCCGGTCTTCGCCCACAAATTCCTTCAATGGGCTATGATAGACGGGGATTTCGTATTCTGCTAATTGCTGCATCAGTTCATCGCTAATGGTGGCGGTGGGGTCCACGTTGACCACCGTGATGTGTTTGGTCCAATTTAAGAGCATCAATGCTTTGCTTGGTGCCGCATTGCCTTTTCCCACCACTACCACGCGTTGGTTGAGCACTTCATAACCATCACAATCCGCGCAGTAGTAAATGCCATAACCTGCCCAGTGATAAACATTGGGCACTTCGGGGTGGCGATCCATAATGCCAGTGGAAATCACCAGTTTTTTTGCGCGCACGATGTCGATTTGATCTTTGATTCCCTCTTTTAACTCTTTGCGCCGTTGCGCGGTAATGGTGAATAAGCCATCTTCATCTTTCCTTACGTCTGTAGCGACTTTCATCAGAAATTCGACACCGTATTGTTCCGCCTGCTTTTTGCCTTTCTTAAGCAGATCCATCCCTGATACCCCTTCAGGATACCCCAGCATGTTCATGTATCTGGGAGTGTAAAAGGTACGCCCCTTGCTACGGTCGATAACAAGGGTTTTCCAGCCATAACGTCCAGCATGGATGGCGGCCTGCAACCCACCAACGCCTCCGCCTATTATCACTACATCATATAAGTTGTCCATGTTCATCCCCTGTATCGAATGTCTTTGTCTTGCTGAGTGCAGTATAGCACAAATCAATATACCCTTTGGGGTATAAATGAAAAATTCAAGTATTTGTCACAATGATTATCTTATATTAATTATTGCGAATCAAGACGAGAATGGCACCCAGTAATAGTAGGATCAGTGTCGGGATGAGATTATGGATACCGCTGAAAATGATCAACATCAGGGCGGTGATGGTGGCCAACAAGGCGAGTCCACGGCGCCACCATGAGGAGGAAAGAAGTCCGCTCCAGTCTGCCGTTTTGTGGAAGCTAACGGCAATAAATACGATGGCATAGGGGATAAGTGCGGTGAGTGAACTGGCTGCGATGGCCTCTGAAAAAAGCGGTAATAGTGCGACTATCGTGATGATCAGTCCTGTTACAAATGGCAGTGATCGGTGAAATTCGCCATTGTGATGCTTGATTGCATGTGGGGCTGGAAGCAGTTGATCACGAATGAGGGACTGGGTGAGCGAAGAGGTGGAAATCATCCATGAAAGCAGCGAACTGATGACGACAGCCACCGCACCCCAGGCGATCACATGTCCCAGCCATGGCGCATATTCAGCGCCAATTAATACGAGTGGATTAGCACTGCTAGCCATGAGGTGGGTGGGGAGTGCCAATACGGCAGCAAAAGCGACGAGGATGTAGAGCACTCCCACCAACGTGGATCCGATCAACATGCCACGACCTAGTGCCAACTGATTTTTATAAGACCCGCTCGGTACTGCCACCGCTTCCCAACCTGAATAAGTCCAAAACGCGTAGAAGGTCGCAAGCCATACGGGGCTGCCAAAATGCGGATGAAGCATTTGTGCCAAATGTAGGCTTTCTTTACCGTGAGGAATTACCACTGCTTGCGAGATCCCGTGCCACAGCCCCAGAGTGATGCTTAGCACTAGCAACAATAACGTGAAAATCGTGAGTACCCGCTGTACCATCATGCCTACATGGATGCCCTGCGCCGTAATGATGACAAGGATGGCTACGATGGAGATGCCGATCAGGGTGCTAAATGGCAAACCCATCTGAAAAAACATGTGAATCAGCGCCGTCAAGAGTGCCGATGCAGCTCCTTGGGCGGAAAGCCAGAATGACCACGCAACAAATAACCCTAGACGTTTGCTGACATGATCGCGCAAAAATACGTAGGGTCCGCCTGATTCTGCTAATATGCCTGTCAGATCGCTGAATGAAAGTGCCATTGGAAAGCTGAGCACCACAATGAAAACCCATGCCCAAACGGCGTCTGATTGTGCTGTTTTTACAGTGAGGGCGAGAATGGTGAAAATCCCCGCTCCCACCATACTACTGACGGTAAGTGACACCGCGTCTATGATGCCGAGTCTGCGAATTGAACTTGACCTGCTGCTTTTCATAGGGAAAATTCTAGCTGAATTGATCATTAAAAAGCAAGCTTCATAGGGCTTGTTGACGGATGAGAAGCGGTTTAGAAAAATTTCTTGGCGCTTTCTTCTTCGCGCAAAATTTGAACCACTTCTCGAAACCGTTCAGAGTGGACGACCTCGCGTTCACGCAAAAAAATCAGCCCATCCTGCAGATCCTTATCATCTGTCATGTCAATCAGTTTTTGATAGACCGAGCGGGCTTTTTCTTCAGCGGCGATGTCTTCATATAAATTGGCAATGGGGTCGCCTTTAGATGCGATGTACATTACACTAAAAGGCACTCCATTGCCATCCACATAGAAGGGGTCATGACCGTGGTCGGCGTAGTGACCGCCGAGTCCATGGGCCCTCATTTCTTCCGGGGTTGCTCCTTTGACAAGCTTATGGACCATCGTGGCGATGATCTCTAAATGAGCCAACTCTTCAGTCGCGATGTCAGTGAGCAAGGCAATCGCCTTGCGGTTTTTCATCCCATATCGCTGATTCATGTATCTGAGCGATGCGGCAAGTTCCCCATCCGGTCCGCCATATTGTGTGATCAGATACTTAGCCATGCCCACGTCTTTTTGGCTGACACGAACTGGATATTCCAAGCGTTTCTCATATATCCACAATTCAATCTCCCCCTGCTTAGGCACTTGCCTACAGCCTATGCCGTGTGTCGCAGAAGGTGATGGAATAGATGGTTGCCTTTATATCGCCTGATAGGCGCAGGCAGGATCCTCAGCGAGTGGATTGCCACTGTGGGCAAACGCACGCGCTCTGGATCCTCCACAAATATCTTGATAATCGCAGGAACCGCAGCGGCCACTGAATTCCGCATTGCGGATCTGATTCAATACGGGTTCTGAACGGTAAATGGAAGCGATGCTTTGTTCTCTAACTGAGCCAAGTGAAAGCGGCAAAAATCCTGCCGGATATACGGTGCCATCATAAGAAACAAATACAATTCCTTTACCATCTCTGGTTTGACTGGTTTGTGCCTTAGGTGATCCTTCTGCTTTGCCAAGCCTTTTCACAAGGTCTGTAGAAAGTTCGCGATAAAGATTTCCCAGGTGATAATGGGCGGCTACGCGCTCTGGTTCAATCTGCCTGTTTAGTTCGTCCCGTTCACGCCATTTGATAATCCTTCTGAAAAATGGGCCTTCCACTGTTCGAACCACAAGGTCGTAAGCGGACGCGTCATAAAGAAAATGGGCCACATCCTCACATTCGGCAGGACTGAGTTCTTTACTGTTCTGACCGCGACCGACATGGACAAGGAAAAAGACCTCCCAAGTTTCGACGCCAATTTGTTTCAGGATTTCTGCGATGGCAGCAAGTTCATGCGCGTTATCTCGCATGACAGCAGTATTGACCTGGACGTGAAATCCAAGTGCCACCAATTGCCTTAGGGCGTCAAGCGTTTGTTTAAAATGTCCGGGGATGCCCCTGATTTGTTCGTGAGTGGCAGCGACCGCTCCATCCAGGCTGATGGATACCATGCGGACACCGAGTTCTTTCATTTGCTGCATTCGTTCAAGTGTCAAATTGGGAGTGACACTTGGGGACATGGCGACTGGAATTTCAAGGCTTCTCGCATAGCTGACGAGTTCCATCGCATCTTTTCTCATCAGGACATCGCCACCTGTGAGAATGAGAACAGGATAGGGTTTCCCAAATTCCGTGAGCGATTCGATGAATTTTTTGCCCTCTTCATGTGACAGTTCACCTGGTAAAGGTTCAGCCATCGCTTCTGCCCGACAATGTGCACAACTGAGTAAACATGCTCTTGTCGTTTCCCAAAATGCAAGGATTGGCCGTTCATTATAATTGAGGTTTCGCATAGGGTTTCATTCACTTCTTTTATGATTATTTTTGTTTCTGCTGTTACTTCAATTAAGTTAATCAGGTACAATGTGAAGAAGAAAGCGTTGAGCGGACTAGTGAAATAGTCTTTATGGACTACTGATGCTGAAAATCGGCGAATCGATAGGGTTTGGAAGGATGCGGTATCATTTGGAAAATGACATTTTATTAAAAAAAGCTGCAGAAATTTTACCAAGTGATTCAGCGATTACCTTTGTTGATGAGAGTGGAGTGATTACGTATTATCGAGGATCTGCCCGATTGCCTTTTTTATTTCAGATCGGGATGAATGTGTACGATCACCGATTGGCAGGATCGATCACGGCGCAAACATGGCACGATAGGACCTGGAAAGTGCAGAGTGGCAATCAGGAACTGATGGGTTTTCCCTATACGATCATCGCGTTCCCTGTTTATGACGTCGAATCCCGCTACATTGGCGTTTTATCCATTGCGTTCCCGATTGACTACAGCCAGGAAATTGATCGGCTACAAAAGGACAATGAGATTATGCAGTGGTTGTTTCGCTTGTCCGATGTCCTGCTATTTCTTGATAATCCATCTGAATTATGGCCACAGTTCCGGGATTTATTCATGCAATTGATGCATGTGATCGGCGGATGCTATTTGAGTTTTGAGGACGGGAAGCTACTGTCGTCGATGTGTTTTGGCCGGGTGCCCATTCCCACCAGTGATGTCGTAATGATCCAAAACGATGCCAAAAGTTATTTTATACTGCATCATCAGCAGGATCTTCCGCTTACCATTGAATTTGAACAGCAAATCTTTTTGCTGGAGCGTTATAACTTGTCATTTGAGGATAACAGTGGCGAAGTTGTCTATCTGATACAGGGCGAAACTAACGAAAATCAGAAATTGATGCGTTTTTTGCTGGATTATTATCGCATGGCAATTCAACTTATCGTACAGCGGAAGAAACTTCGAGATCAACTTGATTATGATTCATTAACTGGCATTCAGAATCGCAGGGCACTTGAGGTGCACATGGAAGAGTATTTTTTGAATCAAAAAGGGAAACCGGCCGTTTTCGTTCTTTTTGATCTAGATTACTTCAAGACTCTGAATGATACTCAAGGTCATCAGGTAGGGGATGAAGCACTCAGATCTGTGGCGGTGTATATTCGCAAGGTACTTCGAAAAGGAGACTTTGCGGCAAGACTTGGCGGCGATGAATTTGTCTTGGTGTTGCATGGTACCAGATGGGATGAATGGTGGGTCAAACAAATGAGAAATATGCTAGCCAAGAGTCCGTTGTATGCCTATCACCTTGGCGTGACAGCAGGGATTGTTGAAATCCCCCGGGAGGCATTCACTTACCAGGAAGCGTATCGTCTTGCAGACCAACGGTTATATCACGGCAAAAAAAAGGGAAAAAATCGGGTTGTCTTTCAACCCGATCAAGAAGAATGGATACTATGACTAGCCAGTTTGGAATGCGCTATCTTCACTGTTAACATCAAATCGGTACCCAAAGCCACGGACGGTGCAGATGTATTTTTTGACGGTGGGGGAATGTTCGCCAATTTTAATGCGCAGACGCTTTATGTGGGTGTCGACAGTTCTTGTATCATCATAGGAACGGTAATTCCACACTTCCCGCAATAGTTCTTCTCGGCTACACACCCTGTCGGTATGCTCTGCCAAATACAACAGAAGCTTGAATTCAATAGCGGTCAGTGGAACAAATCTGCCTTTTACATATACAGACTTAGTCAATGGATTGATTTCAATTTCTGGGAACCGAATGGCGGAGAACGTGACAATGGACGGATTGGTTTTCGCCTGTAAACGTTTCAGTATGGCGAAGACCCTTAATTCCAGTTCATGCAATTGTATGGGCTTTGCGATAAAATCATCAATCCCCTGCTGAAAGGCGTTTACGATTTGTCTTTCATCTAACGGGTTGGACAGAATAACGAGAGGGCTTGCATATTGAGTGTGAACCAATCTGCAAAACTCTTCTCCTTCCATATCAGGTAGGCGATATTCTGCAATCACAAGGTTAAATTGTTCTGTGGCAAGCAATTGAATCGCTTCCTTGGCAGTACGGCAAGCTTGCACTGAAAAATCATGTCGCTCAAAAGCAGACCTGATCACATGCCTAGTGCGGTCATCAGGATCAGCAACCAGGATTTGCATAGTCTTCAACCTGATCATCTCCTCCTTTCTTCGTTTATTTTAGAACAATTAGTGACAAATAGGTTTCTAATATGTGAAGTGCTTCTTATTTATTTCATATCATAAATCATTTGTTACTTCAATTGTTTATTGATAAAATTCCTATATTCATAAAATGAGTATGTTAACACTTGACAATGATTTCGTGTTTCGTCGAAAATAATTGTATATGGGGTAACAGGAGGTTATATAAATGCCAGTAGAAATTGAGAATCATGGCGAACATATCATGGTCCAATTGAATGGACAAATGTACGTGCCTGATGCGGCAATGCTTAGAGAAAGATTGATGCAGCTTGTGGAAAAAGGAGTCCGAAATGTCGATGTGAATATGGCTCGTCTTGATTTTATTGACAGTGCAGGTCTTGGGGTGCTGATTGGCATACATAAACGACTAATTGAACATGGGGGACGTATGACGCTTTCAGGTCTTAGGGGGAGCGTGAAAGAGCTCTTCGCATTGACCAGATTGGATAAAGTGTTTGATATTAAGGAAGAGAGTTAAGTGGTGTGCTTTTCTGCGAGGTGAACATTTATTAGTAAAAATGCTTCTTTTGCTTCTAGCGAATGGAACTGGACTTACTTGGAATTCGCTCAAGATCCAATGGTGTTGGCAAATGCGGAAGGTATCATCCTTTGGGTCAACCAGGCATTCACAAAAGTGACTGGATATGAGCGGGAAGCTGCTGTGGGCAAGTCTACTCGGTTATTGAAATCAGGTGTTCAGGGTCAAGACTTCTATGAGACATTTTGGAATTCGTTGATTTTGACTGGCCATTGGTCAGGTGAAATATGGAACCGTCGAAAGGATGGTTCTCTTTATCGGGAATGGCTAGAAATCTTTCCGCTTGATTTGCCTGGTGGAAATCGATACTTTTTTACCGTATTTCAAGAGATCACTTATGAAAGGGAGATATTACTAGATATACAAGTTGCCGGGAAGCTGCAGGCTTCGCTTGCACCTGATCCTTTATTTGTAGACAAGTTCGTACAGATCAATGCAGCACAAAAAGGTCTATATTCCGTAACCGGTGATCTGTATGATTATTTTTGGCTTGAAGATCGGGTGCTCTTTGGTTATATTGCTGATGTCATGGGACATGGGGTATCTTCTGCCATGCAGGTTGGGGCCATGAGGGTACTAATCAGGGAAACCATTCATCAGTCTGCTACACTGGAGCAGGCAATCAACCGCCTAAACAAATCTGCAGGTATGTATCTAGCTAACGATACGTTTGCTGCTGCTTTATGCTTTATCATGGACTTTGATACCATGAAATTCCGATATGTTTCAGCAGGTATCCATTCTTTTTATCATCAAACCGCTGGTCAACTTCACAAAATCCAGGTAGAGAGCACGTATTTGGGTGTATCCGATTCTGCTGAATTTAGTGAACATGCTCTCCAACTGAAGTCAGGTGATCAAGTTCTCCTGATGACCGATGGGCTCTATGATTTGATGCCAGCTTCTATTGAGTTGATCCCTTTACGTGCGTCCAATCTTCGTGAAGAATTCGAAAATTTTCTCGGTCAGTTTTTCCTGCACGATGACGTGACGATGATGATCATGGAATTGAACTAGTGATTGCCCGAGTAAGGTATTGGGCATGGTTTTCCAAATAAATATCCCTGTTGAATGAGATAACCATGCTCTCGCAAATAAGTGGACTCTTCTTCGCTTTCCACTCCTTCCGCAATGCATATTGCATGGACGCGGTTCGCTATTTCGAATATTCGGTTTGCACATTCCTGCTTGAAAGAGTTGGTGTGGATATTACTTACGAAAAATTTATCTAGTTTCACGTAATCGGGACGAAGTTCGATGATCCGTTCAATATTATTCATTCCTTGTCCTACGTCATCTAGGGCATATGCATAACCATTTTCATGGATATGGTCAAGAATGGCGTGCAAATGCGAGAGGTCATCAATGCGATCTGATTCCACCACTTCAAAAACGATGCGGCGGGAATCAATCGATAATCGCTTGGCTTCAGCAAATGTTGAATGTAAGCACTTCGTCGGTGAAAAGATCGAGGATGGCGAAAAATTGATGAAGATCTTAGAATCCGTTGGGCAGCGGTGACTTGCACGCAATGCCTCAATTCGACAGAGACGGTCAAGTTGGTACAGCATGCCGCGATGCCTTGCCTCTTCAAACAGCAAATCTGGAAGGATTACTTGGCCATTGCTAATATACCCCCTTGCTAATATTTCGTGACTATGTAAACGAAATGTGCGCCCATCCCACATTACGATAGGTTGATACACCATGGACACCATTTTTGCTCGGATAATGTCATCTATCCAAAGTTTGGGATGTGCAAAAAGAATCTCACTCCAATGAATTTCGTCCTTGATCTTCCACTTCTTTTCCTCCACGTGATCCGCAAAGTGGAATTGCCACTTCTGTATTTGAAAGTTTTCATTCCAATAAGGCGCAAGTTCATTGAATTCCGGTTCCTTAAACCAGTAGGTAAGGGAATCCCCAAGACAAATTTCACCAGAGTACATGGACGGAGAATCAGGAATTGCATTATGTACGGATTCTAAATCAGGAAATTGAACGATGACTCCTTGCGATTCTTCAAGTACTTCAAGCAATGTGGAAGTGGACATGTCAAGCGCCCCTTTCTCAGATGTTGTAAGTCTATCGCTGATGGTATTATGATGTCAAATGTATGTATAAACTAAAGAAAAAAATTATACAAAACTTCATACAAGGAGTTGAACTGACTGACAGTCGGCGTTAGTATAGATAATAAAATGCTTTTGATTCATTTTTGTAAGGTGGTTTTGTCATGGAGCAGAGAGATTGGTATGGGATACGGCAGGTGGCTCAACTCACCGGATTAAGTACTCAGTTGATCCGTAAATGGGAAGAGCGGTACGGAGCGGTAGCGCCAAGAAGAATGGAAAATGGCTATCGTGTCTATAACGCAAAGGATGTTATGCGCTTGAAGCAATTGCAAAAACTAATATCCGAAGGGTTTTCTATTCGCAATGCCGTTTTATATCTTGACGAGAACAAGTTTGAAGCAGAAATCGTTACTGACAGAAGTCCTGATAATTTGCAGGAGAACACCTCTCTTTATACAACAAAGCAGACGCAGATCTCCCAATTCATGGACATGCTTTTTGCTTTTGGAGAGCGTGGCGATAGCAGTGGGATACAGGATCTTCTTCAGAAAGTGTATTCTCAATACGGCTTGGAGTTCTTATCAGAAAATCTGTTGATCCCTTTTTTGCATGAAGTGGGTGAACGATGGGAGATGCGTGTATGGGATGAATTTCAGGAGCACATTTCTAGTTTGGCGGTTCGTGATTTCTTGATCAGGCAATATTCTTCTTTTCTTGCACCGCAGGATGCTCCCCTTTTTCTCGCCGCATGCATTCCAGGGGAGCGACATGAAATTATGTTGCACATTGCGATGCTTGAAGCCGCTATAAGAGGGTTCAAGACGGCTTTTCTTGGAATCAGTCCCGCACCCAATGCACTTGAGGATGCAGTTGAATCTTTGCGTCCCAAGATCGTGGTATTGGCTATGACTACTAGTGCACCAATTGATGAAAATCCCATGCTCTTTTCTGATTTAGAACAATTGGCTTCGCGATACCGGCAAACTCATTTTTACATTGGCGGTAGAGGTGCCCGAATGCATTTTAAGGGGACGGGGAAATGGTTGCGGTTTTCAGATAGTTTAGATTCCCTATTTCGGGATATTGAACATCGTTAAATCACAGATTCCTTGATTTATCAGCATTTCTTAACAGCAATTTTACATTGCTGTTTTTTTATGCTTGCATTTTTTGTACAAAGATTGTTTAATTGGTGTTAAAGAATTGTACATAAGTTATACAATTCTTTAGGGAGGTAATTTTGATGATCGATATTGAGAGCCAATTGATGGAAAGTGAGTCCATTTCATTTTATCCAGAGATGATGGATTCTTTGAAGATTCAAGCTGCTGTACGCATGATACTTGAAGCCGTTGGAGAAGACCCTGACAGAGAAGGACTTGCAGAAACGCCTCAACGTGTAGCGAGAATGTATAAAGAGATTTTTGCCGGTTTGCATGAGGATCCAAGGAAGGTGCTTTCCGCACGCTTTCAGGTTGGTGAGAGTGAAATGGTGGTCGTGAAAGATATTCCTTTCTATTCCATGTGTGAACATCATTTACTCCCGTTTTATGGAAAGGCAAGTATTGCCTACATTCCCCGAGACGGCGTTGTAACAGGTTTGTCCAAGCTGGCAAGGCTCATTGACATGACAGCCAAACGGCCACAGGTGCAGGAGCGTTTGACGAATCAAGCTGCTGATGCATTGTTTGAAGAACTGGAGGCACAAGGAGTGCTTGTTCTCATTGAGGCAGAACATATGTGTATGAGTATGCGAGGAATTCAAAAGCCCGGTTCTGTAACGACGACGATTGCCACTCGTGGTATTTTGGCGAACAAGGATGAGAAGGAATATGTGTTGCAGGTGATGAGGAATCACAATTAGGGGGTGCTGATCTTGGAGACCTTGCGGGATTCCGGTGCAGACGAACCCATAGCTGAGGATGGACGTTTGCTCATGCAAGCGAGTGATGATGAGGTATTTCCGCTTTCTTGGTACGCGGTGATGTGGTCAAAGGAATTAACGAGCCGACCGGTTAAACGAAAAATTGTTGGCAAGGAACTGGTATTCTTTCGAGACAGTAAGGGCCAAGTCAAATGTCTCGAGGCTTACTGCACCCATCGTGGAGCTGATCTGTCGCTTGGCTCCTGCAATCGTGACTCATTGCATTGTGCATACCACGGTTGGGAATTTAACGGTGATGGCGAGTGTTTACAGATACCAGCTCATCCTGATCGTCCAATTCCTGATTTTGCCCACTTAAGGGCCTATCCTGCTCAAGAATTGGCGGGACTAATCTGGGTGTATCCGCAAGATAAAAAGCTGGCGAATCCCGAAGAACTGAAGGTATTTCCTGAATTGATGGATAAATCCTTTTCGTTCTCTCCCTATGAAGCAAAATGGAACGCGCATTTAACCCGCGTGGTGGAGAGTGTACTCGATGTTGCACATTTGGCTTTTGTCCATAAAAAAACCATTGGCAAACGGGTTGGTGCAGAAATAAGCACGATGCTATTTGAGGTGAACGATCGCAATAGACTGGTCATTCATAACGGTGGGGGGATTTTGGAATATTTATTTCCACAACAATGGATACTGAGACCATCTGAGAAAAGTGAGCGTAGTTTTGTGAATTACGTGACCTTTACGCCGATCAGTGCATCAGAGACTATCATTTTTGGATATGCCGGGAGGACGTTTTTGCGGAAGATGCCGTTGATGACTCGGTTGTTTTCCCGTTACAGTTTGAAAATCCTTGAAGAAGACCGAAAAGTGGTGGAAAGCCAGCATCCTCGTCCGATCCCGGAGGCGCTTCGGATGGAGGCTCACGTTCCGGCAGACGGGCCGCAGGTGAGGTTTAGGCAACGATGGTATCAGTTTATGACGAGTGAAGAGAAGAAAGTAAGAGTGAATCAGTCATGAGCACGATAATGGGGGTATTAGAGAATTCTCTAATACCCGCAATTTTTTTATTTAATGTGCGTGTTGGTGATGAAGGCCTTCGGCTTGTCCATTTTCCTCAAGACTTCTGACAAACAAGCCCGTTGCAAAGAGAAGTGCGATGAGTCCTACCACCAAAAGAGCCGCTGCGATCCAAAACGGCACTTGCATGCCGAACTTTGGTCCTAAAAATCCACTCAAAATAGGAGCAATGGCCGCACCGGCCCAGCGTAAAAAGTTATAGGTACCTGAGGAAATGGAGCGGGAGAATGGCGACAGTTCCATGGCAAGCGTGGTAAATAGTGCATTGGCAATCCCGCAGAAAAATCCCGAGATGACAATTACCCAAAGAAGGGCTGATCCGTGCACCAAAGCGGCGGCGATAAATATAATCACCAATCCCACTAGATTGGCCTGAAGAAGTCGCACCGGGCCAAAAAGCGGTCGCAACCAGTTGACGACAAAGACAGATGAGATTCCGACCAGAATTCCCCATGCGAAGTAAGTAAAACCCAGGGCAATACTACTCAGTCCTTTGAGCGTCAGAGGCGAATAGGCGAGAATGGTGAAAAACGCGTAACTATAAGCAAGCCCAATCAGGGCATTGGTGAGGACTGCGGGATGACGCATAGCGCGAAATAGGTCCTTTGCAGACCTAGCGGCTTCCCGGTTGTTTTCCTTGACACTGAAAAAAGTAAAGAGTAGTGCGATAAACATCAAGAGTGATGTCCCATAAAACGGGAAACGCCATGAGATATGGCCCAAAAATCCGCCTATTAACGGACCAGAGGCAATCCCCAGACCAAGAGCTGCCTCGTATAAGGTGATGGCAGAAGCCATGCCGCCAGTCGAAGCGCCGACGATGATGGACAATGCTGTCGAGGTAAAAAATGCATTGCCGAGGCCCCAACCGGCACGCACAGTGGCGAGAATGCCAATATTAGGCGAACGCCCGGAAAGAAAAGCGAATATTACCACTAGAGAGAGTCCAATTAACATGACGCGACGACCACCGAGTCTTGTGGCAAGTACTCCTGAAATCAGCATGGTAATGGCCATGACCGCAATATAGCTCGTAAAGAGCCATTCCACTTGAAAAGGAGTGGCTCCCATCGCTTTGCCGATCAGCGGCAATAGCGGGTCCACCACACCAATCCCCATAAATGCAATGAGTGTGGCAAATGCAGTGGCAATGACTGCAGGAGGAAATCTTTTTGACATCATTCCATTCTCCTTAATCATTTCGAGATTCGAAATTATAGATAATCCATATCTTACACGAGCCAACTAGGAATTTCTAGATGCAGACAATGGCAGATAAAAACAACCCAGTTCGCTTATCATTTGCGGACTGGGTTCGAATTGAATCATCTGCACGGTAGGGTTAATGTACTTCCCACGGCCAGGGCTGTTCCACCCATCCTTCTCGGTTGATGGTGTGGTCTTCTCCGTATCCCATTAAGGGACCCACCTGCTGTTCATACGCTTTACGGAGCGATCTCATTCTTTTATGCAACGTGGCGAAATCTTGCAGTGCATAAGGGTCATCGGGGTGTGTGTCCAAGTAAAGCTGCACTTCAGTCAATGCAAAACCGGTACACTGTAATTCATGCATAAAATCCATCTCATACGTGCTCATGATCGCTCACCCGATCTTTCATCATGCAAACGAACGTGTTTGCGATATTGGTCATCGAGATGAGGATACAGTGTTCCTTGGTAAAGCGCGGTGGGTAAATCGTATTTTTTCATTTCACTATACGAATAAGGGGCAACCCCGTCCGGGAACTGCAAATCGTCTTCTGCCATGGCAAGACAAACGCTCCTTTTCCATTTAGGTAACTATACAATATGGAGTTTTGCCCAAAATGTGATAAATTGGATGATGGGAGAGATGAGTAATATGAATGAGCATCAGATCAAAGTTTGGCATGAAAAGCTAAAACAATTAGTAATGGAGACATCCAAGCACATCATTGGTAAGGAAGAGGTCATTCGCAAAATGGTCGTTGCTATTATCGCTGGTGGCCATGTCCTGCTTGAGGATGTGCCTGGGACTGGTAAAACCAGTCTGGCACTGACCTTAGCCAAAGTGCTTGGACTTGATTTTAAGAGGCTACAGTGTACACCGGATTTACTCCCGGCAGACGTGTTGGGAACGTTTGTCTATCATCCGGAACAAAGAGAATTTGCCTTTCGGTCAGGACCAATTTTTACTCAATTATTGTTGGTCGATGAGATCAATCGCGCGGTTCCGAGAATGCAGTCTGCTTTACTTGAAGCGATGCAGGAAGGGAAAGTGACGATTGAAGGACATACCATGCCACTTTCCACTCCATTTATTGTCCTTGCTACTGCTAATCCACTGGAGTCGCAGGGTATATTTCCACTTCCTGAAGCACAGCTTGACCGTTTTTTGGTGCAACTACATATGGGGTATCTCTCAGAAGAACGGGAACAGGAGATGATCAAGAGGATACGACTTGATCAAAGCGCAGAAATCACCACTATCTTGCAACCAAACGAAATTAACGTGATAAAGGATTTCGTAAAAAAAATAGAAGTGACCACTGATCTATTAGCGTATATTGTGCGATTAGGTCGCTCCACTAGGGAAAATGATCGGATTCTCGTGGGAGCCAGTCCCCGTGCTATTCTGGCACTCACGTCTTACGCGCAGGCTCTTGCACTCCTTTATGGACGCACTTTTGTCATTCCAGATGATGTGAAAGAGGCATTTTATCCCGTGATGAACCATCGGTTGATATACAGGCAGGATTACAGGCTGGAAGGCGAGGCAGAGGCAAAAAAAGCCTTATTTGATGAATTGATAGGAAATGTGCCGGTACCTGTAGAACAGGTTGAGGTATAGCCGATGCTATTGTTGCCAATTGTGCTTCTTTTCATGATTTGGTTATGGCCTGTGATCTGGTTTAGACTAATACGCGAAAAATTACAGGTGGAGGTTGCCATCACCCGAAATGTGGTGGCCATCAATGAGGCCATACCTGTCAAGATACAAATACATAATGCCTCATGGCTGCCATGCCCGAAGGTAAGCTTGTTTCTTTCTTTACCTGAAGGGTTGTCAGTGGAAAAAGAGGATGATGACGCCCGTTTTGAGTATCAGACGTTTCTTCTAGGCAAGCAAAGTTTGACCTTGGAGACAGTGATCTATGGAAAAAAAAGAGGATTACAGAACTTCTCTAATGGAAGTGTGAGCATTGGCTTAAATGAAGGATTTGGTCTTCGGAACCTTTTTATCGGAGGGAAAATACATCAGGAGCTTGTGGTTTTACCAGACCTGATCGATATCAATACTTACTTGTTTGAATCGAAGGATTGGCTAGGGAAAATGGAACAGCGCAGGTGGATCCTCCCTGACGAAACGATGTTTTCAGGCATCAGGGAATACGCGGCAGGGGACGAATTTCGCCACGTGGCATGGAAAGCCAGTGCTCGAACAGGAGTGTGGAAGACGAAGACGTTTTTCGGTTCAACTGACTGGGATGTGGTCATGCTTTTGAATGCACAGTTTTTTGATCAGTACTGGAGCGGAACGCTGACTGATGAATTTGATTATTTGAGTAGTGTCGTATGTTCATGGGCTTATGAATTGCAAAAACGGGGAGCCAAAATTCACTTGGCTACCAACGCGATGCTGTCCAATCACCCCCAAACCATTTGGCATGGGGAATTGCTTGCCCATCAACTTCGTCACTTGTTCGGACGAGTCTATCCTTACGCGAACCAGTCCATCGAGAAGTTAACAGAGGTGGCAGCATCGCACCTCAAGAATCGGGAAATGGTCATGGTTTTTTCCGCGTACGCTTCTACCGAAGTGCTGCAGCATTTGTCTACTCTTGCTAGATCAGGTCATGCCCTGTATTGGATCAACGGGAAAAAGCAACGTGTGAACCTGGATGGTTATCCTGAATTTCAGCGCATCATATAGGGGGGAGCTTATGAAACGATCGCCAGCGTCTAATGGGATCCTGCGATGGAGCGCAATGGAAGCGTACGTGCCATTATTTTTTCTCTTTTTCTTATTAGGCACGACGAGTATTTGGGTGCAATTCGCGGGTCTCGGTGTGGTGCTCGTCTATGTCCTGTATCGCATAGGAAAAATAGCGGCAGATGAGCACCCGGAGGATGTCATTCGTTTTTACTTAAAAGTGGATTCAGGGATTCTCGTAGCCATGTGGGCTTTTCATTTGATTGAATTGCTGCCTGGAGGAGTTTCTTTTTCTTTTACCCATCGAGAAGCCATCCCGCTTATGGTGCTGTATCTGGTGTTACGACTGGTGGAATTGTGGTGGGTGGAAAGAAGGTTGTCGGGCACCAAGCTTTCAGGACAAAAGATCATCCCGTTGCTGCTTGTCGCAGCCGTCATTCTCGCTTTCTGGGGGATACCGCTTCTCTACGAGGCTTACCTCGTTCTCTTTGTTGCATTTGGTTTTGTGGCATCCTTGCCATTATTTCTGGTTCATCATCTGCCTCAATTACTGCAAAAAAACCATGGGCAAGCGTCCGGTATCCACTTGTCGAATTTAGCAAAAATGCATTCACTCACTCAAGGCAAGCCACTGCATTTGTCTGCCTCAATGAGCACGTCGATTATTGTCGTCATCTGGGTGGGGGTTGTGGCGGCTGCTATTTTTGTGTTCCTGATGTTACGTAAACGCTCGAAGTGGACGCATGAGAAGGATTCACACATTCGCAGCGTGGTACGCACCAAATGGGAAAAGGGGAAGGGGTTGAACCTTATTCCCACAGACAATCCCATTCGCCGCCAATATCAGGCATGGCTCTTGAAGCAACATCAATTGGGCGTTACGATAAGAACAGAAGAAACACCAAGAGAATTCCTGAAGCGGGCCGTATCAATTCCGGACGATGCTGTCGATCCAAGGGATCTAACGCTTCTCTATGAAAAAAACAGGTATGGAGGGAAGTAGCCCTTTTCATGAAAACAAGAAGTGATAAAGCGAACTCACTGTTTTATCAATATCTGGCTGTTGCGCTGGGGGGAATCATTGGCGCACTGTTGCGCGAAACCATCGAGTTGATGCTAAGCCCCAATTTAACGGACCACATTCCGATTGCAACCATGTTGATCAATTGGTCAGGGAGTCTGGTGCTTGCGTGGTTCTATACCAAAACTATCTGGCATTGGCGAGTTCCCCAATGGTTCAGGGTCGGTGTAGGGACAGGCATTATTGGTGCATTTACCACCTTTTCTACGTTTTCTGTCGAAGCAGATACACTCATCTCACAAAATATAGCGTTAGGGTTTATGTATATCGTTTCCAGTGTGGTTGGCGGCCTTGGGTTCTCATGGATTGGGCTTCGATTAGCGGGAGAAAAAGCGGAAAAGAAAGATAATGTCATGCTTAATACCCAAGCTTCAGAAAGATGATGGACGGTGGTACCCAAGGAGGCTTGTGTGTTGTTGGTGAATTGGCTTGTGCTTTGCTTAGGGGCGGCACTTGGGGCAGTATTGCGCTTTTTTTTGACCAACCTGATCAATAAGCGTTGGAGATACTCGTTTCCTGTGGCCACTTTTTTTATTAATATGGTGGGGGCATTTCTTCTTGGTTTATTGTACGCAAAAAACCACGGACCAGATCAATCGATTCTGTTATTCATGATCGGCATTGGATTTCTTGGCGCATTTACCACCTTCTCCACCTTTACCTATGAGACCGCCATCCTTCTGGATCGCAGGGCGCTCATCGCATCGCTATCTAATGTGTTAATCAGTGTCATATTGGGGCTGTTTTTTGCCTGGTTGGCTACTGTCATTTAGCGCAGGTTGAAGCAACACGATCGCTGTAGCAAGTGTAGCAGTATGGGAGAGACTGACTTCGGCTTGTAATGGTGCAAAAGAGGCAAAAGTTTGCGCCGTTTGTCCTAAAAAGCGAAGCGAAGGGAGTCCCTCATCAGTTTTGAGTGTTTCGATTTCATGAAAAATGAGGGGAGGCAATCGCGGGATTGAGTCACCTTTGAGATGAGTAAGCATCAATCGTTGGTACAGGGTACTGAGCGCCTTGAAGGCAGCTTCTTTGACGGCAAACCGCCCTGCATAAAATTCAACTCGACGATTTGTGGATGCGATGGTATCGGCAAATTTCCTTTCTTGTACCGAATAGACACGAGCAACAAAACGTGAATTCTCTATGGCTCCTGCAATTCTTGGAATGTCGACTAGATCTATTCCCACAAACAAAAGCGGCTCCACCTCTCCTTATTTTACTCTATTGTATCACTCGTCTCCGCTTGCAACGAAGCGTTCAGTCGTGCTATACTCCTTTAGTAACTTTTACTGCGAGCGGTCGTGGCGGAATTGGCAGACGCGCAAGATTCAGGTTCTTGTGCCCGTCAGGGCGTGGAGGTTCAAGTCCTCTCGACCGCATATTAAACAAGGATTTTAGGGATCTTCAAAGTTCAAAAAATCTTGTGTCTTACTAGTCAACGACTAAGGGCACTCCAGACCACAATACTTTGATTTCAAAATTGATCAAAGGATGGTGGTTTTTTTGTTGCTTAAATTTGCAATCGCTGATTTTTTGGCTGATCGGGAATACAAAAATATTTCAACAGCCACAATAAGCACATATAAATTTACGTTGCAGGAATTTCATTCTTATTGCGTGGAGAATGAGATTATTGATGCTGATGATGTGACTGGTTCAACAATTAAAGATTATTTGCTGTATTGTCTGCATGAACGTAGTAATAATCCCACCACAAGGAATACAAAATTAAGGACTTTGAAAGCATTTTTCAATTATTTGTTTGACAGTGAAATTATCAAGTCAAACCCTGTAAAAAAAGTAGGGTTTGCGAAGCAAGAAGTGAAAATTGAGGTGTTTACAGATCATCAAATAGGTCAAATGTTGAATTATTACAAACGTAAAAAGACCAGATACAGAAGTTTTTACTCTTATCGTGAATACTTTATGATCGTGTTTTTGCTTGGTACTGGTGTGCGATTATCTGAAATGCTGAATTTAAAGTGGAGTGATATTGACTTAATCAATGGTGTCATTTCTGTATTTGGAAAAAAACGCGAAATAAGCAGTATTCCAATTTCAAACAAACTAAAAAAAGAATTTCTTGAATATCAACTCTTTTGTAAATTGACATTTGCAGAAAATGAGCTTAAGTATGTTTTTGTGACAATCGACAATACTCCATTAAGGCCGGACACAATCAAGAACATTTTTAAGCGATTATCAAAAACGATGAATTTTAATGATGTGCGTTTATCAGCACATACATTTAGGCATACATTTGCCCACCATTGCCTTATGAATGGGATGGACGTATTTACCCTTCAAAAGCTATTAAGACACACTGATTTGTCAATGACGCAACGTTACTTAGCTTTATGGGGAACTGCATTGAAGGAGCAAAACGACAAGTACAATCCACTTAACAACATTGAATTATAGCTGCAAATAAATTAACTCCCTTGCAAAATTGTAAGGGAGTTTTTTCATTCCAATTTATCATTTTTTTGATTAATATTATTTTCCATCATAATTTCAACGTCTAAAATTATGGTACTTGCTTTCACATTTAAATTCTCAGCCAGTATTTTTACCACTCTCATATTAGGGCTTTGTTTTCCACGCTCTAGCAAACTAATAAAGCTTCTATCAAAACCACAACGAAAGCTTAGTTCCTCTTGTGAAAATCCTAGTTGTTTTCTATATTTTCGTAGCACAATTCCAAATGCCTGTTCATCAGTCAAAGTAAGTCCCCTCGTAAGCAATTGTCACGAGAAAGACATATAAACTCTACGGATTTAAATCATCAAAATATGTATATTTATGATAATATGTGGTTATGAATTCTTTGAAATACAAATAATGATATAGGAGGAATCAATGGAATAATGACGAATAAAAATAACAAAAAAACTAATATAATAGGAATATTTGTTTTGATAGGCATATTTGTAATAATAACTATAGCGATTATGATATTTTTTTCATCATTAAATAGCAATAATTCAGGATCAAATACTAACAACACTATTGGAGTTACTTCTAATAATCTTCCGAATCCAGGGCAAAATGCCATAGTTACAGATGGTAATAAAAATGGTGCTACTTTTACTAAATCGGATTTTACTGAACTTAGTAATTTTATTGGTGAGCACAATGTAAGTGCAGTTCAAAATATGATAAATGATGGTCAAGTTGTAATAATACCAACTGGGACACAGGTTGAAGTATTAAGTGTTAATGGAATTAGTGATTGGGCTAAGGTTCAGATAACAACTGGTGATCTTCAAGGACAGACAGTGTATATCTTTTGGGATGCATTAAATACAAATTGATCATGATTCTTAAAAAAATCAGGAGGTTGAAATTTATGAAAAAAATTGTTATTGGATACATATCCGCTATTCTTGCAGGAACGCTGATCAGCAATGGTACAGTGTTTGCTACAACCCAACATGTAATAGCTATAGAGAAAAGCTCTAGTTACTACTTAAACGGTCAGCTAGTTGATCGTTCCCCCTATTTACTTTATCGCGGGGAATCATATATTCAATTAAATACAATAGTTAACGTATTACAACAAGCAGGACTTTTTGTAAATGGAACAAGTAAAGAGTTAGACATTTCCATTTTAAGTATAAGTACACCTAATCCAAAGAAATTAAATGGAAAATCAATTACTTCATTGTCTACCCACGTTAAAGTAACTAAAAGTGTAATTAAAGTATGGATTGATGGCGGTTTTAACGGGCAAATATCGACTTTATTGTATAAAGGGTTGACTTACCTTAAATTACAGCCATTTCGTAATGAGCTATATCATTCGGGGATCAAAACCCAGTGGGATGGGAATGCGCTTAAATATATTTTTAAAGTAAGCAATACAAGTAATAATACAAGTAATAATACAAGTAATAATACAAGTAATAATACAAGTAATAATACAAGTAATAATACAAGTAATAATACAAGTAATAATACAAGTAATAATACAAATTCATTAAATTCATTGGCTCATCTACAATTTATGCAAAATGTGAATCAAGCTGATCAAGTGATAAAATACGCTATTGAAGTGCTTGCAAACAAAAATGGTAATACAGTCCTTGATATGATTGAAAATGAAAATACTCAACTTAATAGTTTATACAGTCAAGTTATCGGTTGGGAAACAAATACACCAGAAGATATACGAGTTCAGTATGATATAGAGGGGATTATAACCATCCTGACTGCGATAACCCAAAACGATACAACTACGATGCAAAACGCTAATACTAATACGATGGTGTTCTATTTACCATTAAGTTCATTGAATAGTTTAGATAATGAAATATTTGATCTTCAATCAGATGTTCAGGCAGACAATATGGGGAAAAGTAGCGTTGGATTTACACTATACAATTTTGAACGAATTGATTCTTCATATACTTTTGACCAAGTTAATAATATATTTGGTTTCGATGGCACTTTAACATCCGAATCTGGACAAGGAACAAATTACGATTTACAAACCTACACATGGGAAAATTCGAGCGGCACAAAAATGGTTACAGTAATGTTTGAAAATGGATTTGAAACGGCAAAAGATGAAGTTGGGTTGAACTGAAGATGAAAAAATAAGAGGTGTTGATAAAGGTGAAAATACTGAATAAATCATTTTTAAGAGTTACTGCAACTGTAATGATAGGGAGTTTGCTGTATGGTCAGTTTGCATACGCACAAACACAACGGGAATATGACGATTCACAGTTATTGCAACAAAATATGGACGCTATTACGCAAATGGCACAAATGGAAACACAACAACAGAAGTTTTTTAATTACGCTTTGTTAGGTGAAATTCCACTAACAGGGACACCCAGTTATGTTGCGATTACTGAACAAGAAATTAAGATTTTAGGGAAAGTAAATACGTTAATGCACTTGAAGTTTAAGCAGTTTCATGGCACTAGATATCCAGAAGCAAGAAATTTGTTTAATAATTTGTATCAGCAACTTGCGTGGGACACAAAAGGGTTTAAAGCGAATGTAAACGAAGCTAGAGCAGGTAATTTAATTGGGCGTCAATTTTCACTTGACATGTTAAAAGTAAATCAATTGTTACAGAAAGATCAATTATTTGCAAAAGCAATAGAAAAATATGCTTTTGCAGTGAATTGAAAAATAATTTTGAGAATAAAAAAATTGATGTACATTGTACTGAAGTTTCAACTCAACTTTCTCAGAGCGAAAACCTAATTGAAGGCTTGAATTATCAAGAATTTTTGCAGAATGTCGATGGAATCTATTCTGTAATATCAAATATTATAGATGAATTATGAAATAAAAATAATTCTACAAACCTTAATACAATTCAAAATGCTAACTCGCAACTCAATAACTTAGTAAGCAATGTTATCAATTTGAATCCAGTAAATTCACAAGATTCACTTGTTCAGTATGATTTAACCTCCTTATTAGTAGTTTTAATTTCAATTACACAAAGTGATGAAACAGATATGCAACAAAATAATACCAATACTTTGGCTAATTACATACCATTTAAATATACAGGAGATATAACTAACTACATTTCTTATTTACAAATAGATCTGCAAGCAGATAAAACAGGTATAAGTAATATAGGATTAACATTAGCCAATTTTGATCGGATAGATTCTACCTATAGCATTGATGAAGTCAATATTATTATTGGAATCGAGGGAACATTAAGTTCAGAATCTGGGCAGGGTACAAACTATGATTTACAAACTTATACATGGGAAAATTCGAGTGGATCAAAAATCGTAAGTATTATGTTTGAAAATGGGTATGAAACTGCAAAAGATGAAGTTGGACTTAATTAAATGTTACAAATATCCTCGATGAAATTAGGTGGTGAATTTTTGGATAAATATATATTAGCCAAAACAGTCCATAATCAAATCATGGCGTTTCTGAATGAAAAAGAACTAGATAGCAAACAAACGAGAACCTCTTATGAATCCGACATTCGTTTATTTTTTCAAATTATGCTAGATAAGCAAATCGAAGAACTCGTTCCTGCTGATTTGGTATTTGAAAACAGTCATATCCTTGAGTACAAATTAGAACTAGCCAGACATTATGCAGCCAACAGTGTAAATCGTAAAATTGCGTCTGTTCGTTCACTTATGAAATACCTTGCAAAAGATTATCCTGAAATTCGTTACGATGTATTTGAACAAAAACGCATGAAAGGTGAAACAAATCATTACGGCATTTTGACTTGGGATGAAGTAGCGCAAATGATTGAATTGGTGAAGGCACACAATAACGGAATGCAAAAAAGTTTAGCAATTGAATTAGCTGCTAGAACCGCTTTTCGGATTGATGCATTGGTCAATTTGAAATGGGAAAATTTTGAGAAACAAAACGATGAATTTGTAATCGTTAGAGTTTATGACAAAGGGAAATCGCTAGATGAAAAACCAATTCCCATGCGCTTGTATGAGGATTTACTTGCGAATAAGACAGATAACATAAGGGTTTTTACGCTAACTGTAATGACATTTCAACGTGCCATTACTCAGTTAGTAAAGGAAATGGGGATTAATCCAGCTAGACACATTACGTTTCACAGTATTAAGAAAATGGGGATTAATTTTGCACTAGAACAAACAGGCGATATTACAATTGCCGCAAAGCATGGTAATCACAAAAACATTCAGACCACGTATGCTAGCATAAGACTTGAAGTGCCACCTATTCAAAAATTCACTATTAATTATAAAGATATGCCGGGTTATACGATGGGTACTTCAATAGAGTTTGAAATCTTGTATCAGCTTTCATGGGATCAACTGATTGAAATAATCAAAGATACAGATGATTGTATTAAATATCAACTAATTAAACTTGCTAAATCAAAATTTGGAGTTTCATAAATCTAAATAGACACTAAAAAGGAATATCCGAGACAAACAAAATGTTATTGACAAATAAAAAATATAATATATAATTAAAATTTTGTATTGACAAATTTTCTGTTTTATGCTATACTATATTGTAATAATGAAATATAGAGTTGCATCATTGATGCAACTCCTACATATCATATAAAATTCAAATTTTATATAATCACAAACTCGTATATCGTACATATTTTATGGAATAAAAAATTCGAAAGGCAGCAGCTTATTACATATTTAAAACGAAGAGAATTTTGTTTTCCATATGGCCAGAACAATGGCTTGATTTTTTGGTTTTAAAATTGAATTTGCGGTCAACAAAATCAGCATATACAGGCGTTGATATAAGTCATGTCCTGAAGTTGCTTAGAATTTTTGACCGCAAAAATAGATCTATGAAAGGAGAGTTAAGCATGGAATTTACATTATTTGATCAATATTTATTGTTGCGAAAGAAAAAGGGCATCAAACTAAAGGACATAGCTGAATACATGAATGTGTCTATTTCTTTATTGTCGTTGTATGAAAATGAATGGATTAATTTAAGTTACGACAAAGTGAAAAAGTATCGCAAATACATTGATCGTCACTAAATGTGAAACCTGGAAGGGTGGTGGAGCAAGTGTAAATATATAAAGTTAATTCACTAAGTGAAAAATAATAAACGGGAGGTATGGCGATTGGCTCATTATTTCTATTGTTACGATATTAGACTAAAAAATTATTTGCAAAAAAATGGGCAAAGATACATTTGTCACGGGTTAAATGTTCATTCATTAAATCATTTTTATCAATATCTAATCACTGATGATTTGAAATATCTAATCTACATTTATCGATCATATAAATCCGCATAAAAAATAATGTACAGAATTGCACAGGAATTTGACCGCTAAGATACTTTAATTATTATATTTTTAATAAAAAATAAATTACTAACAATGGTGGTGTGTGTCGCTAGGTTAGGTTCTTAAGGTGGAATGCTTATTGAAAAAAGAGATTGAAGATCAAATAATCAGGAAATTTAATGAGTTAATAATAGGTTCAAGAAATAGATTTATTGAACAGATTAGTGATACGGGATATATAGAGCGTAAAAATAAGCTTATTGATACGATAGTGCGTGATCATATAAATGGTAAAAGAACAATTGGCTGTTTTTATTGCAATGGTGGAACAAAATTTATGGTCTTTGATATTGATGAAGTCGATGATGTACGAGCACCAGCAATAATTACAATATTGAAAAGGTTAGGGATTAAAGATTATGATATACACCTTGAATCTAGTGGTAACAAAGGGTTTCATATCTGGCTATTTTTTGATCAGACATTACCTATTAAGAAAATTGTGGACTTTGGACACTGGGTAATAAGCCAGCTTGGCGAATATGCTAGTAAGATAGAACTAAGGCCAGAAAGTATAAAGGGTAAGGGAATAAAATTACCGTTAGGTATACATAAAAAAACCAAAAAGAAAACAGTGTTTCTTAATCATAATCGTACTAAAATCAGGGATCAAACCAAGTACTTCTTGAATATTAAACCAATGCCAAAAGATGATTTTATGAAATTAATTGATGTTGCTTTAACATACAAGGACGTTAGAACGCTTGAACGATTGCCACCAGAGAGTACATCAAAGCGATTAACAAATGCTAATGAGGAATTAAAGGACATAAAAATTCCAATCAATCAAAAATCATCAATAAAGAAATTAGCAATGCGACTAATTACTGAAGGGATCAGTCAAAAGGACATTAACGAAGGAAATGGCCGACATTCATTGCAATTTTATGTTGCATTGCATTACAAAGATGAAGGATACAGCAAAGATGAGGTTATTCAATTAGTTACTGATTGGGCGCTCATACAAAAGCAAAATGGTATGGCTGAAAGTTCAGAAGATCATATTAAACGCGATGTTTATAAAGATGTAACGCACATATTCAAATATGATAAAGGTATTTATGATTCGAGAGGTAGGCCATTTGAACTATATGAAAGTGATGTTTTGTATGCTTCGCAATTTAAGAATGCAAGTGCAAGAAAAATAATGTTGGCATTATTGATATGGGGCAGGATATATCATAAAAATGGTGTTTTCTTTATAGACATGAGAACTCTAGAGGAAATTAGTGGAATAACTAAGAAAACTATATGTAAATATATATATGCGTTTGATAAAGATGGTGCGATTACAATACTCGAAAAGGGTTCATATGGACAACATAAATCCAACGAATATTATATAAGTCAGTTAGTTATTCAAGATAACAAAATTAATGGAGTTGAAGTAGCTTCAATAAATGATGTGTTTCAGTACACTTATAAACTGGTTGAGCATAAAAGAGCCGTTTAGCGGTAGAGTGTGGGTGGTGCCTTTTGGTCGGTCGCTTACTGGTTTGGGGTTGGGAGCATAGTTGCGTAGAGGCCAGTAAGCGCCACCCCGTCCCTATATAAGTAGTATTGTGTAGTAATTTTTTATTACTTTAATGCACTAAAGCGAAACGATATTTGGTCGTAATTCTATATCAGAAATAGTAAAAAAATTGAAACTGCCATCAAAATAACATAATAAAAATCATACATTTACGAGAACGCAAAATTGTGTTTGCGAAGAAAGACATTGAAAAATAAGGCATTTCGGTAAATGAAATGTTACAAATTTTACGATGATAGTGAAAAACCATTGAAAAACCAATGCGTTTACGGGAACCCAAATTTAAGTTGTTGGAAAATACTTTATATATTTTTAGGGCTAATGGTTGATTAGCCCTGTTTTTTCTTTTTGGGGTTCATCAAAGCATATTGACCGCTTTTCTTAATTCCTCTGCACTAGGTTCAACGTATATCATTGTTGTGCGAATATCTGAATGACCGCACAACTTTGCAATTTCTTGTAATCGAATGTTTTGGTTCGCAAGTGATTTAGCAAACGTGTGACGCAAACTATGGCTAGAATGTCCGTGAATGTTTGTCATTTTGAAACGATAGCGTACAAGTGCATCAATACCCTGTCTTGTCAATTGTGAAGCACGTTCACTGACAAACAAATATTCGCTACTATCTGCAGTTTTGTATCTGCTGCGTACTGTGATCCATTCTTTAATCGCGCCATAAAGTTTATCGTTAATCGGTACAGTGCGGTCTTTATCGCCTTTTCCAGCTTTGACGTAAATGGATTGATTTTTTTTGTTTGAACCGAAAATGTCTACAATGCGTAAATTGCTTACTTCACTTACTCGTAGTCCGGCAAAAAGCATGAGATAAATCACCGTGCGGTCACGAATTCCACTAGGATTATTCAATGACTCTAAAGAATATTGAAGCACTTCAGATTCTTGAGGTGTAAGCCATTTGACTTCTGTGTTATTGACCGTAGAACGCTTTATTTTGAAGTTAGAAGCGATATTGCTAGTTACATGGCCGTTTCTATTAGCCCAGTCGTAAAACTGCTTTAATACGACAATAGAACGGTTAACGGTTGACGGTTTGACAGGCTTTTCTTTATCAGTAGTCATCCAATGACGATATTCAACGATGTTATTTATAGTGGCATTAGTAATAGAAATATGTCGGTCGCTAAGATAATTTTCCCAAGCGATAAGATCAAGTCGATAACTAATTAGTGTGTTCGGTTGCTTTTCTTTTTGGCTTTCTAAAAAATGATCAATCAGATTCATTGTGGCTCACCCCTTTTGTGTTATGTATCGAATAAAAGGTCATGTTATTGTGTGTTATGTATTAAGTATAGCGTATTTTTTCTTTTTATTCAATACATAATACAACATATGTATTGAGTCTTGTATACGAAAATGATGTATAAATACCAAAAAAAAGATATAATTTAGAAGTGTTTGAATAGCAATAAAATCAACAATTAATCGGGGGGATATAAAAACTTTTTTATAAAAACATTTTTGCGAAATTAATACAGCAGATAAACTCAGATAGGCATTTAGTAAGTCACGATTCCAGTTGACTAGGAGGAGGTTTTATGTCCGATAGTACAAATTCTACTTTTTCATTTGCAGACTTGCTAAAAGTAAAAAAAATCAAGGAAGAGATTAATGATCTTCATGTGAAGTATGAAAAAGTTATGCTCGAAAATAATGAATTCAAGGCAGAAAATCAGAAATTGAAAAAGTACATAAATGAAATGAATAAAATTAATAATGAAATGTACCATAAAACATTAAATTCTAAAACAAACTATGAAGCTAAGGTAGAATTTGAAAGACAGAAGTACGATGAATTAGTTTTAGAATATGAAGCTAAGGTAGAATTATTGAGAAACCACAAACCTCAAGTCATTGAGTATAGTAATGAAAAAAGGTATCTTCAAGAATTACTTAATGATTCAAATAAAAAAATACAGGAATTGAAAAATGAAAATATAAGATATAGACATTTATTCCCGGATGAAATCGATAATATTATTGACCTCAAAGAACATATTTTTGAATTAGAAAATGAAGTTATTCGAAAAGAGCATAAAATCATTGACCTAGATAAGAAAATAGAGGATCTTAATCGTCAATATATTATTCTTGATGATGAAGTTTTATATCAAAGTTTTGGCCTTTATACCCCTTTATATAACTTTGTGAATTCAGAAATGTATTTATTTCGTTTAGAAGAAAATCGATTGATGCAAAAAGAAATGATTAAATCAAAAATAGCAGCGATATGCTATTCAGATTGGGAAGTGAATGGAAGCAAGGCTGAAGGGAAAAAACAAACTGATGACAACCTAAAGCAAATATTAAGATCATTTAATATTGAATGCGATAATATTATAAATAATGTAAAATTTAATAATTTTGATAGCATGGAAAAAAGAATAACGAAAGCGTTTGAACAGTTAAACAAATTGAATGAATCGAATGACATCAAAATTCAATTTAATTATTTGGAACTGAAATTTGATGAATTAAGATTGGCATACGAATATCAATTAAAAAAACAACAGGAAAAAGATGAATTGCGTATGATTAGGGAACAGCAAAGAGAAGAAGCAAAGTTACTAAAAGAAATTGAGGAAAAAAGGAAAGAAATCGAAAAAGAACAACAGCATTATAACAATGTTTTGAGAAGAATAAATGAACAAATTGATTGTGAACTTGATGAAAAAAGACTAGAAGATTTATTTGATAAAAAGGAAAAAGTTGAAAATAACTTAATTGATTTAGATGTTGCATTAAAAGAGATTGATTATAGAGAAGCCAATCAAAAAGCAGGGTATGTTTATATCATTTCTAATATAGGATCATTTGGTGAGAATGTATATAAAATAGGGATGACTCGAAGAATTGATCCGAATGAACGAATTGATGAATTGGGTGGTGCTTCTGTACCATTTAAGTTCGATATTCATGCTATGATATTTTCTGATGACGCTCCAAGACTTGAGAACATGTTACATAAAGCATTTGAACACAAAAAAGTTAATGCAATTAATGGCAGAAAAGAATTTTTTAATGTTACTTTAGATGAAATTGAAGAAGTGGTTAAAGCAAATTATGATAGAACAGTTGATTTTACTAAAACTCCAATTGCTCAACAGTACAGAGAGTCAATACAATATAGAATGATAAAGACAAATTAGTTAGATCCTTTTATGCTAAAGTTATTGATGGGTTTAATTTGAAATTCACATTGAAGTCATTAATCATTTTCTATAGTAAAGAAATATGGGCAAGTTTTTTTATTTAATTAAAATGGATAATTTTACATTAAATTGACAAAATAAACAGGCGCTTGATTTTTGATAAAATACACAAGATAATTATTTCAAGTGAAATCGTAGTATTGTGTCTGGGTTTTTATAACAGATTGATGAGCTGCGAAAAATCCTTGTAAAATCAAGGTTCTGCGAGCGGTCGTGGCGGAATTGGCAGACGCGCAAGATTCAGGTTCTTGTGCCCGTCAGGGCGTGGAGGTTCAAGTCCTCTCGACCGCATATTAAACAAAGCGCATGGCATAGGGCCATGTGTTTTTTTATGGGGAAATCCATTTTAAGGAATTTTTTGTAAGGGAGAGAACAAGCGCTTGTTCTTTGGCCGTAAGTTGAAATAGTTCGAAAATCATCGCTTCTATTTGCATGTACGTATCTCGCTTTTCGTCGCCGCTATCTGCAAGTATGAGATGGTCAACGTAGCTGGTGATCAGCGACTGCTCCGCTTGCGAACATATGGGAATCGGAATAGCCTCTAGAAAGGACTTTAATACCTTGACAGAATGAAAGGATGATTGATAGAAGAATTGCGCGGTTCGCGAGTTGAAAAGTGCAAGCAAATATTTGATAGAGACATTAGGGACCAGAGGGATGAGGAGGTTGGCGCTGTTCAAGGTAAATACTCCTTCTTCGTCATAAGCAAAAATCAATTGGTTATGGATAAAACGATAGACTAGTTTTTCTTTGGCGCGAAATAATTCAAGAGGCGCCACCTGCTGAAACTTGGGGATGGCGGATAACGGAATGGTTAGATCGCTTTTTTTTAAGCCAAACTTGTATATATGTAGCCCCTTAAATACAGGCACACAATCATCGCACACGGCTGTACTGACCCATGCCTTATTGTTGCCGGTGACAATGCCAAGGGCAAATACAGCCTGGTTTTTAAGAAAGGCCGCGCCATGTGTTTTCCGCATTTTGTCCAGAACCTTTTGGGCTGGGTCCTGTGTTTGGACGTTCATCAACAGTCCGGAATTTGCTAAAAAGCGCTTCTGGGAGATGGTGTACGATGGCGGTGATTGCATATTTTCAATATGAATCTGTTCGCAAGGGGCATGTTGCACTTTTCTCGCTACGATCAGCATGCTTGGTGCCATAATTGACGAAAAGGCGTTGTCTGTCAGTCCTATATACGCGATGGAAGTTTGAAGAAGCATCAGCGAACGTGTGACAAGGTGTTTGTTGACATAGAGCCAAGAACTAGGGACAAGCAATGCAAGTATACCGTTTTGCTTTAAGGCGTGAATTGACAGTTCCATAAACAAACTGTACGTGTCGTGAGCGCTTGCTGTTTGATAATCATCTAGTTCCTCTAATGATAAACGATGCTTTGATCCCCATGGAGGATTGCCAATGACTAAATCAAATGGTTCATGAAAAGGGGATGACCCATCGCTTATTTTCATGGCATCTTTCGTATAGATTCGGAACTGGCAATCAGAGGGATCCTGAACAGTTGGCGCTTCAAGCGCAAGATTGATTTTGCAAAGCCAAACGCTGACAGGATTGATGTCATAGCCCACCAAACATTCTTGTAATTGGCGATGTGCCTCAAGAGGATCTATTCCGCTTTTGGCTATTCGATCGAATAGGGTCCGGTACAAGATCACCAAAAACTTTCCCGAACCGCAGGCGGGATCGAGTGCGCGAGGGCAAAGCCTATGATCCAATTGGTGAAGTGCAATCGACGACAATTTTTTGGCTAATGAATCTGGCGTATAGTATTGACCCATTCCTTTTCTGTCGCTAAGTTGAGATATCCCTATATACAATAGCCCTAATGGATCTTCATCTGGAGAATATCGCAGGGGGTGCTGGCGCATTACCCGCAATAGTTTTTCGTCCTCCATTGAGAGAATCGCGTGTTCCTCAGTGAGCCCATCCAGAAATAAGGGAGCGTATGGTCCCATGGAGAATACCTGTTGTAAAGCCAGTTGAACTAGACTCTCATCATAGGTGACATCGGGCGCTTGAAGATGTCCGCGTGAAATAAATAGTTGTAAGGCAGCTTCGCGCAACATTAATGGTAACTGGTCAGGCGTGGCAACAGATTCAATCCAAATAGTGATGGTTGCAAGAATGCCCGGATCACTGACATTTTCCATAGGAATATAACTCTCGCGGCGCGCACTCTTGTTTCTGCGCTTATCGAGTTTGGCCACTTTGCCGTTATCAATCTGTTCCTTGATCGTATAAAGTTCTTCCCTATCATAATACTTGGTTCGACCTATCACTGACCTGACATGAACGAAACCCTGGGCCGTCCAATTGCGAAGCGTTGCAACTGAAATAGAAAGGACTTCGGCCGCTTGGTTTGGATCAGCCAATGAAGGACGGGAAGAATTAGGACTGTCATTTTGCATCGACGTCTTCTCCATAACTTTTGGTAATATGGTGGTAAGCCAATACGATATCATTTTACATTGAATAGATGGGGGCATGATGATGGATGCCTTAATTCCAGTTGATGAAGCATTATCCAGAATTTTTACTCATTGCTTCTATCATAAAACAGAATTGTCCGATTTGGACAGCGGATTTGGCAAAATTTTGGCGGAAAACGTATATGCCATTCATGATGTGCCTTCTTTTGATCGAGCTATGCTAGATGGATATGCCGTTCGTTACAAGGATATCAAGCAGGCGACCCGGGATCATCCGATCATTTTGGAGGTGACTGCTCATGTTCCGGCGGGGTCAGTGCCCGATCGGGAATTGCAACAAGGCGAAGCGTTTCGTACAATGACGGGCGCTCCTATCGCTGGCGGAGCTGATACGCTTATCCAACAAGAATGGACGGATTTCGGCGAATCCGTTGATACCACAAAGGTATCTGTTTTTCGATCGGTCAATAAAGGGGAAGCCATACAACATCAGGGTCATGATATCAGGGAAGGACAACTTTTGCTTCCCAAAGGTAGTATGATCGGTCCTGTGGAAATTGCGCTCCTCGCCTCTCAGGGGATTTTTGAAATATCAACAATGACACCGCCTCGAATTGGAATCTTCTCCACAGGAAGTGAGATTATAGAAATAAATGGAAAATGGGAAAAGGGCAAGATTTATAACAGCAATACCCCGATGCTGACTGGACTATTACGAAAGGCGGGAGCAGAGGTAGTTTCCCATCCTGCGATCATAGATGACCATGACTTATTGTGGGAAAAATTTCATGATGCGCTGAATCGCTTTGATATGGTGGTTACCACAGGGGGAGTCTCTGTGGGGGATTGGGATTTAACTCCTAAAATTTTGGAAGAGATAGGGGTTCGGCGCCTTTTTTGGGGGGTCTTTATCAGACCTGGGACACCGATATATGCAGGCGTTTTTCAAGACAAACTCGTCTTTGCGTTATCGGGGAATCCGCCTGCAGCTTTCGTTAATGCCCATGTGTTCGTGTTGCCTGCAATACAAAAAATGTTATCACTGAAAGACGGCGCGATTCATTCAATGACGGCAAGGTTGCAACATGTCCCGAAGAAAAAAAAGGTCAGACACACTCGATTTTTAACAGGACGGCTTTATGAAAGAGATAATGAGTGGTGGATTGATGTTGGAGGAGATCAATCGGCGGGAACCATGTCGCGTTTTGTGCATGCTAATGCGCTGGCGAGGATTGAGCCTAGCGACGAGATGAGCGAGGGAGAGCGTGTTCAGGTAGATCTGCTTTGAAATCATCAAAAGGGGGGCAAATGATAGATGCCCCCCAAAAAACTTTTGTCATGACCAGCGTATTAATACACGGGTGCCGTAGTGCAGACTTCCTTGGTTCCAAATGGAACTACCAGAATAAAGAGCACGAAAATGATTAGAAATACTACAGCCCAGCGCGTGTAACCGCCAAACACGCCACCATCGTACATGATCGATTTCGCCTCCTCGACCCGGACTGTTAGATTGTCTGATTAGTAAGCTGCTGCGCCAGTTCCAGCGCCTGCTCCTCCCCAACCATAGGCTGGGACCAAGAGGAAGAATAGGACGAAGATGATCAGGAATACGACTGCCCAGCGTGTGTATCCACCGAAGGTTCCGTACATGTTTACCGCCTCCTTTATCATTCCGTTTACCATACGCACTAGTGGGGGCTGCTGTAACGACGAATGTCTATATTTGCTAAAATGGCAAACAAAAAACGCACTAAAGTATAAGTCGATAAACTCAAATGCCTTATACTTTAGTGCGTTTTTGCTGACGGAGAGAGTGGGATTCGAACCCACGAACGGCCTTTTAAACCGTTGCTCGTTTTCAAGACGAGTGCCTTCAACCACTCGGCCATCTCTCCATGGCTGCGGAAGGCATTATATCATATACAGCAGCACATCACAACTTCTTATCCCAAATCTATTTCAAGAAGTGGCATGAAAGACTAAAATTAGTCTAAATTGATTGGGGTTGATAGCCCTTTTGTTTCTGATAAAGATTCTTATGAAGTAGTAAGGTAATGAGGACAAATTATATAGCACTATTTCATTCAACAAACTGTTGAAAAATTGTATGAGGAGGCAGTAATCCCCAATGAAAATACTGATCGCATTTGATGGGACGGCATCTGCTGTAAAAGGACTGCGTTATGCGCTATCGAATTTTCCAACTGCCGAATTTGTGTTATTGTACGTGGAGAGAGTTTCCTATGTGGACGGTGCTTATGGTGTGCCTCCCGTGCCATTTGATAGGCATGTGGACAAAGAAGTGCTAAGTGCAGCAGAAGCCATCTGTGCCGAGCAACAGGTAACGCCAGCTATGAAATCGGAATTGGGATCGCCTGCAGATTGGATAGTGAAAATGGCAGAAGATATTCAGGCCGATCTTTTGGTGCTCGGTGCACACAACAAAGGAGCAATTGAGAGGCTTTTGCTAGGTAGTGTCAGTGAGGCTGTTGCTCGCAGGTCACATTGTTCGGTATTGATTGTTCGCTAGATAATGAGTTTCGGTAAAAAGTGGAGGCTCACTGATGACATTTGAAGAAATTTTGGCTTGGCCGATCCCTGTGCTCATTACCGATGTGAACCGCAAGGTGCTGTATTTCAACCAAAATTGGCTAGAACTATACGGTGCGACAGCTGATGAAGTCATCAATCAGCAACCAAGCATGATGCAATCAGGGTTTACCGCTCGAACCATCTATCAAGAGCTGAATACCAGCTTGAAAAATTCCGGAGCATGGTCTGGTGTGCTGATCAATCGCCACTTGACGGAGAAGCGTTTTTTGGTGGTTGCACTAACCATTATGAGATGGGTGGTGGAGGACCAAACCGTGTTTGTCTCGCTACATCAACCATTGGATCGTCTCTGTGTGGATAGCGCAGTTTCCATCGGATCTTTGCAAACAATGGAGGGGATTTTTCTTCTATCTATTGCAAAAATCGCGGAATGGAACGATCCTGAATTGGAGAACCACGTGCTGAGAGTTTCCAAGTTTGCCAGGTGGATCTCGGAAATGATGAGAGACAACGGTGATATTCCTGATGCGGATGTGGATTTGATCGAAGCGGCGAGTGTCGTACACGATATTGGGAAGGCGGCAGTTCCTAAAGAAATTTTATTCAAGCCGGGATTGCTGACTGACAGTGAACGCTATCATGTCAAGGATCATGCCAGCATTGGTAGCGAAATGATTAATACCATTTATCACCAGATGCAATCGTTTCATAATCTATATGGCAAGTTGTTTGAATACGCTATGGATTCTGCGTTGACCCACCACGAATGGTGGAATGGCAACGGATACCCCAATGGATTGAAGGAAAGCCAAATACCCATCGTAGGGCGGGTCGTGGCGCTTGCGGATGTCATTGATGCGCTTTTGTCAGATCGGCCATACAAGAAGAAATGGCCACCCAGTCAGGTTTTAACATACATAAAGAATTACAGTGGCTTGCAATTTGATCCGAAAATAGTGGACGTGGTGATCACCAACTGGGATCATCGGCCGATTTTTGTGGATTAGCGATACGGGGGATTGATGTTGAAAAAACGACTTGAACTGCAACTGACTTTAGTTACGATGATCGTGGCCATCATCACGCATGCTATCAGCGGCGCTATCCTCATTTGGGAACGACAAAATCACATCAGCGGAAGCTTTTTTGTCGGGCTCACCACCTTTGATTTAATTAGTGGTGTTTTTTGGCAAACACTATTAGTGTGGCTTGCTGGCCATTATATTCTGAAACAATTAAAGCAATTGAGAAGTGCCATCCAAAAAGTCGAGCAGGGTGAATTCGATATTCAAGTTCCGTTGCCGAAAATCCAAAACGAAATTTATGAAGTTTCAGTGGCTTTTCAACACACGGCTTCTGCACTTGGCGAATATCACGAGAAAATGGGGCAATCGGTGCAGCTTTTGAATAAGTCCGTTCATGAGGTGAACAGCAAGATGCAATTGGCTTCTGACGGAGCCCATTCGATTGCGCTTGCCATGAAGGAAATCACAGGCAGCGCCATGCAAGCGGCGGAAGCTGCCGATACACAGATGCAAGGCGCCGATGCCACAAGGTTGATGATGGAGCGGTTAGAACAAGCGGTGCAATCGGAAAATCATGCGGTACAAACGTTGAATGAAGCGATCACGATGGGGGAAGAACGCACCAATCAAATTGCGAGTGAAATGCAATTAGCAAGTTCAGCAGCGGACCAAACCATCCAGAAAACCCGTCAATTAGTAGAGAAAGCACAAAGTGTTGAAGAGATATTAAACAGCGTAGAAGCGGTGGCGGAGAGCACCAACTTGATCGCCTTGAACGCTTCCATTGAAGCGGCTCGCGCTGGGGAAGCGGGGCGAGGGTTTGCAGTGGTGGCTAATGAAGTGCGAATTCTGGCTGAACAGAGCCAGGATGCCAATAAAAAGATCCAAGAAGTGGTGCGTTTGATGGTCGAGGAAATCAGCAATGTCGATCAGGCAGTGACCGATACCAGTGCTTCTTTCTCTCGTGTCGAGCAAGCACGTAAAGAAATCGAATCCTCATTTTCAACCATTCATGACTCTGGGAAAGTGATGGGCAAAGTGGTGCAAGAAGTGCTCGTTGAAGTGAATAGGCAAAAGGCGCAGACGTCTCAACTGCAGTCGCAGGCCCATTTAATTAACGATGTCGTCCAACAGGTCATGGCGTTGACGGAGGAAGTATCTGCGACGACGAACGAACAAAATAGCGCTGTTGAGTCTGTAGAAAGTACCCTTCAACAAATGCGGGGAGTGGCAGGTAATTTAGATCAATTGCAGAATCGGGCTAAGCATTGAATTCATATTAATTTCTGGTGCATGAAAAAGTTGAGATTATTGATGAAGCACAGCACAATTGCTGTGCTTTTACTTACTTTCAATTAGTAACAATAAACAGTTCAAACTCTTAGAAATATACTAGAAATTAGTCCGTTTGTACTAGTTTCTTCGGTTAGATTTGGTCTCCTTTCAATGAGTTCTAATGGGTATGATCATGTTGGATAGCAATACTTGTAATATTTATTATGTAATTTTATTTAAAAGATTAGGAGGAAACAACGTGAGTGCATTGATTGTCGACCGCATTCAGTTTGGCGTAACGACTGTGTATCACTTCTTGTTTGTGCCGCTGACCATCGGTCTTGCATTTCTGCTCGCCATATTAGAAACCATGTATGTTCGGTCTGGCGATGAAAAAATGAAGAAGCTGGTTCAATTCTTTGGCAGGTTGTTTTTAATTAATTTTGCCATTGGAGTGGTGACCGGTATTCTACAGGAATTCCAGTTTGGCATGAACTGGTCTGATTATTCCCGTTATGTCGGGGATGTTTTTGGTGCACCACTCGCTGTCGAGGCGTTGTTGGCATTTTTTATGGAGTCAACATTCCTTGGCATCTGGATTTTTGGGTGGGAGCGAGTATCGAAGCGACTTCACGTGATTTCCATGTGGCTCGTGGCACTTGGTACCACACTGTCTGCGCTTTGGATTTTAACGGCGAACTCATTTATGCAGGAACCGGTTGGATTCGCTATTCATAATGGTCATGCAGAAATGACAAGTTTTTTTGCATTGCTTGGTAACCCTCAATTGTGGGTGGAATTTCCTCACGTGATATTTGGAGCGTGGGCAACGGCATCTTTCTTCGTTCTTGGCATCAGTGCCTATCAACTAATTCGCCACTATCATGTGGATGTGTTCAAACGCTCATTTAAGGTGGCATTAACCTTAGCAGTGATATCCAGTATACTAGTAGCTTTAATGGGACACCTTCAAGCGCAACATCTGGTGAAAGCACAACCGATGAAAATGGCCGCTTCTGAAGGTCTGTGGACGACTTCACCAGAACATGCGCCATGGTCACTTATTGCAGGAATTGACGTAGCACAAAAGACAGACACCTTTAGTATCGAGATACCTTACGTGCTGAGTCTTTTGTCCTATGACAGCCTTAGCGGAAAAGTACAGGGCATGGATGAGATCCAGCAACAATATGTACAAAAGTACGGACCAGGCAATTATATTCCTCCAGTCAATATAACCTACTGGAGTTTCCGCATTATGGTTCTTGCTGGTGTGCTGATGATCTTGTTTGCACTCTGGGGAATTGTTGTCGTTCGTCGTAACAAGCTGGAGAACAGTCCGAAATTTATGAGAGTGCTACTGTGGTCGATCTCCCTTCCATTTATTGCAAACTCTATGGGGTGGATCATGACGGAAATTGGACGGCAACCATGGACGGTATTTGGCCTATTGAAAACTGATGTTAGCAATTCACCTATCGTTTCGACGGGCGAGGCGCTTACCACGCTTATTGGATTTGGTCTTTTGTACGGTATCATGGCGGTCGTTATGATTGGGCTTATGAGCAAGTATACGAAATTGGGGTTTGATGTCGAAGAAGAACGCGATGCTTCAAGTGATATCGCTTCTACATTTTAATCAGGGAAGGAGGAGACATAATGAGCCTGAATACACTTTGGTTTATCCTTGAAATGGTGCTGTTCATTGGGTACTTTTTTCTCGAAGGGTTTGACTACGGGGTTGGAATACTCCTACCTTTTGTCGGGAAAAACGATTTAGAACGGCGTATGGTGTTAAATAGCATCGGTCCTGTATGGGATGGTAATGAGGTCTGGTTACTAACAGCAGGTGGCGCAATGTTTGCAGCGTTCCCCAACTGGTACGCCACGCTGTTCAGTGGGTTTTACTTAGCGCTGTTCCTGATGCTGATTGGTTTGATTCTGCGTGGGCTGGCACTTGAATATCGCAGCAAAAATCCTAGTTCCAGATGGCGCAATACCTGGGATTGGTTGATTTTTATCGGGAGTCTGATTCCAGCGCTTCTTTGGGGAGTTGCCTTCGCTAACGTTGTCAGGGGTGTACCAATCAATGCGCAAATGAATTTTACTGGAAATTTCTTTACTTTGTTAAATCCCTATGCGCTACTTGGCGGTATTGCGTTCCTGTTAGTTTTTATGCTGCACGGTTCGCTTTTCCTCAGTTTGAAAACATCAGGCGATGTGGAAGCAAGAGCAAAGAAATTTGCGATGCAAATGGGTATTCCGGTAGCGATTGTGTTATTGCTCTTTGTCATCTTCAGTTATGTTCCAAGCGCGGTATTCAAATACAGTGTCAGTTCTGCACTGGTATTCGTGATCTTTGTCCTTGCGTTTATTGCGGTGTTCTCTGTGCGGTTTTTGGTGGCAAGGCACGGAGGCTGGGCGTTTACCATGATGGGATTAACCATTGCCTTAACAACGCTTGGAATGTTCCTTGGGATTTATCCTAATGTGATGATCAGCAGTACCAATCCGAAGTGGAACCTTACTATATTTAATGCAGCGTCCAATCAACATTCATTATTTGTGATGACGATTGTCGCTCTGATACTGGTTCCGATTGTACTTGCCTATCAGATCTGGACCTATTACATTTTTCGCAAGCGCATTAAGATAACGGATCACATGGATTATTGATCGCATCCCCCAATTCATTATAGAAAGAGAAAAGCGGCATGATAAGTAAGAGAATTTTTGCTCAGATTCAGGAAGTGCGCCATCTGCTTGCCCTAACCGTTGGGTTAGGGCTGGCAGGCGGTCTAGTTGCCATTTTAGAAGCTAATTTCTTATCGCGTATTGTCAACCGCGCTTTTCTTGAAGATTCGGCTCTGTCCAGCCTTACGGGGTTATTTGTATGGCTCCTTATTGCCATTGCACTTAGGGCGATTGTTGGCTGGTTTAGCGAAGTATTGGCACTACGCGTGGCGTTAAAAGTAAAAGAGTCGCTTCGTGATCAGCTGATCCGAAAGTTATTTCAGCTTGGCCCCATGTATTTGCGAGGTGAACGGACCGGAGAAGTCACCAGCACCGTAATGGAGGGGATTGAGTCACTCGAAGTGTACCTTGCCCGTTATATTCCCCAAATTGCACTTTCCGCACTGATTCCTTTGATGATTCTCGTCTTTGTCATCCCCAATGATTGGGTGACTGCCATCATATTTGTCGTGACATGGCCTTTGATTCCTTATTTCATGATGTTAATTGGACGACAGGCGGAAAAAAAGAGCAAGAAACAATTTCAGACATTGAGTCTCTTGAGTGCTCATTTTCTTGACGTATTACAGGGGCTTTCCACATTGAAACTGTTTAACCGTAGTCGCTATCAACTGCAAGTCATACAGCGTATTAGTAATCAGTATCGAAAGACCACGATGAGCACTTTGCGCGTGGCTTTTATATCGGCGCTGGCACTTGAATTGCTGACTACTCTCAGTACTGCCATTGTCGCTGTGTTTATAGGCCTCCGTTTGATTGCGGGGACACTTCACTTTCAGGATGCTTTTTTCGTCTTGTTGCTCGCACCAGAATTTTATCTTCCCATTCGTCTACTTGGCACACAATTTCATGCAGGAATGAATGGCGTAATGGCTGCAGACCGCATTTTTGAACTCTTGGATGAGCCGACCTTTCAGGAGGGGGAGGTCAGTAGTGTCAAGTTTACACTGAATGAGGACTGGGACCACCTATATTTTGAGCATGTAGTTCATCAATATCCCGGAACGGGTACGATGGCACTTGACGATTTAAACCTAACTATTCATCGAGGGGAAAAAGTGGCACTAGTCGGACCAACTGGAGCGGGCAAAAGCACCATCATGAATCTTTTGCTGGGGTTTATGGCGCCAGCACATGGCACGATTCGTGTGGATGATCAGTCGCTGAGCCCTGCTCTTGCAGCAGCTTGGCGCAAACAGATCACCTATCTTCCGCAGCACCCACATTTGTTTAAGGGAACCATTGCCGATAATCTTCGAATGGCGAACCCTGAATGTACCGATAAGCAAATGATGGAGGCTGCAAAAAATGCGGGAGCCGACGAATTTATCAGGGAAATGTCTGCAGGTTATGAAACGGTGATTGGGGAAAATGGATTGGGCCTAAGCGGCGGACAGATCCAAAGAATCGCACTCGCTCGCGCCTTCTTGAAAAACAGCCCACTCATAATGCTGGACGAGCCAACTGCCAATCTGGATCCTGAAAGCGAAATGTGGATTGAGCACGCACTCAATCAGTTATTTGCAGACAAGACGGTTTTGGTGATTGCGCACCGTTTGGGGACCATTAGCAGGATGGATCGGATTTTGGTACTGAACGAGGGCAAGGTTATTGATCAGGGACCCCACTCGGAACTAGTAGCCAGAAAAGGGTTATATCATCACATGTTGACAGCGTATGTGGGGGAAAGGGGGAATTATCGTGATCAGAACCCTGTTTCGATTCATCTCCCCTCATAAAGTGGCACTATCTTGGGCCACGCTTCTTGGCGTGTTGACCGTGGCATCCAATATCGGATTGCTCGCGACTTCAGGCTTTTTGATCGCATCTGCAGCGCTTCGCCCATCGACAGTGCTGTTGCTATGGGTGCCTATTGTCGGCGTGCGTTTTTTTGGCATCGCGAGGGCTGTTTTTCGATACGGAGAACGTTATTTTTCGCATGATCTCACGTTTCGGATTCTTGCAAACATTCGAGCATGGTTTTATGATCGTTTGGAACCGCTTGCACCAGCTAGGCTTTTTAATTTACAAAGTGGTGATGTACTCAGTAGCGTCGTGTCTGATGTGGATACCTTGCAGGATTTTTACCTGCGCTCCATTGCGCCGACACTGATTGCGTTTTTGGTGATGGCGATCGTCTATTGGCTTTTGTCATTATTTGATTACAGGCTTGGATTGCTTCAGGTGCTCATCCTGCTGGTTTCAGGAATTGGTATCCCTGCACTGACGTATGGGTTGGGAAATCGACTCGGTTCAGAAATCGTGACAACGCGCTCCGGGTTTTCTGCTGAGCTTGTCGATAGCTTACAAGGGATGTCAGACATTCTTGCATTTTCGCAAGAGCAAAAAGTCATTGAAAGTTTGAGCAATCGTCAGCATATGTTGGTAAAAAAACAAATGAAAATGGCAGGTATCGGTGGACTCACAGGTGGATTGATGACGTTTTTTAATCATTTTTCTATGTGGATTTTATTGCTCGTAGCGATTCCTCTCGTTCAAGTGGGGAAAATTAATGGCGTTGACCTGACCGTGATTGCGCAGACCGCACTTGCTAGCTTTGAAGCGATCATTCCGTTGCCGCTTGCCTTTCAATACTTAGGCAAAAGCTTTGCTTCGATGAGGCATTTGATGACTATTGTTGACGCAAAGCCGTCTGTTTCAAGCGGCGAGGTCAAAATGGAGGGAAAGATGCTTTCTGCACTAGTCATCGATCACTTGTCATTTCGTTACCATTCCGGCGATCCAGAGGTGCTGAAAGACCTCTCCTTCACAGTGGCACCTGGTGCTCATATTGCTATTGTGGGGCCAAGTGGTGCAGGAAAAAGCAGTATGGTGCAAATCCTATCGAAATTCTTCGATTATGAGTCGGGGACAGTTCGACTTGGCGAAAATGAGTTGCGGAAAATTCAAATGGAATCTGTTCATGAACACATTGCAGTAGCGCCTCAACAATCGCACCTTTTTAATACGAGCGTGAAAGAAAACCTTCAGTTGGCAAATCCCTTCGCCTCCATTGATATGATACAGACCGCATGCGCTGTGGCATTGGCCGATACGTTTGTGGAAAAGTTGCCTGAAAAGTACGATACGTTTGTTGGAGAACAGGGATATAAACTATCCGGAGGTGAACGTCAACGATTGGCGATTGCAAGGGCAATTATAGCAGACGCCCCCATTAGTATTTTTGATGAACCGACCTCTGGTCTCGATGCGATGACAGAGGAACAATTGTTGCTCTCTGTTCATCAAACGCTCGAAGGTAAGTCCATGTTATGGATCACCCACCGACTGACAGGGCTAGAAGTGATGGATGAAATTATCGTGATGAATCATGGTATGATTGAAGAAAGGGGAACCCATCAGGAATTGCTTCAAAAAAATGGATTGTATCGGAAGATGTGGGACACTCAGCAACTTATGATAGGCGCTACAGAAATGGCTGTATAGTTCTTTTGGACTACCTGTTATAGTCTGTTATTAGGTAGTTTAGTCATTGTAAAAATGTAAAAATCTATAGATGAACCACCCAAGGGGATGGATTTCGTGGCAATGGAACGAAGATTGTCTGTAGTGGCAATTATGGTCGGCAGTTTACTTGCTTTCGAAATCGTCGCCGCTTTTTTTTCACACAGTGTCGCGTTGCTTTCAGACGTTGCTCATGTGGGAACGGATTTTCTCAGTGCCCTTCTCACTTTGTTTGCGGAGCGAATCGCTCGCCGACCCAGTACTCAATTGATGAGCTATGGTTTTAAGCGAGGCACTGTGGTCGCGGCTTTTGTCAATGGGTTTTCCCTTATATTATTGTCAGTCATCATTCTTGGCCAGACGATATTGAGGTTTTTCTATCCTGAGCCGGTTCAGCCCTTCTGGATGATTGGCGCTGCTCTCGTAGCACTTTCCGTAGATGGTATTATCTTATGGATGCTGACGAAAGGAGAGCAAAATCTTAATATAAAAAGTTCATTTATTCATTTCCTTGGTGATGCACTGGTGTCGTTTGGTGTGATTCTGGCTGCGATTTTGGTAAGTGTGACACACAAACCATGGTTTGATCCGGCTATCACTTTTGTCTTGGTGTCTGTCATGATCTATACTTCATGGAAAATTGTCAAAGAATCACTGCTGATTCTTATGGAAGGTACTCCGAATACGATCAAGCTTGAAATTTTGTATGACGTCATTTGTAGATTGCCCGGTATTCTAGCAGTGCACGATATTCACGTTTGGGCAGTCTCGGATCGGGAATATGCTGCGTCTTTGCACGTGGTAATTGGCCCCAAAGTGGTCATTTCAGATACTGATCGTCTTTTAAAGGAGATTGAAGGAATATTAAAAGACCGGTTTGGCATTGTCCACACTGCGATTCAACTAGAATCACATGTAGATCCAGAGCACCATGGATTTCCGCATCAAAAAGACCATGAACCATTTGAAGATGGAGTAAATCGTAAAGACGTACCAACCGCATTCAATACTTTTTTTGTATAATTAGGTCAAATAGAATAAACATTTAGGTGGGAATTAAAAATGCCGATTCAAGTAACCGTAGTTGATGATCACCATCTTTTTAGAAAGGGCGTTATTGGCATCATCAATGCGGCTTCAGATATTGAAGTGGTGGGCGAGGCCGATAATGGCAGGGACGCTGTCGCGTTAGTGCAAAAATTGCATCCTGATGTACTCATCATGGATCTGGCTATGCCTGTTATGGGTGGAATGGAAGCCACCAAACGAATCCGAGATGTAGACCAGAAAGTGAAAATATTGATTTTAACCGTGAATGAAGATGAACGTTCGTTATTTGAGGCCGTGAAATCCGGTGCTCAAGGATATGTGATCAAGACGGTGGACCCAGAGGAATTGCTGCATGCCATACGAAGTGTGGCGGCGGGAGAAGCGGTCGTTCCCAGCAATCTAGCGTTGCGGATACTTTCTGAAATGTCAAAGCCCAAAGCCTCTACACCAATTGGGGACGGTGTGGAGCCACTGACCGCGCGGGAAATTGAGGTGTTGCGGGAATTGGGAACGGGAGCATCGAACCGCGATATTGCTAAACGTTTGTTTATCAGTGAAAATACCGTACGAAATCATGTGCGCAATATTCTTGACAAATTGCATGTCTCCAATCGTGTAGAAGCAGCAACCTACGCGGTAAGAGAAGGGCTTGTCGATGAAAACAACATTAATGATTCGGATACGTCCAATTCATAATCGGTTTTAATGAGAGGATACGTTGATTGATGAAAATGTGGGAGGACAAATGGATGGCAATGCTCTCGCGTGTACATGATGCAGATGAATTGCTATTTCATTTCCTTAAACAAAAGTTAACGTTGATTGCGTTTATAATAGGTATTGTGCTGTTTGTGACAGGGTTTATGCTTCACAATTACGAGATGAGTGCAGAAGTAGTGCTTGCCGGCGCAATGGGGTATCTGCTTGGATTTATCCCTGCTGTTATTGGGGGAGTTATCCTAACGGCCATCCGATTCTCACTCGTTGGTTTTTACTGGGCTGAGGTCCCTATTGAAGTGCTACTCTGTGTGGGATGTATGTATATTGCCTGGCTGGGAAGGGAACATCGGGTAGCGTCCATTCGCCGCAAAAAGGAAATTCAGGGTTTTATTCAGACGCCTCAAGAGATTCCTTGGTCCATGGTGAATGAAGTGAGAAATTCCTTGCTTGCGATGCGCTTGTTGCTCTTCTCTAAGCGCAATGACTCTGCTGATATGAATCTGAGACTAGTCGAGGATGAACTGACACGGTTAGATAATTTATTTCATGACTTAAATGAGAAAAAAGAATCATATCGCTGATTTTTTTGTTATAATAAATTTATTAGATATAAATCCCGTGGATAGTATGAACGAACTATAGACGGGAATTTTTTTGTAGTCTACTTCGCTCATTTTTTTCACAATTTAACGGGGTATACTCTCTACACGAGAGAAACAATAAATTATTTACTAAAAATTAATTTTAGGAGGATTTGCAATGAAAGTGGTCATCGCTGGAGGAGTGGCTGTAGGGGCAGGAACCGCAGCTAGACTGAGAAGACTCAATGAGAAGGCGGAAATCATTCTTTTAGAGAAAGGTGAATATGTTTCCTTTGCGAACTGTGGTCTTCCTTATTACATTGCTGGGGAAATCAAAGATCGGGAAGAACTGCTTTTAAATACTCCTGAAAGTTTACGTGCGCGTTTTCACATAGATGTGCGTGTGAAAAATGAATTGGTGGAAGTTGATCGACAAAACAAAACGGTGAAAATCCTCAATCATGACAATGGGGAAACTTACGTGGAGAATTATGACAAATTGGTACTGGCTCAAGGAGCAGCCCCCATTCGTCCTCCTATTCCGGGGATTGATTTTTCCAATGTGTATCAGTTGCGGTCTGTTCCTGATGTGGATGCCATTCAGGAAAGAATCAGCAGTGGACAAGTGAAAAAAGCGGTTGTCATTGGAGCAGGTTTTATTGGCATCGAAATGGTGGAAGCATTCTTAGCCAGAGGGTTGGAGGTCGCACTGATTGAAAAGGCGCCGCAAATTATGCCGCCATCTGATCCTGAAATGACCATTCCCATTGTAAAAGCATTGGAAAAAGCCGGAGTAGAATTGATTCTGAATGATGGAATTCAGTCCCTTAAAGGCGATAGCGTTGCTGAACGGGTAGTGCTTGAATCCGGCAAGGAAATCACTGGGGATGTATTCCTCTTGGGCCTCGGTGTTCGTCCGGATTCATCCATCGCAAAGCAAACTAAGCTCGAGCTAGGTATTGCGGGGTCGTTGAAAGTTAACGAGCATCTGCAAACGAGTGATCCGGATATTTATGCGGCGGGTGATTTGGCAGACAGTACCTTTAAATCGACAGGTGAGGATACTTGGATTCCCCTCGCGGGACCAGCCAATAAACAAGCTAGGGCGATTGCCAATCATATCATGGGAAGACCAGGGAAATTCTCGGGAGTACTCGGCACTTCCATCGTACGATTTCAAAAAGAAGTGTTGGCGCAAACAGGACTTACAGAAAAGACTGCGAAAAGATCTAATATCCCGTACAAGGTGTCTTATACCATTTCCAAGCATCATGCAGGGTATTATCCGGGTGCGAAGGATATGATTATTAAATTGTTGTTTGCGCCAGATGATGGAAAGGTCCTTGGTGCACAGATCACAGGTACGGAAGGGATCGATAAACGCATCGATGTGATTGCCACCGCTATTTATTCCGAGCTTACCGTGGCAGATCTGATGGAGTTAGATCTGGCATATGCTCCGCCGTTTGGCGCGGCTAAGGATCCGATTATCATGGCGGCAATGACCGCGCAAAATATTTTGGATTCACTCTTAAATGTTGTACAAACAGAGCATTTTGACATGTTTGCACCAGGTGTCCAAATCGTAGACGTGCGTGATCCACACGAAACAGCAAAAGGGATAATCGAAGGAGCGAAACTCATTCCGTTGCCAGGGTTTCGAGATCATATCAGTGAGCTCGATCCGAAGCGACCAGTCGTGCTCTATTGCCGAAGTGGTTTCAGGAGCTATGTGGCTACTCGAATTTTGCGCCTGAATGGGTTTGAAGCTGTCTACAATTGGGCAGGGGGATATACTCTTTGGGAGTTGTGGAAAGACTGGTATGCGAAAGAAGCATCGAAGACTTTAGTCTAATTCATTTAAAGCCAATAAAAATCACCTACTCTTTGGGTGGGTGATTTTTATTTTGCGGAGATTTTGGTCAATGCCTGTAACATGCTTTGTTTGGCTTCATAATGGGCGGGTATCATAAATTCCCAAGTGGCTCCACTTCCTAGCTGAGAAGTGACAGTGGCGGATCCGCCTAATATTTTACATCGTTCTTTGATGGAATTAATTCCGTAATGGCGAGGATCTGCCTGCTCTATTTCCGGATCAAATCCAATTCCATCGTCAGTTATGATTATTCCCATCTCATTCGGTGTTCGGAGAAAAGTCAACTGCACGTTATGAGCATGTGAGTGTTTTTGAATATTGGTGAGCACTTCTTTTACCATTCTTGCGAGCTGTACTTCTACGCGGTCAGCCCATGGTGATCCTGTATCCTCAATATTAACCTCTGTTTTGATGCCGGAGCGAAGTTCCAACTGGATAGCATGTTCGCGTATAAATTGGAAGAAGTCCGTCTCCAATTCAAAATTAAGGTCATAAAGGGAATTCCGTAATTCCTTGATGGACCTGTCAATTACCTGACTGATAGTAGATAACTCGTCCGCAATCGTATGAAAGGATACGACTTTGGCATCTGCCCATTCTCTTCGCAATTGTTTTAATCGTAAACCCGTATAAGCTAGGTCCTGAGCGACGGTGTCGTGAAGGTCACGGGCAATTCTTTCTCGTTCTTCAACAGTATAACGAAGCGCATCATTCATAATACGCTCCTGTTCTAATTTTTTTTGTAATGAAATATCGCGCATGGACATTAGTACAAATGACTCATGATTATGCCAAGGAATATAGCTATAACTTATACTAATGGGAAAGGTTCTGCCATCTTTGTGCCGAACATTTAGCTGTTCTGAATTGATTGAGGCACGCTTCAACAAAACGGTGCATCCAAGGCATTGTTCTTCGAGCACCTCATGTCCAAAACGATCACAGTGAACAAAATGTCCGCACGTCACTTCGTTCAATTTGTTGGGATAACCGAACCAATCCTTTGCGGTTTGGTTCAAATAACGCACCCTGAGCTGATTGTCGAGCACAATATACCCGTCACTTGCCTGATCAAAGAGTGTCTGAAAGAAGGAAAGGTCAACCCATTCTTCTTCGGCCTTAGCCACTGTGACTTCCCTCCTCACAACAAGTTCATCTGACATATACAGTATATCAGAACTATTAATAAAATAGCACATTTCACTCATGATAAACAATCTGTACCATAGAATATGTGGTATCAGGGTGATTTGTTGCCATTAAAAAGAGGAATTAATGAATATAACTCTTTGCGATTCGCACACTATAGGTGTGTTTATCATTTCATAAAGGTTGGTGTTGTATGTGCCGAATCCGGATGATCGTAGTGATAACGTAGAAAAATTGCAACGTAACATTGAAAACACACAGGCCAATATGAGGGACTCTAGGGAGACGCTGAGGGCGTATGACAATCAGATGAACGAAAAGGAAAGGGAGAAAATGATCGAAAAAAATGAGCGAAGAAGAGAGGCGATCCAAGGATTTCGTGAAGAAATACAGGACGAGGTTCGTGATCATTAAATTATATGAAGGAAAATAGAAAAACGACTTGACGCGGGACACGAGTTTTTGTTATTCTACTCGTGTTCTCTTTTCATGTGCCCTTAGCTCAGCTGGATAGAGCGTTTGACTACGAATCAAAAGGTCGGGAGTTCGAATCTCTCAGGGCACGCCATTAAGCCGAAGTGGCGGAATAGGCAGACGCACGCGCCTCAAAAGCGCGCGGGTGATCCCCGTGCCGGTTCGAGTCCGGCCTTCGGCACCAGTGTACTGGGGCTATAGCTCAGATGGTAGAGCGCTTGAATCGCACTCAAGAGGTCAGCGGTTCGATTCCGCTTAGCTCCACCACATTCCTCGATAGCTCAGCGGTAGAGCATTCGGCTGTTAACCGAAGGGTCGTAGGTTCGAATCCTACTCGGGGAGCCACTAAATTGGCCCCATGGTCAAGCGGTTAAGACACCGCCCTTTCACGGCGGAATCAGGGGTTCGAATCCCCTTGGGGTCACCAGTTTTTATTTGCAGATGATTCTGACGTGGAGATGCGATGTGGATCTGAAGCAAATCAAGGCAAAGAGACACGAGCAAATCAAGGAAGATCAGGAGCAAGCGAGTGGAGCGTACTTTTGGTACGTGACCGAGCGGGTGAATGAATCTGACGCAGAGATGCGATGTGGATCTGAAGCCGCAGACACGGGCGGTTAGCTCAGGGGGAGAGCACTCGCTTCACACGCGAGGGGTCGGCAGTTCGATCCTGCCACTGCCCATTTACAATCTCATATCGCGGGGTGGAGCAGTTGGCAGCTCGTCGGGCTCATAACCCGAAGGTCGCAGGTTCGAGTCCTGCCCCCGCAACCAAATTTGGGCCCATAGCTCAGTTGGCTAGAGCACACGACTGATAATCGTGAGGTCAGTGGTTCGAGTCCACTTGGGCCCATCCGATAAACCTTGAGAAATCAATGAAGTGCTAATGTGAAAATCGAGCCAAACTGTATATTGCAAAACGCCTGCCGGTATCCCAAGATACTGACAGGCGCTTTTTGTTGGTTTGTTCACTCAGACAATGGTAATGTGGTACTGAAAGAAACTGGGCCGAGGTATATCATGGTTCCCTTGAAGACCTCGATAGTCTTCGCTTTGGCGCTTTCTCTGCGGACGGCGGTCGTGTCGCTTTCGCCGACCGTGCATGGTGAGGTTGATAAGCCCTTCGTTCCAATACTGATCAACATCGCCAGTGACAATGGCTTCTCTGCCTACACCGGAGAAGGAATCAATCGCTGACCGCTGTACACCGACTTGATGCGGCACATCTTTACCGCCTTGCTTTGGAAAAGGCGCCAGCTCGATCACGTCTGTATGGTTGTGCAGAAGAAGGAGTGCCATTTCGTGACATCGCGAGTGTCATCGGAAAGCACCTGAATCTGCCAGTGGTCAGTATTTCACGTGAAGAGGCAGATGCGCACTTTGGTTTTCTTGGGGCAATTTCGTCACTCGATATCCCCAGTATACTGCCAGGGTCAGGCGTAGTGACTCAGAAACTCTTGGACTGGTGGCCTGTGAATCCGGGGCTCATCGCGGATCTCGATCAAGGCCACTACTTCAACCACTGATTTGTACCTAAGGTCACGATGTATGAAATCTAGTGCGAGTAGAAACGTTCCAAATTCTTGTGGAAGCAAGTAGAGTGATGGAGAGATGTGGCGTTTTGGATTGGAAAAGAAGTCTGCAATAGCAAGTCTCAGACAAAAGTAAGCTTATTCAATACGAATATATTTTGCCTCTCTATTCATAAGTCCCTTATACACAGGGAAATTCGGTTCGGCTACATGAACGAATTCTTGTCTTGACCAACAGTTGCATTCTGAACATTGCCAAATAACAACGTCCGCATAGATGTGTTCAGAAGTGGGTTTCTTCCTACTATTAAGGTAGCTCATTGATATGCCTCCTTTCATACAATTAGGTAGATGATGTAGTAATACAAACAGGGACTGTCTTTAAGGTATTTAAGCAACACCTTATGGACAGTCCCATGATTATTTAAGAAATTAAGCTACGTTTTCGGCTTGGGGTCCCTTTGGCCCTTGCACCACGTCAAATTTCACTCGCTGTCCTTCTTCCAAAGAACGATAACCATTTCCTTGGATAGCGGTAAAATGAACAAATACGTCATCACCGTTCTCGCGAGTAATGAAGCCAAAGCCCTTATCTGCATTAAACCATTTTACGATTCCTTGTTCCATGTTATTTCCTCCTTATGCCCTTGGCAAAAACCATTTTTCAAAAATTACATACAAAACCAAAGGCACAAAAGCCGTTTTTCCTCTGCAATCCGAAGTGAAAGCAGAGAAAAAACGGCACATTAAAATTATACCCTTAATCCGATGCACTCTGAATAATAGTACTATACTTTTTATTCAGAGGAAAGTCAAGGACATTTATCAAGACCTTAATAATTTAAATAATAGTGTATATTTTGGCTATTGTCTTGCAAGCATCGTTCGATCAGTTGTTTTACCATTTGACAATGGAAGATGAGTTATATCCATTGCATGAGATACGTCTCACAATGGCTTGCGGTTCCCATTAGCATCACTGGTGGAGCAGTATCATTTTTGTTGAGTCAGTAAACTCGTAAATCTGGATACAATGTTAAAAAAACGAAAGTAGGAATCCAGATGCGAGTGTATGACAAAGAATTCAAAGAAGAAGCACTGAAATTATCTGATGAGGGCGGACCATCAGCTGCCTCCACACAACTGGGGATCCCATCCACCACGCTTTATACATGGAGAAGCCAGCGGAAGCAGCATGGATCCTTGGCCTTTGTGGGCAGCGGTCACCAGCGGATCGATCCGAAAACGGCGGAATGGAGGGCGTTAGAAAAAAAATCAAGGAACTAGATTCCGCCTATGATATCTTGAAAAAGTCCCTCGCTTTTTTCGCAGAGAGCCAAAAGAAGTAGCGGCACGAGAATGATTTCGTTTTAGTTGGGCCCAGAGGGAAAAAGAGCACACCAAGCACAGCGTGAAAGAAATGTGCTTGGTGTTGCGGGTCAGCTCATGCTGAAGAAGAAATACCATGCGAAGGGAATCACCAAGGCGGATCCCACTGCAAAGGCCAGTGAAAACCTGATTCAACAGAATTTCATCGCTGCTGCCCCCAATCAAAAGTGGTTGGGAGATATCACTGAAATCCCGACAGCAGATGGCAAGTTGTATCTCAGCGCTGTCTTAGATTGCTATGATGGCGCAAGAATGGAGTCCTTTTTTGCCACATTGAAGAAGGAATGCATGACAAAGTGAAAACAGAAGCGTTGAAAATGGAGACGGTCAAAAGCATGGTGTTTCGATTCATCGAAGTTCACGATAACCGGAAACGGATTAACACCACGAACAGTGGTTATCCCCCTCTCATGAAACGCGATCATTATTACCGCAAACAGTTATCACAGGTCATGTAAGGGCGGGTAGCTAAGGTCTTGCTCCCAAGAGCTGTCGCAAGACCGTTTCCCATTTTTTTTAGGGACTAGTTCGTCAAGGTCAGGTCGTATTTTCCAGGAAGGTTCGCCTGGAAAATCTCCACCTTTCCCTTGACTTCACCGACTGATCGCTAGTGTAGTGCCACTTTCCAGCATGACGAGTTTCATGACTAAACTAAATTTGACAATTCCACAAGTCACATGAAATGGGGAGCGTCTTGAGGATGGACGGATGGGCTGTCTTATCAGGTGAGGAGTACGACCAGGTATGGTCGAGGGTGGATAATGGAGACTGGATAATCGAAATCTACCCTAGCGGTGATTATCTTCTTTCTCGCAAGGGACTTTTCATGGGGTATTTTAGGTCATCCATAGGAAAACACAATTACCATTTACAGTGAAAAACTAATTAGCTGTTTTTCACAATATCCGCCGATATTGCTTCACAAGGTGTTACAACGAAGCTGATTAGTGTGGGAAATTTCCAATATGTCCACTATCATACGTAATATTATGCATTGGAGCACTTCAGACATTATTGCAGTTACGGGCCGGAATACGCAGTAACTAAAGCAAAAACAGACAGCAGAAGAATATTGCAAACCGCTCTACATACAATATCCCCAAAATGGGGGGCTGGAAATGAAGCGAGTTTTCAGATATATATTTAGTGCATGTTTATTGGCACTAGTTGTGCAATTTGTCTATTTTACTGAAGTTGGGGCATCAACAAAAAACCAACTCAAGAACAAAAATTATTAGAGGATATCCCAATTCGCAGCTTGCATCAAAACAGCAAAGTCTATATGTTCTTATCAAGAATCAGACTGCGTATATCTTGGCAACTGACATGGTAAACCACAAGCAGGTGCTTCGATTGTTATTGGCATCCTTCCATGATTACAGGTGGGATCTTATTGCAGGTTCCGCGTTGACGATGACCGATGAACCCAAGAAATTATGGAACAGCCATGCCAGCGTGAAAATACAAGGTAAACGGGGAAATCACTCTTTTTCGTTTGATCGGTGTTTATATGGCTATACGATGGATTGCCGAGTGATTAGTTTTCGAATCAAAACAAAGTCCGGCTATATCCCTTTAAGGACGATTAATGGGCGATATTTCCTGAGGCTATTAACTGACGCTGAGAAAGAGGAATATCTAGAGACTCAGGGATTAAATGATAAAGGGATCGTTATTCAATCAGAAAATGGTTTGTTGAAACATAAGCCTCGGCAGTGGTCTCCGCGGCATAGTGAACTGTATGGTTGATAGTGAAAATATTGTGGTCATTTGTTGTCGTAAGGGGCTTATGGAATTTTTAGGCAGTTATCTTGAACAAGACGACGGTATTGTTGACCGGATGTATTCACGTTGAACCTGTTCTCAGAATGGTATATACTCGATATATATCGTGGGGGTGGTTTTGTGGAGCGAGCAAAGATTTTTCAGTCAGGACGTAGCCAGGCGGTTCGTTTACCTAAAGAATTTCGTTTTAATGGTTCAGAAGTATTTGTGAAGCGCATTGGTAAAGCTGTTGTGCTATTACCCATGGACGACGCGTGGGACTCCTTGACTCAATCGCTGGCTCTATTCTCAGAAGACTTTATGGTCGAGCGGGGTCAATCGCAGGAGCAACAACGTGAGGAGCTATTCTAATGCTATACATGCTGGACACCAACATCTGTATATATCTGATCAAGAGGCGGTCAGATGAATTATTGAAGCGAATGCGTGTGTTTCGGACAGGAGAGATTGGCGTGTCCGTGGTGACCGTGGCAGAATTACAATATGGTGTCTCAAAGAGTCAGAATAAGGAACGAAATCAAGCTGCGTTGGAGACGTTCCTGTTGCCCCTGGATATTGCAGATTTCTCGTTTGCAGTTACCGTTTCGTACGGAGACATACGTGCTCAATTGGAGAGGCAAGGACAACCCATTGGGCCACTTGACACGATGATTGCGGCACATGCATTATCACTTGATGTCCCACTAGTGACAAACAATGCGAGAGAATTTGAACGGGTCAAAGGATTGCGCGTAGAAGACTGGACTAAATAAGGTTGGTATGGACTTAGCTGATACACGAAAATACACGGCGTAAATATTTTCATTATTCAGTCAACTGGCCACATTTTGTCATCCATCTGTTGGAAGATGGCACATATCGAATCGTACCATCGATTGCTGGTGTAAGAGTGCCTAGCGATCAACGAATTTGCTGCGTATGCAGAGGGCTACCAAGCCATCGTCGAATTTGTGGGATTGTATAATACGCGTATATTACATTCCAGTTTGAATTGCTTGTCGCCGAAAGAATTTTATGCGCGTCATATGGCGCTTTGCAGCTACAGGGAAAAGGGGGAGAGCAATTCGACGATAATCTACAAAATCGCAAGCAGTTGTCCAAACTGGAGTGGTTAATCCGAATTTTTTACCGAACGAAAACTGGAGTGCCGAGCATATTTGAAGAGACTTTACAACGGGGACGAATTGCTTTCGTTCTTAAACTAATGGGCCGCTATTGCCAATAAAAATCCACCATTTTTTAAAAACTAATTGATATGATTGCAAGATAACTTACTATGAATGGTGAAGTGGATGCAATAAATTACGCAAAGTCTCTGGCGCCAAACTATTCCCAGTTAGAGTCAAGTTAATCAGGGTCAATTCTACATATGGCTTATATAGGTGATTTTTATAGCACTGGAAGGTTGATAATCATGAACGAACTGATGAAAATTGATCCAATGCAAGCAGATGATTGGGAAGATGTTCGAAAAATTTATGTGGAAGGGATCAAAACAGGGAATGCGACATTTCAACAAGAGGCTCCATCTTGGGAAGAATGGGACAAGAGTCACCTCCTACAGTGTCGGTTTGTTGCACGTTCACAAGGAAAAGTGATTGGTTGGGTTGCTTTAAGTCCCACTTCCAGTCGATGCGTATATGCTGGTGTTGCTGAGGTGAGCATTTACGTAGACCAACGGCATCTAGGAATTGGTGTGGGCAGCCGTCTAATGCACCAACTTATTGAAGCAAGCGAACAACATGGATTTTGGACATTGCAATCAGGAATTTTTCCTGAAAATAAAGCGAGTCTTGAACTACATAAGAAATTTGGCTTTAGAGAAGTTGGAAGAAGAGAACACATTGGTCAAATGAATGGAATTTGGCGTGATGTTATCTTGTTAGAACGGCGAAGCAAAGTGGTAGGAATTAATTAAGGTTAATCCAGAATAAAAGAACAAATTACCGGATAATGTATGGCCCGTCTTGAGAGGTGAGCATCATGAGAAAAGATTCGGAACGGATTTACATTCGTAGGCTGGAAATGGATGATCTTGAGGCTCTGCTGGATTTACGTGTGCGAAATCGTCACTTCTTGAAGCCCTTTGAACCAGTTACTTTAGATTCGCATTACACGTTAGAAGGACAACAAGAAATTTTGCAGAAAGTGCAAGACAATTGGGAAACTGGTTCTGGATACGGATTTGGGGTATTTCTGATCAACGATGACCGACTTATTGGACGAGTTAATTTAAGTAATGTGGTGCGTGGAGCTTGGGAAAGCTGTACAATGGGATATTTCTTAGATGAGAAATATAACGGAAATGGCTTACCACCGAGGCTGTTCGATTAGCAATTGTTTTTGCATTCGGATCTGCGAAATTACATAGAGTTCAAGCGGCGGTTATGTCTCGAAATCTTGGCTCAATAAGAGTTCTTGAAAAAGTAGGATTTCGATATGACGGTTTTTCTGCGTATTACCTAAAAATTAATGGAGTATGGGAAGACCACCATCTTTATAGTATTACACGAGAATACTGGAATCCATAAGGATTATGCATCTTCATAAAATAAAATAAGGATTATTCCCCTACTTTTTCTGGTTCTCTGAAAAAAAAAGAATGGCTTTCAGTACTCCTTTTTGAATTCTTTGTCATATACAAGCATCTGGATGCTTGCTTTCCCTTTATATTATTGTGTCCAGATTTACCAGTATACTGGCTCAATTAAAATGATACTGCTCCATAAAATATTTTGAAAAATAAATATTGTCACTAGCTTTGCATAAAGCAAAAATGGATTTGTCAAGTTTTTTAAAATTTATCGTAAGATCCCTATTTTCACGCCCAAAAGTGCTAAAATTCCTTTAAAATAGAGACAAACAGGTTGTCCTATTCGACTCTTACCAAATGAGTCCTGTATGGACAAGGATACCATGTGGTTGGCGCAAATCACGTACGGGTTACTGGTCAAACTCAGGCAACGGACGGGATGCAAAGATCGACTGTTGGAAGTGTACAAATTCGTTCAACAGCTGTGGGCAAAGTCGATTCAAGAGTTTGACCACAGTCTACAGCGAACAGGGACACGAAAATTGAAAGGAAGTCAAGCGTATCCTGTGGATAAAATCTTTGCCTATACGCTGCTGAAGTATGAGCAAGAGGACACTTGGCAACTTTATGAATTGATATACGACGTGCTCTTCTAACAATATATTCCTAAAAACGAATGACATACAACCTTCTATACGAGCGTTAAGCCCTTAGATCTGTAGACAGAAAAATTGTTCAGAATACTCTGAAAAACGCGGAAAATAAAGAATAATCACGTTTGACAAAAGGTGACCAATTTTAATGCAATGCTAGTAACTTTAGATAGAGTCGGGAGAAAGTGCTCACAAGGCGCGCATGAACGAATTGTGGTCGAAGCCGCAAGAGAAGGTCGAGGTCCATGGGAATTGTGAGTGGACCATGAGAGGCGGAATGAAGTCTGCTCGGACGTACTCTAATTACACGGGGTAGACCAAAAACAAATAGGGGGTATACAAGTGTAACCGCTAAAATACAATCAACAGATTTCGCTAAATAAGAATCAACAACATTTCCCACGCTCTTCCTTTTCGGCTATCATACCACTGGTAATGATCTTGTCTGGGAGGTAGCAGCATGAGGAATCGAGAAAGGTGGCCTATGTATTTCGAGATTCAGCAGCAAAAGGAACTGGGATTCAACAAATCCCAAGTAGCAAGAAATTTGAATGTGTCCAGAAACACCGTCATGAAATTCTGGAACATGTCCATCGAAGACTACCACACGTTCATAGAAAGGTTGGGAACTCGATCGAAGAAATTGGAATATTTTGAATCTGAGATTGTGGAATGGTTGCGACAATATCCTGATCTTTCGGCAGCGCAAATCATGGATTGGTTAACAGAACATCACGGGGATCTGAAGGTGGCAGAAAGCACCACTCGAAACTATATTCGGAGCATTCGATCTGTCTATGGGATTCCTAAAGTCAAGGCAATTCGGCAGTATGAAGCGGTCGTGGATCTGCCGATGGGGCGACAAATGCAGGTGGACTTTGGGGAAACGAAGTTAAGGCGTCCAGAAGGCCATTTCGTCAAGCTCTGGTTCATCACATTTGTCCTTTCTCATTCGCGGTATAAATACGCCCTTTGGCAGGACAGACCGTTTACCACCATCGATGTGGTGAATGCGCACGAAGAGGCATTTGCCTTCTATGGCGGCATGCCAGAAGAGATCGTTTATGACCAGGATCATTTGATGCTAACCAGCGAAAACCATGGTGATCTCATCTTAACCCATGAGTTTGCCAAATACGTGGAAGTACGTCGATTCCGGATCTATATGTGTCGTAAGGCCGACCCCGAGAGTAAAGGGAAAATTGAAAACGTGGTGAAATACATCAAGCGCAATTTTGCCCGCCATCGCCAGTTTACCAATGTAGAGAAACTCAACGAGCAGTGTCTAGCCTGGTTGGCGCGCACGGGCAATGCCAAGGTGCATCAAACGACCAAAAAAATACCGGCCGAAGTCTACGCCCTTGAGAAAGCGTATCTCCGCCCAGTCCACAAAAAGATAGAAATCTTCACCACCACCACTATAACAAGGACGGTGCGCAAGGACAATACCATCTGGTATGAGGGTAATCGCTATACCGTACCCTTGGGCACGTATGACGGCACGGATAAGGTCGTGGCCGTCAAGGTTATCGAGGGAACACGGTTGATCATCTACGAAACGAGATCGGGTCACATATTGGCAGAGCATCCCCTTTGCGTCACGAAAAAAGGAGAACTCATTCGCAACAACAATCACGGGCGGGATCGGTCAAAGGGCATCGAGGCATATCTTGAACACGTAGTGAAGCAATTCAGCCAGACGGACCAAGCTCGTGACTACTTGGAGGAAATTCGTAGACGGAAACCACGCTACACTCGAGATCAGTTGCAAGCGATTGAGAAAGGATTGGCGGGTGCAGAGGCCAAGGTCGCGGATCAGGCGTTAGCGTACTGCTTGAAATACGGACTTTACCGGGCCACGGATTTCACGGATGCCCTTCGTCACTTCAAGGAACAACAACGGCAAACGGCTCCGCAACCGTTGCCAAGTAAGCCGAAACCGCTGAATGAAGTGGAGATAGACAAGAGGAAAACAAAAGCGCAAATCCGTGATTTTGACACCTACCGACAGATTTTGAGAGGAGGCAACGCATGACGGTTTCTACCGCCGAATTAAAACAGTGTATGGTCACACTCAACATGACCGAATCGGCTCGCATTCTGGAGAACACCTTACTCGACGCAGAGACCAGGGAATGGAGTTATCGTGATTTGCTGCAGCACCTTCTCCGCTATGAGTTACAAAGGCGGGAAGAAAAACAGAAAGAAAAGTGGATGAAATGGGCTGCGTTCCCTTTCGTGAAATCGTTGGATGAATTTCAGTTAGACGAACAACAATCGCTGAGTAAGCGGCAATTGAACCAACTGCGGGAGTTGCTCTGGCTGGAACACAACTACAATTTAATATTGTTAGGTCCACCAGGCACTGGCAAAACGTTTCTCTCGGTGGGACTTGGGATGGAAGCACTGGAGAAAGGCCATCGCGTCAGCTTTGTCGCGATGGACACCCTCCTCCATCTGCTCAAGACACAAGACATCGCGCGAACGTCACAGGCTCGGATGAAAAGGATTCTAGGATCGGATCTCGTCATCATCGACGATCTGATGTTCATCGCTATGGAAAAGAGTGAATCCCACTTGTTCTTTCAGTTTATCAACAAGCTCTACGACCAATCGTCGATCATTCTAACCTCGAATAAGGGACCAGAAGAATGGGGGGAACTATTAGGCGACCCAGCCATTACAACGGCGATACTGGACCGAATTTTGCACAAAAGTGAGGTGATCCATTTAAGCGGAGACAGCTATCGGCTCAAGCACAGGGAAACCATATTTGGCAATTCATAGGTGTTAAAAGTTATTTAGCGAAATCTGCTCAAAAGTACTTGACGGTTACAACAAGTTATGCACTGGATGAAAAAGGAGCGAGTTCTAGGTCTGATGGGAACCGTATCACTGGTGCTGGTCGTGTGGGGCGGTGTAACAACAAGCACGTGGGCGACAAGCAAAAAACCGCTAACGCTCAGTGTCCTGGAGAATTCTAATTTGCGAAAAAAAGAGCCCCTTAAATCTATTAGGACAAACATTACGATTGATGCCGCGAGTACGATGGGTAGCGTTTCTCCCACTTTGTTTGGAGCTAATGGGGGGTATTTAAACAATGGGGGAGGTATGTACGACCCCATAAACCACCAGGTTTATCCCGGTTTTCAGAATGCGTATAAAGATGTGGGGTTGAAGACTATGCGTTATCCGGGCGGTGCCCGCGCCAACCTCTTCTGGTGGCAACGAGCCGTGGGTAATGGCAACGGCTCAAATCCGGATAGCGGTTTGGATCAGATTGACGGGAGCAATGCTCATTCCGCACAGCCGGACACTTTTAATCTGGATCAGGCTCTCAAGTTTACAGGGAATACCGGTACAGCCCTCACTTATGTATACAACATGGGTAACGGAAATCCGACTGATGCCGCGAACCTGGTGGAGTATTTAGACGGTACCGATACGAAGAATCCATATGTCGCGTTGCGGATCGCGAATGGACATCCCGCTCCTTTTCACGTCAAATACTTTGAAATTGGAAACGAAATGTACATCCCCAAAGAGAGATACTGGTTAGCAGGAATTCCAGGTGGACTGAAAGGTGATTATCAGTCCTATTATGTCAACGGCGGTGATGTGTCGTTCACCAAGCAACCGGTGGTATTGAAGACGAGTTGGAGTTCTCTGGCAACATCCTACAAAAGCACGGGCTCTGCCGGAAAGCAAGTCTATGCGGCATATGCCCCGATTGATCCGGGCAGCGATACGGTCTATGTGAACGGCATCGCCTGGACCAGAGTGACTTCCTTCTCTGGTTACGGGGCCACTGCGAAGGTCTATGAGATCAATCCTACAACAGGAGAAATTACGTTCGGGGATGGAACCCACGGCAAAGTACCTCCGAGTGGGGATACGGTCTCGATATCGTACTCTGCGTATCATTATGGATATAAAGACTATATTGCCGCTATGAAAGCGGTGGATCCAAATATTTATGTGTTGAGCTGTCTTCATGATTCGAAATCCATCACCGATCTGAACAAAGCAGGGGTGCATTTTGATGGGATGTCCATTCACCTTTATTCGTATGGTATACCAAGTGGTTTGACTACAAAGAATTTCTATGGCGATATGATGCATACGGCAAATATTAACGATAATGCAGTGTCCAGTTTAGTCCATACACTTCATGCAGATCCCTATTCCAATGGTATTGTGTACCCTTCAGAATATGGGTTTTACGCCAAGGCTGCCTTGAAATCCAATAATCCAAACTTTTTACTCTCTCTAGGTGAATCACTATATATCGGGAAAGAAGCCATGAGCTTCTTACAGGATGGAATTCCTGTAAGTTCGAAGTATAAGCTTGTCGGCGATTGGAGTAGTGTTTGGCAACAGCAAGGTATATTTTCTAGCAATTATGTTTCAGGTGGAAGCTACAACTTTACGGAAAGCACGACGGCCCAAATGTTTAAAGTATTAACCCATATGACGGGAACTACTCTTCTTATTGCGCCGTCGATTATTAACATGCCAACCTATTCATACACATTAAAAAATCAAACCTATAACAATAACGCCTTGGATGTGGTGGCAACACGTACTTCTAGCGGTGATGTCTATTTGCTTGTGCTCAACGAAGATCCAAGTAATTCATACACCCCCATCATCAACTTGCATAATTATGCACCGAATCGTTCTGCTACGGTATGGCAACTGGGCGAGAACAATACACTGGATGCGTACGATGTAGCTGGTCACCCGTTGACGGTTAGGATACATTCCTCATTTACTTCTATCTCGGGCCAATCATTCAAGTATACGTTCCCGGCGCATAGCATAACGGCGATTCACTTGAGTGGACGTGTGTCTGGTAAATGAAGGCTACATGTATGGTAGGATCATGACCACAACTTCAAAAGTGGGTCTCAGATGTGCTGAAACAAGGGAACAGGGTTCGTTAGTTCATAAGTGGATAAAGTGACGTGGCGTTCTGTTTTCAGACGTGGGCGCAAATAGAGCAGGAGACGAATATTGATTATTGAATTTTTATGCAATTACCGGGTTGATAGCGTTGTTGGATTATTGGGCCGGATAATGCAATATCAGGCCAATCAAAACAAATGGTATAATTTTGGTAAATCATAGTTTGAGGTATTGATCATATGGATATTGTGATTCGACCGGCAGAGGCAAGTGACTCTGTTGCCATACACTGCATTCATCTGCAAGAAAAAGTTATGCCATATACACTTTTACCCAGAGAGGTAGGAAAAAACAGTGAAAAAGATCGGCTTATATGAGGTCTCTGTCATTTTATTTTTTGTTGTAATTCCGATCGGTGCTGTTCTGATCAAAAAGAGTATAACGCCTAACGCAAACTTGCTCGTTCTCTTGTTTCAATGGTTTACCTTTTCCGGTGTTGGTTTACGCCTTTTTACTGCTGGGCTTCGTCAAGCGATTCAACCGACATTCACATTGTACGAAATTTTTAAAATTTCTAACAAAAGTTTTTTACCGGTAATTCGGGAAATCGGGTTTGCCAATATGAGCATTGGTACGATTGGTCTGTTGTCCCTATTTTTCGCCGGGTTTCGGGTACCTGCTGCCGTAGCGGGTGGACTGTATCTTGGTATTGCTGGAATTCAACATGCTTTTCGCCCCCATAAAGCGAGTGAAGAAGTATTCGCTATGATTACAGATTTATACATGTTTATCGTGCTGTTTGGGTTGATGATTCTCTAATCATATCCACCCAAACGGCGTAACGCTTTGCGACCTGCAGAATGAGGACAGGGACTAATTTCCTCGGGTACACTAAATACATTCCTTTTGATTTGTACAACGTTTTATCTAGAGAAACAATCGCAAATTGCGTGAGGCTTCTAGTATGGTAACCGAACAATCGGCCATGACGTTCAACTTCAATCCCGAGGACTGTCAATGTCTAAGGGAGACAGTTGAACAAACGGCCAAAGGGATTATGGAGTTTATGGCGGTAATCCAACCATTTTGACGGAATTAACGGCCCATACGGATTGCTACTGCTCAAAAGTGCCACGGTGGATGGACAAAGCATTTCCCCCGAAAGGTTCGGTTTTGTAATTGAATCCGTAAACCATAGAACTTGCGATAGATCCGATGAAATGAATCAGGGTGTGGAATACGTGGAATGGGGGCTGGCGATGATACTGGTACCCGTTACTTTTGTGGATTTCTCAATCCATGAAAAGGACAACCACCTATTAAATCCCCACTATGTTGTGAAAAAATGCTATTCAACATTTGGAGGCGCAAATAGAGCAAGGCATGAAAATTGATTATTGAATTTTTATGCAATCACCGGGTTGATAGCGTTGTTGGATTATTGGGCCGGATAACTGAAAAAAGAAAGATATTAATAGACGTAAGCAAATCCTTTGTTTTGTTTGGATGTTGCGAATTTGACAGCCGAACAATGGGTTCAGTGGGAGGTATACCAATGCTTAATGTGAAAATGCTCATCATACAAGTAGCAGGTATGTTCGTCGTGTTTGCTTTTGCCTTGTTCCTTCCGGCGGGAACTATCGCGTGGTTTGCGGGATGGGCTTATCTAATACTGTTTTTTGGTTTTGTCATTGTATTGAGTTTATGGTTGGTCAAATTCAATCCAAGCCTATTAACCGAGCGAATGACAGGAATAGGGAAAAAGGATCAAAAATCCTGGGATAAAGCCTGGTTTGCACTTACTAACGTCTTATTTTTCGGTTGGCTGGTTTTAATGCCACTTGATGCCGTTCGATTTCACTGGTCACATGTACCAATGTGGCTTCAGATAGTAGGAGCGTTTTTACTCCTAATTTCGTTTTACTGCTTTTATCTCGTATTTCGAGAAAATTCGTATCTGTCCCCAGCTGTACGTGTTCAAAGTGAACGGGAACAAACAGTGATAACAACTGGGCCGTACAGTATAGTGCGACATCCGATGTATGCCACGGCCGTCATATTTCTTATTGGTACAGGTCTCTTACTTGGATCGTGGTATGGACTCATTGTAAGTCTCGGAATTGTGGTTGCAATTGCATGGAGGGCAGTTCAGGAGGAACACGCACTGCTTTTGGAACTACCGGGTTATGACGAGTATTTGTCAAAGGTGAAATACCGCCTTGTTCCTTATGTTTGGTAATTAAGGGACTCGATTCTAGAGGCCCGCTGTTTCTGAACATCCACCTAAGCTTGAACATTGATTTCTGCATGATTATGCAGTCGTCATCATGAGCAACTTATGGTACTCTCGGGCCGGAATGCTGAATATGAGACAATGCAAATCGTGTGATAATCTTGTAAATTTGGGTAGATAAAAATGGTAAAATGTTCATGAGGTAGTCATTTCAGATACCTCTGAAGTTGGTTTTCCACGAAAAGACGAATCATACAAGGGGTAAAAACTTACTGTGCTAATCTTTCATTTCTGTAGCCTTATCACGAAATGCGTTGGAAAAGGGGGACTTTTTTATGTCTTGCGAAGTTATTACGTCCTTCAAGCGTATTATCGATTTTCTGATCAACAAAGGGGAACGTACAATCAACCAGCTTTATCATTGAACATGATGGAGATTTATCCGCTTTTCTCATTGGATTTGTCTCTCAATCATGTCCAAATGAAGCATACATACATTTTGTCGGGGTTAATCCAACGCTTAGAAAAAGTGGTTTAGCAAGGCAACTTTATCAAAGGTTCTTTTCTACGGTTCGCGATCTGGGGTGTCATACTGTTCGGTGTATCACTTCGCCAGTGAATGAAGGATCCATTTCATTTCATCGACGAATGGGGTTTTCCGTATCTATTGGAATTGATTATGCAGGCATTGGGCAAGATCGGATATTGTTTTCTAAAAACATTGATGCAGAAGCTAGGCAAAGAAGTTCCATCGATAAATAGAAGGGTCATTGACCGGATTTGCACTGGCACATGGAGTAGACATCTCAGCGTTGATGACAAAGATGCATATTTGATCGGCGGCAGTTGCGACACATGTGAGTTTGTGTTTGAACGGATGGATGGTGCAAACAAGAAAATATTTCCGTCCGATATGGGAGACCTACTTTGTGGTGGGTTAACTCACGTCAGTGAAGACGTGCTAGAGACCTGTTCAACTGTCATGCCTTCGGGAACGTATTATATAGTGATTACATTTGTGGTAAAAACGTCAAACAGAGTTGTTCTAGAATCGCCTCGGGTGACAAACCGCGTATGTTTTTTTGAAACAAATACGTATCGCTTCGTAATGCTGTAAGCAACATATCTGATTTGAAAACGCTGTTAGGGCAGGGCTGTTCAACCGTATCCAATTTGTCAAATAGTGAGGTGAATATTTCATGCAGTTGGTCATACATGGGGTTCTGTCTTTCTGCTGGTGTTCGTTTAGGTGTCGTGGTTTCTTCAACTCCTGACAGCAAGTGCAGTTTCGTCTCGCGAAAACGAATGAAAATACTAAGGACACCTTTCAATTTTTGACCAGGAGAGTCATTCTCGTGATGTTCCAGGTACACCTCAATGTTCTCGAAAAGCAAAACAACATTGTCTCTAATTAGCTCCAAGCATAGTTCGCTTTTATTTCTATAGTGGCGGTACAAAGTACCTGGGCCGATCTGGGCTTCGATTGCTATTTGATTCATGCTAACTTTTTCAACGCCATGTTGTTCAAAGAGTTGACTCGCTACATCCAATATCCGCTGATGATTCTCCGCAGCATCCCTACGCACTGTTCGTATGACTCCTTGATCATTCACAAAATCAGATCCCAACATTAGAAGATGACTGCTATTGACAAACGGAGATATCTCCGATTACCATAATAGGAGCACTCTCCGTTTAATAATAACGAATTGAAAAGGAGTGTACAAGACATACGTGAGATTTCAATACAAGATTGCTGATGGTATTTAAATGGCCGGGTTAAGGAGTGAAGCGAATAATGCCAAGTGAGAACACATTCTCCTGGCGGTTTGTGGCACCGATGTACATGGGATCCACATTGAATCCCATCAATAGCTCCATGTTAGCCACTGCATTAGTACCGATTGCGGCATTCATGCATGTTTCCGTGGCTCAAACCACAATACTAGTGACCGCTCTCTATCTGGCGAGTTCGATCGCTCAACCTACTGCCGGAAAGCTTTCTGAAGAGTTTGGCCCGCGCAGGGTATTTTTAGTAGGAATTCTCATGGTGTTTTTAGGTGGGCTGTTAGGCGGATTTGGACGGGACTTGATGATGTTAATCATATCAAGAATTCTCATTGGCATAGGAACTTCCACTGCCTATCCATCTGCCATGCTCCTCATTCGTAGACGTGCAGAATCTGCCGGGATGTCAAAACCGCCTGGGAACGTGCTGGGTGCACTTCAGATCGCTGGAGTCATCACTGCTGCGGTGGGACTCCCGATTGGTGGAGTGCTCGTAGATGCGTGGGGGTGGCGAACAATATTTCTAGTGAATATCCCCTTTGCACTCGTCGCATTTGTCATGGCTGCTCTTTGGATTCCACAGGACGGGCCAATTGCGGGAGCGAGGACAATTCGGGAAATTTCCTCTCGTATTGATATCACGGGTATGGTAGGATTCGCTGCAACCATCGCCACACTGATGGTCTTCCTGTTCTCATTGCCTCGTCCCGAATGGACTGCCTTGGGTCTCGCTGCTGTTTTTGGCGTTTTGCTCATTTGGTGGGAACTGCGAACTAGGCAGCCTTTTATTGATGTGCGTATGCTCGCAACCAACTTAGCATTAACTCGTACCTACGTTCGGTTTACATTGATCACATTGTGCATCTATACCGTACTTTATGGTGTGACTGAATGGATCGGTGCAGCACGCGGAACCTCGGCGCTCGAAGCCGGGCTTCTCATACTCCCCATGAGCGTAATTTCGGCTTTAGTGGTAGGTCCCGTATCGAAAAGGAACTTAGTGCGTGGACCTCTCATTGTTTGTGCTGGATCGTCCATGGTTGCCTCAATTGGCGTACGCTTTCTCACCACAAATACATCAATTGTGTGGATTCTGCTCATTACCATCGTCTTTGGCGTCACGATGGGGACGATGGCAAGTGCCAATCAGACAGCACTATACTTGCAAGTTTCTGCGGATCAGATTGGGACAGCTTCAGGGCTGCTCCGTACCTTCGGATATATTGGTTCGATTGCTTCTTCAGCGTTAATCGGCATCGTTTTTCACATAAAAATTTCAGATAATGGGCTGCATCATATAGCGATCATCATGATCGCGGTAAGTGTCATCGCACTTGTCATGACCATTGCTGACCGTCACCTCAAAGTGGTTAACAAAAGCATCAATGCTAAAGTCTGATTAACCGGAGCCTATGCCATATTTGCAGACAAAAAATAATCATGAGGGTGGCTTTGATATGCAAATTAAATGGTTTGGTCAATCTTCCTTTTTACTTACCTCAGAAACGGGTGTGCGCATCCTGATAGACCCATTTGACCGGATGCTTGGATACAAGATGCCGAAACCAATCGAAACGGAGATCGTTGCCGTTTCACATAACCATGGAGATCACAATAAAATTAGGGTGGCAACTGGTGATTATCTATTGGTCAATGAGCCAAAAGAATATCATCGAGATGGCGTGTCCATTAAAGGGATCAAGACTTATCATGACAAAGTAAACGGGAAAAAGAGGGGCGAAAACATCGTCTTTCGCTTTCACTTAGATGGTTTGACAATATGCCATTGTGGAGATTTAGGTCATCTATTAACAGAGGAACAGGTCAATGACATTGGCAACGTGGACATCCTCATGATCCCGGTCGGAGGGGGGGTGACCTTAAAAGGAGAAGAAGGCGCAAAAGTGGTGCAACAGCTAAAACCTACTGTCACGATACCCATGCATTATCGGACAAAGGCGCTTTCGATCCTTGGAATGTTACTTTTCGATAGGGGCTGTTCGTTTAAATTGTTGTTTTGTTGACCAAAATGTGAGTTGGTCGTAAAATCTTCATACTAGCCTTAACGGAGGAATTCACAAGTGCTTATTCAGCAATTACGGGAAGCTCATTTCAAA
>JAJZCW010000014.1 GCA_021828865.1 Bacillota bacterium
CACAGAAATATTGGAAACTGCTGGTGTGCAAATCAGTATGGACGGCAAAGGCCGTGCACTCGACAACATCATCACGGAACGCTTCTGGCGAACCTTGAAGTATGAAGTACGAGGAAGTGTATCTGCATGAGTACGATACGCCTGCAAAGGCCCGAAAGCAGATTGCCAAGTTCATCTGGCACTACAACCATACACGCCCGCATCAATCACTTGGGTATGCCATCCCATCCGATGTATACCACTCTATCGTGACCGAGGAATCCTCTCGAATTGTTGGATAGAGCACGGAGTAAAAGATGGTAGCTACGGAAGAATCCTTCCTACGGTCATCTTCTTCCCATCGACCATGATGGTCTTTGCGGTCCGTCAAGGACTTTCGCGGCATATCCTCGCTACGCTGCGGTATTCCACGGTTCCTTGACAGACAATTGGTCACTTAACGATAAATTGAAAAACCGTGTCTTGACAAGTGGAGCGTGCGGCCGAGCAAGGTCGTTGAATTGAGCGGGTGAGAACCCCGTTGGGAAAGGCATAGCCAGCCATCTGAAGCGAGTCTTGGAACCAATCGGGTAACTGGTTTGGTTTAAGCGTAGACAGCGAGGTAACGGGCCGAAAGCTATATGCTGAAGGGATTGAGCCCTGAAAATTGTCATTAGACGGGAGGGTCGATGCGATGTTCCACGCAGAAGACAACATGACGGAATCGATACCGGCGAGATTCTTGTTGCCTCCCCGGGGTCGGAGACCTTGGCACGTTACACATTGCGATTCAACGGTAACTCGGGAGATCCCATCCGTTCTCCTGGAGAGTATGACCAACAAGCGATACAAAGTGAGGCGGTCAAATGACGATGGGAAGTCGGATTACGGCGTAGTATCTGGGAAATCGGGTAATGCTGATGGAGAAAAGGCCGTAACATGAAATCACCCTTGCGAGGGAAACAATCTCCACACTCAGAGGTGGAATGTCGGTTGACAACAACACTGGCAAGGATAGCGGAGATTGCGCGGGCGCAACCAACAATCAGATTCACCTCACTCGCCCATCTGATTGATATCGAGATGCTTAAACAATGTCATGATGAGCAGAAAGTCAAAAGGGCGGCAGGCGTAGACGGAGTGACAAAGGTGGAGTATGAAAGGAATCTAGAAACCCACCTCGTCAATTTACACCAACGTCTTAGAAATCAAGCGTATAAACCGCAACCAGTCCGGAGGACTTATATACCGAAACCGGGATCGGACAAACGACGCCCGCTTGGAATTCCCGCCTACGAAGATAAGCTGGTTCAGTCAGCGATTAGCAAGATTCTTACGGCAATCTTCGAAGCGGATTTTCTGGATACTTCTTATGGCTTTCGTCCGCAACGAGGAGCACATGATGCGCTCAAGACGTTGAATCATTTATTCATCACGAAGAAGATAAACTACGTTGTTGATGCGGACATCATGGGATTCTTCGATCACGTTGATCATCAGTGGCTTATGAAATTTCTGGGACACCGTATCGCCGATAAGACGCTCCTACGACTTATCTATCGATTTCTGAAAGCAGGAATCATGGAGGAAGGAGCATGGCGCGAGTCTGGATCTGGCACACCTCAGGGGGGACTGGTATCTCCAATATTGGCGAATCTATACCTACACTACTCCCTCGATTTGTGGTTTGAGAAGTCCGTTCGCAAACAATGCGTGGGAAAAGCATATATGATTCGCTATGCAGATGATTTTGTTTGCTGTTTCCAATATCAGCAAGACGCAGTGCGATTTCACGCAGCGTTGCAAAAACGCTTAGGCAAATTTGCACTTACCATTGCGGAAGATAAGACCAAAATCGTCGAATTTGGACGCTTTGCAAAACAGCATTGTGCCCCACCATCTAAACCAGCAACGTTCGACTTTCTAGGATTCACTCATTATTGTGGGGAGAGCTACCAGGGCAAATTTCGTGTGAAGCGGAGGACAAGCCAAAAGAAGTTTCGGGCAAGCTTAGAGAGGATGAAAATATGGATTCGTGAGAATCGCACCCGTCCTGCGGCAGAATTAATGCATGAACTGACCCGTAAACTACAGGGGTACTACCAATTCTACGGCATCACAGATAACGGGCCGAGGCTTTACGAGTTTTTCTACCATGTAAAATGGGCACTGTTCAAGTGGTTGAATCGCAGGGGCCAACGTAAAAGCTTCGACGCAGTGAAGTTTAACTTGTTCCTTGCCAAATTTCCGTTGCCTGCGCCGAAAATTCATGTGAATATAATGGATTTTCGGGTGAGTCCGGCATATTTCCGTGAATGATCTCATGAGGAGCCGTGTGCGTAAATAGCGCAAGCACGGTTCTGGGAGGGGGGCGCATAGTAAGGTGCGCTTCTACTCGACCACCTTATGGACAAGTAATCAATCACTTACTTTGTTGCCAATCTATCTACTCGCCAAGTGAAACCGTAATAACATTGAAGCGAATTGTTCAAACTTTTATACCGCTTTTTGAAAGGCAGGACAATAGCATTTCTCATGGCCAAGATGATGATCCAACAAGTTTCACATCATGTAATTACTTTGTGACTCTGATAATGAAACCCGCGGCAAATAGAAGCTTAATGCACCAGAATTAAAGAAGAAATGCTATCTGAGGCTGTGAGTAACTGGTTTGGGTTACCCAAAACGCACCAAAAATGGTTGGCGAATTTAGCAGACAGTTATCTGAAGGCAGCTAAAGCCTATCAACCCAAAATCAATTCTATCTGTATCGCCCTATTCCATTTGCGTATTTAGTATTCTTAGGCTTTTAGTTCTATGATTCCAAATATGATGAAGATTAAGAAAATATCCCATCGATATGCTACTGGAGTTTTATATGGTTCGAAACGAGGACTACGAATGGGTGAATGACGCAACCAACTGTTTTATCCAAATGATCAAACGTTAGGGACGCGAGTATCCCACGATTGGCGACCTGATTGTCGTTATCTGCATCGTAGGTGTCAAATTTGGATAGTTAGCAAAAAGACATCTAGTATTGATAGATCACTGTGCGCCTGCGCGACTGTGTTTCTGTCTCACCATGGTTTATATATTTATATAAGATACTACGAAAGTATTACCTGTTGGCGGTAAGAAACTGTTTTCACGCCTGTTTGGTATATTGCAGTCAAACCATAAAATTCGCTATGATGGAATAAGCATCTTACGTAAACGTTATTTTTAAGAGGGTGAGTACCAGTCGAAAAGGGAGGTGGCACCAGGGCCGTTCATCGGTTCTGGAAAGGCATGAAAGTGGCTGATGGTATAGAAATGCTCGAAGTGGAAATGAAGATGATGGGTGGCAAGCGGATCAACAATCCAACCCTTATTTATGATGACAAGCACCTGGTATTGGTGGACGTTGGCATGCCTGGACAGATTGAAGCGATCAAAGCTGCTGTGGAAAAGGCAGGGTTCCAGTTTTCAAACATTGATACGGTGATCTTTACCCACCAGGATATCGACCATATCGGCGGTATCCAAGATCTGCTTGATGCGGTAGGGAAGCCTGTTGAAATTTACGCGCATGTTGATGAAAAACCGTACATTGAAGGCGACAAGGAACCGGTCAAAATGAACCGTCAGCAAGTGGCGCAGATGGTGGAAAAGATGTCGGAGGAAATGCGCAAGGAAGCGGAGGCGATTTATCTCAACCGTCCTACCGCTAAAGTAACGAAAACGTTGACGGACGACGAAGTAATACCAATAGCGGGAGGTATTCAGGTCATTCATACACCTGGCCACACTCCAGGTCATATTTGCCTTTATCACCAAGCGACCGGTACCCTCGTGACAGGTGACGAAACAGTCGCCGAGAATGGGAAGCTGACTGGCCCTAATCCTGTATATACTCCGGATATGGGGCTTGCGTTGGCATCGTTGAAAAAACTCACTACGCATGATGTTGCAAAAGCTATCTGCTATCACGGCGGGCTCATCGACGACCAAGTGAATGAGCAGCTTCGCGAGTTGACTATTTGAATGGGGGAGGATTTATAGAATGCAACAAATGAGTCATACCGCACTTTTGGTGATGGACGTACAAAATGGCATCGTCGAGCGCTTTGCGACGAACCCCGATGTCTTGGCACCATTTCAAAAAGCAGTGGCGGCAGCCCGTGAAGCCGATATTCCGGTGATTTTTGTTCGTGTTGCGTTTCGGCCAGGATTTCCGGAAGTCAGTCCAAGAAACAAGTCTTTTTCTGCCATTAGAGAGCGTGGTGGCATGACAAGTTCCGATGCATCGACGCAAATTCACGCTTCCGTTGCGCCGCGTCCGGACGAGCCTGTAGTGACCAAGCTACGAGTCAGCGCCTTTGCAGGCAGCGATCTTGAAGTCATCTTGCGTGCGCGCGGCATTGAGACGCTGATTCTGACCGGCATCGCAACAAGTGGGGTAGTGCTCTCCACGCTGCGGGAAGCGGCAGACAAGGATTATCAATTGATGGTCCTTTCAGATGCTTGCCTTGATGCAGACCCGGAAGTCCATCGTGTACTCACGGAAAAAGTATTTCCCCGACAGGCAGAAGTGATGACTGTTGCAGAATGGATGGATGTTCGCTAATCATAGATCAATTTCGCTTCAGATAATCCACAGTTCGAAATGGGACTGTGGATTTTTTTATGTATAGGATAATAAATGTCGATAGTTTATCTGTATAAAAATTCCTAATAGTAATGATAAAAAATTATAATTTCACAAACATCAATAAGAATAATAAATTGTTCACAACCTTTTCGTTTTTTATTAGGAAGGTGGTGGATGATTACGGAATTCGTGCCTGTGGCAGTTGGCCAATCGGATGGTGTGATTGTGCTTTGGGAGGGGGTTCCTGAAATTGGTGTTGCATTTCCCCGCACCGTTCAGGTGATAGAGGAAGTGCAGTGTGGCATCGGGATGATCAACGGGGAGCAGTGTCTCATCCTTTATTTATTTGCAGGGGATTCATACCTGCAGGTGTATTTAAAGCAATTTCTTCCTACCTCGCCGGATGAGGTGATAGATGGTTGGGAACTTCTTTGTGCTTGGAATCCTAACATGCTGAAGGTTCGCTACGGCGATTCCCCTCGTAATAAGGACAAAGAAGTGACGTTTTTATTGCCTGCGGGAGAAGGGGAACAATTGATTGATCAATTGAAAGGGTTGATCACGCGTATCGGCAATGAAAATGAAAGAGCCAACGAAACCTGGCACCATCAAGTGATTTCATTGCTAGAATCGCACATCAGTGCCTATGCAAACGGAGGGGATATTGGATGAACGATGTGGAGATTGACAATGCCCCGATTCGCTGGGGCAAGGTGATCAATCAGGAGACCTGCATAGGATGCCACGCTTGTACAGTAGCCTGTAAGATGGAGCACGATGTACCACTTTCCGTGAACAGGACTTATGTGAAGCAAGTGGAGGTGGGTGTCTATCCTGAGGTCAGCAGGGAGTTTCAGATCACGCGCTGCAATCAATGTGATGATGCGCCGTGTGTGGCTATTTGCCCAGTGTCCGCAATGTTTAAGCGCCCGGATGGGATTGTGGATTTTGATCGAGATGTATGTATTGGCTGTAAAGCGTGTATGGCTGCATGCCCTTATGATGCGATTTATATCAATCCAGAAGTGCACAGCGCTGAAAAGTGCAATTTTTGTGCCCACCGAATTGATCAGGGAATGGAACCTGCCTGTGTGATTGTGTGCCCGGTCGAGGCTATTGTGGTAGGCAACTTAAATGATCCTGACAGCGAAGTGTTGCAACTGATCACCCGCGAAAAAGCAGATGTGCGCAAACCGGAAAAGGGAACCAATCCTAAAGTGTTTTATGTCGGTGCAAGCGATTATACGCTTAATCCTTCCAAAGCCAGCTATAGCGGGTCGCACATGTATGCGGAAGAGCATGAAGGATACCCGACAAAGTCGGAGATGGAGGTTCCACTCAGGCACTCAGTGGCTGCGGCCCGACTTGCTTATGACGTACCGCACCGTGCACCGTGGCATTGGGAAGTCTCACTCTATACCTGGACGAAGTCGATTGCTGCGGGCGTGATGATCATGTTCGCTATCCTCGTTTTTGCGGGTCAGTCGCTAACGCCTAAGTGGGAAATCACCACTGCTTTGGTGGGCCTGGTGTTTTTAGGGATGACAGGTCTTTTACTGATCGCAGATCTGGAACATCCAATGCGCTTTATCCGGATTTTTACTAGACCACAGTGGAAATCCTGGTTAGTCAGAGGATCGTTCATCATTACGGGTTATGGTTTGCTATTGGCACTTCAGTTGATTTTTGGCGTCTTTTCTGTGACTGGCGCCAATTTGATCATTTCTATCTTGGGTTTGGTGCTGGCGAGTTTCACCGCCATTTACACGGCATTTTTGTTTGCGCAGGCAAAGGGAAGGGACCTCTGGCAAAACCCTATGTTGCCTTTACATTTATTTTCACAAGCTGCCATGGCCGGAGCCGCAGCCTACTCCATCTTGGGTTGGTTTACGGTTTTACCTGAATCTTCTCTCCTAATCGTGCACGTTACCCTTCTCGCATCCATAGGGCTGCATCTAATACTTGTGATCAGTGAAATGGTGATTCCCCATCCCATACTTGACGCGAAGCGAGCCGCCCATCAAATGATCGCAGGCCAGTACAAGTACTATTTTTGGACGGGACTACTTGCTGGAGCAATTCTTCCCTTTATTCTGGGGTTCTTTGCTACTTCTCTGATTCTGCCCGGGATCGCAGCCGCATTGGCGCTCTTAGGATTGCTTGCCTATGAACACGCTTTCATCCAAGCCGGTCAATCAGTGCCACTTAGTTAAAAGGGGGAAGCGATACAATGAGTGCAAATGAGAAACACCTCGAACTGACAAAAGGATTTGGCCATCTCCGGTCACATCCGGAACCTGCAAAGTGGGATGATTGGGAAGAATTCGATGCCAAAGCATGGCCTAAACGTGAGTCTCGTCATTACGAATTGATTCCTACCGTGTGCTTCAATTGTGAAGCAGCCTGTGGACTTCTCGCTTATATCAATAAACAGACTGGTGAAATTGAGAAATTGGAGGGTCATCCGCTACATCCGGCAAGCCGTGGAAGAAATTGCGCAAAAGGACCTGCCACCGTCTCTCAAATTACGAATCCTGAGCGGATCTTATATCCTATGAAGCGTGTGGGAAAAAGAGGAGAAGGGAAATGGGAGCGCACTACTTGGGACGAGGCACTCGATGACATTGCGACAAGAATCCGCAAGAGTTTGAAAGAGGGCAGGAAAGACGAGATTGTGTATCATGTCGGGCGCCCTGGTGAAGATGAGTATACAGAGCGAGTGTTGAAGACATGGGGTATTGATGGATTATCCAGTCACACTAATGTATGCTCTGCGGGAGGCCGAACCGGTTATGCCTTTTGGATGGGGATGGATCGGCCCTCACCGGATTACAGCAATGCCCGCTTCATTTTGATGATGAGCGCACACTTGGAATCAGGCCATTATTTTAATCCGAATGCACAGCGAATTATAGAGGCGCAACAAAGAGGCACCAAGATTGCGGTGATTGATACGCGTCTCTCTAATACAGCTTCTAAAGCGGATTACTGGCTTTCTCCATGGCCGGGAACGGAAGCGGGCTTGTTGCTGGCGGTGGCAAATGGACTCATTCAGTCCGAACGCTATAATCGGGAATTTGTCGAAAAATGGGTGAATTGGCGGGAGTTCCTCCTTGATCGCGAGTACCTTGAAGAGTTGCAGCAGCGAGGGTTTATTGAATACCTACCTGCCGGGCGAACGTTTGATGATTTCGTAGATTTGTTGAAGCAAATTTATCGCGAATACACGCCGGAATGGGCTGCAAAGGAATCTGGGGTGAAAGCGGAGCAGATTAACACGCTGGTCGAGGAAATTGCCCGGGCGGGCACTGCTTTTTCCTCAAATATTTGGAGAAATGCAGCAGCAGGCCATCGCGGTGGCTGGATGATTGCGCGAGCGCTTATGTTCCTTAACGTGCTGATGGGAGCCGTGGGCGAACCCGGAAGCATGATCCCTAATGCCTGGATCAAATTTGTCCCGACAAGGCATACAGTACCTCAACCCATCCGCGAGTGGAATGAAAATCACTGGCCACGTGAGTATCCATTGTCGTATTTTGAGTTGAGTTTTTGTCTCCCCCACATTTTGAAAAAGCGCAATAAACGCATGGAAGTGTATTTTACCAGGGTCATGAATCCCGTATGGACGTTTCCGGACGGCTTTCACTGGATCGAAATGTTTCTGGAAGAAAATCGGGTGGGGTGTCATGTGACGCTATCGCCAGTTTGGTCGGAGACGGCCCAGTTTTCGGATTATGTATTGCCCATGGGGTTGGGACCTGAGCGGCACGACTTACACTCCTATGAAACTCATGCGGCGCAGTGGATCGGATTTCGTCAGCCCGTCCTACGCGTCTCGCAAGAGCGAAAAGGCATGGCAGTTCGAGATACGCGCGATGCGAATCCCGGGGAAGTTTGGGAGGAAAATGAGTTCTGGATTGAATTGTCCTGGCGTATAGACCCGGACGGCAGTTTGGGCATACGCCAACACTATGAATCTCCCTATCGACCGGGCGAGAAAATTACTGTGAGTGAGTATTATCAATGGATTTTTGAAAATGCAGTGCCTGGTTTACCAGAGGCGGCTGCGGCAGAAAACATGACGCCTCTTGCGTACATGCAACGTTATGCTGCGTTTGAAATCACCAAAGAGGTGTACCAACGTCACCGCAAGCCGATAGATCCCGAGGTGCTGGCAAGTGCCACGAAAGTGCCGGAACCGATTGAGGGGGAGGAAGAAACGCTGCGCGAAGCAGGAGTTTGGGTGGATCGTCCTGCCCATTCGTCCAATCACGCGCCGTACCCAGGGCCATTTCAAAATGCATTAGGGCAGTATCGGACGGGTGTTTTTGTAGACGGAGAGGCAGTGCAAGGGTTTCCCACGCCATCGGGGAAATTAGAGTTTTTCTCCACAACGCTTCGGGATTGGGGCTGGCCCGAATACGCCATCCCCATTTATCCTCGGGATGAACAGGAACGCGAACAAATGGTGCACATTGTAAGTCAAGTGCATCACCAGACCATTGATCCGAGCAAAGGGGAGTACATGTTACTGCCCACATTTCGGTTGCCCATGCTGATTCATTCGCGGACCAATGGGGCCAAGTGGTTGCATGAGATTGCGCACACGAATCCCGTATGGATGAATCCTGTCGACGCCAAACGGTTGAAAGTAAAAACGGGGGACGAGGTTCGGATCGAGACGGAAATTGGCTTTCTTGTCGATAAAGTGTGGGTGACAGAAGGCATCAAGCCGGGGGTGATTGCCTGTTCTCATCATCTGGGACGTTGGCGGCTACACGAGACCACTGGCAGCGATCGCTGGAGTTCTGCGTTAGTAAAAATCGACCAACAAGCATCCCACCTGTGGCAAATGCATCAGATCCACGGACCGCAGCCATGGGAAAGCAGTGATGCCGATTCTAGTCGCATATGGTGGACCGATGGCGGCGTGCATCAAAATATCATTTTTCCCGTTCAACCTGATCCGATTAGCGGCATGATGTGCTGGCATCAACGGATTCGCGTAGAAAAAGTCGAGGGTGGATCCCATTATGGGGAGATATCGGTGGATACGAAAAAAGCCTATGAAGTATTTGAACGCTGGCTGTCCTTGACGCGACCGGCTCCCGGACCCGGAGGGCTGTATCGTCCATATTGGATGCTGCGCGTCTTGAAACCTCACCCGGATGCCTATGTGATTCCTGAAGGGACGAAGGGCATGAGAGATTAATTAATGTCAATGATCAGCGATAGCCTACCAACATGGTGTAGTTGGTAGGCTATTTTTCAATTTACAGTTTTACTCAAGCTATATAAAGTACCATAAACTAACAACGTTAATCACGAGTATGGAGGTACTCCTTATCCATTTTTATCAAAATGAGATGCGGGGATAGAGGAGTGCACCTTACATAGATGGAAAGAGAAGGTGCTTATAAATGAATAAAATCAACTACATGTTGATTCCCTTGGGGTTATTTACGATATTTGAAGCGGGTAGCTGGGCAAATGTATCTGCCCAAGCAATGACACCAACGCATTTGGCAACAGCCCAGCATTCGGTGAACAAGCGCACCAGTCGAATTTCACTCCATGACGAACTGATTGGTGTTTCCGCAAGTGCTGTGATGGGTAATACCAATTTGTTGATCAATCAAATTAATAAAGCAAAAATCACATCCGTTTCTCTCCCTATGAATGTCAAAGGGTTCCAAACTGCAATCAATGGCAATCTTGCGTATGTTCCTACGCAGCAAGGTAAAACTTTTGTGGTGAATTTGCAAACCCATCATGTCATTTCATCGTTCCATTCGACTATAGGAGCCCAATACGCCAATATATCCAACCCACTACACTTATTGATCATCACCGGTAAAAAATCGGTTACCGCGTATTCCTTAGCGACACGAAAACCACAATGGCAGGTGCCTGTCGGGGGAAATACAATGGCTATTGCGGGGAACTATGCTTATTTATCCAGCAACTCGATGAAAAACACAAAAGTAATCGACTTAAAATCCGGGAAAATCGTCACGTCGATTCCTGTTGGGATGATCGAAGATTCTGTGTATGATCCGCAAATGAACACGATTTGGTTGGCTAATTGGGGTAATGGGGATATGACTGTCGTGAATGCAAAAACGAACAAAATCATAAAAGTCATTCGTAAAAAAGAAGGCGGTGGCTATACGATGAATGACATGAATAATATGATGATGGCGACCAGCGGCTACATGCAATTGGCACTGGGACCGCATGGAAAGCATGTTTATGCCGCTTCTTTCAGCAGTCATATCATGGTGTTCAACGCAGTGAAAAATTCTTTTGAAAAGGATATTTCGACAATACAGATGGCGATGCTGAGTGGGCTTGCTGTCGATCCTTCAGGACAGTACGCCTATACTACAGTTGATAATATGAATGAAACGATTGCCGTGTCATTAAAAAGTGGAAAGGTAGTTGCCACCTATCCTGGAGTAGCTTCCTACCGCTGGACAAGTTTATAAATAGCATTCTGAGATGATGAATATCTCACTGTTTATTCCTTGAGAAAGTTGGGTTAAAATATGCTTATTTAGTAGTATTACCATTGGGGTGATAATTTTGGATGAGCCATCTCGTAGAAAATTAGATGTTCATCACAAGTTTCATCATGAGACAGAAAGCAAAGGCGAAGAAATCACGATGAAGGCCAAAAATTTACTGGCTAAGAACCTTCATGAAGATGCGCGCCAAGTGCTGTTTTTACTATGTGATCACTGGAAAATGACAACCTTAGAGCATGCAAAAGAAGAGGAAAATGGTTGGTACCAGGAGTTGGCTGATGATGAAGAGGTTTGGCCAATGATGTTGGGATTTCGTCGTGATCACTATCTTCTGGAACGTTTCATGACGGATTTAGAGGCAAAGTTGATAGAGGGAGAGTCACTCGTTGAAGTGATCATGTATGCAGACGGGTTTTTAAAACTGCTCCATTATCACAATGAGCTTGAGGAGAAGTTTCTTGCTCAAATGGAGGAAGAAACTTGTTAAAATCCTCGATCCTTTCAGGATACTTTTCCACAATGATAAAAAATGTAAAAGGGGCTATAAATATAGGCCCTTTTTTCGTGATTTTCATCACGGCAACACTTTCAATAGTAAAGTAAAGTTTTCATTAAATCATTCTTGATAACGGAAGCAGGAAGTAACCAGTACAAAGATATCGTTGGTTGAAATGATTGTCACTTCTCGAAATGTCAAAGGGGCACATGCAGTATGAATCATCAGCAATTAATAGAGATTGGCTTAAACTTTGAGGGGACAAGTCTGAAATATCCGTTCGCTCCAGATTTGCCGGTGCTTTTTGTTAATAAAAGAATGTTTGCTTTGTTGGGGAACCTGCATGGTGTGGAAATGGTCAATTTGAAAACGTCCCCAGACGAAGCGTGGATACACCGTGAGACTTATTCTGGAGCCGTTCTCCCAGGGTATCATATGAATAAAAAACACTGGAATACGGTTTTATTGAACAATACTGTACCCGATGATGTGATTATTGAGATGCTTTGGGAATCTTATCAACGGGTGATTGCAAAACTTCCAAAGGTGGAAAGAGAGTCCCTACGCTTGAGGTCAGGGACCCATGGAATCCATTTGATAAACGTGGATGGCATCGCGAAGAAATTCGTCAAAGCATGGTAGTCCGTATGAATCAACTGCGCCCTAATGGAAATAAACTCAAACGCGTCAGCCATAAGCTCATTGCTTCCACCGATTCCACCATTCCCGATTCTAACCAATGAATGATAACCCCAACAATACCATTCGATCCAAAAGCTGCATCTAATTCATCATGCAAAAAAGGGAGTAGCTCCCGCCGAATGCTTTGTGTTACCCTTGCACGAAAGTCTCGTTCCACCAGCATGGTTCGATAGAGAGGTGCATACTTCTCAACATGTCTAAATAATGCGACTGTGGATCCAATGGGCTTTCCTAACTTTTTGAAATCAATTAAAGCGGTTTCTGGGTTAAATGTGGGGTCGGTCATCGCGTCCATTAACTGGGCTAAAATATAATTTTCCATGTAATTCAATATGTCTTGCTTGTCACGAAAATGAAGATAGAAAGTAGAGCGATTGACGCCTGCTTTCTGAACAATTTTTCTTACGGTTATCGCTTCGTATCCTTCTTTTAGCACTAAATCCATAAGTGAATCCATAAGTAAACTTTCTGTACGAATGACACGCGGATCCTTCAAGCAGCATTCCTCCATTAATTGCTCAACACATATTTTATTTATGTCTACTAATCAACACTAGGCAGATTTTTAATGATTGAATGAAGCGTCTCGGCGTACTACTCTAATTATAGACGCTGTGTCGATTACTTGTACTAAAGGAGAGAGATCTGATGAAAAAGTGGGTTTTTATGATTCACCAGCTCATGACGGTGTTAATATTGCTAGGGATCATGATTGAATTTTATTTTGCTGGATTAGGCATTTTCCATGCACAAAGTTTCCAACTCCACATGGTAACGGGAGAAATATTATGGGGGGCGTCCTTGGCGCTATTTGTGATCTCACTGATCGGTATGATTGGCAGAAAACTAATTGGGTTTTCCTTGCTTCTTTTTGTCCTATTGTTCATACAACCACTTCTGGTGCAGGCGAATCAATCGTTTGTTCAAGCAATTCACCTCATTAATGCGCTGCTTATTTTCGCCGTTACGCTATACTTGATGGTGGTATCATTTCGGCAATCAAAAACGATGGTAACCACGCATGATTAGGTCGGCTATAAAAGGGTATTGTAACTGCGCAACTGATGCAAAAGCTGAATTTATATTCTAATTGGAGGAATTTCATTGCCAAAGCAGGTTGAATTTCACGTGAGAGAAGACGTTCAACTTCTTCTGTTTCTTTTGGAAAAATACTCTGGTAAAGGTCGTAATAAAGTAAAATCTTTACTGACAAGAGGTCAGGTGATGGTGGGGAATCGCGTTGTGACAAGACACGACCATCTTTTGACTGCCGGAGATAAGGTGACAATTTTACAGACTGGTTCTGTTCAACAAAGGGAGATCATGGCGGGCGTGAAAATCGTTTATGAAGATGAGTCTATTCTTGTCATCGATAAGCCCCCTGGGCTACTATCCATCGCAACGGATGAGGAAAAGGAACGGACAGCGTACCGCATTCTTAGTGAGTATGTTCAGGAGCGCGATCCAAGGGCACGAGTATTCATTGTACATCGGTTGGATAAGGAGACGTCTGGGCTGATGATGTTTGCAAAAACGGAAGCGGTCAAAAACCATCTCCAGGATAATTGGAAGGACGTGATTTTGGAACGATCCTATATCGCACTTGTAGAAGGTGCAGTGAAAGAAAAGCAGGGAACCATTAAGAATTGGCTGAAGGAATCTTCCACAAGGACCATGTACGTGAGCAGGCCAGGAGAAGGACTCAATGCCATCACACATTATCAGGTGATCGAACAAACAGCTGAGTATTCCTTATTAGCCGTCCAGTTAGAGACTGGTAGGAAAAATCAAATAAGGGTACATATGCAAAGCATTGGACATAGCGTGGTGGGAGATAAACGTTACGGATCTAGGAAAAATCCCATTGCTAGACTTGGGCTTCATGCGCAAATCCTTGCCTTTAAGCACCCTGTTACCGGGGATTTGCTTCGGTTTGAAACGAAGATACCGAATCAACTCCAGAGTGTCTTTCGTGTTAAGAAGAAATGACAAAAATATCCATCATGTTTTTTGTTCATCTTAGTGTAATAATCATTTATGCACTGAACGTGGTTGAATATCCATTCCCACCAAGGTCACGTCATCGCTCCATTGTGATTGACCTGTAAAAAGAGTGATTTCATTTATTAGTTGATCTGTTAATGAGGAGATATCAAGTTCTCGGTATTGGGTTAGGAAATCCTTCACTCTTTTTATCGAAAACATTTCTCCTTCCTGATTAAATACTTCTGTCAGACCATCTGAATATACCAGAAGCTTATCCCCAAAGTTCAACTGCCAAGAATAGGTGGAAAACCTAGTTCCTTTATTGATACCAAGTGGAATATCACCTTCTTGCAAAGTATCGATTATTCCATTTTCATGAACCACAATGGGAGAAGGATGCCCGCCATTGGAATACACAAGTTCCATGGTGTTCAAATCGAGAACCCCATAAAATATCGTAAAATACGATTCTATATTGGAAAAATCACTAAACCGCTCATTGATAGCCGTGAGCAATGTTCCTGGATGCCGAGCGATGCTCAACTCCTGGTCGTTCTCCAACGGACGAAGATAATAATTAATCGCAATTGCACTTAGTGCCGCTGAAACCCCATGCCCCATCACATCGAGTACAAAAAGACCTAGATGAGTGTCATCTAGTGCGATGATATTAAGCATGTCACCAGCTAGAAAATCAGAGGGGATGTATTTCCATGCCATTAAAATGCCTGAGATAGATGGTAAATTTTTAGGCAAAAAAGCATGTTGTAATGAACCGGCGAGTCTCAGTTCATGTTGCATGCGCTCGTTATGCAGTCGGATTTGATTTTCCATTGCCAATTTTTCAGAGATGTCTTTAATCGTCCAGATGACTCCCTTGCTAGGGTCTTCGGGGTCTAGAAAGGCACCTGAAACTTCAGCAGAAAAGAGAGAGCCATTTTTTCGTTGAAACATAAATTGTTGATCAGTTATTCCATTAGGAGAACTGGCTAACAGGTAATAATAGCTACTGAATTGATGATACGCATCATCGTTATGATAAATGGTACGGAAATTCTGTCCCACCAATTCATCGATTTCATAGCCAAAAATCTCTGTAATTCTATGGTTGGCCATGAGAATTGTTCGATCAAGAGAAGCTAAAAAAACGCCGATGGACATATTGTTGATAAGGTTCATTTGAATTTTTGCATCACGTTCTAATTCTAACTCAGCCAATTTTCTTAACTGGATTTCTTTTTCTAATTGGCGGTTTGCAAACTCCATTTTACGGAAATTTAGCATCGCATTGATGGCATTCGACACTTGATAAGCACACACATTCAATAACCAATTAGATTCTTCTAGGGACAGTTCATGAATAGTATTAAATTTTCTCGATACAACTAAGGCGCCTGTTTGCTGATCCGATGAAGTAAATGGCCAAATCCCAAGGTGAGTAAATTTAGTTCCTATCCATGCATGATGAAGAGAAGGCACTTGGTCTATTGGGGACCATTTTTCCATGAAAGGGTGTAAACGGTTCATGTGCTCCAAAGAAAAGAATTGGTGAAGATTTGCTAATTCAATCTCTGCAAAGTCTCCCCATGGTCGATACAAGTCTATGGGATCTGAAGTAACTCCAGTCATTAGTCGCTTCTTATAAACAAAAAAACCTGCATCAGCAAGTTGATACTCGCTAATTAGTGAAGAAGCTGCAACGAATAATTCATAACCACTAGATAGTTCAAACCATTTTTCTGTCTTTTTAAGAAAACCGTTCAAAATCGATGGGTCCATAAGAACGTGCACCCCAATGATAGCTTGATTTAATAGGAAACATAAAGCAATTTACTGAATTTTACCTGAATAATTTTGCTTAAAACAGGCTTTAAATCAAAAATTATATGAATTTTTAATTTTTATAGTTTTATACAATTTTGGACGTCTTGTTGCTATTGCAAACGATGGTGGCAGGATTAGAAAGTGTATCAGGGTCGATTGAGTGAGGCTAGTTTGTTCGGTCACCCTTAATCTGTATCTTTTTTGTATAATGTGTATTGACTATTCTATACAAACATTATACAATTAGGGCAACTCAAATAAAGGGGGTGAATGTAATGAAATGGAATGCTTTGGATTGGGTTGCTTGGGTACTTATCATCGTTGGTGGATTGAATTGGGGATTAGTCGGATTCTTTCATTTCGATTTAGTCGCCACATTGTTTGGTTCCATGAGTGTACTTAGTAGACTGGTTTATGGTCTCGTTGGACTTGGAGCCGTATGGCAGTTGGTTTCTTTGGTGATCAAATCATCGAACGGCACTTCGAGAGCTTGAAAAGTTTTACTTTAGGGGATTGAAGAACTGGGAGGTTGACTCAATTATCTAACGTTAATACGAACTCATTAGTGCCTCCTTTCCCTGTCGGAAAAATGACAATATTATAGATAATGGGGCCGCCCTGATAATTCCAGGGCGGCTATTTCCGCTACGGAAGAATGTTCCCCGCTGCCCGATAAATTTCGTACCATTCTTCTCGAGTCAAGTAAATATCACTGGCTTTCACACAATCCTTCAAGCGTCCCGTATTCATCGTTCCAATCACAGGCTGCATATGCGCTGGATGGCGCAATAACCAAGCGATCGCAATCGTGGTATTGCTAACGTGGTGCTTACTTGCGATCTCGTCAACCTTTTGATTTAATTCCGGAAACTTGTCGTTACCCAGAAACACGCCTTCAAAGAAGCCATATTGAAAGGGTGACCACGGTTGGATGGTTATATCATTTAGTCGGCAAAAATCCAGTACGCTGTCGTCCCGATTTACTGCAGATTCATTTTCCATATTCACGTTGATGCCGTTCGAGATCATGGTGGCATTCGTGATGCTGAGTTGCAATTGATTCGCAACAATGGGTTGCTTCACATACTTTTTCAGCAATTGAATCTGCATAGGCTTCTGATTGGAAACGCCAAAATGTCTGACCTTACCGGAACTTTCGAGGATATCGAATGCTTCTGCCACTTCTTCAGGTTCCACAAGCGCATCGGGGCGATGCAAAAGCAACACGTCAAGATAGTCCGTCTTTAAACGCTTTAGGCTACCGTCCACTGCTTCGAGAATGTGCTCCTTGGAGAAATCAAACATTCCCTTGCGAATCCCGCATTTGCTTTGCAGGATTATGTGTTCACGGACATCATCATTCATGTGGATGGCATCTGCGAATATTTCTTCACATGCGCCTCCCCCATAGACATCTGCGTGATCAAAAAAGTTCGCGCCTTCTTCCAGTGCTGTCTGTATAAATTTTTCCGCTTGTTTTTTATCGAGTGTATTAATACGCATGCATCCTACTGCCACTACAGGTACTGTTAAATTACTCATGCCAAGCGTGATGGTTTTCATCAATGTATCCTCCAATCTCTGAAGACTTAGATCATCATCATTTTGGCATAGTCCCATTTAGTTCTCAATAGAAGTGTACTCACATGAAAAATAGGCCATTGGTAAGAACGTGGTTAAGCAGGATTACGCGGCTTCAGCACGGAAGATTATGGGGGTATGTATTTACTGCGTTATTCTTTATCATATTGCTTTTGTTAACCACCTTAATCCTGTGAAGGAGTGAGTACACTGACCACAAGCGAGTGGGCAAAAGGCGATGTTGTGGAAGGAAAGGTGACCAGTTTAGACCAAACGGGTGCATGGATCGCCGTGCATGATCAAAAAATATTTTTGCCTTTATCGGAGATCGCCTGGTATGAGATCGAACACCCATCAGAAATTTTAACAGTAGGCGAAACGGTACGAATCAGCATCACAAGGCGCGATAAACAAGGTGTTTACCATGCCACGATTCGGCAGGTGAGGGAAGAAGAAGACGAAGAACTGGTGATTGAGGCGATTGCCGAGGTTCCTAAAGGCAGCCGCAATAAGTATAAGATCGACCATCAGACGGGTGTGGTTCGCTTGAATCGTGTGTTTCACTCTCCTTTGCAAAGTCCAGTGGAATATGGCTACGTGCCCTTTACGCTGATTGATGGACACGAACTGGATGTCATGATGTTAATCGCTGAACCTACGTTTCCAGGTTGTAGAATTGAGTGCCGTATTGTAGGGTTATTGCGAATGACAGATGAAATGGGAACCGACGATAAGTTGCTGGCCGTTCCAACGAAAGACACGAGATTTCAGGACGTTTTTACCCTATCAGAAGTGTCGGGCCATACGTTGAAGGAAATCGTGAGGTTTTTTAAGATTTATCGGGAACTCGATGGTAGAAAAACAGAAACAGTGGGATGGTTGCGTGAAATTGAAGCAAAGAAAATCTATCTAGAATGCAAGGAGCGGTATGACGCCAACCATCAATCCTGATCACGTGCTGCAAGCAAAGCAAATCCGTCCCAAATAGGCCATGCGATGTATTTCGCCGGGCCTGTTTTTTTTATTGAATAGGATCCCTTTTATCCACCAATGATCCATAAGCACTATGTTTCCTGATAAAATATACGTATTCCGATTGACAAAGTATGAATTAAAACGTATAGTCCTTATAATTATAGTAAACATATGTGTATAGGGGGTTATCTCGTGCTTTTTCTTGGTATCATTCTCAGTTATACCTTGGTTCTATTGTTTTTAAGTCATTTCTCCCAACGAAAAGCGAAGACAGTTGGGCAATTCCTCGACGGGGGGAAACAGTTTGGGGTGTGGCGCGTTTTTCTGATGATGACCGCCATGTGGGGAGCCTCTATGTTTTCAGTAGAAATTGACACTGGGTATCTTTCAGGATTATCCGCTATCTGGTTTGGTATCTCGACGATCGTTTCCTCATTTCTGGTGGCCGCTGTCCTTCTGCGGCCTTTTCAAAAAATAGGCTATCTGACAAATTCTCATTTGATCGGTCGCCGATATGGGAAGAAAGCGAGAGATTTTGCCGCACTCGTCATCGGGATTACCTTTCCTATATTTGCAATGAAAAATGTACTCGCTGCAGCGTCATTTCTGCACGTATTGTTGGGTTGGAATCTCGCGACCGTCTTGATTGCGACCACCATATTGGTCATTGTCTACGTATCACTTGGTGGAATTATGTCTTTGGCCTATGTGCAAGTGGTTAATCTGATTGTTTTTACAGTGGGACTTCTGGTAGCAGCTTACTTTGGATTACGCCATCAAGCAGTGTTGAGCACCCCACTTTCTGGTCAACAACAGGTGCCGGGATTTCACGGGATGATGGGGGTAGGGATGGCCACTATTTTGGTGTGGTTCGGCATGAGCATACTCAACTCTGTCAGCGCGCAGGCGGAGTTTCAAACGATCACTGCTGCAAAGGACGTAAAAAAAGGAAAGCTGGGAGTTTACCTCTCTTCTTTTGCCCTCATTGTATTTGCCGTGATCCCTGCACTTCTGGGGATGGCAGCAAGAGAACATATAGGGCTGATGAAAAGCGGACTCATGGCGTTTCCGTCCTATTTGCAATTGGTAGCTCCACACTGGGCTCTGATTGTCGTGGGTTTGAGCTTTTGGGCTGCTGCACTGATCTGGTGCGCGCCGCTAATGTTCTCAGGCGCCTCAAGCTTTGGTCTCGACTTGTTTAATCGTCAGTCATTATCACACGATTCGAATGCTGTTCGTCGATTTACTCGTCTTTCAATGATCATTCAAGGCATCTTGATCGTGATTTTTGCACTGGCAAGACCAGGGCAACTTGCCTGGTGGGCTGTGTTTGGCCTAACGCTTCGCAATGCGGCGATAGTTGGCCCCACCATCTCTTATCTGTGGTGGCCAGCTGTTAAGGAGCGAACGATTTTGATCTCCATGGTGCTTGGTGTGGTCAGCGGTTTTTGCTGGAATGCGCTGACAGGGTTTTCCGCGACAAAATTTGCGTTGGGAATTGACCCCATGTGGGTGGGAACTGGTCTTTCGATGATTGTGATTGTAGTGGGAACGTTTGTTCAAAACCGCGGGCAAATGCATCTTTGTCGTCATGTTGTCAGATTACCTTTGGGTATACTTTTTGGCTTCTTGGGAACTGTTTTTTTTGCGATCAGCGCATTACTTGGCACCTGGGGATGGTCATCGCTACTGGGGGCTGACCTGTTTGTCGGCATCTTACTGTGGTTTGTAGCCGCCATCCTCTTGACAGAGAATAGAGAAGTAACGGCGGTTGAGACAGGTCCACTTGTATTTAATGCCTAGATGGGGCCCCTTTAAGATGACGTGTTAATACTGAACCTGAGTGAGACATGAACAAAAATGAAAGCCGGCTACCATCAGGTAAAGGGGCTGGCGTGGATTGGAATAGGGGATATCATTGTAGATAAAAATGGAGAGCCAGCTCACTGATTTGGGGGTTGGCTCTCTGTCTGCGGGGAGATTATCTTCCGGCAAGCTGCTGTTCAGCGAGCGCGACAAGCTTACGTGTCATATGTCCTCCGATAGCACCTGTGTCTCTAGTGGTCATGACTCCCCAATACCCATCGGCTGGCGGTTGTATCCCTAGTTCCTGTGCCACCTCGTACTTTAACTGATCAAGCGCACGCATAGCATGTGGGACTACGGGGGTATTGCTACGCTGGCCATAAGCCATGGAAATTCCTCCTTTACTAAAGTTTGATCGTAGTATTTTACTGGGGCGTGAAATTATACGAATGATGGCTTATGGCGTAATAGGGTATCTGTTTCCATTGTTTGTTGCATGATAAACTAGAGCTAATACAAGGTAAGGAGGGGTAAAATTGGCTGCTGATTCACAAAACGGTGTGGTAGCAAGTGAGCATTGGACGAGTACAGACAGTTGGTCTTTTTGGTCATTTGGACTTGGCATGTTGCTCGAGAACTATATCTTCAGCATGGCCAGTATCGCAACGGGATGGGTTCCTATGCCCAAATATTTGGAGTCACTGCTCTTGGCTTGGTCTCCCATTTGGCTGATCATCGGTATTGCGGTAGCGGGTCCGATGGCTGACTATATTGGGCGCAAGAATACTTTTTATACAACCATGGCCCTTTATGGTATTGGTGCCATAGGCATTGTGTTCAGCAATACGTATGTACTTATACTTCTGTTTTTAGCGATTTTATTATTTGCCGCAGGCGGTGAGATGAACACTATCATGGCGGCATCTCATGAGATGATGCCACATAAGCATCGTAGTAAAACCATGATGCTGGAACTGAATTTTATCAACCTGGGCGGGGTGATTCTCGGCATTGTGTCGCTATTTACTGCCTATCAGTACCATGGATTTCAACGTGGAATGATTGGCATCACTTTACTCGTTGTGTTGGTGATCATGCTGATTGCGCGAAGAAAGACGCCAGAATCGATTCGCTGGTTGGAACGAAAGGGCATGAACGAACGAGCCAAGGCGGAAATTGAGAAATACTATGGGCAGGAAGAATATGAGGCGCGCCGATTGGCTGCAAAGCTGGCCACGGAACAAAGCAAGAGCGCTGGGCAAAGTCGTAAAGTCGGCATTCCTTTAAAACTATTTGTGACGATCACCACTGCTTTTGCTGGTTCGGCCGGATTTGGGCTAATGACCTATGTGCTTGGTCCGCACTATTTTCCCAACCTCAATGCTGCGATCATTTTGGTGGCGACAGGGACAGGATTTATCTCTGGGTTTTTCGGATTTTGGGCGGATCGTTGGAGTAGAAAATCCCTGCTTTTAGTCGGATATGGAGGAACTTTTTTGATAACCCTCATCATTTGGCTTACTACTGGGGGATGGACAAAAAATCTTGCGTTATTCTGGATCCTGTTGGTGCTCTTGAACTTGTTCGTGAATATAGGGTACTTAACTGAGGATACGCTAAAAGGTGAGGTGTGGCCCACGAAAACTCGTGGAACGTATACGGCCCTTGTACGATTTGTCAGCATTGGCTTGTATATCGCCACCATTTATATCACGCAGAATTTTGGGTTAAACGCCTACACTTTGTTCAATTCCATTATTTGGGCAATCGGTTTGGCTGGTGCGGTCGCTTGGTACATTGCCGGAGCGGAGACTGGCAAAGGTACCAGTCTTGACGTGGCTTCAGGGGAATAAGCAAAGAAATGCCTGCCAGTGATGCGCTGACGCTGCCCCTCCATGGTGTTCAGGAATCAGTAACACTGGCAGGCTCTTTTCTTGGTCACTATCATCTCCTTCCAATGATAGACGACTATTTTTTTTGGTCTTGTTTTGTAATAATAGTTTTAGTCATTTTGTTGGCGTTGTTGGAGGGTGTGCTTTTTGACAAAAGAATTCGAAAGTGGAACCGGGATGTTGTTCGCACGACATCCCGATCCAATTGTGTTAGTGAACGAAAAAGGGAGTTTAATGGAAGTTAATGAAGCTTTTGTAAATCACTATCTGGAAAATTCTAAGGATTTTAGGCGTATGAAGATTCAAGAGGTTTTCCAATGGGACAAGTGGGACTCTGTTTTTACTCGTGGGGACAAGCCTTCCGTTTATGAATGGATCAAACAAGGGCCAGATAAAGACAAGTTGTTCTTAAAGCTCACCGTCATTCCGAGTGGGGAAATATCCACAGATCATACATACTTTATCGTCATTTCTGATGTGACAGACCAAAAACAAATCGAGCAGGAATTCCAACATATTAGTGCTACTTTACAAATGATCGAAACCAATTCATCTGATTTCATCACTGTTCTCGATATTAATGGAATTGTTAAATACGCTTCTGCATCGTATTCTAAAATATTTGGGCGGTCGCATACGGAAATCTTGGATCATCATGCTTTTGAGTTCGTTCATCCTGATGATATTCCATTTTTGCAGGATAGATTGAAGGAATCTTTTGCAGGCTATATTTATTGGTTGCCGATCGAATTTCGCTACTTACATCAAGATGGTCATTGGGTATATACAGATGCAAGGGCAACGCCAATTGAAACAAAGGATGGGATCAGTCAAATTACTCTTTTTGCACGTGATATTAGTCACCGTAAAAAATTAGATAATTTGATTCATCACATGGCTTATCACGACTCGTTGACGGGATTGCCTAATCGATTGTTTTTGCGTGAACAGTTAGGACAAATGTTGGAGAGAAAAGAGAAAACCAACTCGGTTAGTGTGTTATTTATTGATTTGGACGGTTTCAAAAATGTGAATGATACGCTGGGGCATTCCAGTGGAGATTTGTTATTGAAGGAAATGGGCAACAGATTAAATCAGTTGTTGCCGCCAAACGGGTTTCTTGCAAGGATGGGGGGCGATGAATTTATTATTTTACTTGACCAATCAAAAAATCCACAAGAAACACAAATCATGGCGGAAAGAGTACTGAAATTGTTCGAATCATCATTTTTCATTGAAGAGACAGAGATTTATTTGACAGCTAGTATCGGAATCAGCATGTATCCGCAAAATGGGGATTCCGTAGAAGAGTTGATACGTACTTCGGATATTGCGTTATATAAAGCAAAAAATGCAGGGAAAAACAGGTATATGCTTTTTGACTGAAAACTTCTGAGAAAAAGCCGATAGATGAGGGGGGAGGCATCACTTGCGGGTCAGGCAAAACCAAAACAGAATCAAAATATCCAGATGGCCTTTTTTGGTGGCGGTCATCATGATCGGAATCATGATGAGTGTGCTATCAGAAAATATCACGCTTGGCCCCAGTTGGTCCACTCTGGTCGTGGTGGTAGTGTTCATCATCCCTTTACTTGTGGCAGTGATGGTGGAGCATCATCAATGGATAAGAAGGGTATCGCTCACCATTATTTTTTTACTGACAGTGGCCTTAATGAGTAGTGTTATTTTTCTGGTGATCTCTTTATTTACACATGGAACTGGTGCCAGGGTGTTATTTGAAGATGCCTTGATTTTATGGTCGACCAATGTCATTGTCTTCGCTACATGGTATTGGGAGATGGATCAGGGAGGGCCAATTCGTCGGCATTTAAATCCTACCCAACCAACGGACTTGTTATTTCCCCAGATGACGTTGTTAGAGGGGAAATGGAAAGAATGGAAGCCCACCTTCGTGGATTATTTGTTTTTGGCCTTTAATACCAGCACCGCGTTTAGCCCCACTGATACTCTCGTCTTATCCAGAAGAGTAAAGATCCTGATGATGACTCAATCCTCAATTTCGCTGGTGATTGTTGCGGTTTTAGCGGCACGCGCCATCAATATTGCATAAGCCAAAAATATGGTAGAATATCATAATGAATATTTCTGTTCTCGAAAGAAAGTGAATGGTGTTGTCTAACTGGTCGACTATTCGTTCGATGCATCCCATTACGAAACGACTTCTCCTCATTCGCGGCCTGCGCAGTATCGGTCAAGGGGCAATGGTCGTCGACCTTACGCTGTACTTAAAAGATCTTCATTGGTCAGGTGCTGGAATAGGTGGAGTCACGACTGCTGCCGGATTGGTCGGGGCTGCGCTGATCCTTCTCGTGGGAGTGCTCAGTGATCGCTTGGGAAGACGGCCCTTTTTGCTGATATACGAAACGTTAACCTTGATTTCTGCACTGTTTGCGAGCATTACTTCTTTTGCGCTGATCCTCGTTTTGGGGATTGTCATTGCAGGATTTGGACGCGGACAAAGCGGTGCTGCGGGACCATTTGGACCGGCGGAGCAAGCTTGGCTTGCAAGGCATGTAAAACAAAAGGATCGAGGATTTGTTTTCAGCCTGAATAACGCCGCAGGATTCGTGGGGATGGCGGTAGGAGCCGTGGTCGGTGGAATACCAGGGCTCATCCACCATGTTCCTCCTATTGTGGCGTATCGGCCCGTGTTCATTATGGTAGGGATCATCTCGCTTCTTTGCATGTTCATTCTGCTTTCCATGAAGGAAGAGGCAACTGACGCGGATAGGAAAAGTGCCACCAAGGATTTGCAAAAAGCGGCAGAGGACAAGAACATCCCCCCTGCAGACAATGAGCTGCAAATCAGGAAGCAGGAGAATCGCTCCATATTAAAGCTAGCGCTTGTGAATACGCTAAATGGACTTGCTGTGGGATTGACCGGTCCGATGATGGCTTATTGGTTCAGCCTACGCTATGGGGTTAGCACCGCTGCCATTGGAATGACGTTATCCATAGGGTTCCTGATGACGGGGATCTCTTCGCTGTTGATTGGCGTGCTTGCGCAAAAGGTCGGAATGGTACGGTCAGTGACGTGGATGCGGGTCATTGGTTCCATCATGATGCTGGCGCTTCCTTGGATGCCAAATTTTGCTATGGCTTCAGTGATATTTGTCATTCGTGGTGCGATTAATCGGGGAACACAGGGGAGCAGGACAGCGCTCAGCGCCAGTTTGACACGTGATAAACGGAGGGGGTTTGCCTCCAGCATTAATGCGCTGTCGATGAGGCTTCCTTCCTCGATTGGACCGACCGTATCCGGTTTTTTATTTGATGCGGGAGACCTGTCGCTGCCGCTAATCCTTACGGCTGGATTGCAGCTCGCCAATGCGGCGATTTATCAGTGGATTTTTGGTTCCTATGATGAGCGGGAAACGCCAAAGTCTAAAAAGTCTAAATCTGCTACTTTATAAGCAGGTTATCCACTGTTTTTCGGAGGTTATCCCCAATTGCTGTGGATAACCTGTTTGTTATAGGGATGGTTTTATACATTTGAGGATAAGGCTTGGCGAGTTTTCAGTATCCAAATTTCGTTTTCATTGTCAAATTGCTTAATTTTCAGAAGGTCGATGTTCGCATCAATTTTCTCCAAACGGCGATCCACCTTGTCAAAGCGGGAGTTCATTTCAGATCGAAGTTCATTTACTTCCGCACGAAGTTCATTTACTTCTGCACGAAGTTCATTTATTTCCGCACGCATCTGATTAAATCCTTTTGTCAGGTCCATAATGGCACCATATACCATGTCCCAAGTCTTTTCAGACATATGTCAATCCTCCCCTACAAATTAAGTATACTCAATGTCTTGTCCTAATTGCACGAGACTTCACAAAGTCATATCTTTTTTAAGCATTGAATGATGTCATAAAAACTACGGGAATCTCCTGTTTTCATAGTAAAATGGAAATTTGACAGTAAACATGGTACTTGCTTAATTAAGGCTGATAATTAATCGGGTTGTTGCAAAGCAATACCATGTTTTTTATAATAAAATAGTTACTAAAAAATAATAAGTAAAATAGCTGATTTTGAGGAGATTGGAAAATGGCACTTGTAAAATTTGATGGACAAAACCATTCTGCGATGATGGGGAAGAATTTGATTCGCTTGTTCCCCAATTATCACGTATCCTATATCGATCCGTTTCTTTTTCTCGATCACTTTGCGATTCAAAAGCCAGGCGGCTTCCCTGATCACCCACATCGGGGATTTGAGATCATCACCTATGTGTTAGACGGTGCCGTAGCGCATGCGGACAGCGCAGGACATGAAAGCGTGATTGAAAAACTCGGCGTACAAAGGGTTCTTGCCGGGCGGGGGATCATCCATTCGGAAATGCCGGGAACGGATGGCATCGATCATGGCCTACAGTTGTGGATCAACCTGCCCCGGGCAGAAAAGAAACTCGATCCGGAGTACCAGGAGTTGCGCCCCAACGAATTACCGGTCGAAGCGATCAAAGGAATCCGCATACGACACCTGGTGGGAAGTGACTCGCCAGTGGCGATGAGGCGTCCGATGTCTTATCAGGACCTTGTATGGGAAAGTGATACAGAGCATGTCATGGATATACCGGGTGGTTATCAGGGATTTATCTATGTATTGGCAGGCGCGGGACAACTGAACAGCGAACAGTCCGCAGAGAAAGGAGATCTTTTCTTTTTGACAGGAGAAGAGGATGCCCAGAAGTTTCGAGTCACAGGAGAAGTCGGTTTCAGAATGGTCATTGCCATCGGACAACCCGTAGGAGAGCGACCCATTTTCAATGGGTCCTTTGTGGATTGAATTTCATTTTTATGCGCAAACAATTGTAACCTGCAACAGCCAGCCTGCGTCTAAAAGATAAACAAAGGACGCAGGTTCTTTTTGCCTGTTTGTAGGGGGGCTCTAATGAAAATGGACTATTATTCCAAAAAACACATTGCCGTTACCTCTGTTCTTACTGGGGTCATGCTTACGGTTGCCTCAGGTATGGCCATGTCCAATGCATTTGCCGCATCGCCCGCCAATTCGTCCGCATCGCCAAAGTGGACAGAAGCGCAAGCGCTTTCAATCGTCAACAAGACATTCTCCATTCCCTCTGGCTATTCGCTTCAAAGCGAGAATTTCAATCAGGGAAATTCGATGGTAGTCAGTTCGTACAACTTTTCCTATCAAATGCAAGCCGGCAATTTCGCAAGTACAATCAGTGCAACCATCGACGCGAACACAGGCACCATCCTCAATTACTACGCGAACAATCCCAATGTGGGGTTCGTGTATCCAGCCCCTGTCTCACAGAGTCAGGCGCAATCATTGGCAGAAATGTGGGCCAAAAAACTTTACCCAGGGAAAATGGCGCAGGTGAAGTTGATACCACCGACCTCACAACCACAAGCGCTTACCACTCCCACCGTGTATACGTTCAATTTTGAGCGCATGATTCATGGAATTCCAGCTCCTTTTGACGGCTTTTCCATTGCAATAGACCAAAATGGCAATCTGTCAACTATCAGCTATCAATGGACAACCAATGGATTGACCCTATCAAAGCCAAGCATCAGCGCGGTTCAGGCACAGCGTATTTACCAAAAATCGCTGCTTTTATATCCTTCTTATGTCCAGCAGTGGACTAATGGGAATGTGACGCAAAATATACTGGCTTATGTGCAAAACCAACCGGATTTGAACACTTTTTTCCCAAGTGGTCAGTTTTCTGGCAACCAGACCATCGGATCGCCTGTGATCGACGCAAGTAGTGGCCACCTCATCGATGCAAGTGGGAAGGTATATCAAATGACTCCTTACGTACCGCCCACCCCGCTGGTCAAAGGAGGTCCCGCCTTGCCTGCCAATCTACAAAAAGTCAACTGGACTCGTGCGCAGGCCTTTCAATATGCGGAGCGCGCAGTGGCTATTCTCGGCTATTCGTTAAGCGAATTAAAGCTGCAAAGTAGCAGTGAGTATGGTGGTGGCAATAATGATGACACTTGGAATTTTTCCTGGAGTGCGCCGCAAAAAGTGAATGTGAACATCAGCATTGATGCCACTTATGGGTATGTCAACAGTTTTTATGAGAATCCATTTGTGAATAAAATGGGAAAAGTCATCCCCCAATCAGGTGTCCCAAAAAAAGTGAAGATTAGTGAGGCGCAGGCACTTACGATCGCCAAAAAGGACCTCGCTGCCTTATACCCCAATAACACAGGGGGAATTAGTGTCACTTTGCAATCGAATCAAAAATCAAAATTCGGAAATAGCTGGATGCTTACCATCAGCGACCTCGTCAATGGTATTCCCTATTTAGGGGATACAGGGAATCTCGCGATCGACTTCACCACCGGAAAAGTGCAAAATATGAATTTTAATTTCACCCCAGTACCTAGTCCATTGCCTTCGCCAAAGAGCGCCATTTCTGTATCTAACGCTCAAGCGATATGGCGCAATTTGGCCAAACTGCAGTTGGAGTACGTTCAAGTGTACACCGGGAAGGGCACGCAAAAGATCGTTCTTGCTTATGCACCGATTCTACCCACTGGCAACAATTTAACGCTTAATGCCGTCACAGGGCAGTTTCTGTTTGCGGGCTATCCCAAAAATTCACTGCCCTATTCAGGGCCGATCAATGACCTTCAGGGCGTACCTGGGGCTTCGCAAATTGAGGTGTTGGCAAACCGTGACTTGGTCGCTGTCAGTCCCGCTGGGAAAGTGGATCCACAACAAACGGTGACGCTTGGGGATTTCATCCAACTCCTCACTTCCGCATTTGCACAGTACAACCAGTACAATCCCCTTCCCGGTCAAGCATTGCCTGCTGAATTACAAAAGCTATTGCAGCAGGTACCCGCCACATCGCTACAGGAACAGCAAGCGATCAGCACGGCCTATGAACTCGGGTGGCTGCCAAGTGGCGAAACGTTAAATGTGAATGCACCACTAACGAGGATGGTGGCAGCGGAAATTTTAGTCAGAGTCCTGGATTTGACCCCACTTCTCTCCCATAGTCAGGCCTTTACCTTACAGGCGACAGATGCGACTTCCATCCCGTCTGATCACTTTGCAGCCGCGGCGCTGGCCGTCAATTTAGGCGTCATTCCGCTTCAAAATGGGGCATTTAATCCCTCGTCCAGCATGAACCTGAGCGATGAAGCGATCGCTGTGGTGGCTGCTGCCAATATCGCCAGCCAAATGCATCTATACGGAAATGTCAATAACGGTATGGGCATGGGAGCAATGGGTTAATCGATGATGAGTAGTCCGGGGCGGTCATAGCGGCGCCCCTCCACTTGTATCGTGATGATTGGCCAATCGATCGATCGCGTCAGGATTTCGGGGGCATCTTCTGTCACGAGGAGGGTGTCCTCCGATTTAGCGCCTGGTAGCGCAGGATTCCAGGCAAATGCCTGATTCAGCTCCATCCGCTCATGTCGGTCTGGCGTGGCAAAAATCTCCCTCGAGGCGTAGCCTGTGAGCCCTCCGAGGTGTAGGTATCGCCACTCATCCGGGAATCCGAGCGATTCATACACGCGGATGGCATCGTTGAACACATCGCTGAGCGTATGGCCCGGTTGTGTCATCGCTTGCATGCGGGCATCAATATAGGCGCATTTTTCGACATTCTCTCGCAATTCGTCAGATGGCTTCCCAAAATGCACAAATCGAGTGGCGTTGCCGACGAGGCCGTACTTTTCCGCGCAGACCACCAGCATGGCGTGCTGCTTCAACACTTTTCCTGTAGGGATAGGATGGCGGAACCGATAAATGCGCTCATCTGTCGATACTAGCGCCACAATGGCTCTGGCGCCGTGAGCACCGACCTCTAGATGCAAAAGCGCGGCAATCTCGTGTTCCGTCATGCCGGGAACCAGCTTTTTTGCCACATTTTCCAGTGCTTCCACCGTGATTCTTCCGACTTCCCGATACTGTGAGATTTGGTTTGCGTCTAACACGCTTCGCATCGTCACCAAGGCGGAACTGATATCCTCCGCCCCTTGAAATGGCAAGTCGCTGCCGACCTTTTTGCCGTTAATCAGCTTTGCAATCGCATGATTGGCATTTTCCGTCCACTTGATGGTGACAAAGTCCATATCCATCCCAGTCAACTCTTCTTCAGCGATTCGCCGTACTTCCATCTCCGAGGTGACGCATACCACCCGTTCAGGGAAAATGATCAGATCCGCCACGCCTTGTGGCGTGCTAAGCAGGATGTGATTTTGGCCACCACCTGTCACCCAGGCAAAATTCGCACGCGTGCGCAAAAGCACCGCCTCATAGCCAGTTTGTCCCATCCAGTCACGGATTTTTTGCAAGTGAATAATCACAGCTATACCTCCTCCGTCACTTCTCGGACGCCTTCCCCAATATCGCTTACGTAAAAAGAGGGAGTGAGCCCTGTAGCCTGCCGATATTTCTGCTCCACCTGCGCTTGAAAATCATCAATCGCATCCTCGTGCACCAGTCCCACCGTGCAGCCGCCAAATCCAGCACCAGTCATTCGCGCACCAATACAACCAGGGGCGTGCCACTGTGCTTCCACCAGCGCATCGAGTTCCTTGCCCGTGACTTCGTAATCGTCCCTTAGGGACTCGTGTGAGGCGTTGAGCAACTTGCCGAATTCCACCATCTGTCTATTTTTCAGGGCGTTTGTCGCATCCATCACTCGTTTGTTTTCCGTCATCACGTGGCGTGTCCTCCGGATGAGCACCTCGTCATCCAGGTAGCGATCCAGCTTGGGCGCGACTTCGCCATTTTCGACCAAGTGGATCATCGAAGGAAAATGTGCTTGCAATTTACTCAGTGCTGTTTCGCATTCCTGGCGCCGCTCGTTGTACTTGGAGTCGGACAGCTGGCGCTTTTTGTTGGTATTCGTGATGACTAGTCGGTATTGGCCCATTTCAGCGGGGATGTATTCATAGTCCAGGTTGGAAGTATTCAGGAGCATGGCGTGGCTGGCTTTCCCCATTCCTACCGCGAATTGATCCATGATTCCGCAATTGACGCCGACAAATTCATTTTCCGCTTCCTGCGACAGGCGAACTAAATCAAGCGTGGAATAACCCAAGTGACCCAATGTATTCAACGCGTACGCGGTCGCCAATTCCACCGCAGCAGAGCTCGAGAGCCCTGCCTGATTGGGGAGGTTGCTGACAAAGTAAAAATCGGCAGCTGGGGAGTGCTTACTTCCATGATGGGCAAACGCATGATAAATCCCTTTCATGTAATCGGAAAAATCACCTTGAGCCTCTTTTTTGATCGCAGAGACGTTGGTGGTCGATACACTGGGAAAAGCCTGCGATGCGAATCGGCTAATGCCATCCGATCGCTCCCTGAGAAAAAGCCAGGTTCCGATGGTCAGCGCGGCGGGCATCACCAGCCCCCCGTTGTAATCGATGTGTTCGCCAATCAGATTGACGCGACCTGGCGCAAAAAATACGCGAACATCCGCTGTGCTCCCTGGAGAATAAGTGAGGAAATCTTCCCAGACTTTTTTGAAATCAGGCACGGTCAGTCTCCTCCGATCTTGCCGCCCGTTCGATTGCTTCGCGTAACATCACCGAGGTGTCTTCTACCGCAGTCGGATTGCACGGTGCCCATGCTCCCGTTTCCGACGAGGCAAGGTATTTGATTTTCTGTTCGTCCCGAAGTGGAGGATAGAATTCAATGTGAAAATGATAGTAATCATCGACAGATTCCGAATTGACTGGTGCTTGATGGACGACCATCATGTAAGGAAATTCACGCAAATAAAGCGCATCCATGCCTGCCACCACGCGTTTTAGGATGAGGGCCAGGTCGGTTTTTTCCTCCTCCGTCAAATCAGTGATGGCTGGCCGATGCTGTTTACTGGCGATCATGACGCCAAACGGATAATCGGTGAAAAAAGGGATGTAGGCAATAAAATGCGATGTTTCGTTGACTACCCTCTCACTGAACGCTATTTCTTCCTGTGAGATGTCGCAGATCAGGCAGTGGCCGGTGTGTTCGTGATGTTCTTTGGAAGCGTCAAGCTCAATCCGGATTTTTTGCGGGATATAGGGATATGCATAGATTTGGCCATGGGGGTGTGGCATGGTGACGCCCACTTCCGCTCCGCGATTTTCAAAAAGTAACACGTATTTGTGATTTTTATCCTGGCTTAGTGCGATAAACCGTGATTCCCATATGTCGATCAATTTGCGAATGTGTGGCACGGAAAGCTTTGGCAAAGCAGCGTGATGGTCAGAGGAATAAAGAATGACTTCACATTTGCCGTAAGCAGGTTTGACAGGATAGAGTTCAGTGCCCATCACATCTGGTGCTGGTGGATTCGGTGAAAGGGCAGGAAAGTCATTGTCATAGGCGAAAACGTCATAATGGTCAGGCACTTTGCCGGATCCTGGACAAAATGGACAATAATCTGCAGGCATTTGCGGTCTTGCCTGCCTGTTCGATGCGACCATGGTCCAGTCTTTCAACAAGGGGTTATAACGCAGTTCTGTCAATGGAGTTCACTCCTAAATGAACATAGGAAAATTGTATTATTTGTTATCATAATCTCATTCACACCAATTTATCAATATTTCAATTTTTTTTGTGAAAAACAGAAAATTAATATAGACTTTTTATTCAACTTAGGGTACATTGCAATTAAATCAGGAGGTTCGAGATGCATCCCAAACATCGTCAGGAATTGATACTAGCGGAGCTTGTAAAAAGGCAATTTATCACTTATGAGACGCTGTCAGGATTGCTGGATGTTTCGGAGATGACTGTTCGACGCGATGTGCAAGCGCTTTCGAGAAAGGGGCTTGTGTCCCCAGTTCTGGGAGGGGTGGAGATCCCCACAGGAAGCACGAAGGAGCCTGCTTATAAAGTCAAACTACTGATGCAGCAGCAGGAAAAGCAACTTATTGCTGCGAAGGCGCTCGAACTGGTGGAACCGAATATGACTATCGCATTTACGGCAGGCACCACGACTTGGGCGATCGCCAAGCGGATGCGCAATATTTCTAATTTGTCGTTTGTCACGAATTCTACCAATATTGCGCTGGAACTAAACGACAACGGCTGGTCCGACATCATTCTTACTGGTGGCAACTTTAGAACGCCATCCGATGCGCTGGTTGGCCCATTTGCAGAGTATACTGCCAAGCACTTGCACACGAACGTTCTTTTCATGGGAGTTCACGGCATAGATATGGAATTTGGTGTGAGTACACCTAATATTGCAGAGGCGTCGATCGACCGCATTCTGATGGAGAATACCGACAAGATAGTGCTGGTTTTTGACCATACCAAGTGGGGAATCAAGGCGCTTGCGCACATCAGCCACCTGAGTGCAGTCCAGGCGATCGTGACCGATGATCTGGGTGGTTTGGAGGAAGTGGAACAGGTGCGAAAAGCAGGAATTGAGGTATTGTTGGCGAGTACCTTACCCACGCATTTGGCATTATCTGCTTCGGAGCGGAATGATCTTGAAAATTAGGTTTTGTTGTTTTTTTTCAACAATGTGGTCACGAGACCACATTGCTCAGAAAACGCATTAGATAGTAAGGAGGTGTTGCGAAGGTTAGGGTGGTGTCTCGGGAATTCGCGGTGCAGTGATACTGGATTTCACTAATTAAAAACTTTAGGGGGTCGTGATTTTGAAATCTGGCAAATTAACATTGACAGGCATTACCGTCTTATCTACCACTGTGGTGGCCACTTTGGGAATGGCGGGAATCTCTTCGGCAAAGCAAGATACCACACAACCCGTGACATTGACGCTCATGTCTTGGAATGTAGCGGAAGCCACATTGCAAAAAGATGCAACACTCTATCATAAGCTTCATCCCAATGTAAATTTTAAGTTTGTCACGATTGATAGCCCAACCAACACCTATACAAAATTGAATGCGGAACTGGCTGCAGGTGTGGGGGTTCCGGATATTGTATCGATTGAATCCTCCCAATCGGAGAGTTTTATCAGTAAATTCCCCAATTCCTTCCTAAATCTGACGAGTCGTGTGGCCAGTTTGAAAAAGGATTTTACCTCTTATAAATGGGGAGCCCTAACCGGAACTAACAATCAAATTTACGGAATTCCTTGGGATACTGGCTCGTCGCTGCTTTTCTACCGAAAAGATATGTTTAAGGCAGCCGGGATCAATCCGAACAGCATCCATACATGGAGTCAGTATATTGCCGCAGGTAAGAAACTCACCGCCCACTTCAAAGGCAAAGTAAAGATGACGGCTGGTGCGATCAACGATGAAGCGATGTTGAAAATGCTCATGAACGAACAGGGCACGTTCTTCTTTAACCAAAAAGGGCAAATCACGCTCAATAGCCCTGCTGGAGTGCGTGCGGTAAATCTACTTAAACAAATGTACAGTTCAGGCATCATCAAGCAAGTCCCGGTCGGTACAGACTGGAATGACATCATCTCTGCCTTTGTCAACAACCAAATTGCAACTGTGCCGTTTGGCGTCTGGTATGTAGGCACACTCGAAACTTCTGCTCCTACACAATCTGGCAAGTGGGCGGTCATGCCACTGCCTGCATTTACGGCTAACGGATCCCATTCCGCAAACCTTGGCGGTTCTAACCTTTTCATCTCGGCAAAAACGCAGCATCCTAATACTGCCTACGATTTTGCAAAGTTTGCGATGACTAACACGAATGCGTTGAACGTTTCGATGAGCTACGGGATCTTCCCGTCCTACGTTCCTTACTTCAAGAGCCCAATGATCACTGAGTCGCTTAAATTCTTCGGCGGACAAAAAGTGTTCCAAATCGCCGCCAATTTGGCGAAAAACATTACTCCAGAAAACCATACGGGCGATTACACTACCGCATTGCCGTTTATCCGGACCGCGCTTTATAATGCATTGACAAATCAACAGTCGGTAACCGCAGCGCTGAATACTGCTGCGCAAAAGATCGCGCAAGTCACCAATAGACAAATCGTAAAGTAATGGTAGTTCAAGGGGGCGGCCATTTTACTTAAGTAGAATGGCCGCTTTACTCCAAAATGACGATGAGTGGTGAACCATGGAGCAGACAGTCAAACTCTCCACCAGGAAAAAACCATTTCGGCCGTTCAAACGCCGAACGCCATATCTTTTTTTAGCACCTTTTATGATTTTCTTTCTCGTATTCATGGTCTATCCCATTGTGTACGCGCTCGTCATCAGTTTTTCTAAATGGCAGGGCGGTTCGTTTCAGTTTGCGGGGCTCTTTCAATACAGCCAATTATTTCAGGACTCGATTTTCTGGCAATCACTGGTCAATGTCCTGATCGTTCTTGTGATCCAGGTTCCGATCATGTTGATTCTTGCATCAATATTTGCGGCGCTATTAAATTCAAAGCGGCTAAAATTCAAAAGCATATTCCAATTGGGGTTCTTTCTTCCACTGCTCATTGATTCAGTAGCCTATTCGTTGACATTTTCGTTTATTTTTGCGGAAAATGGGTTGGTCAATGATCTTTTGGGCCTCGTGGGTATTCACCCCATCAATTGGCTATTAAATCCCTTTTGGGCTAAAATCGCGATCATCGTCGCCATTACTTGGCACTGGACGGGGTACAACATCGTCATCCTTTTAGGAGGACTTCAATCGATTCCTGATGAGATCTACGAGGCGGCTAAAATGGATGGGGCAGGTTCATTCAGGCAGTGGTTTTCCATCACGTTGCCAATGTTAAGGCCACTTTTGATTCTCGAATCCGTCCTTTCTATTATCGGCACTATTCAGCTCTTTACAGAACCTTTCGTGATTACAGGTGGCGGTCCTGGTAATTCAACACTTTCCCCAGTGCTTTATCTGTATCAGGTAGGCTTCCAACAATTTAATTTCAGTTATGCGTCTGCGATCGCCTATGCGCTTGCCATCATCATTGCGGTGTTCTCCTTCCTGCAATTCAGACTCACGAGAGGGGGAGGTCGAGATGCGTAGTCGTCGCCTGATCGGGGATATACTGTTATATGTGGTTGTCATTATTGGCTTTATTGCCTCCATTTACCCTGTGTACTGGATGTTTGTCGCTGGGACGCAGAATAATCAGCAAATTTTCGGAAAGCTACCCTATTTGTGGTTTGGTTCATCCCTGTTGCAAAACTATAAAGAATTGATGTTAAATTCAGGAATTAATATCTACCAAGCGATCTTGAACAGCTTGATCATTTCCTTGTCTTCTACCATTCTTGCGGTCATCAGTGCTTCCATGGCGGGATATGCTTTTGCCAAGTATCATTTCAAATTGTCGAAAACCATGTTTCAAATCATCTTGGGCGCGCTCATGATTCCTCCACAGGTGACCTTGATACCGCTCTTTATCCTGGTCAGTCACCTTGGCCTTGTCAATACGTATTGGGCGATCATTTTGCCTGCTACGATCAGCATATTTGGTGTCTATCTGATGAGACAAACCTTCTATTCATTTCCCGCCGAACTCTTGGAGGCGGCACGTATAGACGGACTAAAAGAAGGCGGGATTTTCTGGAGGATTGTCATCCCCTTATCGCGTCCTACACTATCAGCGCTTGGCATTATCACATTTTTGGCTTCATGGACGAATCTATTGTGGCCACTCGTTATTTTGAATGATTCCTCCAGCTACACGATACCAGTTGCGCTCAGCACCCTGATGGGCACACAGACACAACCTAACTACGGCATGATCATGCTCGGTGCTTCTATTGCCACGGTTCCTATGTTGATCCTATTTTTGGCGCTTCGCAGAAACTTTATCTCTGGCATTATGAGTGGGTATAATCGGTAAAAAAAGTGGTGAGGGATGGCGATGGTAACTAGAAATGATGTGGCAAAAAAGGCGGGCGTATCCCCTTCGACGGTGTCAAGGGTGATCAACAATAACGGCTATGTGGCAACAGATGTGCGTTTGCGTATCATGCAAGCCATTGATGAACTCAATTATGTGCCAAGTCGTATCGCCAACATGCTGCGCTCACAAAAATCTTCACAGATCGCCTGTGTCACGCACAGCATTGCCAACCCGTTTTACAACGAAATTTTGCTTGGAATTGAAGAGACTGCCTATGAAAATAGCTATTCATTTTCCCTTTTTAACGCTAATTTTGAACAATACGATTACAAGCGCGCCATCCGGGAATCGATGTTTGACGGTTTGATTGTGTTATCCCCTGCAGAATTGACCAAGCTCATGAATGCGTCACTGCTAGCAGAGGAATTGCCTACGGTCGTGTATTGGGACTATTCAGGCGAAACATCATTCCCTCATGTCTTTGTCGATATGGAAAAGGCGATGGAAACTTCCGTTTCCTATCTCTTGGAAAATGGGCATCGACAGATTCTTTTTCTCAGCTACGAATTTATGACGCCTGAAGAAAACCCGCGGTTCCAGGGCTATATCAGTGCATTAGCCAAACATCGCCAAACGCTGGATGCTAGGATGGTGGTCATGTGCAAGCGTTGGGACGATACACTGGCTTCAGGATATGCAAAAATGAAAGAGTTTTTACAGACCTCCATTCCTTTTACGGCGATTGCTGCTACCAATGACCTGTTAGCCATTGGTGCCATGAGGGCACTTTCTGAAGCAGGAATGCGCGTGCCGCAGGATGTATCCGTGACGGGGTTTGACGACGTCGATATTTCTAGTTACATCGCACCACCATTGACCACGGTGCATGTCCCCAAACGTCAAATCGGGCAGGAACTGGTCACCATGTTATTCGATAAAATGGCAGAGAAGCAAGTCAATACCAAGCTGACAATGCCAACTCAGCTGATCATCCGGGAATCTGTTACGCATTTATGAGGAAAAGGAGTTGTCCTTGGTGCATACTAAACGTCCCTACATTAGTCATCGGGAAATTTATCGATTTGATCGACAATGGAACTATAAGAAAATAGATAATGAACATGAATTAGAAATGCAGGACGATCATGGGTGGGAAGAAATCACGCTTCCCCATAGCAATGTCTTGCTTCCTCATAGTGACTTTCCTGTGGAACGTTATCAATTTCATTCTATATATAAAAAACAGTTTACGATTGATCCCAATAAAGCAGGACAGCGGATTCGGCTTCATTTTGATGGCGCCATGACCGTTGCAAAGGTGTATGTAAATCAACAAAAGGTAGGAGTGCACGAAGGGGGATATACCTCATTTACTTTTGATATCACAGACTATGTGCGAATCGGGAATACCAATGAGGTGCTAGTCTATCTGGATTCAACGCCTCAAAAGGGCATTCCACCTGAAGGTAATGAAGTTGATTATTTACTTTTTGGGGGCATCTATCGATCTGCATTTTTAGAATTCGTATCTCCGCTCTATGTCGACGATATTTATCTGTATACCGAAAATTTGACTGACAAAATCGCAACGATAAAAGGGAAAGTAGCGCTACGAAATGCTGGAGAAAAAAGCAGGTCTGCAGTCGTATCACTTCAATTTATGGCGAAAAATGGCGATGTTCAGCAGTTTCTCTTGCCTGAACAGACGGTTCCTGCAAAGGGTTTGGTAACGGTTGAAGTCCAACTTGAACTAGAAGACCCCAAACGGTGGTCCCTAGGCGATCCTCATCTCTATCAGGTGAAGGCAATTCTTCAATCGATGGATTCACATCTCGCGGAAGACGATGTGGAATTTAACTTCGGGATTAGGACCATTTCAGTGCAGGCAGGTTTTCTTGAAGTGAATGGGGACCCCGTAAAATTGCTGGGATTGAATCGACACCAGATGTTTCCTTACATTGGGAATGCTGCGCCTTGGCGCCTGCAGCGTAAAGATGCGGAGACGTTAAAGTACGAGCTTGGCGTCAATTACGTGAGAACCTCCCACTATCCGCAGGATCCCGCATTTCTCGATGCCTGTGATGAATTGGGATTGCTCGTGTTTACCGAACTTCCAGGTTGGCAGCACATCGGAGACGAAGCATGGCAACTTGTGGCGTTGCAGCATTTGGAGGAATTGATACGGCGGGACCGTAACCACGCCTCAATTTTTATGTGGGGCGTGCGAATCAACGAATCGCCTGACGACCAAGATTTTTATCAAAAAAGCAACGAACTGGCAAGATCGCTGGATCCTCACCGCTTAACCGGAGGAGTGCGCAACTTTAGGGACAGCGAGTGGCTGGAGGATGTTTTTACTTATAACGATTTTTCAATGGGCGTGTTGCCTACAGCCAATGCGCCGCAACTAGTCACTGAATTTGCGGGGCATATGTATCCGGCGAAGCCTTATGACGAAGAATATCGACTTTTAAAACACGCGTTATATCACGCGAGCATCCTCAATGAGGTTCGCGGCAGAGAAGACATCATTGGTGCCTCAGGGTGGTGCGCATTTGATTACAATACGCACAGCAATTTTGGTTCTGGTAGCAATGTGTGTTTTCACGGTGTGATGGACATGTTCCGGGTGCCGAAGTTTGCAGGACTTTTTTATAAAAGCCAGCGCTCGCCAGATGAAGAAGTCGTGTTGGAATTTGCGACTTATGCAGTGCATGGAAGTCCTGAGCACACGGAGATTATAGTGCAGGATGAGGAGAATAAAGAATTTTACCCGAGAAACTTTGCTGCGCCGTTGTATCTTTTTTCTAATTGCGATGAAGTGGAATTGATCGTGAATGGCGCCACATTAGGCAAATGCCAGCCGCTTCGCGATGAGTTTCCGCATCTGTCCCATCCTCCATTTCGCTTTGAACAGCGACCGTACAAGTTTGTCGGCGATTACTTGGCCCTTGGTTATCTCAATGGAGAAAAAGTAATAGAAAAAACACTACAGACTCCACAGGGGCTATCTCAATTAAAACTAGTTGTCGATCATGACGCGCTCATCGCTGATGGGGCTGACATGACGAGGCTGTCGGTATATGGGCTCGATCACAACGGGACCATCACACCGTATGCCACACGTACCATCCAATTTGAAATCACGGGTCCCGGAATGCTGATAGGCGAGAATCCGGTGGCACTCGAAGGTGGACGCATCGCCGTGTTTGTGAAAGCGACACAAGAGCCAGGGATCATCAGCGTTTTGGCACATGCGTCTGGTACAGAGGGTGATTCGGTGACGATCGAAACGCGCCCCTCGGTGGAACCGGCCATGTAGCGCTCAATCAATTGGCGTAAGTGGGATGCGAAGTGATTTTCCATTTACTTTCGCAATGACGGTCTGGCCATGCAGGTCCGATGTGGGCAAGTGTGTCGATTTACCTGTCGCAAGATTAACCAGCCAAAGATGATGGCCAAAATCCCCTTTTGCATCGATAATACCGGATTTGTCGTAAACGAGTTCATCACCAATAGTGCCAACGGAGAAGAAAGTACCACCGAATAGCGGGAACGAAGTAATCATTTGATTGCGGTGAGACTTCAGGTCAAAAACGTATAAGTTGTTAGTGGCAGGCTGATTCATCCCGTAGCCTGCCCATATTTCAATATAGGGTAAAAATCTTCCTCCCGTGAGGTGCAGTAAAAAGGGATAGTCATAGAGCGGCTTGTTATCGCCTAGATAAGATTTCATCCAGGGGATCTCGGCGAGTTCGACCCCGGAATTTGGAATCAGTTTGCCGTTGCGGTAGGCGCCTTCCATGAGTAAAAATGGTGCGATCGGAAAACTACTGCTCGGCGTGCTCGTCGACCCACGCTGGACGTATACGTTGTGTTGCAGCCAGATGATGTGCTGATCGAGTGAAATGGCGCTTCCTGCAGGAAAGTAGGGGCCTTTAGACACGTTAGTCGCGAAGTGGGGTTGAAGCACCTTACCGCCAATTTGTGGTTCCCCGATATTGTCGAGTACCGCCATTGCGGAATTTAGCGTCCATGTGGCATACTTCCATCCCTCGCTGTTTGCCAGGTAGACCATTTGCGCCGCACCGCCAAAAGCGGAGGCGTACCAATTCGACTGGTAAAAGCTATATCCCGCCACCTTGGAGCCTTTTTTATCGATAAAGGCAAAAAGCGCTGTATGAGGGTTTGGTCTTTGGATCGTCGTATTTTGTGTGGATGAGGGTGATTGCCCTACACCGTTTTGTTCTAGTGATTTTCTCGCAGCAGAAAAAAATGGCGCTACCAGTGACCATGTTGAGAGTTCCGATCCACCAGGGGTATCGAGTTCAATGGAAGCCATGCTGTTTTTCAGAAAAACGTCAAATGATCCGTCCGTGCCAAGTTCAGCCTGACCTTTCATTTTACGAGGGCCGATCAGATAAAAACTGGTGGTCTGATTCATTTGGACGAAATAAGCGGCAAGCTGCCTGGCGAGTTGGGTAGGGACATCTGCCAGTACCTTTTTTGGTGAAGCAAGCGGATGAATCTCGACAGCATACGATCCTCTTACTCTGATGACAGGAAGCTCCGCACTATAGTTATTGGACGATGATGATAGGGTGGGAATGGTGAGTGGACTGACAGGAGTCAAGGTCCCCATTTGATAGGTATTGATCGAAAAAGCTTGTAGAGAACTCGCCGCGCCTGGCGTCCAATCCATGATCGTGAGCGCCAATGAGGTGATGAGTGCGATGAAAACGTTTCGACTGACTTTCACCCTGAACCCTCCCCATCATTAGTCCGCCTATCCCCATTCAATTTGCCGTCCAGGTTTTCTGAAAATCGTTGGGAATAAGTTTGTCGATTTTTGATATTATTGTGGTACGTGCCATGCTTAAGTATTGTTGGCATGATGATGGGGGCTAGCATTGCTAGAATTAGTGAGAATTCCCCCTGTGTTCGTGATTCCGATCACCTTCAGAAAGTGTACATTGGAGAATGACGATGGTGCTTGGTGTGCATACCAAAAATATCCGTTTTGTACAGGGACACTTTCAGCAGTCCCATCTGAAAAGATGATCACCGCGCTTTTCACATTAGGGTGATTATTTACCAACCCCGCAATGAATTGCCACCCATCGCCGGAAACACCAAAAGAGGGAATGGGTTCGTTTTTGTCGGGAAGAAAAGAACCCGATGCCATTTCAAACCATTTTTTGATGCAATGATGGCGGCGAATTTGGGCTGCTTATTAAATTGATACTTTACGAAAGCAAAACCCAATCCATCTTTCAAGTGGTAATGGATGGTTTCTAAGTTTGCAGGGACTTCCCCATTTTGGGTTAACGCTTTGTGGACATCGGAGATTGCCATTTCTCGTGTGATGGGCGAAGCAGCGATATTCTGAAAATTATTTAGATCATCCAATATCCCTAATAAAAATATTCCTGCGAGTCCAATCCCCACCCAATAACCGGCTCTCATGCAGATTCCCCCATGCCATCAATACTCCACACGATATGTCGCTATTAACCTTCTTGATTAGCATAACACTTTGGCATGGGATTGATCGCCATTTTAAGAAGCAATCTATGTCCAGTCACCTGTTGACTGATTGGAAGTCTAGTGATATGGTTTAGTGGTGCGCTTCCTTAGGAAAACGCACAGAAAGGAGGGCGAATTCCCGTGCGTCAACAGCATAGAGTGATGTTACCAAAGTTCATATTCGGGAATGCGACCCAGCAGATTAATTGTCATTGATGATGTGATCCTTTACATACAGGTGATGCGCAGGTCCATTCCTTTGTGAGTGTGACCTGCGTTTTTATATCCGTAGAAAAACGAATGTTCGTTTTTTGAGAAGGTATATCGCAGAGACGGTATGCCTTTTTTATTTGGGGGTGCAAGTAGCTTATGTTTACCGTTTTATTCAAATTGGGATGGTTTTTCAAACAGTATAAAGGTCGCTATTTGATTGCGCTGTTCCTACTTATCATCCTGAACTTCGTCGAGGTGGTGCCGCCATCGCTCGTCGGTCATGTGATCGATGGCATTAATCAAGGTACACTGACAGCCACCACGCTGTTATGGACGATTGGAATTTATTTGGGGCTTATCATCATCAGCTATGTGTTTGGGTACATTTGGCAATACCAATTGTTCGGTGGTGCCAACGTGCTGCAAAAAACGTTGCGGGCACGGTTGATGAGTCATTTTTTGAAAATGACCCCGACTTTTTTTGAAAAAAATCGCACTGGTGACCTAATGGCGCGCTCGACCAATGACCTGACGGCAGTTTCCGAAACTGCCGGGTTCGGCATCTTGACCTTGATCGATTCGACCACCTATTCGGCGACGATTCTGCTTGCCATGGCTACGATGGTCAGTTGGAAATTGACACTGTTATCGCTGATTCCCATGCCGATCATCTCGTTTCTCATGACCAAATACGGCAAAGTGGTGCATGAGCGCTTTATCAAGGCACAATATGCGTTTGGTCGCATGAATAACCGGGTGCTCGAAACGATATCAGGGATCCGCGTCGTTCGCGCGTATGTCCAGGAACGAGCAGAAGAAAAGCGTTTTGATGATATTACCGAAGATGTGTTTCAAAAAAATGTCTCAGTGGCGCGGATCGACTCACTCTTTGAGCCCACCATCAAAGTGCTCGTTGGCATTATGTACCTGATCGGGCTTGGCTATGGGGCGTACCTCGTTTTTCAGAGTCAGATTACGCTTGGCGGATTGACCGCTTTCAATGTGTACCTTGGGATGCTGATCTGGCCCATGCTTGCGATCGGGGAACTCATTAACACCATGCAACGCGGCAACGCCTCGCTGGATCGTGTGACGGAGACGCTCTCCTATGAAGCGGATGTGGTGGATACAGAAACGCCAGTTGCCATTGGCATCCCGGAGCAAATCGAATTCAAACAACTCACGTTTCGTTACCCGCTCTCTTCTGTGGATAACCTGGTCCATATCATGCTCACCATCAAGCGAGGAGAAACACTTGGCGTAGTGGGACGCACTGGGAGCGGTAAATCAACGCTGATCAAACAAATCCTTCGCGAGTATCCACCAGCAAAAAGCGGGCAACTATTGATCAATCAGGTTCCCATTGAACAGATCGCCTTTGAAGAGTTGCACGGCTGGCTCGGTTATGTCCCGCAGGATTCGATGCTTTTTTCCCGCACGGTGGAAGAGAACGTCCGGTTTGGAAAAGCGGAGGCGACCGACAAGGAAATCGCACAAGCACTAGAGATGGCGAGCTTTACCAAAGATATTTCCATGTTGCCTGATGGACTCCTTACGTTGGTAGGAGAAAGGGGCGTTTCACTTTCTGGCGGGCAAAAGCAGCGATTGGCACTCGCACGGGCGCTTTTGATTGACCCGGAAATTCTCATCCTAGATGACGCGATGTCTGCGGTCGACGCAAGGACAGAAGCGCACATTGTGGAGGCGATCCGGACGTCCCGTAAAGGCAGGACCACCATCATCGCCACCCATCGTTTGTCCGCTATTGAGCATGCCGATTGGAGCATCGTACTAGACGAGGGAGCCATTTCAGAAGAAGGCACCCACGAAACCCTGATGCAACAGCGCGGCTGGTACTATGATCAATACCTCAGGCAACAGGCGGAAGAAGGGTCTACAGAGGACGAATCACTCGAAGCGGAGGTGATCCAATGAACGTCAATCGCCGACTGATACAATATGGGACCTTGTATAAACGCACCTTTATCATTGCGCTCATCATGCTGATGATTTCCGTATTGGCTGATCTCAGCGGGCCAATGATCGCAAAAAACATGATCAATCAACACATTGTGGGGATTGAACAGACCTGGTATGAGACAAATGGAGCCGAGCCACAAGCGGTCTTGTATCACGGACACTACTACAAGCGAGCCGCTTATTTTTCTGCTTCAGAAAAAAAAGGAGCCGCCGCGACCCTTTTTCAGGTGGACAGCACCTTTTACTTTATTCCAAAGGCCTTGCCTTTTACCAATGATCCGGTGGTGCATGGCGGGACGTTGACGTTCACATCAGGCGCGAAGTCGCTCACTGTCACCGCCATCCCGCTCACGAGACAGCAATTGTTCCAGTTCTATCAACCAGAGATTCCCGGGATGCTGATGGAGGCCATCATTTATTTCGGTCTCATCGTGGTGTCGGCCATCTTCACCTACGGCCAGCGATTTTTACTGCAGGTTTCCGCCAATCGCATCTTACAACGGATGCGAAGGGACGTCTTTCGCCAAATTGGTAGGTTATCAGTAGCTTATTTTGACAATTTACCAGCAGGGAAAATCGTGTCTCGCATCACGAATGACACCGAGGCCATTCGGGAGTTTTACGTCACCATCGTGGCTAATCTTTTATCCAGCGTGGTGAACATGATTGGCATCTATATCGCACTTTTTATCCTGAATGTTCACTTGGCACTGATGACCCTGCTCTTACTGCCAATCCTGGGAGTATGGATAGTGTTTTACCGGAAGTATGCGGTGCCTGTGAATCACCAGATTCGCCTTCTATTAAGTGAAATCAATGCGACGATTAATGAGACCCTGCAGGGAATACCGATTATTCGTGCGTTTCATCGGCAGGAACGAACCTTTAAGGAATTTGATGAACTGAACACCCGTTTTTTCAATGGACAAATCCGTCTGCTCAGCATGAACGCAGCGAGCGGCTGGAACCTCGTTGGCGTGCTTCGAGGGATTTTTTTTGTCGCGCTAATCGCCTACTTTGGCTATACGTCCTTCCACCTTCAAGGAGTGATCCAGTTTGGTGTCCTGTATGCGTTTGTGGACTACCTGAACCGCTTGTTTCAGCCAGTAGTGCAAGTCGTCAATCAGCTATCTGGAATGGAACAGGCAAGGGTGGCGGCGGAACGGGTGTTTCAACTCCTCGACGAAGAGGGCATCGAGGTGGTCGACGGGAAAATGGAGCGATATCAGGGTGATGTCCGGTTTGAAAACGTCTATTTCACTTATGATGGAAAGCAGGATGTCCTGAAGGGCATCTCTTTTGAAGCAAAAATGGGCCAGACGATCGCGCTGGTCGGTCATACGGGATCAGGAAAAAGCTCAATCATGAACCTCTTGTTCCGGTTCTACGACCCGAGGTCCGGCAGGATAACGATTGACGGAAAGGACATTGGAGAATTGCCAAGACAGCACGTGAGACAGCATATGGGCATTGTGCTGCAGGATCCATTTCTTTTTACCGGGACGATTGCGAGCAATGTCAGCCTTGAAGATCCGTCGATTTCCAGAGAGCGCATCGACAAGGCGTTAAAAGAGGTGGGGGCAGACCGATTGCTTAGCAATCTGTCGCAAGGCTGGGATGAACCGGTGCTGGAAAAAGGGAGCACGCTATCTGCCGGTCAGCGCCAACTCATCTCCTTTGCGCGGGCGCTTGCGTTTGATCCCGCTATTCTGGTACTAGATGAGGCCACGTCCAGCATCGATACGGAGACGGAAGCGGTCATCCAGGATGCGCTAGAGGTACTGAAGCGCGGGCGCACCACGTTTATTATCGCGCACCGATTATCCACGATTCGCAATGCGGACTTGATTCTGGTGCTTGATCATGGCGCCATCGTGGAGCGAGGGACGCACGATGAACTGATGGCGCACGGTGGGCGCTACTTCCAGATGTATCAGCTTCAACTGGGAAGCGCATCTGCCTAGTTATATGGATGAATGGGATCGCATGGTGGATGTCAATATTATTGGTAGGTCAGCCGGAGTGGGCATCGGTTAACGAAGTCCTCATCAGGTCGATCCACCAGGGAAGATGTTCGAGACAGGAGGGAAGGGCAGCGAAAGGGTGGCCAGAAGTTATTGTGGTGATGACCGCAGTAGGCGCATGGACCTTTCCTGCCTAGTTCCTGCAGTTCTTGCTTGTATACCATTATTTGGAGTGTTCATTACCGTGGTTCGGGCGAAAATTTTTGGATATGAGACTTCAGTTGGGGAAAAACATTGATGAGCCACACTTTTGATGATACCTGAAGGAGGCGCCATGCGATGCGCAAGCTTACCCTGATATTGACCTCGTTATCTACACTCATGCTGTTTGGCTGTGGATCAAACGCTACCACCTCTTCACCTCCGTCCCAAAACAACACAAAAATGACCAGTAAATCGGCGACCCCCAAATTAAAACAGCAAAATATCGCACTGACCGTTCTGCCAGGTGGTCGACTGGGACCGGACGGGAAGATGCATGATACATTTACGACTCCGAATTTTACTGTGGTGGCTGGCGTTCCTGTTAAACTTAGCGTGTACAACTATGACAGTGGAAAGCACTCTGTCACGAATGGCGCATTGCACCTGAATCTTGTGGCCAAAGGTTCCACTAAAAATGGAGTGCCGGCCATCACCACTGCCACTTTTACCCCAGGCAAAGCGGGTAAATACATCTGGCAGTGTATGGAACACTGTGATGGGCAAAATGGTGGTTGGTCGATGACCCATTTGGGATATATGAGAGGTACGATTAATGTGGTGCCTTATGCGAATAAGCAATACATCTACATGATGATCAAGGACAGCCTGCACTACGCCACCGCTGACAAAAAAATACACGATTCTTACAGTCCCACCAGCTTCATTGTTCAAGCGAATATACCAGTACAAGCTACGGTGGAGAACTTCGATACAGGCCAGCACAGTTTCACCGACCCTGGGCTGAACATTAACCGTGTGTTTAGGGGAGGCAAAAAAGTGGGAGTTCCCAGCTTGACGACCTTTACCTTTACGCCGAAAAAGGCGGGGACTTACAGTTGGCGTTGCATTATACCTTGTGATGGTCAAAACAAAGGTTGGGCCATGAATCACAATGGCTATATGATGGGCTCCGTGAAGGTGACTCCGTAGAGTCTGCATGACACACTTGCTTACCCACGCTTGTGCTGTTTGTAAAAATGGGCGAGCGCAGTGGCAATCAACTCGCCCTGATTGTCAAAGACATCCGTGTGAAAAACAATAATGACGCGACTGTTCTGAATGACATGAACTTTTGCGGTCAATTCGCCTTCACGTCCCGGTTTGATAAAATCAACGGTGATGTTGAGGGTGAATGCTCTTTCTACCGTAGGGTCTATTTGAAATGCTGTTTCTGCCATGGCCGTGTCGACAAAAGCAGTCATCAATCCACCGTGTAAAATGCCATAACGGTTCAGTAGATCATCTGAAATCGTCATCGAATAGGAGTAGACTCCCACTTCCTTGTCGATCTGCTTAAATCGCATGATCTCCTGCACAAAAGCAAGCGGATGATGATAGGTCGCTTTTTTTGCTTGGATCAATTGAAAGATTTCCTGGAGTTCTTCTTCCGGCATTTGCTTTAGTTCTTCCATGATTTCGTCCAGCACGAGAAATCTCCCCTTTGCAAGAAATAATAAATCTCAAGACCCACACCCGTGGGCCTTGAGATTCACATGGTTATGCGCGAGTGGTTCTCTTTTTATTCTTCCGATAGGACTGCTTGGCAGATGCGAGCACATTTCCCGTCACCCAAATTCCTAACAATAAGATAGGGATTCCGTAAATCAGATCAATAGGGTGCCTGCCAATGCTTCCTTCATAGACAAGCGCAGTTCCATATATTCCTGTTGCCAGAGCGAGAAGCCAGATGACCCATAACATTAGGCCTTTTTTCATCTACATCCCTCCAGGCTTAAACGTTGCGTTTATACCAATCACGCCAAATTACTTTATAAAGCGGTAACACTTTCGGCAATTTATTCAGGCCAGGTATAAACGGTAGAAGCAACAATAACAAGAATAGAATTCCCACGGAATATGCAGCCATTTCATCTCCTGAAGAGGACGTGTTATAGGGCGGAATCTGATAGAGGAACGTGTAAGGCGTCAGCCACCATGGGCCTGGATCAGCCACCTCATCATGATTGATTCCCCACTGTCCCCCAAGTATGTCTCTGCTTTTGGCGATTTGCTCTAGCGGTGCTCCTTGCAGGAAGAGGAGGTCGTTTTGGACGTTCCAACGATAGACACCCTGATTGGTTTCACGATTAAGCGCACCCGAGAGCAAGCCGGATTTGCCCATCGACCATTCATCCTTCATCATGAGTGCAACAGGGCCGTAGGAGCCAAATGGAACCACCATTTTTCCATTTACCACTTTAGCTTTTGCCAACGCATTGTTGTAATTTTGGTCCCAAGTCTGTTGTTGTGCAGGACTTGCAGAAGTATACGTGGCTAAAGCCTGTTTGAGTTGGCTATTGCTAGATGCGGTGGCCAACATTTGTAAGGGGGTCATCACATCAGCTGAATATGGAATCACCTGATACGGCGTTCCCCACCAGGCTTCTGGGTTCAGTGGGCCAATCGATTGTGCTGCCGTGATATTCCCTTTCCATCCGTTATTGTAAGGAGGACCATAGGTGGCCATCGCGCTTTGTCCATCCAGATCATTTAATGCAGTTTGTTCAAACAAAATAGGGTTACTGTTCGCAATTTGCTGATTGGTGATCGCCGGGCTATATGGGGCTTTCCAGATCAGTGAAACTATCACCACCAGAATAACGACAATCACAAGACTGATAGTACCTTCTTTGATCAAATCAAAGTCTTTTTGTGGAAATGAATTTGGATCTCTTCTCGCCTTGTTCATTGGGCGTCTCCCTCCTGGTTGCCTTTCTCAGGGTATGGGGGAACCACACCAAGACGTCGAACCTGCAAAAGGTGCCAACCCACAAGGATGATGAGAACGATAGGCAGGACTGCGATATGAAGGCCATAAACTTGTCCATTATTGAGAACGTTAATATAGCCGTCAAGTCCTGAGCCATTGAATGCATCTTTGGCCTGAACCTGGTTCCACTGAGCGAAAAAGTCCCCTCTTGAAAGATATCCGGTAAATGCGGTGACCACGGCAATCCCAAAGGACAGCGCACCGAGAACCCAAGTGAAAGCGCGACCCTCGCGCCATGCGCCCATAAAGAATTGGCCCACTAGATGCATGGTCATGAAGAAAAAGAAAGCCTGTACACTCCAGAAGTGTATATTTCTAAAAAAGTATCCCAAGTGGGAAGTCTGATACCATAAAGTTCCCTTTGAAGCCATGATTATACCTGAGACAATGACGACAAAAAGAGCGCTCAACGTAAAAACGCCAAAACTGTAAACGAGTGAAGAGACATAAACAGGCTGTTCAGAAGGAAGCAGGTTTTCCCAAGTTAACTGCTCGGATAGTTTTTTTCTGATAGCAGCAGTCCAGTTCATGATTGGCCACCCCCTTTGTGATGAGGGTATTTAAGAAAAACGAATACGATGAACACGACGAGCCATAGTACCCCCGCATAGTAATTGGGCCAGGCATTTGCATAATTGATCAAAGCAATAGCAACCTCCTTTCAAGATGTAATCACTATTATGATGAGCAATCTGATAGGAATTGAGGTCTTTAAGGACTATATAGATAGTTATAACATACCATTCGAATAAAATTGTAAAAAATGATAAATATATAATATCATTTTTTAGGTAAATAAAAATAAGTATTTTAAGTGGAGGCGTTATTTGAACGACCAATTTATTATATAATAATTTATATAATTATAAATTATTTAATTAATCCACCATCTTACTTGTGTGTAGCGGGTAGGATGGCGTGGTATGATACGGGTGGATGAATTGGTCTAACAGAGAAGGAGTGAACAACTTGTTGAATCATCAAAGTGATCGTATACCGATTGAGCGTTATCTCGAAATTCGTTACGCTACCAACCCTGTTCTTTCCTACGATGAACACGACCTTTTTTTTATCTCCAATATCACGGGAATTCCACAAGTATGGGTTCAGGAAAAAGGAGTTCCATGGCCTAGGCAGCTAACTTTTTTTAAAGATCGTGTGATGAACGTGACAGTACATCCCCAATTTGATCTCGTCTGCATCAGTGCGGACCAGGGGGGCACTGAAAACGCACAATTATTGCTGACAGATCGCAAGGGCGAAAAAGTAGTGAATATTACGAATGATGAAGCGCACATCTATCACTTTGGTGACTGGGTGCCCAAAAAACGGGCATTTTTTTATAGCAGTAATAAGCGTACCGGTCGTTATTTCGATATCTACCTCTATGATGCAGCGAGTGATCATCATCAACTAATCCTGGCAAGCGATCATACGAATTACGTGAGGAAGGTTAGCCCGGATGGCAAGAAAGTACTTGTTTCTCGCAATTATTCCAGCTTAAGCAATGAATTGCTGCTGATGGATTGGGAGTCATCCCAACTGCAATCAGTGACGGCTCCACTTGGCGAAGGTTTGTTCCACACACCGGTCTTTTCAAAAGATGGCAGGCAGATTTATTGCTCTACCTCCTGGAACAGCGAATATATGAGAATCCTTCGATTAGATACCATTTCGAAAGATTGGGAATTTATCGTCGATGAAAAATGGGATGCAGAAGACCTCCATTGCTCACCAGACGGCAACTGGTTGTCTTACACATTGAACGAAGACGGTCAATCTCGCCTCGCTTTTATGGTGCGGGGGAGAGGTCATCAATCGCTGAATCCATCACCTGTTAAAATTGATGTGCCTGCAGGGGTGATTGATGGGGTGCGCTTTAACCCTACCAGTGAGAGTGTGGTATTTTCTCTTAGCAGTCCCCGATACGGGACGGAAATTTGGCAATATGACTTACATAAAGGGCACTTGGAAAGAAAGACATATGCCAGCATTTCTGGTGTTTCGCACACTCATTTTGTTGAACCTGAATCGGTGGCTTACCATTCGTTCGATGGGCTTCCGATTCATGCGCTATATTACAAACCGGCAGATACAAGTGGACCATATCCTGTCGTAGTCTATGTACATGGAGGGCCTGAATCGCAGAGCCGAAATTCATTTAATCTGGTGATCCAATACTTTGTACAAGAGGGACTTGCCGTTTTTGCTCCCAATGTGAGGGGCAGTTCTGGTTATGGCATGACGTTTATGAACCTTGATAACAAACAAAAAAGAATGGATTCTGTGGCAGATCTGGCAGCGGCGGTTGACTGGCTGGTTGAGAAGGGGAATGCTAGGAAGGAATCAATTGCAGTGATGGGAGGAAGCTATGGCGGGTTTATGGTACTTGCCGCGATGACTCATTACCCTGAACTGTGGGCGGCTGGAGTGGACATTGTAGGGATTGCCAATTTGCGCACATTCATTGAAAACACGAGCCCGTACCGACGCCACCTGCGTGAAAGTGAATATGGAACCATAGAAGAAGACGGAGAATTTTTTGACCGCGTGTCTCCGATTCATCACGTTGATCGCATTATTGCGCCGCTCATGGTGATTCATGGTGCAAATGATCCACGCGTTCCCGTGAATGAGGCAGAACAAATGGTAGACGCGCTCAGACAGCGCAACCATCCTGTCGAGTACATGCGTTTTGAAGATGAAGGGCACGGTATCGTGAAACTTTCGAATCGCCGCATTGTTTATCCGAAAATTGCAGCGTTTTTACGTCAGCACTTAAATAGATAATTGTCCTTTCATCACCAGAATGGACTAGTCTGTATGCAACTTATTATTACAATATGATTGAGCTATGATTTGCATAATCGAATGGGCAAACCGATAGAAATATTGGGACGCAAAGCTACGGGTCTAAGGGCAAGAGATATTGGTCGTCTATGATCGCCGGGTTGCAACGATAATTTTTTTATGGCTGCAAGTTGACGACATCGAAAACTGGTGAGTGGGCGACCGTTCTGACATTGAACGGTCGTTTGATTTTAGGGGGGAGTGCCATGTCTGCGCCTAGTGGAATGGAATCGATGTTGGATGTCTACATATTTGAAACGGAACAGAATATAGAGCAATTAGAACAAATTATTCTGTCGAGTGAAAAATCAGGATCTTTTACAGCAGATGAAATCAACGAAATTTTCCGCATTATGCATACCATCAAAGGTTCATCTGCCATGATGAACTATTCAAACATCTCCTCTTTCTCCCATTCGCTTGAGGATGTATTTTATTATTTGCGAGAAAACCATCCAGAAGAGATCGACTATGATTCCTTAACCGACTTAATATTTGAAGGCATAGATTTTATTAAACTGGAACTTGACAAGATCAAGAGCGGCAGTGACCCTGATGGAGATGCGGAAGGGCTAAACGGACAAGTGAGGAATTTTTTGCAATCGTTAAAAGAGCCGCCTGACCATCTCCAAATGTTTAAGGCGTTGATCCGATTTGAAGAAGGCTGCGAAATGGAAAACATCCGTGCATACACGGTGGTTCATCATTTGCAGGACCTTGTCGATGAAGTGCTTTATGAGCCAAAGGATATTCTAGAGAACAACGATTCATCCGAAGTCATCAAGGAACATGGATTTCAACTATATATAAAAACCAGTCATAGTTTCGATGAGATCAATGACTTTTTGAATCAAACCATTTTTTTGCAAACGCTAGAGTTCTCAAAAGTGGAGAATCGAAAAGATTATGGAAAGTTTACTGAGCCTACAAAAGACACACAAGGAGAGAGTGTCAAAGAAAAGCCAAGAACTACAGTCAACGTTCACGACAATTCACAAGAACCTCATGCTGTGGTTCAACAGAATTTGATTAGTGTCAATGTGGAAAAACTGGATCAATTTATGGATTTAGTGGGGGAATTAGTCATTGCGGAAGCGATGGTGACTCATAACCCTGATTTGAATGGGTTAGAGCTCGACAACTTTAGTAAGGCAGCCCGACAACTTCAGAAAATCACTACGGAACTGCAGGACATCGCGATGTCCATTCGAATGGTTCCGCTCGCCTCTACTTTTCACAAGATGAACCGGATTGTCAGAGACATGTGCAAGAAACTCGATAAAGACGTAGAACTTGTCATTATCGGGGAAGAGATTGAAGTGGATAAAAACATCATTGAACACATCTCCGATCCACTGATGCACCTTGTGAGAAATGCGATCGATCATGGCATTGAGCCAAAAGAAGAGAGGCAAGCAAGCGGGAAAACAGAACCAGCTAGGGTGATTCTTGAAGCGAAGAATTCTGGTAGCGATGTGTTGGTTCAGGTGAAAGATAATGGGAAAGGGTTGCTCAAAGAGAGGATTCTGCAAAAGGCAAGAGAACATAACTTATTATACAAGCCTGAACAGGAAATGACTGATCGGGAAATCTACCATTTGATCTTATTACCAGGCTTTTCTACTAATGAACAGATCACGGAATATTCCGGACGTGGCGTGGGAATGGATGTGGTCACGAAAAACATTGAGAGCATTGGCGGCTCTGTGTTGGTGGACAGTGCCCCCAATGAAGGGACTACAATTACCCTAAAAATTCCTTTGACTTTGGCAATCATTGACGGAATGAACCTAAGAGTGGGAAAATCCAGATATACGATCCCAACCACAGCAATTAAAGAGTCATTCCGTCCATTAAGTAAAGACGTGATTATCGATCCTGATGGCAACGAAATGATCATGGTACGCGGGGAGTGCTTTCCTATTATCAGATTGCACGCGTTGTTTGGCGTGGACCCTGATTACGAAGACTTTGAACAGGGGATTTTCCTGATGATAGAATATGAAAGCAAATTTCATTGTTTATTTGCCGATGAACTGCTTGGTAAACAACAGGTCGTGGTCAAATCACTTCCCAAATACATTACAAACATCAGGAAGATTAAAGGGCTTGCTGGATGCACATTGCTTGGAGACGGAAGTATCAGCCTGATCCTTAACCTTGCGGGCATTATTTAATAAGGAATGAAGCGGCAATGATGCAAATTACTTCAAGCAAAAGACGTATCAGAGTGTTGGTGGTGGATGAAAATAATCTGTTCAGGGAAATCATTGCGCGCGGATTGGCAACCGAACCGCAATTGGAGGTAGTGGGCAAGGCCATAAGTACTGGAGAAGCTAGGGAAATCATGGCGAACGTCCACCCGGATATCATAATAAGCAGTATCCGGTTTTTGACCATTTATCAATTTAACATTCCGGTAGTTTTTGTCGGAAACGAACAGAATCTCCCTGATTTTAGTACCAATTTGGTGTTGGGAATAATACAGAAACCAGATCTTCAATCTGCCAAAGCAGTGGAACAGTTTATTGTCGAATTGATCAAAACAGCACTAACGGTAAAGGTCGATGTTCAGAGTGTGGAAAATCTTTCGGTACGCAGACACCACGAGGTTAAATTGATTGCGATCGGCGCTTCCACAGGGGGGACGGAGGCCTTATTTCAGGTTTTAAAAGGGTTGCCGCCAACGCTTCCGGGAATTGTCATCGTCCAGCACATTCCTCCCGTATTTTCTAAGATGTTTGCGGATCGATTGAATCAGCAAACGGAGATCAAGGCCAAAGAGGCTCAGACTGGCGATATCATTGAATACGGACATGCCTATATTGCCCCTGGTGATCAACACATGAGGATTGCGAAAACAGGAGACTACTACCGTATCGAATGCTTCCAAGGCGAGCGCGTCAATGGCCATTGTCCTTCCGTGGATGTATTGTTTCAATCGGTGGCAAAGGTGGCTGGTCATGATGCACTTGGGGTCATTCTTACTGGGATGGGGCGCGATGGGGCAAATGGGTTGCTTACCATGCGGCAAAGAGGTTCAAGGACCATTGGGCAGGATGAAAACAGCTCTATTGTTTACGGAATGCCAAAGGTGGCCTATGAAATTGGTGCTGTCGAAATTCAGTTGCCACTCGACAAAATTTCAGAAAAGATCATATCTCTTATCCATTGATATGGAAATGGGAGGATAAAACGGGGAGTTTTCCACAGCACTAGTGGATAACTCCCCGTTTTTTGTGGATATATAGGACGATCTCTAATACTAGGCACGATGAGACTTAAATGCAATGGCTCGAATAGCATGGCCAAGCCAAGTACCAGCGAGGGCGAGAATCACGCCAAATACCAATATCAGCAGAACGACCAAATCACCGGAATGATGACTCCCTGGAAATTGTAATTAGTATCTTTAGCACTGATCTGATACCAGATGGCGGGAAGCGTCAGATTCAAGTGGGGATCCACCGCCATAAGTGGTTTGCCGGTAGTGGTTTTGATGCCATCCACCGCCCAGTTATTGCTGTTGGATGCATGATGAATTGCGGTGGAGGGCAATTGGCTGACTTTTTTGCTAATGGCAAAAGCTGCTTTGATTTCATTGTGATTGATATAACAGTGCATAATCAATCGGATTGGTGGTAAAATTCATGTATTGCGTCATGATTCCCTGGATGACCAATGTATTTGTAGGTTTCCAAAGTGTTGGTTGATAGTCAAGTAACTTGAACATAAAAGGTAACTCGCCAGTAACGAGGTCACTCGGAGAACAGCAGCGCGGCGACGGTATTGACTCCCTTACAAAGCATACGCTGATTCAATGGCTTAAGCTCCCATTTTTTTATATGATTATATGGCTAGTATAACAATTTCTTTATTAGATGAGGCAATTGTTGAAGTGAGAATGATCAAGTAATACAATAATCATGAACCATGAATGATAGTTAACTTTAATCGGAAAGTGGGCGATTAGTGAATGAAGGTTGCAGCAGTGATTGCGGAAGACGGACAAACCGTAGTACCGCTTGTGAGCGGAGATATCATTCGAATTCGGGACACCGAAAGCAAAGAGGAGTACGAGCTTCAAAATCCAGCCATGTCAGTGTCGAGTGGACGTAGGATTGCAGTAGTGAATGCGCTCCTTGAGCAGAATGTGGAATCGGTGATTTCTCCACCGGAGGCATTTTGTGCGCATTCCTACAGCGTGGCTAAGGCTAACGAGTTGAATTTTTGGCGGGTAAATGAAGGATCGTCTTGGAATTTACTATGGAGCACAGTACAGTCTCCTACGGATATTGCGCTTGTACAGGAACTACCGCAAGAAGAACTGGCCAGCCACGGTCACCATCACCATCATTAAAGAAATCAGTAAATGCTCCTTAGGCGATAAGCTTAAGGGGCTTTTTTGTTGGCGTGATTCATAAGTAGCCACGTTAGGAGTGATTGTAATACAATAAAGTTAGAGGGTAATCCGTGAAAAGGGGCGTGCAGGTTGACGGAAAAGGAAGATTACCAACGACAAATTGTGGAGTATGGTCGAAAAATGCTGAATGATCGGTTGGTTCGTGGAACATCTGGTAATTTAAGCGTTATTGACCGGGAAAAGGGCATTATTGCCATCACTCCAACAGGAAGTGATTACGAGCAGTTGAGTATTGGACAAGTGACCTTGATGACCATGAACGGAGAGCGGATGGAAGGCAATGCCCCTTCTTCAGAGTATTCCATGCATCTGGGGATATATCACGCACGCAAGGATGTACGTGCTATTGTCCACACCCATTCCATGTATGCGACCACACTCGCGATTTTGGGCAAGTCGATACCTGCGATTCACTATATGGTCACCATGCTTGGAGGCGAACAAATTCCTATTACACCAAGCTACGAACTATACGGCACACAGGAGTTGGCTGATTCAGCAGTGGAGATACTAGGAGATAAGTACCACGCAGCACTTTTACGCAGACATGGTGTGATTGCGACAGGTGCTTCTCTTCCCGAGGCTTTTCAGCGCGCGGTAGTCGTCGAGGAAATGGCAGAACTCTATTACCGTGCAGTGGCTATTGGAGAGCCGGAACTATTATCGAAAGAAGAATTACAAGCAGTTTCTGGGAAAATATATAATTATGGTAAAACCACTAGCTTTGCATAAAGAAAATTCGGATTTGTCAAGCCTTTTTGCAAATTGATCGTATGATCCATTTTTTGTGCCCCAAAATGCAAAAATTCCTTTAGTATAGAGACGAACAGGTTGTCCTGTCCGACTCTAAACCAAAGGAGTCCCTATGGACAAGGATACCACGAAATCTACTTTTACGGAATATCTTAACGGGTTAGATTGGTCAATGATTTCAAAAGAAATTGACCGATTGAAGTTGGATCGCTATACGAAAAAGTTATTTGTCTCCATTTGGCTGAAACTGATGGTCTATGCGCAAACTCACCAAGTGGCAAGCTTAACGGATCTCAGCCTCCACGTGCGGGCAAATCCAGACTTACAGCGAGAACTCGGACTTTCTTCTATTAGTACGGCACAACTTTCCCGCAAACTCCGAGCGATGAATCCTGAGCAATTGCAAACGATGTTTTCGCAAGTGATGAGTTCGATCTTGGCAATCCATCGTCCGCAAGATGCCATGGAGCAGTCGAAACGGCTTTGCATCGTGGATGCCTCCACCGTCACAATGTGTTTGGAGAGATTCCCTTGGGCCGAATTCCGCTCCACCAAATCAGGCGTGAAATTGCATCAACGGGTGGTCATTGCCGACGGCACCACGATCCCTGACAAGGCGATCCTGACGCCTGCCCGTCCTTCGGACAAGTCGCAAATGGATGAATTGATCGAAGTGGACCCAAATGCGTTGTACCTCTTTGATCGCGGATACTTGGCTTATGAGAAGTTTGACCAGTACTGTGAATCAGGGACACGGTTTGTCACCCGACTTAAGCACAATGCCTGCATTCGCGAGGTGGAAGAGGAGCGTCCTGTCGATCCTAACTCCCCCGTGTTGCGGGATGCGGTTATTTGGTTAGGCCAGTATCCAGGGTACTGGATGCATGCGAAACTTCGCTTGGTGGAAGTGCGCGGGGACGATGGCAGAACCGTTCAGCTCCTGACGAATGATTTGGATCTGGACGCGCAGGAGATTGGCGCATTGTATCGCAAACGCTGGCAGATCGAACTGTTTTTCAAATGGATTAAACAGCATCTGGTCATCAAGCGGTTTTACGGAACCAGCAAGTGGGCGGTCTACAATCAACTGTGGTTGGCGCTGATCACGTATGGATTACTGGTCAAGATTCGACAACGGACAGGATGCAAGAAACGACTGTTGGAAGTGTACAAAGTTGTCCAACAGATGTGGGCAAAACCGTTTCAGGAGCTTATCCACAGCCTACAGCGAAAAGGGACACGAAAATCGAGCGGCAGACAGGCGTATCCTGTGGATAAAATCTTTGCCTATACGCTCCAGCAGTATGAGCAAGGAGATACTAAGCATCTGGATGAACTGATGTACGACCCGATCCTCTAACGACATATTCCTAAAAATGGATGAAGGACGACCTGCTATACGAGTGTTACGATCTTGGATCAGTGGACAAAAAACTTGTTCAGAATACTCTGAAATAACAAGGAAAATAAAAAGACACCCCACTTGACAAAGGGTGACCAAATTTAATGCAATGCTAGTGATGGTAAATGGCATTTTATAAAATATTTTTTAAAAGGAAATGGATAGAATGCCCTGTGTTTTATGTTATTTTGAATTCTCCATAGATGAATTGAAAATAAATATTTTCATATAAAACGGATGCATGGATGATGTAATAGAACATTGTGGGGGGATAACATTGAAATTTCGTACCAAATTATATGGTGCGGTTGCGGGAATTGTTATCATTGATTTGCTGATGTTTGCAGGAGCTTTGTATAACCAAACAACGTTAAGTGTACTTAATCATAAAATCCAAAAACATACGGTACAGTATGAGTATGCATTGATCGCGCAAAACGATGCGGAGAAGCTGGCGATCTCGTCCAATTCCTCTACATTAATGGATCTGAAGAATCATCTACAATGGTTAATTGTACACACACAGGATACCGCCCCCCTTTTGGAATTGCATCAAGCACTACAAGGCGTAATACATCAAAATGAAGGATTGGCAGTAATTAAATTACAGAAATTCGAAGCGAATCAATTAGCACAAAAGGATGCCAAAATCCAAGCATTCGCGTCTTTTTTATGGGAAGCTGAACTTGTAGGGGGAATTGGCATTGCATTGCTTATTCTAATAATTATAGGAGCGGGATGGTACGTAGTATCACAGGTAATGAATAATGTGTATCGAATACGTGATATGGTTACCCCACTGGAACAGCTTGACTTTTCACAGACAACTCCTCCCATCACGCAAGACGAGTGGGGAGAAATTATAAAAGCAGTGTCTAAGGCTATTATGACGGTAGGCCATACTGTGCGTGCAGTTACCAAAGAAGCGGAACAGTTAAATAGTTATGCTCAAGAGCTTTCCGCTCATACTGAGGAAGTTTCTACAATAAGTAATGAAGCAAGACAAGGATTAGAATCCTCTGTAGATCATGTGATTGACTTTCAACACAATATGACTATTCTCTCTCAAGAATCGCAAAGCATGGAAAAAAATATTGAGCAACTACTTCATGAATCTTCTCAGGCAGAAGAGTCACTGCATGCATTTCATCAGATGTTTCAAAACGGAATCACCAGTTCAGAGAATTCACAACTCATTCTACAAGAATTGGTTCATTCCATGTCACAAATGCAACAAACTTTACAGGAAGTGATTCAAGGGTTTATAGGCTTAAACGGTGTTGCTATGGAAATTAAATCCGTAGCAGAACAAATTAATTTATTGGCATTAAATGCATCCATAGAATCAGCAAGAGCAGGTGAAGCGGGGCGTGGTTTTGCAGTTGTTGCGGATGAAGTGAGAAAACTGGCTGACCAAACAAGGCAATTGGTAGATAGCACCAATATTGAAATGTCGTCTGCTCAACAAAAAATACACTTGTTGTCAGAGTCGATCCAACAAGCCGAAACTACGGTAGAAAAAGAACAGCAAGGGACGCATACGATCATTGATGCATTTATGCAGGTGGTCAATGCCGTTGATCAAGTCGTGAGTGTCTTTCAATTGGTTCAATCTGAAGTGGGGAAAGTGGGAAAAAGCGCTAATACTGTGAAAGCTGTGCAACAGTCTGCACAACACACTTTGCAAGAGACCGTCCAACGTGTAAAAAGTGCAAAAGACCAGATACTTAGCAATACGCAAGAAATCGGAAATATTGCGGAAATGGCACAGTCTCTAGCACAAGTCGGGGAGCGTTTGACCAAGGAAACCGATGGCTTTGTGCTGTGAAACAATCAGGAATTTGTGAACGATAGATGGATGACGGTTGATCGAGATTATCGCTTATTCTATAAGTAATGCGTTTCATGAGGGGATTGCTTCCACTCCTCCCTGCTGGTCGATAGATCAGCGCCTTCTCCCTTTCTTCATTCTATCCATTTTCTTTGTCTTTCCGATTAATCCGAAGTGCCTTATCATCCGATACATTAATTCCTAATTGTTCAAGCATGCGATCAAAAGAGATTGGACCAATTCCAAGTGACAGACGGATCTGTGATCTTGACTCCGATTTTCTACGCTCTAAATATTCTTCTTTGGTAATTGACTTTTTCATGATTGAATTCACCTGTCTTATGGAATTAAATTCTTTTTGCATTATATCACAGATTAAACGATAATTAGACAAATATTAAACAAAATTCATAAATATATACTGATGTTCCATGAGAGATGATAAAAAGACGAGCAATGCCCGTCTTGTCATCTGCCAAATTTAATACATGATGCAAATTCTATCTGAATTTCACGCCTCCTAGAACGAAGCGCCCGTTCTTTATTCCTTCGCGAAGCGCCTTACTTCCTAGCTAATCTCTCCACGTCCCTCTCCATCCGTTTTGTCTGCGGACTGTCATCCAGCGTAGGCAATTCAATCCGTTCGCTTCTGCGGATGTTTGCACTTCCTAACTCCCTAATTCCTATCCCCTGTTCTATCTCCTGTTTCTCCGCTGTTACCAGATCATAGATAACTGCCATCATCAGCACCATCCATCCATCAATCTCCGTAATCGGGGTGTGTTCAGAAGATAGTTGAATGACGGAGGGAGAGCCAGCGATAGTCACAGGGAAAAGGGCAGTGTGATGTTTCTCATCGTAGTAGGACTCGCCATTTGCCAAGATTTTTTGTATCTTACGCGATGAAGTCACTTGTTCTTTAGCTTCTTCAGTGTCAAACGGTAAAATGTGAACCTCTATCCCTTCAAATCCTGCTATCGTCTCTAATAATTCCTCCAACCGATCAAGATCCCATTCACTGCCAATCGCCTGTTTTTGAAGAACACGTAAGAAGACAAACAGTTTCTGGCGTTCCTCCCTGTACCAGTTTTTTTGATCATTCATCATTTTGACAATGTGCCTTGTTTCCTTTGATTCAAATTTCTTAAAGTTTGCGCCTACCAAGACAAAGACGTCAATAAAGATAAGTATGATTCCGATGATCCCTATCGTTTGCCATCGTCCGTACAGTGGGACAGGATGCCAGAGCCAATAAGCGGACACAGCTATCAAGTTGATGGTGTACCAGGTTTTGCGGATCTGGTGCTTGTATTTCCAGATGAATAGTTCATTGCGCCAATTGAGAAACAAATTGACCACTAGCCCGATGGTGAGCAGGCTGAGAAAAAGACGAATCCATAATATGGTCATGAGAAGATCCCACCTTCTTTGTGATTTAGTCCTTTGTAAGTTGGCATGGAGCCATTTGGTGTATTTATTGGACTTCATATATTAGGCAGATAAGGTCAATTTATAACGTGGAAGAAGGGGGATCAGGCGTGACTATTGTCGCGTAGGGAGATTAGTTTAATCGAGATACACGTATGAATAGATGATGATTGGAAATTGAATTTATTGTAAAATCGATATGTGGAATAGAAAGTATTTGTTTCTTACTAACCCCTGCGATCCATTTGGATCGCCACTAATCCCTATGGAGGTGTTCTTACGGGCAGACTTACCAACCTTTCCCGCCATCGGCACGCTTACAACAGAAGACTTTCTCAAGAGACAAAGCAGAGCCAGCTATTTCATCAGGCGTTGGATAAAATCAAGCGACAAACAGGGCTGGATTATGCCAAGATCATCATGGGGGATGAGCGAGAAAGACAGCGATTAAAAATGTTGGAATTCCAGGACGCGATAGTGGATGATGATAAAGAATAGGGAGCTTCGCTGTCGCTCCGCAAAGGGAGAGAGGGTCTGTTAAAGGGGCGCTGGCGCTTTAGGGCACTTCGCGCAGGAAAATCCAGGGACTGGAATGATGTAGTTTGGAAAAATAACGGCAAATAACTAACGCGATGGATAATTACTGCCTAATACCTGGGACTCGGTAGAGTCAACCTAATCCCTGTCTTCATTGTATTTTACTACACAGAATGATCTATAATAGGACGATTAATGTATAGAACGCTAAGAGTAGCCCAATTCACTTTTTATCGATAGTAAATTATAGTCTAGTCGTATATTTTTAATTCTATTTTGTCTATGGTTCAACTAACGAGAGTACTCCCACCTCAACGAAGTAGGTGGGAGAGCGTTCAATTTGTGTGACACAAAAAAACCACCAGATGGTGGATTACCTTGAGCGTTTTTATTACTGAATGGGGGTTTGTGTGATAATCCCCCATAAGTCTTGTGGACCGACAAATGAGGTGTAGAGATATTTTCCATCAGGATATACGCCTTGCGGGAACGCAGAGTTACTATTCCCCCCTGTGGAATTTGTGAACTCTACCACGTTCTCCTGCTTTTGCGCATCATATACCCGTTTGAGTTGCGACAAAGGAATCCATTGCACGAGCTTCCCGTTGTTGGCGTTAAGGACATAAACACTGGCTTGTATCGCAGAGTTCAGATACAGCAAATTTCCGAATTTTTGAATGGTGAAGTCATTCGAATAAAATGGGATGTTCGTTTGCAGTGTCGGCAACGACTTCCCCGTGTTCATGTTTGTTCGTTGAATCGTGATGGTCTTGGCATTGGAATTTAAATTAAGGATGGAGTAGTCAATGTTCCCGCCAGATATATTTTCTTGTGGAGGCTGAAAGAGAGTGAGTAGCGATTCGGACGCTGGCTCAGTCTCCTCTGTGGTGGAAATAGGGTTGATAATGGTCACCTGTGGCCGATATTTATCTACGACATACAGATTTCCCCCTTGATATACAGATGCCTGCGGTACAAAAGTGATAGAAATGCGTTTCACCAATTTTCCTGTGGGGGTGTACATAAAGACTCCACCTGTCTCCGCCACATAGATGTATCCACCACCGAACGCCACACTGCCTGATTCATTGAGAAATAGTTGCGGTTCTATCATTTCTGTGGCAATCAAATGTTTCGACTGATTGTACACATGAAAAAAGAATGGGCTGGCCTGTGGGTAGGATTTCTGGTAATAGGTGAGTTGGAACTTGCCTATTGCGTTTGTTTTGATGTGGGACGGTTGAACCCTCCCGCCCGTCGCTGAAAAAGATAACGTTTGGGCTTTTTCGGGCTGTCCATACTTATTCAACAGTTGACCAGAAATAACAAACGACGAATCTGCAAAATCTTGTGCGGCAACACTCCACCCTCCGAGATGGGATGTAGTTGCAGGAGTGGACGTGGAAGCGAACGCGGGGGTTGACAATGTGGTTGCCATCAACAGCGAAGTCATCAAAAATGGTGGTATTCTTTTCATCCACTTGCAGGCATTTGCCTGCTTTCACCTCCTAATTCGCTTTCTTTATTTCGTACCTAAATTCCACGTGCATTTTTATTAGCTTCAACAAACGTTTATTTACATAGAATCTAGCACATTTTATCTACATTTTACCATGTCAGTCGCTATCTTTCAATTGGTTTTGATGAATTACTATTTTCAACGTTCTAATGAGAATTTTTGTTAAACTCTGCAAGTTATCCACAGAGCAATGCTCATTTTTTTTAGGTACTATTCATGTTATACTAGGCTTTTTCATACACTTCCTTATACGAATAATTTTCTGACAACTTCATAATTACATATCTAGCGGTTTTGATTATTTTGGCGGCAAGAAATACATACTTCAACCGAAATGTCTTTATTTGCTATCTGTATTCTTAAGCGATTAATGAATCAAACTTGAACAACAAAAACAGATTGTATGAAAGCATCATCATTTGAAACACGGCCTCATTAGCCCAAAATGATTATACTTCGGTGATTCACTCTGTTCTAGTCGGTCTTGCGATGGGACTGATTCATCACTGTTCGGTAATGCTCTTTGCTCCTTTTACAGGGATTCAATATATGTTTGGAGAATAATAGAAACTAATGACATGTGACTGCGTGATTGTACATCATGAATAGGCCATGTAAAGGAGTGCCATGGGCATGATGAATGTCGGCATTAGTGGACTTATTCTGACGGTATTTTGGCTTGTAGGGTTAATTCTTGCGATAGTACTGATGGTGGCTATTTTTCAGATTCGCAACGCCACAAAGGAAACGGCAAAGACCCTACATGCGATTCAACAGATGTTGATGGAAAAGTAAAAGGACTAGGAAATTGAGTGGGTCGGGGAATAGGGCTGGCATTAGGTCGCTTCGCGATGGGGCGTACTGGACAGGAAATAAAGGCGAATTGACAAGATGAAGGAAGGCTGATATTTAATGGATTTACATATTCAACAGGGAAAAATCATACAACGCTATCACTATATATTGAACTGGATCTTTGTCGGTATTTTTGCCATTTTCTTTTTTAGTGGGCAGTATGTGATGACGAGAGGCATCGGAACATTCACGGCACAGAATTGGTGGATACCTGGCGGAATTGAACTGGTTGGGTTTCTTTTTCTTGCGATTCCTTCAGCTTTTAGACTTTATTTTCGATACACAAAGGGTGAAGTGGCGTTTGAACGGGATGCCGAAAAGCGGACGGTGAAGATGAATAACGAGCGTCTAGCGGGAGATTGGAATCTTTGGCGCGAAGGAGCCAGTGTTAGTGATCGGTATGCGAGTGTCGTGCTGTTGCTATTGGGTATCCTGACATTATGGATGTCGATGACGACATGGATGAAGAGCTATCACTTTCACGGAAGTTTCCCATATACCCAACGAGCAATGCAGATCCCACAACTGTTAATCGGAACCACCATTTTATGGACGGGAATCATCTCTTGGATGAATCGCGTGTATACGTATCGATTGTTTTTGCGACAAGGAAGGAAACGAATCACGCTCGGAATTCGGGTGCCAATCAAGTGATAGTGGCTGTGGTTATCATCACCAACGCTTTGAATGCTCGATGAGACTTTCCAGTTCTTTGATTCGTCCCTTAATCTCCATCAATTCCAACAGCATTTCATACGGGAAGTCCTCTAATGAAGTTTCATCCACATCCAATTTTGTTTTTAATTCCTGCATTCGGTTTCTTAAAAATTCCAACCGATGTTCTGTATACCAAACTAAGGAAGAATGTTTCATGTATAGGCTCCTATCTTTACAGTCATTGATCGTGTTGAGATAAAGACGTGAATTTACAGTTGATACCATTCTATTATGGTATCATTAAGTGAAGTTAAGTTGGAGATTTAGCTGTTTTGTTCATTATCTCCTTTATTGACAACACGAGAATTCATCCGTTAGAGGAGCTTGCGTGATGAACGTAAGGTGCCCCGTCCGAAGCGTATCAGGCGGGAGGCAGGAATCATTTCACGATCAGCGAATTGACGAAACCGTTTCAGGCGACCAGTAATTTGATCGGTACAAAATTTCTGCCGTCCTTTGTGTTGAATGGAACGAGAAATGTGTCGGAAGAGGAAATTGAGAGAAGTGCGAAGCGATATGTGGAGGCTGTTTTGACAAAGTAGACTCTAATGAAGAAAAGTAAAAAACTATGATAGGGTGTTTGATTATGGCGATTCCAGATTATCAAACTTTAATGTTACCATTACTTCAGATAACACGTGACGGAAATGATCATGTGGTATCTAATATAGTTGATGTATTAGCAGATTTATTTTCACTCACAGAAGACGAGCGAAAAGAGATGCTTCAAAGTGGAGCGCAAACTAAATTTCGGAATCGAATAGCATGGGCACGCTCTTATTTAGTAAAAGCTGGATTACTAATAGGTTCGGGTCGTGGCGTTGTCCGAATTACAGAAAGAGGATTAAATGTTCTCGCAACTCCACCCTCGAAAATCGACAATAATTTCTTGATGCAGTATCCTGAGTTTCAAGAATTTCGTCAACGTCCCCATGAACAGAACAACACTAATGAGGGGACAGCAATATTAGAACAGGCTGATACACCCGAGGAATTATTAGATGACAGCTATCAAAATCTTCGTCAGGCATTAGCCGATGAACTATTGCAAAAGGTGAAAGCGTGTTCTCCATCGTTTTTTGAACGCTTAGTTGTCGATCTACTAGTGGCAATGGGATATGGAGGGTCTCTAAATGATGCAGGACAAGCCATTGGTAGAAGTGGTGACGAGGGGATTGATGGAATTATTAAGGAAGATCGTCTAGGGCTTGATGTTATTTACATTCAGGCAAAGCGTTGGGAGAATACAGTGGGTCGTCCTGTAATTCAGGCGTTTGCTGGAAGTCTAGAAGGTCAACGAGCAAAAAAGGGAATTATGATTACGACCTCCGATTTTACAAAGGAAGCAAAAGATTATGTCGGACGCATTGAGAAAAAGATTGTATTGATCAATGGTGAACAATTGGCAAATTTAATGATGGACTTTAATGTGGGCGTAACTACGATAAATACTTATGTAGTTAAGAAAATAGACGGAGACTATTTTGAGTATGTTTGATATTTACAATATATTTACAATATATTTCCTCATTATTGCAATTGGTAAATAAAATACAGGTAATCAATAGTTTTGCTATTAGTTGTAGTAGAAAGTGGATAATTTGATTACTGGGGAGACAACAACTCATGAATAACTTTCAGGAAAAAGTAAACTTTATTTGGACGATAGCAGAAATTTTGAGAGGACCGTATAAAAAAGAGGATTATGGCAAAGTGGTCTTGCCAATGGCGGTCTTGAGACGCTTTGATTGTGTCTTGGCTGAGACCAAGAATGAAGTGCTGGCTCAATACGAGAAATACAAGCAATTGCCACAAGAATCGCGAGATGAGATTCTGAATCGGGTGGCGAAACAGAACTTCAACAATGTCAGCAAATACGACTTTGATAAACTTCTTTCCGATTCGGATCACATTGCTGACAATCTTCGTGACTACATCAATGGGTTTTCCAAAACAGCAAGAGATATCATTGAGTATTTTGAATTTGACAAGCAGATTGAAAAAATGGATCGGAACAATTTGCTCTATTTAGTCGTCAAACGCTTCAATGAGATTGATTTGCACCCAGAGCAAGTGTCGAATGTGGATATGGGCTACATCTTTGAAGAACTGATTCGACGATTTTCAGAGCATGGGGAAGCGGGTGATCACTATACCCCACGGGAAGTGATACGGCTCATGGTACACCTGCTTTTTATTGAAGATGATGAAGTCCTCACAAAGCTAGGGATTACCCAGACGCTATATGATAGCTGTGCGGGAACGGGCGGAATGGGGTCTGTGGCGAAAGAGTATTTGAAAGACCATAATCCAACGGGACATCTGGAGTTTTTTGGACAGGAATTCAACGAAGAATCGTATGCCATCTGTAAAGCAGACATTTTGATTAAGGGAGAAGAGGCAAAAAACATCGCGTTTGGGAACACACTATCAAATGACGCGTTTCCAACCATGAAATTTGACTATATGATCACGAATCCACCTTATGGGGTAGAGTGGAAACCAGCAGAAGATGCGGTAAGAAAGGAACACGAAGAAAAGGGTTCTCATGGACGGTTCGGCCCTGGATTGCCGAGAATCAGTGACGGGCAGTTGCTATTCCTGATGCATCTGGTCTCAAAAATGAAACCCATCACAAAAGAGAATCCCAAAGGATCACGCATTGCCATCATCATGAACGGGAGTCCATTGTTTACGGGGGATGCTGGAAGCGGCGAAAGCGAAATTAGACGGTATCTCATGGAACACGATCTAGTCGAAGCCATTGTCGCGATGCCTGACCAATTGTTTTACAATACGGGGATTTCTACCTATGTGTGGATATCAACGAATGCGAAGAACCCACTTCGACAAGGGGAAATCCAACTGATCAATGGCGTGAATTTCTACCAAAAGATGAAAAAGAGTATGGGTGATAAACGAAATGAATTGTCGAAAGATCACATTAACGAGATCGTTAAGATCTATGGAGACAACAAGGAAGGCGAATACTCCAAACGGTTTGACAATGAAGACTTTGGGTATCGAAAGATCACGGTAGAACGTCCGCTTCGGTTGAATTTTCAAATGAACGAGGAACGAATCAAAGAGTTATACCAACAAACGGCTTTCAGTAATCTGGCTACGTCTAGGAAGAAAGGACAAGCTGGACTCGATGAGATCGAAGCTGGAAAGCATCTACAACAGCAAATCATTGAGGTATTGCATTCGTTAACTGATCACACAGTTTATAAAAACAGGGAGTTATTTACGAAGAAACTCAAGAAAGCATTCAAGGATCATGACATGACGATTCCTGCTCCCATACTAAAGGCGATACTTGCCGCTTTATCCGAAAGAGATGAAACGGCGGATGTCTGTGTTGATAGTAAAGGGAACCCAGAGCCAGATGCTGACTTGAGGGATACAGAGAACGTCCCACTCAAGGAAGATATTCAAGAGTACTTTGAGCGAGAAGTGAAACCGCATGTGCCTGATGCGTGGATTGATGAATCGAAAACAAAAGTGGGCTATGAGATTCCATTTACTAGGCATTTCTATAAGTACACACCTCTTCGAAGTTCAGAGGAGATTCTGGGCGAAATCAAAGAACTGGAAGCAGAAATTCTGGACAAGCTAAAGAAGGTGTTGGGGTGATGGCACAGTATAAGAAGTACGAACAGTATAAAGATAGCGGCGTGGAATGGATTGGAGAAATACCTGATGGATGGATGGTTAAAAAGCTCAAATATGTATCTAATGTTCAGTTAAGTAATGTGGACAAGAAATCTGTAGAAGGGGAGTTACCAGTTTTTTTATGTAATTATGTAGATGTTTATTACAATCATACAATCTCAGTTAATATTGAGTTTATGCAGGCAACGGCAAAGATTGAACAAATTGATCGTTTCCAACTAAGAAAAGATGATGTTCTTATAACTAAAGATTCAGAATCTCCAAACGATATTGCAATACCTGCGTGGGTACAAGACGATTTAGACAGTGTTTTATGCGGATATCACCTGGCACATATTAAACCCCGAAGAACTATAAATGGTCGATATTTATTTTATTGTTTTGATTCCGTTCGAATTAGAGAGCAATATTATGCCCGTGCTAATGGAATTACAAGATTTGGTTTGTCAAAGGACGATATAGGTGGTGCAATTCTAAATATCCCAAATAATGAAGAACAATTTTCAATTGTTCACTTTCTTGATAAAAAAACATCTGAAATTGATTCTCTCATTGCTGACAAAGAAAAACTGATTAAGTTACTGGAAGAACAACGGCAGGCGATCATTACCGAAGCAGTGACAAAAGGATTGAATCCTAATGTGAAGATGAAAGATTCTGGTATCAAGTGGATTGGAGAGATACCAGAACATTGGCTTATCATAAAAATAAAATATTTGACAAAAATTGATTACGGATTAGGTCAACCACCGAAATTGTCCGAGATGGGGATTCCAATATTAAGGGCAACAAATATTAGTAAAGGCAAAATTACAAAAAAAGATATGATATACGCTCAGTTAGAGGATTTACCATTAGAAAGAGTACCTTTGCTTACAGAAGGTGAAATTCTTGTGGTGAGAAGTGGCGCATATACAGGGGATTCGGCAATTGTGACAGAGGAATATTCAGGCTCATCTCCAGGATATGACCTAAGAGTTAGAGCAACAAAAGTAGATTCTCGATACTTAGCTTTCTGTTTATTAAGTACAACGGTGTTACAAAATCAGATCTATTTAGAAAAGTTAAGGGCGGCACAACCGCATTTGAATGCAGAAGACTTAGGAAGATGTTTTATTTGTTTACCATCGACTCTTTATGAGCAGGAACAAATATCAAATTCTCTAAATGAGAAGATGATGGAGTTCGATTTTCTAATAGAAAAAATACAAACTCAAATTAACAAACTTAACGATTACCGTCAATCACTAATATTTGAAGCCGTCACTGGAAAAATTGATGTTAGAGACATAGCTGTGGATGAAGCTGTCACTGTATAAACAGCGAAGGAGTGAGATCATGACCATCGACTATACCGAAAAAGGGTTGGAAACCAATATTGAAGAATGGCTCGTTCAGGCGGGTTACAGAAGTCGGCGTATCGAGAATCATGCTTTGGAGGATTTTAAGCAATATGCGCTTGATGTTGATATCCTGTTTGAATTCCTGGAAAGTACTCAGTCCAAAGAGATGGATCGGCTTCGTAAGGTCTATAAAGAACAGACCAACGCCAAGATATTGGAACGGCTCACGAAAGAACTCAACAGCCGAGGGATGATTGATTGTCTCCGTCATGGGGTCAAAGACTACGGCGTTTCGCTCAAACTTGCTTATAATCAGCCCGTTAGCTATATGAATCAGACACTGACGGAGTTATATGAGAAGAACATCTTCACGATCAGCCGTCAGGTGTATTATAGCCATCAAAACAACAATAGCATTGATATGCTCGTCTTATTAAATGGTCTACCAATTGCTGTACTGGAACTAAAAAATCCACTCACTCACCAGACGGTTGAGGATGCGAAACGTCAATATCGGGAGGATCGTGATCCGAAGGAACTGTTATTCCAGTTTAAGAAACGTGCCATTGTGTTCTTTGCCGTTGACCCTGATGAAGTGTATATGACGACTCGATTGGAGAAAGAAGCGACATTCTTTCTCCCTTTTAATAAGGGCAACAATGGTGGGAAGGGGAATCCACCCGTTCAAAATGATTACCGTACATCGTATTTATGGAAAGAAGTTCTGCAACGAAATAGTTTGATCGACATTTTGTTTCGCTTCGTATTTCTTCAACAGGAAGATATTTTGGATAGCACAGGTGAAATCATTGATCAAAAACAAACGGTCATTTTTCCTCGCTTTCATCAACTCGATGTGGTTAGGGAAATTGAACGAGATGTGTTGCTGTCGGGAGTGGGAACGAATTATCTGGTGCAACACTCTGCGGGAAGCGGAAAAACCAATAGCATTTCCTGGCTGACACATCGGTTGGCGAAATTACATAACCAAGATAATCAAGCGCTCTTTGACAGTGTTATTGTCATTACGGATCGCAGGGTATTGGACAAGCAGTTGCAGGATGCGGTCTATCAACTGGAACATAAGGCAGGTATGGTGGCAAAGATCGACAAGGATTCGAATCAACTGGCACACGAACTGGTGCATCATACTCGCATCATTATTACAACGTTACAGAAGTTTCCGTTTATCCTAGAAAAGGTCGGGGAGTTTGCAAAGGGGAAGTATGCCATCATCATTGACGAAGCGCATAGTTCTCAAGGGGGTAAAGCCGCCACAGCGATGACGAGCATCCTGTCCGATAAGACCCTCGAAGAAGCCATGGAAGCAGATCGATTGGCGGAAGAGAATAGGGAAGATACCGACGAAAAAATCGTCGAAACCATTGTCAAGAGCGGAAAACAGGACAACATCTCCTTTTTTGCCTTTACCGCCACCCCCAAACCGAAAACCATTGAGAAGTTTGGACGCATGGGTACAGACGATAAGCCGCATGCCTTTCACGTGTACTCGATGAGACAGGCAATAGAAGAAGGGTTTATCCTGGATGTTCTGCAACACTACACGACTTACAAGACCTACTACAAGGTCGCCAAAATGATCGAAGATGATCCTGAAGTATCGAGTAAAAAAGCCACCAAACAGATTGCCAAGTATGTGTCGCTTCATCCGCACAATATCGCGCAAAAAACAGAAATCATGATCGAGCATTTCCGACGAGTGACAAGGCACAAAATTGGAGGACGGGCAAAAGCGATGGTCGTCACGTCGAGCCGTTTGCATGCGGTCAGATACAAGCAGTCGTTTGATAAGTATATTGCGGATCATGGCTATACCGATATGAAAGCCGTCGTCGCGTTTTCGGGAACCGTTCAAGACAAAGGGGTTGCCTATACGGAGCCGCTCATGAATGGATTTGGAGAACGGGAGTTACCTGATAAATTCCACTCCGATGAGTACCGCGTCTTGCTTGTTGCAGAGAAGTACCAAACAGGATTTGATGAACCACTCTTACATACCATGTTTGTCGATAAAAAACTGGATGGAATTAAGGCGGTGCAAACCTTATCTCGATTGAATCGAACGTATAAGGGAAAAAACGACACGTTTGTCCTTGATTTTGTGAACGAGGCTGAGGAGATCAAGGAAGCCTTCCAGCCCTACTACGAGGTGACGGGATTGGAAAGCACGACTGATCCTAATTTGCTCTATGACATGCAACGGGAACTAGATGCTTATCAAGTGTATACCGAACCAGAGGTGAAAGAAGTTTCAGATCTAGAATTTAGCGGGAAGAAGAAAACGTCGAAAACACAGGAGAAGTTGAATGCGCTTTTGGATCGGGCAGTGGAACGATTCAAAAAGAACTTGGCAAAAGAAGAACAGGAAGATTTCAAGGCAACGTCTGGTAAATTAATCCGTACTTACTCGTTTATATTGCAAATTGCACCGTTTGTGGACGTGGAATTGCATAAATTGTACGTGTATCTCAATTATTTGCTGAAAAAGCTCCCCAGGCATGAAACGGATCATGTGTATTTAGCTGATGAAGTGGCATTGGAGTATTACCGTAACACCATGATCTTTGAGGGAAGTATCTCGCTGGAAGTTCAGGGTGGGGTGGAACTGAAACCTACATCACATGGTGGCAGAGGTGCGGAAGAGGAAGCCAAAGATAGACTTTCTACGATCATCAATCGATTGAATGAACGTTTTGGAACGAACTTTACGGAGACAGATCGCCTGTCGTATGAGCAGATCATGGAAGACATCATTAACAATGAGGATCTGGTGCAAAAAGCGAAAAGCAACACCAAGGAGAATTTCAAGTTTAGTTATGAGAAGGCATTTCTCGATATTGTGATCGGAAGAATGGGGCAGAACGAGAAATTCTTCATGAGAATATTGGAGGATAGCAACTTTAAGTCGGCGGTGATGGATTTCATGTTTGAGGAAGTGTATAAGGGGCTTAAGGATAGGATGGCGTAATGAGAATACAACATGACCTGATTAAAAAAATCATTGGGAGTTAAATAAATTTTTAAAGGAAGATTAAATATGGCATATAACGAAAAAATTGAGCAATCAAGAAACAAGGTTTATAACCATGCTATCGCAACTAAAATACTTGATTTAATGGACAAGTTAAGAATGGATGAAAATGAAAATTCCTCACGACGATGGATTTGGGAGCTTTTGCAAAACGCTAAAGATGTAGCTTTTGAAGACAGTGGAGTATCTATCGAGATTAATTTTCAAACAAATAATGGGATAGGTTTTATTGAGTTTAAACATAACGGGAAACCATTTTCGATTGACAATTTGACCTTTTTAATTGAACAGGTATCAACTAAAGAAAGAAAGCCAAAAGGGACTAGCAAGGTAAAAACCACTGGAAAGTTTGGTACAGGGTTTCTTACTACTCATTTGCTTTCTGAAATAGTTGAAGTTGAAAGTGTTGTTAAGGAACCAGATGAACCTTATAGAAAATTTAGTTTATTGCTTGATAGAAGCGCTAAAGATATAGATGGAATTATAGCATCCGTAAACAGTTCATTGGCATCACTTGAGAAGATTGATTCTCAAATCCCTATGGATCGATTCGAACCAACAGAATTTAACACAGTATTTCGATATAAACTTGATGCAAATGGTATTGAAGTAGCTAAAAAGGGACTGAAGGATTTACACAATTCATTGGTATTTTTGTTGGTTTTTTTACCTGAGATTAAGTCGGTAAAAATTATAAATGAAAATTCACTGTATGAATTATCGCAAGAAATCATTGAGGAAGAAGAAGGTATTAGAATATTTACAGTCTCTCAACTTATACAAGAAATAGAGCATGAAACTAAGATCGCAATATTGTCAAAAAACGAAACGAGCATTGCTGTTGAATTAGAATATCAAAATGATGAAATTTTTATCAAAAATATCAATCCTATGGTACCGAGGCTATTTTGTGATTTTCCGCTAATAGGAACCGAAAGTTTCCCATTTCCAGTGTTAATTAATAATCCAATGTTTAATCCTACTGAACCCAGAGACGGAGTATATCTAACTGATAAATCAGACACAAAGATTGAAGAAAATAAATCTATCATGGTTGAAGCTGTTGAACTCTACTTTACATTATTAGAGTACGCTTCTTTGAATAGATGGGGAAATATCTATTTATTGGCGAAGATTCCATCTATAAAGGAAAAGGATTGGCTGTCAAAGAAATGGTTAGAAAAGCAAATCACAACGCCATTAAGAGAAAAGTTATTACGAACCCCAATAGTTGACACCGAGAATAACGAAAGAGTCCCAATAGTAGATGAGCACGATGAACCTAAGGTATGGTTTCCATGGTCAACAGAAGAAGAAATAAGAATTAAGATCTGGGATCTTATAAACCTATGGATTCCATCAATTTTACCAAGAAAAGCTGATATTAACGAATGGCATCGAATTATATGGTCGGATTGTAGTAAACTTACAATTGATGCAATTTCGAATGCTATCCAAAATAGAAAAGACCTAAATACACTTGAGGGAGAACTTGATAAGTCAATCAATCCAATTAAGTGGTTAAATTCATATTATGAATTATTAAATCTGGATGAAAAGTCATTGAATGTAGTTATCAATGACAAGTATGAAGTTATTCCGAACCAGAATGGTATTTTTAAGAAAAGATCGGACATTAGAATAGATAAGGAAATTGAAGAGGAATTAAAGAATGTATTACTAATTTTAGATGTTGATTGCAGAGACTATTTATTGTACAGAGGAATTTATACAGGGAAAATTAAATACTATGTTAAAAATCAAGAAGATGTCATCAATGAAATAAATAAAATAATACAAGACGACAAGAATGATAAAATAGGTCAGGCGTGTGATTATCTTGTTACGCTTTTTGCTGATGATGAAAATTTCCCCAAAGAAAGGGAAGAAATATTTGAATTTTGTAAAATGATTTACCCAAGTGATGTTTCTTCAAAAAGATCAATTACTAAATGGTCGCAGGATATATGGAACGAAGTTGATAAAAGAGAATTAAAGTGGATTGTCCAGGAAATTTCTAAAGCTGAAAGTGTTATAGGGTTAACTGAACTTTTAAAGTTTGAAACCCATGCTCAAACTCTTAATTGGTTGAACTCATTTATTTCTTTTCTAACCAAACAAGATTTTGAAAACTTACTAAGTCTAAAAAAACACCCTCTCTTACCTAATCAAAATGGATATTTTCGAAATAAAGATGATTTGTTTCTTGACAACGGTGAAATCGATGAGACCATTAAAGACATTTCAGCCGAATTAGGCAGTGATTTTAGAGAAGAATTATTAGATATCAATATATTTATGGAGCTATCCCAAAATAGGACTAAAAATTTACGGATTGTCGCTGAAGAAATAGTACGATTAATTACACCAAAGTTTGCTGAGTTCCCTAGAACCGATGAGACTAAATCAATCTTTCGAAAACTCTACTTATGGTTTATAGGAAACGAGGGAAAGGCAAAAGATTTCTTTGGAGATCTTTACTTAAACAAATACAAATTATACGATGATGACGAAATTGCTGAGAATATGCAGAAAATAGAAACTATCTCAGCGATTTTGGACGAATACGGAATAGATGATTTGGAAAATTTGAAAAAAGTATTACATGCTAACCATACTTTAAGTTTAATCAATCAAAGAGAACAAATTACTCAGGAAACTTTAGTAAGTTTAGGGGTTACCTCTTTAGAAGAGCTGGAGGAGGCTTTGCGTGATAAAGATATAGCTAATCAATTCACTCATACGAGTAATCCGACAGTAGAAATGTTTAGATATGCCCAGGGGTTAATTAGTAGAGCTAAAAATAACGTTATTAATTATTTGAAAACACTCCCAAATTACGATTGTAGTGAAATGGAGGATCTGGCGACAACAGTGATTGGGGGTATAAAAAAAGATGGGTTATCGATACATGTTGTAGTTAGACCTTCAGATCATGGAGAAGTGATTATTTATTATACTTCTGAAAAGGACACTTTAGATTATGAAAATGCCGAATTGTGGATTGATAACGGTATAGAAATACCTCGACATTTAACATTAGGAAAGATACTAAAAAACACGGGTATCAATAGAATACCAGTCTAATTAAAGCATTCATAGATGTTTTGATTTATGAATAGAGGTGGTATGGATGATAGATCTTACAAAAGAAATAATCCCTCTAATCGGACAACCAGAAAGCTCACTTCTTGAATATAAAGCTGTTTTGCCACCTTCAAGGAATATTGCGCAACTGATAAGTTCGTTTGCAAATACTGACGGCGGATACATTGTTTTAGGTGTGGCGGAAAGTATGGGTGGGAAAATTGAGGTGATTGGGTTAAGCGAAGATTTTCACGCTAACTCAATCACTCATAAAGCATTAGATCTTCTTTCGCCTTTACCTAGAGTTCACTATCAATACGTGATTTACAACAGGAAGAAGCTTTATGTAATAAAGGTTGAGAAATCAGAGTTACCTATTGCTGTTGAAAATAAAATATATGAAAGAATCGGAAATTCAATTAGCTTAAAAAACCCCCAAGAAATTCAGTTTAAACAAAGTGGATTTACAAGAATCAAAGAAATCAACACGCTTTTAGAGGATTACAATAGAATCGCAACTAATGCAAAAACGCGGTTCATCGAACATTACCAAAGCATATTAAAGATTATAGATGATTTGGGAAACATTCTATATCCAGAAGATGTACTTATACCCACTAGTAATCCAGAGGGCAAGGTGCTTTCGAGGATATTGTTTTCATCTTTTGTGGATAATTTTGAAACCTATTTATCGGATCTGTTGTTTGAAATTTATCTTGCAAATCCCTCAACGCTAAAATCTAAACAAACAGTAACTGTTGAGGAAGTTTTGAATTGTTCTGATTTGCAAGAGTTTATAAGTTACTGGGCTAAACAAAAAATCCTGAAACTGCAAAAAGGTAGTGTGAAAGGGTTTGTTAAAGAGAACGATCAAATAAAGAATTTAGATATTCTTGATGAGGATACTCAAGGTGAAATTGAAAAAATACTTCAAATCAGACATCTCTACTCACACAGAAATGGCATTGTAGATGATAAATTCCTTCAATACTTTGTCGGTCAGTTTGAAATTAATGCTGAGCATCAAATGTCGATCAGTGAGATTTCTGATATGCTTCTCTATTTGGCTGATATTGTAAATAAGATTGATTTGTCAGCAATGAATAAATACAAGCTGGCTCGATTTAACAATTAATAGGAAAAGATACGATTACCTGCGTGAGAATAAATCACAAGTTTGTATATATGCATCTCAATTTTTTAATACTGCGTTTACCTTCTGTGCCAACGGCACAGCCTAGTCACTGATTACCCATTCCCAAGGAGGTCCCCATTGTTATACGCAAAAACCACGCCCAATTATGCAGGTGTCACCATTTTGGGCGACTACTATGAACTCGATACCTTATACCTATCCCTCCTTATGATCGTCGGTGATGAAGGTGATTACGGAAATTACGAAGGTCCCCGTTTGCGGGTTCTCGGTGTTTGATACGATATCCGACACTCGATTATGGGAGACGGTGAAATCGAGTTTGTTGACAACGGGATGGACGATAACAAAATGAAGTTCATGGAAGTGGTCACTCCGACTAAAAACTTGCAATTTAGTTTTAAAATCTACTTTCCCGAACTTTTCTTTGTGATGATGGCATTGAATGACTTTGTTCGACTATACGCCAAAACCAAAGCCAAGCAAGCAACCTTTTCACTGATGGATAAACGAGTAATCTGGGATAGCGATGTGACAAGAGTACGATTATTTCAATCCGTCATTGCAGAATGCCTGAAAGAGTCGGTTACAGAAGCTTCTTCTACTCGAATTTTTAACTTGCTTCATCATGAACACACATGGGTTGGTGGGTACGCTACGCAATACCTAGACATGCTCAATATTGAATTTCTTTATATGGACAAAGAGGAACGGCAGAAGAAATTGTTAACCATGGCGAAGCGGATTTCTGAACATGGAAAAGAGTATCAACAGGTAAAACGAGAGGTGGAACAAACGGCGAGAGAATATCAGGTTCCCGTGGAAAATATTCGATTGAAGAAGGAATATCCAGAAGATATCGAGTGGTGAAAAATAGGGGATAGGGAAAAGGGATAGGGGATAGAAGATAGGGAGTAGGGAAATAGGAAAGTAGGTAGAGATGCCATTAGTGGTACAATCCGTGATAAAATATAAATAATGCAAATAATCACATCTTTTTAATTTTTAAACTTTTTATTAAAAATCATATTAGTAGCTGTTGTAAGTATAGAGTGGGAATGTACTATTTCCCCTTAATTTGAAAGTTCCTGAAATAACGGGAGGGTTGCTTATGATTGGCATTTCTGTGAATAATGTGACCGATTTTGCCTATCGAATTGCGCAATTATTACCTCAATATATGCTTAACCCTAAAATGCTATCGACTCGTTCCGTTGGAAATGCATTTTGTTGGATAACTCCAATGACTCCTTCGCCAGAATATCGACATGGGCGATTATTTGTTGAAGAGAGCGTAGATCATCAACAAATTTCAATAGGATTTAATTTTGAGAGAGTCATGGTCAAAGGTCAAGATAAGTCTTCTTCACTAATTCAAAATGGACACTGGATGTGGAACGATTTTATACAGGCGGTACAGACGGGGGAATTGAAGCGACGATTACAATCCATGCGTACCTATGTGGTGGATAAAGTACCCATTGAATTTGTTGTTGATTTTTTATTGATGGATCATGAACCTGGATTTAAGAAAACATACCGTTATATGGGTAGTAAATTTGTGAATGAAGATACGAATCGAAAAGTGGAAATTTCGCATATTCCGACATGGATTGAAGTGTTACCGATTCAAGATGTGGCACTTTTGCATTTATGGGTTAAGTTCTCATTTGAAAAAATCAATTCGACTCAAGCCAACTTGTGGACGGAGGAGGATGTAGTGACGAAGCTAATCATGCCGTTTGAAGATTGGATCGGGTGATAAGTGGTGTGACTGTCAATTGGGAAAATAGGTAGATTATCAAGTTATGGGTTTAGTTATTCTTACCCTCACCGTCCGAAGGACAGACTTAATCCTGTCTTTCAAAGGTGCGCTTTGCGCAAAGGATGAGGACGCTTCGCGTCAGGGAAATGATGATCACATCATGACGGTGGTGATCATTGTTAATCTGCGAACAGGCGGATCAGATTTAGAATATAATCCCTAATTCCTACTGTCCGTAGGACAGCCTTAATCCTGTCTTTCAAAGGTGCGCTTTGCGCAAAGGATGGAGGACGCTTCGCGTAAGGGAAATAATGAATCCTATCATGATGGTGGCGATCATTGTTAACCTGCTAACCTGCTAACCTGCTAACAGGCAGATCAGGTTGAGAGAATAATACCTATTTAAGAATAAAATAGGATTATCTGCAGTGAGTGTAGAAATAAAATTAGAACCTGATGGTGTGTTTATACTGTCGAAGGCGATTATTGATCTTATAAATAATGGAACATTGAGGTCTAGGATTATAAAATTTTTACACTCAATAAATGGACTATACAGTATAATTGAGTAGTTATTATATATTTATGAAACTGCGATAGATGAGAATGATTACGTCACAACCGATCATGTTCATCGAGGTGATATCACGGAGGTTGAATGCAATTGGACAATTATCTAGGGATCATCGTAGATCATTCATTGAAAAATCAGGAATATGCCAGGCAAATGCAAATTTTAGCGAGTCGGTCTATTGGTTCATGGCGGTTGTTACTGGTGATGGTGGAGGAGGGGAAATTAGCGGAGCAAATTCAATCGCTTCAGGAGAATATGGTGGATATCCAGGATAAATGCTGGTACGCGCATTTCTTTCGCCAACAAGAACTCATTATCGTTTATCAAGATCGCATGTTTCGAATAACGGTGCAACCAGATACATGGGGTGAGGCTATTCAATATGGATTGGCGAACGGAATTCCAGAGGAGCAGTTAGATTTTCAACCCTGCTTTAAATCCGAAGCGCTTGCTTTATTCCAGGTTACCAATGATTAAGAGTGATCTCGATAAACAGAGTAATGGACAGTAAAGAAGGGAAAAAGACGGCTGAGAATGACTCTCACCGTCTTTGGTTTGGAAAATATATTCATAAATTAAATTTCACTATTCCTTGCCCCTACTGTCCGAAGGACAGCCTTAACCCTATCCTGAACAGGAGTCTTGGTGTGAACATACACGGTATCGAAGTCAAAGGCATCGGAGTCGATCCGCAAACGCGCTGTGCCCATTATGCCAATCCGCAAGATGTCATTGCGATTAAATTCTACTGTTGTCAGACCTATTATCCCTGCTATTCTTGCCATGATGCAGTGGCAGAGCATACACCAATGCCTTGGCCAAGCGATCAATTTGATGAAAAGGCAATCCTATGCGGTGTTTGTGGTTGGGAAATGACCATTACAGAATATATGAATAATCATTTCTCATGTCCAAATTGTGAGGCGGAGTTTAATCCGCGTTGTCAGAATCATTATGGATTATACTTTGAGATACCAACAAAATCAGGGGATGTTGAGGTTTAAGGATTAAAAGGGTTTAGGTTATCCCGATTTTGATATGGGAATAAAAAAGACGGATAAGATTTGTTCTTAACCGTCTTGAAATTTGAAATTATGTTCCTAAATTAAATGTTTCGCTGTTTTCGTATCTATTGTTACTCTCGTGGGGGGAAGTTGTATATTGGATTGCACAATTTCCGAAAAAGGCATCGGAGCCACGGGCTAGTCACTCACTCAATCTGATCGTCCAGAGAAATCCCTTCACGACGCAAGATTTCCTCAAATGCTACCGTTTCTCCAGCATCATCTTCTCGAATAGCGTCCTCTGCCAATGCGTCAAAAGGATCTTCTCCTTTGATGATCCGCATTCCATTTTCGTCCTGCTGAATGAAAAAGACGTCCCCAGGCTCTGCATGAAGTGCTTCTCGAATGGTTCTTGGGATTAGAATTCGCCCTCTATCGTCCAATCGAACAGGAATTGCCTTTGCCATGTTCATCACTCCCAAATGGGATTTTCCCACTTCATTATACGCCGATTGAGAAGGGGAAATACATGGATTCACCACCAATGCAATAATTTGATTGGGAATAGAATGATGATTTTACGCTTTTCCTTTGCTGGTCGTTGGATCAACTCCTTTTACCATAATTCCTATCACTTTCAGAACAACGAATTCAGCAGTTCCTTGTCCTCCTGGCTCATCGCCTCCGTCTTTTCAGCCTCCACTTTAGTTACTTCAGACATTACCTTTGGATCTAGCCGACTCAGGACTTTGACCACTACTTCCTCCACTTTCATTTCCCAATCTGCTTCTTCTTGCTGTTGTTTATCCATGTCTGCTTGGATTAGATGATTGAGGTAGGCACTAATATTTTCTTTGCCCATCAGGTATTCATACACATGCAAGTGTTTTTTTGAGAAACTGATTGAAATTTTAGGATTTGACAAGACCTTTCGCCTCCATAATTCTCCAATAACTCATAACGTTAGAATATTCTCCTTCCTGATCAATGTCGGCATACGGATAAGTCTTCATGATGGCATCTTTGCACAGAATACCTCCTCCACCACAGAACAATAGTTGGGTGTTGTTGAGGCTTAATCCGTGGCTTTTGGCGTCGTTTATCATTTCTGTGAGATGGTCATCGATCAAACGTAGGATGATGCCTTTGCTCTCCTCCATGGGATGTCCATTAACCGAAAGAAAACCATCATGTAGAATTTGTTCCGAATCGTCAATAGAAATTGTAATGCCGTAATGAGAAGATAAGGTTTCTCGAATGCGGGATCGCAAGAGGTTGGTGCCGTGATTGTTAGAAAATAAGGAGTCCAGTTGAGGGATCAGTCGATCATAGATCGCAAAATTGACATTTAATCCTCCGATATCGACCACCAATACTCTTTTTTGCCGATATTCATTGATATTGGCATAGATTTTCCCCGTGGCTTCTGGCAGTAAGAGAAGTTGATCAATCGAGAATAGATACTGTTTGCCATTGACTTTGATCGAGATCGGCTTATGACCATTCCAAACAAATTCGCTATACTCGTTTTTCAAAAGGGAGTTTTTGTAAATATTAAGAGGCACATTGATCGACAAGTTAATAATTGGTATCCCGAATCTCTCTTGAGCCAATTTGTCCAGAAACAACGTGATCATTGTATAGATACTCAGCAAATGCAAAAGTGAATGCTTGGATAAATCCGTATTTCCTTTCTGTTCGCTGACCATTTGTCCCAGCAAATACTGTTTTCCGTGAAACTCAACGGCATAGCTATCCCTGGCGATTTCCACCCCCATATTTTCTATCTCTTGCCCTTTTGTCCTGATTTTCATTTTTAGCCACTCATTATTGATACGGCAGAGTCCCTTGGTACTATGTTTACCACTATCCAGTGCCAGTGAAATTGTTGACATAGAAATGATTCCTCCTTTTCTATTTTGTTGAACCTCATATTATAGATGGGGAAGGGGCGAATATTCCGTTATGGAGCGTAATAATGGTCGAAGGTGGTATGATAAATGGAGGAAAAATCGCGTAAAAATGATAAACATCAATGATGCTCGGATGTAATAGCAGGAGAAAGAATTTTACGAGGAATAAAATTACAAAATCCAGCGAGAAGTTCAAGGGGAATGCTGGGATTATATTCACAATTGTTTTTGATACTTAATTTCATATAGCTGTTTTTGAAGCGGAATTGACAATGCCATATAGTACCATAGCTCTTTTAACTTTGACGAATTATCCCACTTGAAGTATATGGAGATTTCAGACAACAAACAGAGCAATATCATAATAGAAATCGCGATAGGTTGTGAAATATGAAGCTGTTTCATTACGTCAGGATATTCTTCCGATAAAAGAGGACCTGCCTGCCACGCGATTCCTGATTCAGAATAGTGCCCAATCTTCGATAAAATCCCTGAATAGTATCCTTCGTTTAACTTATTCAAAAATTGCTTGGTATCATCTTCTAAATCAGTTAAGTAGGCCTTCCTTTTAGTACCATATAAAATTTGCGTAGGTGTTGGAAAATATGGAATTGTCTTTACATTATCTTTTTCATCTTTAGAAAGCCCAGCAATTTTGGAGTGAAATTCAAGATACTCCTTAAAAGACTTGATCCAGTCTGAATTGGCAAGGTTCACATCTTCCTGACAAAGCAACTTGTATTCCTCAAATTGTTCTCTCCATCCTGATTTAAGATATGTATATAAGTACTGTTGCGGATCGCTAAGAATCAAGCATACAGAGAATACTAAATCCATGGTAGATCGACAGATGATCATTGCGGCTGTTCCAAAGGTAGCAGAAGACAGTACGAGATTCCTTACGGCATCATAATTAGAATCTGCGGATTTGAGCATGACAAAGAGGACTTGCGACAATAAATCGTTTCGCTGAGATTGTTCCTCAAGTCTACGGCAGGCATTCGTCACTTGGATCTTTAATGGACCGTGGATTAATTTATGGTCTAAAGTATTGATGGATAAATTAATAGGATTATTTAAGTCCATGTTCGATATCCCCCTTGTAGATGTGGATAGTAAGCAATCATAGTGTTCACATTCCATTGACTCATATGCTGTTCGCATGCTGGTTGCCAGCAGTGAAATTCTCCCTCAACTTGATCAAATTCATGGGCTGATGAGTGAAATCCTCACGTGTCTGGAAAACAGTGATGACTGGATGCGGTTCATGATAATAAGCGCTGATGGAATCTCCAATTGCGATTGGACTGATGACGCGGAAATGATAATAGACTCTGATACCAAAGAGAATTAACTGTATGATTGCTACTATGAGTTTTCACGTAAAATAAATCAAACTCCCCCCCGATTCACAGAATCAAAGTAGTATTGTTATCCTACTTTTTTAATGAAGCAATCCCATTTAGACAATTGACGCCACGATGTGCCTGATTTTTCCTTCCGTCTTAGTCACAAAATGGCAACAATTACAATTATTCATCAATCGTCCTCCGACTTGGTTCGACTATTCTACCCTATCTTTCCTATTCTCAAATTGTATAAAATGAACCAGTAAATTGATGACGGAGGGATTCTGTTCATCGAAACCTGTTACACCCTATTTATTGCCTGTAGGCAAAATCTGATGATGGGCATTCCGCCAGTCATATTCCATAAAATCAACAGGAGGTTAATGAACTCATAACCAGTATTATAGATGAGTTTAAATCGGAAACTGGTCATTCAAGGGCTGAGACTTCACGCCATAGATAACGACTGATCTACCGATGGAGGCAGATTAGCTGTTTACAACTGAGCGGGTTAACATCTTCCACTGTGATTTTACTGCCCAGACAATGGATTGTTTATGAATCCCTGCGTAATATGCACCCTATCGACGAATAACGGGGCAGAAACTATTGACGGACTTAGCAGAACATACTCAACGGCTTAATGGAACGGATTTTATGTAAGTTCGTAATCTTGATGGTTACTCAATAACATTTTAAAATTCTCGAAAATAATGATTCTAACATCATATCCCAAAGTCTTTTGGAATTCTGTGTACACCGCATTCAGGTTATATCCATTTACGGGGGATTTTCCGAATGGACCATCAGTTTCAATAAGTAACCGCTCCTTCGGGATAGTCTTGATTATTTTCAAACCTTTTGCGGACTTGAGCATTGAGTAGTTTACCGAAAAATAGTAGCCGTTCTTTACGATGTCATCAATGAGGTACAGGGGACCAGTATACCAATGAAATACTGCAAAACGAACACCATGGCTTTTCAACAGTTCAAGGGTATCTTCTTCCGCCATCCTGGAATGAACCGATAGTATTTTATTCGTCTGCCCTGCTTTGTCACATACATATTTGAAATTATTCACTTGAGTAATTTTTCTGCCCACATACTCCTTTGAGTAATCCAGCCCCACCTCCCCAACAAACTTGGTCGTAGAAAGGTGCTTGTCGAATAAGGTCTTATTAAAAGGGTGAGAGTTAACCAACTGTGGATTGTATCCAAGTGCTACTCTAACGTATTTCGAAGTTTGAAATTCGAGCCTGCATTGTTCGTATATTTCGGGTAAATTTGTTACAAACAGTGCATAAATGCGATGCTTCGTTAGGTGTTGATAAATGTCTTCGTAGTTTTTGTAATAGTCAATATGTATGTGGAAATCCACTAACTTGGACATTAAGTCATCGCACCCTCAATCGCTATATAGTTCAATAACCCGCCTTGGTTCATGGCATCTTCATATTTAATCATCTGCAACAGTTCATTCATCGACTCGTGATACACCATCTCATAGGCAGTCAACTCTTCGAAGGTTAACGCACCGTTCCGAAGTAAGAGTAGGCGAATGAACTCCTTGTCATCCTTATGCGTGATGTACCTCTTTAAGCTCAGTAGAACAGCCTTTAAGTCGCTGGCCCTGCCCAACAAATCGTTGTACCTGAGTATAAAATCCATACTTAGTTTGTATATGTCGTTATAGGGAGTCGTGTCATTTCCTGCTGTGCGCAAGGAGGCTCTTCTTATCAAACAAGGATAACAGTATCCACAGTTACAAGGCGGAGTTATTTTATCATATCTGGATAAAGATGGATGTGAGCACGAGAGTGTTTTGTAGGCGTTTTGCTCAAAAACTGGCTTGTCCTTGTGTTCCGATACAATTTGCCCTTTAGACTTATTCCAATAGAAGTTAATAATTTGATGTTCGAGACCAAGCTTCCGTAAGATTTTATTGAACGTTTTCAGGAAGTTTGGATGAGTTGTTCGTGTACTACAACTCCCGTTTCTACTCTCGGTGAGTGGGACATTTATTCCAATGAATCCATTTTCGGGTATATTTACAGAGGCACTGGGGTTTATGATAGAAGCTACTGCAATCGCTCCAGACAAGAATAAAAATGACCTGCTTCTGGTGGAACTTTCGGCTCCAATATTCAACTTCTCCCCAGCCCTGTTCACTGGAGCAAATGGATTCACATTAAATAAAACTAAATCTTTGGGTACTGACGGATAAGCAGTGCTAAGTGCACCAAATAACTCTCGCTGTCTACCACTCAACATGTTGTATTCTCGGAAACCCAGGAAGCAACATTTCTTCTGATTTTCCAGAAGGGTAATAGCACCACAAAAAGAATCCAGACCACCAGAGAACAAGCTCACGGTTTCAAAATTCTCTCGTTGTGACAACTTATATCTACTATTTTTCCTATTCACCCTAAACCGTAGATCGGTCTTCCTAAATTCTAAAATCCAGTTATCTCCACTAAGAAACCTGAACATGTTTTCCATATCCGTTTTTACGCTATTCCATTTCTCCAGTTCTAATACTGGAATATGTAGCGTGATGTCCCTGGTCCAATTGTCTAAAGCATAACTACGCGGAATTCGCTTATCTGCCGAAAACAGACTCATACCAATAATAAGTAGGTCCTCCACATCGCACGATAAGGATTGGAGTCCGAACCGCCTCCATAACTGTTCTACGTCGGTTTTAACATTGGATTTGTTATTCTTATCAAACAAATTGAAAATTAGTAGGTCGTGATCACCTAATTCCACTGGAACGGGTTGAGAGATTTGTTTGTTTATCCATACTTTAAACAAGCGTCTCACTCCAAACTGTTAAGATATCAAGTGCCTTATTACATTTTTCCTCTATAATTTGTTTTCCTTCTGGTCCAGTCCAATCAATAACGCTAAGCTTGTCCATCGGATATTCCGACATAAGGCTATTGCGTATGAAGGACTTTATTGTTCGTTCGGCTTCTTGGTATTCGCTCACCTTGTCAAACAGTGCCAGGATTTTTTCGGAAAAATTTGTGAGGAAACTGTTTTGAATGAATTTTATGATGAATTCCCGTATGAACTCTTCAGTCTTAATCGTACTCATCAAACTGTTGTAATCTTCTTCGGTCGCAACATCTACGAGCAACTCGCGCATCAGTTCTCTTAGACTTTGCTGTGCAATGTCCTCGTAAAGCGAATGCTCAGAACCAGAGAAGTAGTTTAAAAGTCCAAGCCTCAATTCATCAGGAGCAAGATTCTGTAGATGGAGGAGTCCAGATTTCCTTAGAGTTTCTTCGAACCCGAACTCTCTGACGGATTCAATGAAATTAACCGCCCTGGCTCCAACAACCGCCATCTGTGAGGCTGACGTTTGTGCGTTTTCCCGCCCATTTGACAATGCTATTGAGAAACTTGATAGTGCCTTGCCAATTGATAGGGGTGAAAAATCATTTCTAACCATATTCGTAACTGCTCGTTTGGAGTCCGCCCACAGATATCCCGTCGGCGGCGTATATCCTTTAGAAGTCCCCATTATTGTTTGCCCCCTACTGAATCCCATAGTTTTTCGGTGCTAATCTCTCTTTCGATGTAATAATCTCTGAGTTGTCTCATTGTATTTGCGTCCAATTGAGAGAATTCAATGACGACTGCTGGTGAAAAATCGGACTTCTTGATTTTCTTTAATTCCTCTAAAATGATTGGTTGATACTGCGGATATAACTTGTGGATTTGGACCAGAACCCATAAATGGTTCTTCATGTCGTGGTTGTATTTGGATATCAAGCCCTTTACGACTTCATTTCGAGACACTTCGCTTAAAGATTCCAATTCTTGAATCTTCTTAAGCCGTATTATTTCAGATACAGACGTATTGCATATCTGGTTTATAAGTTTACGTTCTTCTTGGTTTAGATTTACGGAGAACAATTTCTTGTCTGTTATCGACTCACGGGCTAAGTAAAAGTACGGACTCAAGTCATGCTCTGACAAATTAGTGGGTTCCACTCCGATCCACCTTTTGATGGTTTCGCTCTGCCAGCCCCGATGGTTTTCCTTTACTGAGGTACGCTCTGCAGATTCGCTCAATGACCCACTGAGCACAACCTGCTCTATGTCCCGAAGTGGCAGGGGATAGCCACTATGTTCTACCTGCCATTTGTAAAGTTCTCGGAACAAGTCCCTATCTACATATTCAAGAACCATAAGCTTCGCCAATATAGATGGGTTCAATTGGATTTTTTGGATTTCCGCCAAGCGTTTCCTTATGTAAAAGGTGTTTAAAAATCTCTTAGTTTGCCTTGGGTTTCCCTTTAGAGTTGTCGCAATAATATCGCCAATACTGTTGAAAATGTTTAACTGTGTCTCGAAGTCAGTTTTGTCAAACCCTTGCTTGAGCACATTACTGCCTTGTTCCCCGACTATTTGCACTATTTCTTTGCTACTTACGATTTCGCCCCTGACAAATATGTCCCTATCTCTCAATGCCTGAATCAATAACGATAACGATTCGTTCTGTAAATATAGTTCGCAGACTAAGAGGAGCATGTAGTTTTTTATGTCGGATTCAGTCAACTCGGCAATTTTGATTGGTAACTGCACAATCTTCTCTATGTAGTCCTTAGAGATGTCCAAATCAACGTCGTCCATTTGCGGATATTTACGTTTGATGGAGTACGTTATTACGTCTTCATCCATTGCAATAATAAATGTTGTTTTGTCTACAGCTAAAAATAACTTGATTGCTTCCAAAGACTCCACAATCCTATCAGGATTGCATCTATCCAAGTCGTCAATCATAATAATCAAATTATCGATTCCAGAATCAAGAATTACCTCAGAAAACTCTTCCCTAAATTTCCGTATGTTTTGAATTACATTGTCTTCTTTATCCTCTTTCAGATATTCTTCTTTTAACGTCTTCAGCGTTTCGAGATCCTGAGTAACTCCCTTTTCAGATGTTAACTTGTCCCAGTTCAGTGAACCTAAGATCGCAGGGAGTGGATTTCCCGTCATCAGACTCACTGCAAATGGGATACCTTTTTTAACCGCGGTACTCCCGACTCGTATCCAATCGATTCGTTTAATAAGGCTTTGAATTTTATTAGAACACTTCTCGAAAAAAGTAGAATTTTCTTGTAAATTCCTGAGTATTGCTTCCATTAGTGCGGTCTTAGCGTCATCATACCCCTCAAACATCCAAGCGTTCACAGTAACTACGACAATCTTGCTGTTAGCATGTTTCTGAAGAGTATTTTCTATTAACCGTAACAGTGTCGATTTACCACTACCCCAGTTACCGAACAGACCAATGGTAAGCGGATTCATCCGTCCGCTGACAGAAATTTCTGCTATCAAGTCTGCGTACGGCTCATAAGCCAGCATATCCACTCGTGATGCATCATCCGACCACATGTGTTCCTCACCCCTACTGTGAAGTTGGTAATATCACGCTGTCACTATGATGTTATCATAGCAGTAAGTTTTTGGTTAGTATTAGTAGAAACAGGGGATCTCTAATGACACAAGTCTGTAATACACTTTGTTTTATCTGCAGACAGTAAATTGTTGTTGTTCACGAACATGATACAAATCAGCGATGCTGGTAAATAGATGTACAAAACTTTCTAACTGGTGAAGTGTTCAACGGGATTGAAGTCGTATATTGAATCTTGTCATGGATATGCATAAGAATGATTACTAAGTTATGGAGAGAGTGTGCAAACAGTTGAGAATCACTTAAGGTGTCTTATACGTTCCATCAGTTAACAAGTAGTTCTACATAGGAGATGAAACGTCTATGACTAAGCCCATTCCATATCCCCAGCAGTATGTACGTTCAATTGTGAAGTGCGAACGCGAAAATTTAACCGATGTCATTGAAGGACGATATCGGCTAAAAGTGAGATTGCGAAACAGCTCAAAAAAACGCTCACGATAGCCATGATGAACCCAAGCAAAGCAGATGAACAATGGTCTGACGATACAGTGAACAAGGTCATTTGTTTCGTGTTTCACGAAAATGTGAACCAGCAATCGTTGGTCCAGAAATCTCTTGGACTCCCGCCTCTACAGGCGGTGAGTTACCGCTTCCCTTGATTCAGTGGGGGTGGAGTCCCCCACTGAATTTACGATGTTCAGCGTAGCTGGACGAGTTCACTCCCATCGTTGCCATCGTTAACGCTTCAGGGAAGTTCTTTTCCTCGAACAACAAATGGATATAGTTATTGTAGCCATTGCTGGCAATGTTAAATTTTCTCGCTTCGACACCGAGATCAATACTTTTTTCTAATGTGGCTTTGGCGTTCGCATAATCTTTGTTATATTCAAAAAGCAAAAATAGAATATTATACCATTGTAAACGATCTACTTCGTCCCCATGAACACGACATATTTCATCATAGGCATCAATGCAAAGAAACGCTTGTTCCAGATCCCCGATGCAATAATAGGAAGCCGCACTGTTCAAGTGGGCGACCAACTGCGACTTAAAATCTTCAAGTTCCATTCCGACTTGAAGGAGTTGGAAACTTTCTTCTATGGTCTCCTTATATTTACCTTCTGCCCGAAGTGAAGTGACCTCTTGTTGGAGTAATAAAAGTTCTTCATTTGTCATCATGTCGTCCCTCAGATCATCTATGAAAGCATATAAAACACCACAATAAGGGTATTTTAGCACGACACGGAGTAAAGGGGGAGGGTAAGGCTAAATTCAAACTCATCAATAGACATCTATATTAAATTAAAATCTTTTTAATTTCCCCGATTTATTGCGTGCAATAGAGGTGTAAAGACAAAATCTCCACGATACGTCGGAATACTTGGGAAGTTGTAAATGACACGGGTTCCGTGCATCGCTGTGAGCGCCCATAAGTATGTTCCGTTTGCAAGTATCGAAAATGTGATGGTTTTTGTATGAAAACGATCCGTCTGGAAGTTGCCATGTAGTTTGATTAGGTACATAGGTTCGGACGAGTTATCAGTTTTAGTCGCTGTGAAGGTGACTTGAGGATGCGGATCGTGGTAAAAAGAACCGACAGCATCGCCAATGGCAGTGGGGCTAAGGACGCGGAAATGATAGTAGAGTCCAATGCCAAGAAGAACCACTGC
>JAJZCW010000035.1 GCA_021828865.1 Bacillota bacterium
TTGAGATTCGCCACCATCTATCACGCTCCAAAATTTTAGTTAATTCGTCACTTCTGCAATAAATTTGTAAGTTGTACCTGACGGAACTGGTACTGTATATGTCAAACTGGTCCCTGTTGTCGTGGATGCCAAAGTTGTACCCGTTGTTTGGTTAATGATCGATAATGTGTAATACCCGTTTAATGGCAAATTCACTGTGGCTGTTAGCGTAATATTGCCGTTACCATCATCGGTGGCAGTGAGGTTGGTCGTAATATTCTCAACATTGACTGTGGCCACATTCGAGACACTACCACCACCACTAGCGGCAAATGTTTCAGTACCAGCACTCATTGGCGGTGAATATGTGATACTAAACCCACCTGATGAATTAGTAGTAGTTGAACTAGGATATGCCCCTCCTTCTGTTCCACCTGCCGTGACACCAAGCGCTTGATTATCGTCCCCCCCACTGCCTAACGTTGTAGTTCCAGTAATGGCAATTGGCTCCCCAATCAATGTGTCGTAAGTTGACGGATTAAATGAAATCGTTGGTCCTAACACATTCAATGAACCAGTATTATTGAATACATCTGCCGATAAAGTCACTGCCCCACACGTACTAGGTGCTGTATATTGAATGCTCCAATCTCCATTACTGTCAGTGGTGGTAACGCCTCCGTTTGCTAAAGTTCCTGCGCTTGCTTTTAACGTGAAAGCTTCATTGGGTTCAGATGGCGATGTATAGCCACTAATTGTTACCGTTTGGTTAATATAGGTTATCGGCATGGCATAAAACTCAATGTTGGCTGCCACTGATATGACCCCTGTTGTAGTAATGCCATCGCCTGTCGCAGAAATACTCACTTTTTCCTGAATTCCAGGAGATGTATAGGTCACAGAAAACGATCCACTAGCATTAGTAGTCACAATATTTTGCGAAAAGCTGCCTCCAGAAGCATTTAATATGATGGTTTGGTTTTGCAATGGATTTCCGTTGATGTCTTTTAACGTCCCCGTGATCGTGATGGCCTGATTGGGCGACATATTATCTGGGAACGTGAGAACAATCGTACTCAGGATTCCTGGTGCTGTTCCTGTAATCGTGATCATTTGATTAGGATTGGGTGCACCAAGATATTGAAAAACATTCGGAAATATATTTTGGGGTTGGTATTGGACGGTGGAAGAAACGACATCCGGTGCAGCTTGTTGTACACTCTGCACTTCAGCACCTGGTAATGTTGTACTTGCTGCTCCCTGTGCTGCCGTCAAATAATGTGCAGGATCAGCCGCCGCACTATGAGCTGCATTCACAGCGGCATCATGAGATGCAAAAAGCTCAACGGACAGCCATGTAAACGTGACAACCATTGCAAGAAGAAGTCCCGTCAGAAACACTTTTACTGGTGCCATAAATAAGGATTCCATACTTAGAGTCCGCCTTTCATCGAAACAATTTGCCACAGCAGCAACGCCAAACTTCCAACTGCGATGGCCGGGGCAAACGGCTTATGGAGACTCATGCGCCCTCTTGCGAATTCAATCAGAAAGACAATCACCTGCACCACGAGAGCGGTCATCAAAATATCAGGAACACCCGTCACGCCCGTATACGTACTAATCATCGCAAAGAGTTTTCCGTCTCCTCCACCGAACTTACCCGTCATCCAAAGCAGGCGTCCGATCACCAGCCATACGGCGCCACCGATGAGCGAAATGGGCAAGCCGCGCTCTCCTTGAAAAGCAATGTGTTCCGCAAAACCCAGAACCGCGCCGACGAGGACAAGGCTATTTGGTATGAGCCCCTTTCGCCAGTCCGTGATGGAGGCAATTAGCAACATAAGTAACAGAGTGCTCCAGAGAGTTAAAAAAAGCGTGTCCATGTGTAACGAGTCCTTTCGGTAGATGGATTTCGTGATAGCCAAACAAAACCAGCCCCGCCGCAAGAACGATAGCGATAACGAAAACGTGCAGAATGGTTTTAATCAGTTTCCAGGCGATCAAAATAATGAGTGCTGCGATGAGAATGGCGGCTATGAACCAGCGCATAAAAAACCTCCTCTGCAATGAGAGGAGGTCGTGGGAAAAACGATGTCTTTTTAATCGTTCATAAGACTTTTTTCCATAAACACACTTAATGGATCAGGGCCATATTCACCAAAGGGTTCCCTTTGTATAAAGCCGAATCGTTCATACAAAACCAGAGCGGAGCGGTTATAAATGCCAGTTTCGAGTCGGAGTATTTTAATACCCGTATTTTTTGCCGCATTTTCCATTACGCTTAAAATCGCGCTTGCAATACCTCGTCGCCTTGTTTCCGGCTCAACCCACATTCGTTTGATCTCTGCCCAATCACCATTCAAAACCAATGCCCCAGTTCCCAGCGGTCGGCCGTATTTGCTATCTCTTGCAACGTAAAAAAGCACATTTGGAGCAAGTAATTCATTGAGGGATAGGAAATGGTTGCTCTCAGCAGGATACAGACTTGCCCCAAATTCTTCACCAGCGTACAATAATCTCAAAATATCTGGTTGATTCGGATCTTCGGTGACGATTTGAAAATCCCTTGAATTATCTTCTATGCGCACACGCTCACTCCAACTCCTAATATTTTTGCCGACGTACACAAGCGTGAAGTGAATTTCAAGACTGAAACTGGAAGAGATTTATGATTCACATTTTTCTCTTAGGCCGCTCATAAATAACCCGGATTAAAAATGTCCAAAGTACAGCAAATAATATAGCTACCAATAAACCCTCCGATATCATATACCAGGTTTTGTACCAAACCGCATCAATTATTCCAAGAATAAATAATAGTGCACTGAAGTAATAACCAAATTTTCTGATGATTTTATACGCGTTGTTCATCTCCTAATTTAGACCTTATTCACTTAATAACTCATTATTAGTGATTATTCACTAATAATATCATATTTTCTTATATCTATTTAAATTGCTTCACTTTTGTAACATTTACAAAACTAATCGTGTCAAGGTTTCAAATCTGCACCATCGTAAATTTTTGATACACGTAATAAAACACGAACACCGACAACAGCCCGATCAGCGGCAGCACGATAAAAGCCCCCGCCTCAACCAGTGCCCGCATCCGTTTCCCCTCTGCCAATTTGTCGAAGTTGATCAGCGCCCGCTCCCGATCTTTCTCAGCCATCTTTGCCAGGCGCACATCAAGTGGCAGATTGGCATAATGAAATCCCTGGACCATCACGATCGCCAACGCGCGCAGACTGGTGAGTTGCAGTTCGTCGCTCATCCATTCAATCGCCTCGGCGAGTGTATCCATCGTTTTCGTCCGCGCTATTGCTTGATTCACATAGCTTTTGTACTCGCCATCTTCCAGCACGTCAGCCACGAGAGGTAACATTTCATCCGTTTTCACATGACGGGCATAGAGCTTTGCCATCATCCGTTTGGTCCGTTGAATTTGCATGACCATATCAAGGTTAAACTTTTTGCGCTTCTGACGCGGGTAGAGGATCAGACTCACGGACATGTATAGCCCCATCGCCAACCCTGCCACGCTGAAACGAGATGACAAAGAACCGAGAATCGCAAAGAAAACCGGGAAAAACAAGATCAATCCATACCACTGCTTGGCGGTCATCTTCACGTGCGAATACTTCAACCACTCGTCGATCTGATGCTCGAATGGCAGTACGATCTTGCGGGGCTTTGCACGAAAATATCTCCGCGACCACCGCCCTTCAATCCGCTCTACAATGCGAGAGAGCCACAGAAGGAACAGTGACCCGCTCGTGACAGTGCCAACTACCCACGTGTTCAACCAACCCCAGCTAAATGTGATCACTTAACGTCTCCCCCGATTCGCGCCTGTCGGTAAATTCCGATGGCCACCGATATCATCACTAGGCCAAAAAAGAACGGCATCATCCCGATCATCAGCGGTAGGATGAGGTGAAAATACAGTAAAAGCACCACCGCGAGACCTGCGCCAAACGCATAGGCACCGAGACGAATTGATGTTGTTTTCGAAAGTGTCTTTACACGGAGTGTCTCACGGTCTTCTAATTCTTCGAGAACATCGTTCCACGCCTCGCCAGTGTCGGCTCCGAACTGACGCATTTTGAGCGTATAGCGCGCTAACCACATATAGGCGGGAACGTCGAGTTGTTCCGCTCGAATGAGCATTGCCTCTTCGCACGGAAGGTGTAAGGATTCCATGACCGCCTTCACTGCCTTGAATTCGCGCAGCATTACTTTATCCCGGCTCATGCGCAGGATATCGTCGACGGCCTTCTCCGCTTTTCCCGTTGCCGTAAGCGTTTCAATCCCGATTGGAAGCGCCGACTGACATAGTCCACGCTCAAACCGCACATGAAACCTTAACCCATATAACCGAATGCCGAGGTCAAACGCCAGGGCGCCGAGTATCGCAAAAAGAACCGCGAGTTCCCACGGTTCGTGAAATAGAAATGGTAGCATCCACATCGCGTCCACCATGGCGAGCCAAGCGAAGACCAATTGAATCCGGCTGATCTCCCACCCCATCTTGGAGAGAACTTGTCGATTTTTGTCCAAGTACTCGGCCAGAACGTTCGTGTATTCACGGAAGCTAGTAGATTGAAACCACTGACGCATGTGCTGACGTTCCAGGTGCTGAATCGGGAGGGAGAGAAGCATGAGTGCGACGCCGTACCCGTACAGGATGAGCGCCGTCATGACGCGAACACCTGAAGCGGCAGTCCTGCCCGCATCGCTTTTGCTTTCACTCGATCCGACAGACCGTGAAACACCGTCTCATCCGTCACAATGTCGCGCTCAAACACGGTGCGCATCTGGATCTCTCCATTTTTAATCCCAGTTAATTCGATCACCTCTTGAATTCCCATGTGCTCACCTTCCCGCTTGAGATAGATGACGTGGGAAACGCCGCGGGCGATCATGTCCAAGACGGTTTCCTCATGAGGATGACTCTCTGCTGCTAATCCTAGTGTCTGGAGACGAAAGATGGCATCCCTAGCGGAATTAGCGTGTAACGTAGTCGCAGTCAAAAACAATCCTACATTTGTCGTGCGTAAATACTCCCAATTTGCACCTTCATCACGAATTTCTCCAACCGTCATTACATCGCCAGTCATACGGAGTGACGCACGTGTGTTTTTGATCATACTCATGAAGTGAAAATCGTCGAGTTCGCCTTGGTTCCAAAGCCTTAGCGTGATCCCACTGTACAGCGGTTGCATTTCCGGTGCCTCTTCGATCGTTATCAACCGAAACTGCGATGGGATATGAGCCGTCATCGCATTCAACAGTGTTGTTTTGCCCGCACCTTGGTTTCCGGCAATCACAAACGGTTCGCCCAGTTGTGGCAACCACTCCAGATACGTACGCATCCTATTATCGTAGACGATTTCATCCAATCGGTAGGGATAGATAAATCTGCGAATCGTCAAAATAGGCATGCGGCGTGTGAGCGCCTTACCATCCCCCCCCATCTTCGAGACACCAGCAGACCCCTGCATGATATGAAAGCGAGAACCATCCGCCAGAATCGCGTCGATCTCCGGAATATTCCTCGCGTAGTGGTACGTTGTACCAGCCAACTTCTTTTCTATAAATCGATACAAGTCTTCCACACTGCCAAATTTCTTCTCGTAGGGTTTGATCTTGCCGCCTTCCGCGTACTCGACCCCTATATTGCCGAGCACCCACACCGTTGTCACCTTTGGCCGCTTGAGCAGTTCGGTCAGCACATCGTACTCATAGATTTCTTTTAGGATGGCGTCGATGAGTGAGTCCCTAAGCGATTCCGGCACCGCGATTTCGCGCGCGGTCGTCGCCAAATGAAGGTTCATCGCTTGCGAATCAGGTGTCGTCAAAAGAAAGTCTTGATCCGCGCGATTTGCCGTGGTTAATCGTTCCTTCCAATTGGCAACGTCGCTTGAAGTATAATCCTGTCGATCCCCGTGACGTAAGGAATTCGCCTCGTCTGCCCGCCCCCACTTACCTCTTTCCTGCATGCGTAGACGCACCTACCTTTTGCTGAGAGTTATTACCATTCGCAAATGATGAAGTGGGAGATGGCGATTGATTTACCATCGGCAACGTAGTGGTCGTAGATTGATTTTGATTGACTGGAGGGCTCCCCAGCGAGTATTGCGTCGCTCCTACATTCCCCATCACGACTTGTGTGTTCGCCGAACTCATCAGCGCCTGCACAGTCGGCCACGGCGCCCCGATCATGAAGGTGAGCGGTGAACTGTTGCCACTTTGCGATGATGGATTGATATTCACGAAATTCGAGACAGCTTGGCTCACTTGTGATCCGATTGATGATGTGTTTCCGCTCGCATCCGTCACGCTCAACACCCAGACGTTGGGGTAGGTGATGCCATTTACAGAGAGGCTGATATGCTGACCTGGTTGCACCGCCGTGGCAAATTGGGTGGATTGGACCTGGATCTGTGCGAAGGATAAGTTGGGATGCGTCATATAGAGATGCTGAATCACCTGTGCCATGCTCCCTTGCTTAGCGAGTTCAAAACTCTGCACTTGATCGCCTTGCGGGATTGTCATCGCCGTCACTCTGCCGACGAGATTCCCCGTCACCGCATCTGTATCCAAATCCTTCGCTGAGATTTGCCTGGTCGTCACGTCGTTCGTTCCGATGGTCTGATAGGGTTCCAGCGTGTGACTCGGCACTTGGATGGTGACTCGATGCAGGGACTCGACCAAGAAGAGTGCATTCAATGCTCCGGATGCAACGACGCCAGTCAGGCCCGCATACCAAATCAGCCTACTCGTTTTTACCAAGGCCAAAATCCTCCCTTCTTCTTCGGCTCATCCTTCTTACTCTCGCGTTCGCCCAAAATCTCTCGTCCGATCTTCTGTACGGCCAATCCAAAGGGCCGTTTCGGTTGTTCGAGCGATGCCGCTTTGCCCAGTTCCGTAAGTTCGTACACTCGACGGTCTTCCATCGCATAAACAAACACCGCGTACCCATACTCGTCCTCAAAGAATTGGGGTGAATCCTTCTCATAAACTTTGTTCAGGACAATGTGAGGTACTACTTCCACCGTCTTCGTGTAATCCGCAAGTGTCCGCTGATACGCCTTAAACTTGGCGCGATCCCCAGTGCCAACAAGAAATATGTGATCCGCCTGCCGAAGTGCGCTGATAAATAGAGTTCCGGCCGGTCCACTGCCCAGATTCAAGATCGTCACATCGAATGCGTTCGCGAGCCATTGCCCCATATGGCGGATTACCTCGTCGGAGAGTACTTCATTCGCATGACTCGCGGGCATGAGCCAGAACTGAAGATCTTTCACGCGGATAAATGCTGATTTTACAAGGTCCGGAGTAAGCATCGCCCCCATAAAATGCTCCTGCCACATATCGACCGACAGCGTAGTTTCGATGCCGAATCGATCTTTGAGGGTACCGAAGGGGTCGAGATCCACAATCGCCACCGACTTTCCTTGCGCTGAGAGCCATGCAGCCGTGTTGATCGTCAGGATGTCTTTTCCTACCCCGCCGCCTGTCGGTAGGAGTCCGGCGAATGCCACGATGATACCTCTGTGCTCGACTTTGCGAATCTTTGGCCGCTCCCGCAACTGTTCTTTCACCCATCGTACTAACACTTCAGGATCAATTTCGTTCCCGATCATGGACACGGCGCCAACCACATCCGCATCTTCTTTCTGTTTCTCATCGACCCCGATAAGCATCACACTAGCTTGATTCGCGATGGCTAACCCCACGGTTTTCGCATTCCAAAATGGGCCATCGACGACCCAAACATCGCCCGACTGAGGTTCGGGGTAAGTGACCCCGGCCTCATGTGGGATCTCTCGAAAAAGTTCAATCAAGTCCTCCCAATCTGTCACCAGATGTAAAATTTCTCTCCCCCTCCTCTTCCCCAACGACGCTGAACCTCTCAATGAACTGTTCCCGCGTCATCGTTGCCGTTCGGTATGTTGAGGTTCCAATGGTATACCAAGACGTCCCCGGCTCTCGATCCCAGTTCTCCATATTCGCCCAGTAGAACCAAACAGCAGTGATTCGTTTAATCGGGGTATTTCGCTTCTCCTCGATCGCCCAGCCTTCCCGCGTGTAGTCGATCCACATACTTTCACTCCGAATGGTGTGAATGTGGGCAGGCAATGATTGCGCAATCCAGCGGTACGCGATCACTCGGTTCATAAAGAACGAATGCTTGTGTTGTCGATACAACCCGAGCGGTTCATGGCTAATTGTGAGCACCCCGCGTACTTCTCGTGTCACGTAATAGCGAGTAATCCTTCGTGAGTGATGAAGCCATTTGTCAACAGCCGCGAGCACAATATAAAGCGCGACAACGATGGCAAGTAAAACGACCTCTAGCGGACGAAAAAACCGATGACTGCGCCCATCACCGCGCCGAAGATAACCCCGACAACAATCCGTTTAATGACTTTCTTTTGGCCCCTACCCGAATCATTCTTAAGCGATTTGAAATAATGGCGAAAGTTCGTTCCACCCATAAAACCGCCAACTAATGACCCAAACGCCAACATGCCCCAAAAAAAGTGAATATTCATCGATTCAATTCCCTCTTTTCACTCGAATTAAGTAGCGGTACCCGAACCTGTGTACGATGTTGAACCGCTCGAGTAGGACAACGAGATGGCGCTGCTGCTATTCATCGCGTTCGACACCGTCAGCGTTGCGACCTGTCCGCTGACCGATACACTCGACACCGTATCCGGCGTGTTGTTGACCGTCACGGTATAATCCGTCGTGGAGGTGGAAGGCGTGTACCCAGACGGGAACGTCACCGTGATCGTGGATCCCGTCCCTGCGACTGTCAATCCATTCAGCAAACTAAGCGTTGTGTTGCTGGTCGTTTGCATATTGGTTGCGACCGTGTTCATCATCGTCTTCGCAACCGGCCATACGACATTAAACAGCACGAGCATGGCGCCAACGCCCATCGCCTGCGCGACCCAGTGACCGAAACCTCGGCGGTCCTTCGTGAATCTTGTCGGTTCCTGATCGGGTTGCCAATCGTCAATGACATGGCCGAGATCATCAAAGCCCCATTTCTTCAAATTCAAGTTGCTCCCTCCTCTTGCGGGCATAAAATAGCCCCCTCTCACTGAGAGAGGGGGCGGTGGGAAGTTATTCATTAGCCGAGAATCGACTTCCAAAACTGCAGGGACGGGTTGTACCCCATGTCCGCGTACCATTTACCATTATGGGGGATCAAGAAAAACGGATAACTTTGTATTGCTCGATCGATCGGACTACCCGGCATGGCAAAATCTAAACCCTCAACTGGCCATTTGATACCGTAATAATGCCAGTCTCTCGCGAATAAAACCTTCGCCGCCTGAACCGTGGTCACGCTCATCGGAGGGAATGGCAAGTCCTTTGCGCCACCATCAAGACCCACACCGACAATTTGGAACTTGCCTAACCGATGATTGGCAATGAGTAGTTTTTCGGTCTTCGCACACCAGGGGCAAAATGGTGCTGAAAACAAGATCGGCTTTTTCACCTCTGCAAGTGATATACTCTTCCCCTGCGCAGTTTCAACTTGGGAATGGAACAAACTTTGCATCAAACTTGTGTTTACCTCCAGCAAGCCGTGCCACCTCACCGATGACTGTGCAGTTCTATTTACTGCAGCGTGTGACGGCAATACTGTCCAAATTGTGTTGCCCAAAATAGTGCCTACCGCGATGCCAATGACGGCAGCCGCGATGGCGATTCCACGCTTTCGCTTCAACGTCCATCTTCCCCCATCGATACAATTTTCACGATTCTCCATCGCTTTTCTGACACCTGCCATGTCTGCCACCAGCGGCCAAACAGCACACCTCCGATCACTTGCACTCTCTCATCATCCAGTTGCCGCCGCGCAAACTCCCCAAGATCATAGAATGTATTGCCTAAGTATACGGCGTGCTCGTGCATCCCTAACCCAATATCCGCCTTCAACTCCCGAATCAACTCTCGATCACTCATCGCTTTGCCATTCACATGAAGCGTGTAGCACTTGACCCCACTTGGTATCATCATCCTTTCGTGCAATATAAGTCGTACCAACCACGCCCACACTGGTATCCGTACCATGCGTTTGTATCCCGACGCGCGACTCTCGTGAACAGCAAGACGGTAGCGCAATTCGGTGGCGACGATGTAAAGCGTGATAATAAGAAGTGGGTAACGCCATAAACCTTGATCACACGTGAGTAAGACGGCAAGAAACCACCAGGGAATCAAAACGGCCTCCAGTTCTTTAAGGAACATTACCGTCTTACCTCATAATGGGTCTCTTCCTGATTAGGAAACCACGGTTTCCCACAGCCAGAGCAACGATCCACCTCGTCATCCCCCTCTCCGTGATCATCGCTGCCACAGTAAAGGCATATCTCGCTTGTTTTTGAGGAGCGATATAAATGCGGATCCTCTGCATCCTGCATAAATTCATCCGTGTCCCAAATGTAATAACATTGGACACAGCGTGTTTGTTTGGTTACTGCATCGTAATAAGACAGTTCATGACCGCAGTGATAACAACCAACCAATGATTTTGGCAATGTGGCTTGCATAGTTGCTTTTTGTGATTGCAGAAGTGTTGACAAGTGATGGGAATTGGTAGATTTCGCACATTTCGGGCCAACGCCTGCAGCAATAGAACTTGGCGATGTTAATGGACGATGGCACACCGCACATGTCGTCATAAAAAAAGCCCCCTCTCACTATGGAGAGAAGGTGTGGGAAGAATCTCGGTGTAGTTAAAAGCAATACAACAAATAAAGGAACTGACTGGCTCGACGCTATCACAGCACTCTTCGCATACCACAAGTTAATACCATACACTAAAGGCAACGCTAAGAGCTGAAAAACAGCGACCTGTTTAATTGTGACCGCATACTTACCGCCAACACCTCACAACAAGGCAAAAAATACCCCTGTTGCTATTACCATTGCAAATCAACCACCTACTAACATTTTAGATGTACTGGTAGTTACCACTTGCTTGGCAGTTTGGCTCGTTGAATTTTTTGTAACATGAGCCAGTCTTGTACCCGCCGCCTTGATCCCTTTCGCTGTTCCGTTTTTCGTATTGACCGTTGGGACCGTAGCTGTTGCACTCTTTTTTGTACCAAAATTGACAACACCTTTAAATGGATTCGGATCAAGCAGCACCCTCACTTTGCCTACCGTGATATCCCTAACCAACGAGAGCGCGTCCGCACGTGGAATAACCAGTATTACCTTAGAGTCAGCCGTATCTACCGCAACCACTGGCACACCAATGGCAACCCATTGGGTATACACCTGCTGATTTTGTGTGCCATACACGCCAACTAGATCCACCAAATCGCCAGGTTCCACATCCGTAATCGGCAAATCAGATGGATCCAGTTGCACGGTCGCGCCTACAAAATTCATCCCATACACCCTCACGAGTTGCCGTACCGTCGTAGCGGGAGCCACCACTGATTGTAGAATTGGCTCACCTTTCGCAATTGTGGCGTCCGCATATTTCCCGATGATCGACTGCGGATCCTGAATCACCCCGGACGGCACAACGGAAGCGGAAATGTTGACGCTGGCTATTTCACTCGCAGTAATGATCGTGTCATCCGGGATAGTCTGCGCCGCGACATACACTGTTGCCATCTTCTCTGCGCTATGAATCGATGTGCCGATCACATACGCCGTGACAAAACCCAACGCCGCAAGACCGACCAGCCAGATCACGCCCGGGCGGTCGCGAAGAATCGATTTCCCGCGTCGTTTCATCTCCTCTTACCGCCCTTCTTCTTACTCTTAGCTATTTTCTTTGACGCCGGGCCCAAGAATTTCGCAAACAAGCCACCAATGCCACTACCACCCCTGGAACTCGATTTTCTTTTCGACTTTGCTGATTTAGTTGAGTGAGATGATCCTGCGCTCTCCCTGCGCTCCTCTTTGCTCTTGTGAAGCATTAAACCTGTCACCGCTTCGGCCATACGTAAGAAAGCCTCCGGATAGAGTTCTGATCCCTTCATGTCACTGATCGGAACGAACTCTGGGTCATCGTCATAAGAGAGTTCTTCAACAAACGGGAGCGTGTGGTAGTGGTTGAACGTTTCTCCCAATACATCCTGAAGTCCCGTTCTGACCTTGCGAATGTCCGCTTCCCCGCGGTAAGCGCGATTGACCACGATGTGAAGGTTTTTCTTACTTACCCGCTGATGCAACAGTTGATTCAACGTCATGGAGAACGGGTAGAGTCGGCGGTCAGACGGAACGGTCAACGCGATCAACTTGTTTGCGTACCGCGATGCAAGCAACAATTCGGGCGAGTAGCCCTGGTGCATGTCCAGAATAATGACAGAGTAAAACGGTTTGTACGCTTGAATCGCCCGCTCCAACACCTCGCGCGGCGTTGGACCAACCTCTACTTGCGGGCAGGGTAAAATTTTCAATCCGTTTTTCTCCATCAAAAAACTTTCGATCAATGAGCGGTCATCAATTGGAATATCGTTACGAAAATCCAAGATGCTGTGTATCGATGGTTGGTTCACACCACGGAACCATTCGGCATCGTTCCCCTTGTAATCTGCGTCAATTAAGAGGGTGGAGATTCCGCGCTTCGCAAGCAGAATACCCAGTTGCGCGGCGACCGTCGTTTTCCCATCGCCACCCTTGCCGCTAAAGACGACGATAATTTGATCTTTGCCGACAGGTTTCCCAGGTTCCTCATTCCCCATGGTCGGTGCTGCTGGAGTGATGGTCGACACGGGCGCAGGCGGCAACGGATGCCCCAACTCGTCTTCAAGGTCGAGTTCAGCTTGCACTGCCTTCACGAAATCGTGTGGCAACGGGACCGGGATCGCGCCGGTGATGTCTAGACCGGCAAGTTGAAACGGAGAGATGAACCCCGCCAAATAGAGCCGGCTGTGCGGATACTGATGACGGAACCACGAGACACGATGCTGCATACCGTCCACCGGGACGCCGATGACCACGGCCAAGGGGTCGCCGTACTTTTCGGTGATCGACGTTACCTCGTCCGGTTTCCAAGCAGTACGCACCTCCCCGAACACTTCAAAATTCACCGCGAGACTCGGTTGTTTACTGTTTGGCACTACCAGCCAGTATGATCCCATGATGCGCTTTCCCCTTTCTGTTCAGCTTGCGGTTGCATCGTCTTCACGAGCGTTTGCCACTGTAATTGCGTCTCGCGATCCTGCTTCGTGATCCAGGGGATATGCGTATAGAGTGACAGAAGCGCATCTAGCCCACCGTCCGGCACCACCAGAGCGATGTCCGCTTTAACCACCTCGCGTGGATCGAACGGAAGATGGGAAGGCACCCGATTCACCACGACACGCGAACGCTCCGGAATCGGCGACTGCGCGGGATCGAGTGTTGTCACCCAAATTCGAATCTTGGCATGTACAAAAACAGGGTGCTGTGGATCGGGGCCACAGTCAACGATCAACCGCTTTTTCAAGACGGATTTTGGTGGAATGTGATTGGCTACCGTCCCATATGGTAACGTCTCTTCAATGGCTCGCTCGATCGGTTTGGCATCCCCAGTCCATCTGGCAAGACTCCCCGTTTGCCTGCCTTCGATCAGCGGCAAATGCGTGATCGCCGCCAAATTCCATGCCACGAAACTGGCGCCGCCGTGTCCTCCCACTGCAATCACTTGCGACTCTTCTTCAATGGCCGCATCATATTCACTGTTTTCGTTGGCCGCTTGATTCTCGTCCTCCATTTCCGTTCGTCTACGAATCAATTGGGGACGCAACGATGGTCGCGCTGGTTTCTCGGCCTCCTTTTGCTTTCGGCGCTCTTCTTCAATTTGTTCATGCATTTCGTTGGCTGCCGTCATCAAAGTTTCGGCGTCGAACTTTTGCCAATCACCCTCAAATGTGAAAGGATTTAGATCCTTGATTTGATCCACACCATCACCAAACCATGCGAACAAATGGCCTTCAACCATCGTGCGAATTTCATCTACTTGTCCGTCTCCATCGGCCAGTACCACGTACGCATCGGCCGGCTTCTCTGCGCCGAATAGTTCCTCAAATGGGAAGGCTTTCGCCTCCGAATGGATCCACGAGACCAATTCATCGTTTTGAAGCAAAAATGCGATTTTGGCCAAAAAGAAAAACCCCCTTTCCGTAAAGGAAGGAGGCGTGGGAAAAATCACGCTTATCATGCTTGACGTAACCCCTCATTTCGTAGAATGGAGGGCAAGCTAACGATCACTTTGAATCTAATTTCGACATCTTATTAATCACTTGTGGTTTCGGTGTCCAACAGTTGAATTGATACTTGGGGTTCGTATCATATCCGAGCCGTGAGCAGAATGTTCGTACCCCTTCATTTGACCGTTCTGCGCGGAAATTTACACATGTGGCGCAGCAATGAAAACGAGATTCTTTCATGTTCATTCCTCACAATAAATTCCGTATGAATTCACGATGTTTTTAGTTTTTTATGCAATTTACCCAAAAGCCACTATTGCGCATAAGCCCCCTTATGTGCAAGAAGTCTCCCTGGGACCAGTACTTATTACCTACGCTCAAAAGCAAGCCGAAAGGCCAGACTCGTCAAAACGCTCGCCATGAACCAACGCTGAATTTTTAACCATGTCGGATGTCCACTGAACCAATCAGCCATTTTACTAGCGGCAATCACAACCAGTAAATTGACAGTAAAACTGATCATCATCTGTGTTAGACCTAAAGCAATACCTTGAACAAGCATTGAACCTCGCGCGGGATTTTCAAACTGAGGCAATAGCGATACATACAACACCATGGCTTTAGGATTAAGCAGATTCGTCATAAAACCCATAAGAAATAATTTTCGTGAACTCTGATTAGGTAGCGACCGAGCAGCGAAAATCGATGCGGAACCGGGTTTCACCGCTTTCCATGCGAGCCAGAGCAGGAAGATCACTCCCAGCGACTTGATCACTGTATAGATCGCCGGCACTAAATTAAAGATTACGGAAAGCCCTAAAATTGTGACTGTAATATAAACAACGAAGCCGAGCAAGATCCCGAGTAAGGAGACAAACCCCGCCATACGACCTTGCGTGATGGAACGAGAAAGTAAGTAAATCATATTAGGTCCCGGAATACTGGCCATGCCCAGTGCCACGAATCCGAAAGCAAGCAAAGCGCCACCGCTGACCAACGCAATTCCTCCTTTCGGATGTTATCTGTTCCAGCCGATTTACACGATCATGTGACATTCTCTTGTTCCTATATACTGGCTCTCTCGTTATACTAAGCTTGACAGATGATAATGTAAAATTCATCGTATTTATGGTTTTCATGCACAAATGTAATCAATAAAAGGCAGAGGATTCAACAATGGAGTGGCAGCAACTTGAATACTTTCAAACCTTAGCCCACATTCAGCATGTAACACGTGCAGCTGAATCTCTTTGCATCACCCAACCAGCCCTTAGCCGATCCATGGCCCGATTGGAAGAAGAATTGGGCGTCCCGCTGTTTGATCGGAAAGGACGAACCATTAACATTAAACCGTTACGGACGACTCTTTTTGAAGCGGGTCGATCACATGCTGACGGAATTTAAGCTTGGTAAGCAAGAACTAGATGATTTGATCGATCCTGAACACGGAGAGGTGGCGCTCGGCTTCTTGCATACACTGGGAACCGGCAAGATTCCTGAGGTCATCGGCGCTTTCCGTAAGCAATTTCCGTCAATTCGGTTTCAATTGGCGCAAAATCACAGTTACTCATTGCTGGAGCATATGAATGCAGGAGAATTGGACATTTGCTTGATCGCCGAACCCACCGACACAAGAATTCCCATTCAGTGGATTCCGTTATGGAGTGAAGAGATTTTCGTCACCCTACCGCTAGCTCATCCTATGGCTGGAGATGAAACGATTTTACTCGACGAGATTGCAAATGAATCGTTTATCTTCCTAAAAAAAGGGTACGTTTTGCGCGATAATACCGATCGATTATTCCAACAAAATGGAGTTATCCCCAAAGTAAAATTTGAAGGGGAGGAGGTCGCTACCGTAGCGGGGCTCGTGGCCGCTGGACTCGGCATTTCCCTGCTCCCCAATGCCGAATTTGATAAAAGCAATATCGTGCAGATCAGTCTTCGCGAGCCAAAGTTCAACCGTGTAATCGGGCTGGCATTAATTGAGGAGCGATATTTATCACCAGCTACCTCACGTTTTCAGCAGTTTGTCATGGAGTATTTTCGCGGTATGGAATTGATTTGAATTTGGATATTTTATCAGATCTATTCCGCTTATCTCCCTTTTCCTTTATTAAACATTCTGGCCCAAAAGTTCCATAACCCACCATCAGTGATTGTCGTATAATTATGCATAAATCAATATCCGTATCTTGCTAGACCTGCGCCCTTGTTCGTTCAACAAGAATGCCTTTATAGCAACGCAAAGCTCTAACTTGCCACTAAAAGTCATTCTTACTCAATACTTGTCTGTCAACAATAAATCACATTCCTGATTGCGGTTTGGAGGGGTTCAAAGTCTCTATTTTTTTCCAAGGCTTTAATACCGAAATACTTATCACAAATAGTAAGAGGACAAACTGAACGGAACTCGCTATATGAATCATGAACTGATTTTGTAAAAAGGCAACATTAGTTAAAACTCCCGAAGCATTTTGCTGAATTGACGGTGCTAGGATACGCGAACCTATTACAATCTGAATGATAAGCACAATCCATTTAACCGTTATCCATCTGTGTTTAAAGAAACCCCATTTGGTAAAAATACCGAATATTAACCCTGTGATAAGCGTTCCAATAACAAGGGGCATGATGAGATATGTATCCAAGGCTTTCATCAGCAAATAGACTGAATGCACTTCACTCTTCATTAGTGTTGATCCGAGCCAAGATACGAAACCCAAACATAATCCCGAACCAACCCACATCGAAATAACGATCAAATGTAAAATTTTAACTACTTTCAATTTGCCTGCACTAATTTTGTTCATATCCTTCTGCCTCCTTCTTTAAGCCATGACAAAACGTAGCGACCATTGTTTCAACGAACTCTTCTCTTGATTCACGAATAAATAGCTCACCCCAAAATGCAGTTGAAGAAAAGTAACCAAACAAAGTTGCCATGAACGTTGTTGTTAGGGCGTTAGCGTCAACTTTCATCATTTTGTTTTCATTCTGCATTGTTACAAAATAATCGGCTAGCAGTTCTCTAAGCTGCCTGGTGTTATTCGAAATAACACTGGACAGTTCTGGCATGGTTGTTCGTTCTTGAATCGCAATCAGAAATATGGGCATGTTTCTTTGCATTTGGTCGAGGTACGTAGTGGCAATTAAATGGAGATCGTTTTCTAATTCATGGACGATTTGTTTCTCGAATATTTCCTTAAAGCTTGGGACAAAGGAGTATTTATTTATCGCCGCCTCCAGAACACCTCTTTTGGTCTTAAAATGACGAAACACAGTCATTTCACTGACATTAGCAGCTTGAGCAATATCTCGAATAGTAACAGACCGGAAACTTTTGTCTTGCATAAGTTTCAATGCTGCCAGTAGAATTCGGTTAGTCGTCATCCCATCGATTTCGTTCATAGACACACCTTCATCCTTCTCCCAATTGCCTACTGCCTTCAGTCTACGGTAATCGTATTTTAAGCATGATGATAGTTAGTAATAACTAACATCATGCGACAATTTTACTGCCTTAGTGTCATGTTGTCAAAAGACCAGGCAGAATTTCTTATGGCACATAACGGCCCGATTATGCAATTACACCCACAATTTGCACTTTGTATGAATATACATGATTTTACCATGTTAGTTTGTCTGCAGTGACAATCTTTCGTCTAAAATTTGATGAAGGCTTAGGGAACTAGTCCTAAGCCTTCATCAAATTCTACTGAACAAAATACCGTTGATACGATTGTTGCCGTGATGATCCACTGAGGGAAGCATACAACTGCGTTGTTTCTGGCTTATCGTGTCCTAAAATCGACTGTACCGTCACGAGTGGTGCCCCCTGATTGATCAACACCGTCGCCAGCGTATGCCTCATCTTATGCGGACTGACCCGATCTTCGATTCCACACCGCTTCGCAATCCGCTTGAAAATGTATTGAATCTCATGAATCGACATTCGATGCGGGTCTCGTACCGTGACAAACAATGCTCGATCTTCATCGATTCGTTGATTCAAATACCGTTGCAACCAGATTCTTGCCTTTGCCCCAAAATAGGCTTCTCCTTCCTTATTCCCTTTACCCAGCACTTTCTTAGCATTCCGATGCCAATCAATGTTCGCCATCCCCACGCATCCACGAGTACACCACCAATTGGGAGTCCGACAGCAGCCGTCACCACTCCGGCAATTTGAAGCGCACCAAGCACGTTTCCTGGCGGCTTCAACATCCCGGATGATTCTGCACGTCGACGAATAAGGAGCATAGCAGATGGATAGGCCGATGAAGTTCTAACGCCGATGAGAATTCGTGACACGACCAACATGGTCAAGTTTCGTCCAAATCCGCCCAATACTCCCCCCATTAGCACCATGAGGATCCCCGCCAGAAATACCCAGCGGGGTCCAAATTCCGCTGAAAGTTTTCCGGCGGTAGGCTGAGCGATTGTGCTTGCTAGGTAGAGAACCGTCACTAATATCGTGGTTTGGGCCACTGAGATATGCATAAATGTAGCGATCGGCACTAGAGCGGTGCAACAAATTCCCAAGAGAATGGGTTTCCACTTCGCATGCTCTGTTCACTTCCTCAGTCGATTGAATCTACTTCTGCGATCCAATCATCAACCGTCAACACATCCGCCTGACGAGGGAACACCTTCTCCATAAGCACGCGATGAACTTCAGGATCAGCATCACCGCACGCATCCGAAAGTACTTTGATTGCAAAATCCTTGTCTGACGCTTCGCGCAATGTCGACAGCACGGCCCCACTCGTAGCAATTCCTGTTAAAATTAAAGTGTCAATTTCTTTGGCACGAAGGATAACTTCCAAATTGCTTCCAGCGAAGGCGCTAACTCGATACTTCGTAACGAGCGGTTCACCATTCATCGGGCGTACGGACTCGTGAATTTGCGTCGCATGAGCCGATGTAGTCATATCACCAAAATTACCAATTTGTGAGAATGCCTTGTTTCTTGGGCCTATCTCTGGGTACCCTTCACTAAAAGCGACTCGTACGAAAACGACTGGAATGTTAGATTGCCGAGCCGTTGCCAACGCTTTTTGAACTGCGCGTAACATTTCCGAATTATCTAGATGGGATACGACTCCATTTTGTACGTCCAAAACAAGTAATGCGGATTTGCTCATGTGATTTTTACACTCCTTCGAATTGATATATAATAAGTGGAGATCTCTCCATATGATTGTAAGCGGGGAGTTCTCCACTTGTCAACAAGATTCGAAAATCTGATGTAGGGACTGTAAAGCGTGAAACGTAATGGGGAACCAAAGGGCAGAACAGAACGCCGGGATGCTGCTGAAAACCGTCAGCGAATATTAGATGCGGCAATAAAGCTTTTTGAACAACACGGTGTTGAACAAGTCAGTATGAACCATATAGCGATGGAAGCGCAAATTGGCTCGGGAACTCTTTATCGACGTTATAAAAACAAAGGTGATTTATGCCTGGATTTAATTAAAGACAACCTCGCAGTGCTCATCGAGGACATTGAGGTGTACTTAAAAGAGCATCAGCCTGCTCCACCCCGGGAGCGCTTAAAAGGGATACTCACCCTTTTTATGATCTTTCGCGAAAAGAAGCTTCAATTGCTGGCAGGCGTTAAAGAGGGTGCACTAGCACGTAGTCATTTTCAGTTCAATTTGCAAGAAATCATCACTCAACTATTTGACGAGATGAAAACAGATGAACAGACCGAACCGAACACTGTGTTTAGAGCCGATATGTTATTGTTGGCCTTAAGAAGTGATTCATATGTGTTTCAAAGGGATGTCCGTGGGTATTCGTCTGAATCATTTTTGGAGCAAATTTACTTGACCTTTTTTCCGGAGAAATAATGTATGACATTCACGCTTAATAAGTCTATCCATCTTGCGCTTAACGACCCGAGAGTCCATTAAGACTGCTGAGCCGGCGACCGCATATATATGCACGAAACATTGACCACTCACTCATAACTGAATTTGTGTGCCAAATAGCTGAAGATGCATAATCCTTATAAATTCCAACATTCTCGTGTAATACTATAAAGATTGTGGTCTTCCCATACTCCATTAATTTGTAGGTAATACGCAGAAAAACCGTCATATCGAAATCCTACTTTTTCAAGAACTCTAATTGAGCCAAGATTTCGAGGCATAACCGCCGCTTGAACTCTATGTAATTTCGCAGATCCGAATGCAAAACCAATTGCTAATCGAACAGCCTCGGTGGTAATGCCTTTTCCGTTATATTTTTCATCTAAGAAATATCCCATTGTACAGCTTTCCCAAGCTCCACGCACCACA
>JAJZCW010000036.1 GCA_021828865.1 Bacillota bacterium
GAATACTCTGAAATAACAAGGAAAATAAAAAGACACCCCACTTGACAAAGGGTGACCAAATTTAATGCAATGCTAGTGTGGTAAAACGCGATCATAAAGGATGGTGAATGGATGATGGCTACTGAAGAAGCGATGAATTTGGTTAAAGATCATCAGGTTTTTCGCTTTGTTCAGGGGGCAGGAATCAGTGAGGTAACAGATTCAGTAGTGACGGAGTATGCTCTTACTATTTTTGTGAACGATGAGGAAATGGCAACCGTGGTTTGTAGTCCGGAGCACATGGAAGATATGGTGACTGGGTTTCTTGCCTCTGAAGGGGTAATTCGTTCCGTTGATCAGATTGAAGATTTGTATGTGAACAGTTTGCGTGGTATGGCTAGAGTTAAGACGTCCGGGAAAGTGAATTTTAATCAGGATTTTTATAACAAACGCTACATTGCATCATGCTGCGGAAAAAGCAGGCAAACTTTCTATTTTTACAACGATGCCCATACGGCCAAGAAGATTAACGACTCGTTTCAGATTCAACCTGAAGATGTCTTTCGGGCAATGAACACAATGGAAGAAAGTTCCGATGTTTTTCATCATACAGGTGGTGTACACACCGCAAGTTTGGCAGATCAAGGTGGGATTATCCTGTCCCGTTCGGATATTGGTAGGCATAACGCGCTTGACAAAATATTTGGGTATGTACTGAAACATCATCTTGATCTTAGCGGAAAATTCATCATTTTCAGTGGTAGGCTGTCGTCTGAAGTATTGTTGAAGGTATCAAAAATTGGCGTAGGAATGGTATTGGCGAAGTCTGCACCGACAAAGTTGGCCTTGGATATTGCAGATGAATTGAATATTACCACAGTTGGTTTTGTAAGGGGCGAGTCATTCAATGTGTACACGCATCCTGAGCGAATAAAAATGTAATTACATTCCTGTTACGAGATTCAGGTCTCTCATTAAAATGGGCTCAAACGCGTTAAACAGCTCATTTTTCTTAAAGCGTGCGAAATCCTTCACGGCAGATGCCAGATATTCTTTGAGTCCCACTGTTTTCAACGGGATGTCTTCAAAACTCCAAATGTACAAATAATACCCTTCATCGCTGTCGATCACCGCATATCGTTGATTATTTTCCATATGTAAAACCACTCGGCGAATAGTTGCCATTGAATAAAAATCCTCCCCAGACAAATCCTACAGGATAGCGGAGTGCAATCCTAATAAGGATTACACTCCTTTTAAGCTTTACCTGTCGTTAATCAACACCTGTTCAATTTCATTTACAATCGCCTCTGGCGTAGTAGCAGGGGCAAAGCGCTTGATGACATGGCCATCCCTGGAAACCAAGAATTTGGTAAAATTCCATTTGATCGGTTCCGTATGCAGGATGCCCGGCGCATTTTTCGTCAAATATTTATAAAGTGGATGCGCTGTTGGACCATTGACATCTATTTTAGCAAAAACGGGAAATTTGACGTTGTAATTTAATTGACAAAAATGTTGAATTTCCTCGTTGCTGCCAGGTTCCTGTTCTCCGAACTGGTTGCAAGGAAAACCGAGCACAGAAAACCCTCGGTCTTTAAAGCGCTCATACAGTTCTTCGAGACCTCTGTACTGAGGAGTAAATCCACACTTACTGGCGGTGTTCACAATCAATAGCACCTGATCTTGATAATCCATGAGGGAAACTTCTTTACCTTCATTGTTTTGGACATGAAATTCATAGACTGACATCAGTACCGTCCTCCATCCTCGTCCCATTCAAGACCGATTACTTTTCCCATTATACATTCGATTATATAAAGAATAAATTGTGAATATTTTTTGTCACGTTTATGCTAGCTAGCTTGACAGAATATCTCTTACGCAGGGGTCAGAGGTAGATGTAGTCTAAAGTGCCGAAGCAGGTAAATAATTGGCTACAGGCGCGGCGATTCTATCCATTCCCTTCCCTTCCATTAATCAAGGGAATCACCAGATTGTACAATCACTTGGCCATTGGCGAATGAGGAAACAAAATTGACAAATGGTTCCTCTTCTCTTGAACAAGGGGCGAGCCAATTATATAGTGAGACTGTAGGTTATTGGAATAGGATAAATGGAGCCAAAAGGGCACTGAGTCGCTGGTCCAAGGCAGTTCCAATTCGCCTGATCGATGGTATCTGCAGGAATTGCGTTGCTCGCAGAAATTGGCATTTAGGTGGTGATTGGTCATGCTCACCGCTTGCCTAGAGAACTTTTTGCACGCAAGGAACGAAATAAAGAAGAAGAAAATTCAGCTTGGTGAGGTGTATTGACGATGAAAAAAGTCATGTTTGTGGAAATAGGAATGGGCGTGGATTTACACGGTCAAGATGTCAATACCGCTTGCGTACGTGCAGTGAGGGATGCCATTGGTCATAACTCCATGCCTGGCATGCGCAGTGTGCTAAAAGAGGAAGACATCAACAACATGGTGGTGGAAATCACCCTTGCCGTTCCTGTGTTGATGGAACAAGTGGACGAAGAAGCCGTAAAAGCGGTGGTCCCTTACGGTCAGAAAACCGTCAAACTCGTAGCAGGCGGCCTTGTGGCGAAAAGCGGTGTGGTGCTTCCGGATAAAGGGGATGCGAACGACGATGTGATCATCGTCAATGCGGTGGTAGAAGTCGGCTATTAAACCGGGGGTGATCCAATGAAACCGTCTCTGTGGAAGACGTGGGGCATACCTGCACTCGTGATTGTCATCGTGCTGGTGATTGCAGGGTTTTTATATGAGCGTCAGCAATCTGGAATTCAGTCGACCGTCGGCTCGAATTCGGTGAATAGTCAATCGAATCCTGTGGACCAAGGGGAGCCTTTGCATGGCCGGCCTGCACCTTCCTTTACGTTGAAAGACCAGTTTGGGAAAACCATCACACTAAATCAATTCAAGGGAAAAGTGGTGGTACTGGCTTTTGTGGATAGCAAGTGTACCACCATTTGTCCACTGACCACACAGAGCATGATGGATGCGCTCCAACAACTTGGGCCAACTGCAGCCAAGCAGGTTCAACTGATTGGAATTGATGCCAATCCGACTGCCATAACGGTTGCAGATGTTAAAAGTTATTCAGAGGCACATCAAATGATGAATTCGTGGCACTTTTTGACGGGCTCACTGCCTCAGTTAAAATCAATTTGGAAACATTACTTTATTTATACTGGGATTGTCAAAGGCCAGATTGATCACACGCCTGCGCTTTACATCATTGATCAAAAAGGCCATGAACAATACCTTTACTTGACACCGAGCGAATACAGCGCCATTTCCTCGCAAGCTAATGTGCTGGCGCTGGATATTGCCCGTCTGTTACCGGCCTCCGCACATGCGAAAGTGGCTAAGATCCCTTATCATCCTTCGACGCTTTCTCCAAAGGACAATCTATCCTTGCCAACTATTTACAGCGGCGGGATAAAGGGCATTGTCTCCGTCAGCGCTAGCAAGCCTCACCTGTTGGTTTATGTGGCCAGTTGGGTCCCTCAGATTGTTCAGGATCTGAAGGATCTTAACTCTTATGCCAAAAATACTAGTGCCCCTCATTTGGTAACGATAGACGTCGGGAGTACCGAACCTAGCACCCTTGCGATGACACAGGTGTTGCAAAAAGTGGGGAAGGTGGCATACCCTGTTGCCTATGACCGCTCCGGCAATGTAGCCGATGCCTATCAGGTGCAAGATTTGTCATGGTTCTCTTTGACAGATGGGCACGGTCACATCATTTGGCACCATGATGGTTGGTTGCCGATCTCGCAACTAAAAGTGGATGTACAAAAGGCACTGAAGAGTCATCATTAAAACCCATGCTTTGGATCATTTACAAAATCAATTGATCCGCATTGTGGACACACAAAAACGTGTACCGCGACATTTCGTTCCATTGCGGTATTGATAAACTCTTCGTCTCTTCCCCCAAAAATCAAATCCGTCACGAAGCCCGCGCCACGGCTCAATCCTCCTGTGCGAATGGCGTGAGCGCCATGATATTGCATGGGGATCTGGCAGCGGGCACAGTGATGGTCATTATTGTACTGGCCATCTTCGCTGATGCCTTCTGCCGTTCTGCGAAGCGAATCAAAAAATCCCATTCTGATAACCTCCCAATTGTTGATCAAAATAAACACTTATTTTATTATAACGGAGTTTATATTCGCCACCATCTTTTCTTGAAACCGTGAGTGACATTGAATCGTCTGTTAGGTATTGACGGTTAGTTAGTCATTATGGGGGGTGAATATTATGAAGCGGTTCGTGCTGGCATCTGGCGCGGCGTTAATGTGCCTTTCGGCATTATGGCCAATAGGCACCACACATGCCGACGTTCATCCGACAAAAGTGATGATAGTGAAACAAACGGGGAGTCTCCATTTTTCGGGGATGCCAACGGTTACCGCCACTTCTGCCAGGTCTGCAGCAGTTCCTTTTTTTGTTGATCGCATGGCGGGGTATGCTGCACTAAACGGAGAGGTGATCAAAACCAGTGATGCTGGGCAGTCGTGGGTTTCCGTATGGACGAAAAAAGTGACTGAACCGCAGTATCGCGGATATATGGCGGATAACTTTCATTTCTCTCTGTATGGATTGACGGGATATGCGATGTTGAGCGGAAATTTATTGAAAACAATTAACGGCGGACGCACCTGGCGACCTGTGCGGGTAACAGGGCAAGTGGAAGATGCGGTGGCCACCGATGCGAACCATCTGTGGATGGTGGCAAGTAAAGCATCTTTTTCAAAGACTCAGACCACACGGGGCAAAATCATTCTGTATCGCTCGAGTGACGGGGGAAGGCACTTCACAAAGGTGCTTCAGACGGCACCAATGACCCTCTGGGAGGCAAAGCTTGCTTTTGATAAGCATGGGAATGGGTTGCTGCTCGTCAAGGACCTTGGATCCTGGGCAACAACGGCGTACTACACCACCAACGGTGGGCAAACATGGCGGCATAACCAGCCCCCTCTTTATGACGGTCGAGTGGCACAAAGCGGGCCGGTGTTTGGCGCAGGTGGCATCGCCTACATCGCTGAAGATCCTGGCGCTGCACCATTCCCGGGTGGCATGACTGCATTTCAGGGTCAGACGATATTCGCAACCGCTTCCTTGAACGAAGGGGGAATGGCCATATTTCAAAGTGGCAATCTCGGGAAGACGTGGCAACAGATATATCCGACTGGTTTTCCCAACATTCAGATTCACTTTTTGACGGCGAGTGTCGGATACGGGATTGGCATGGATGCAGCAAGCGGATATATCTATAAAACCACAGATGGCGGACACCACTGGCTGCTTTTGAAGAAGATGAGTGGGGTATTTCCCAACGCGATTTCCTTTGTCAATTCACGTCTTTCCTATGTCTCAGCCTTTGTGCCAAGAGGCGCCAATGGGTATACGCTGAAATTGCTCGTTAGCCATGACGGAGGACGCACATGGTCTTCGCTATGGACAATTAACCCCGCTTTTTACGTTGCCTAAAAATTGGTCCATCATTGGCATGGATCGACTCGATCAGCAGGATGCCTATATTTATGCGACAAAATCACTTTACGAGTCGCCAACAGTGGCACTTTTTGTGACGCACGATGCAGGGAAAATCTGGACAGAGTACGTGCACACGGCGTCTGCCAATTCAGCGCAAAATCCCATACCCCTTAATTTGTATATGTCCGGGTCCGTCATTAGCGTATCTTTTAGCAGTATTAACGATGGATACATGCTGACAGCAAATGGGCTGTTACGGACCACGAACGGAGGAAATAATTGGAAATATGTTTAACACTAGGTCAGTGGCAAGCTCCCGCTTCTAAGCGAAGTGTAAAAGAAAATGGAACCATCAACATGTCATCAAGGTGATTCCTTTGCACAGTGGTATTTTGTATGGTTCCGTAGCAGTCTTTTGCAAAACACTAGGGTTCGATGATTGTATGTGAAATAGCTTACTGAAATATGAGTAGAATTTGTTTACCATGACTTTATCCTATCAGCAATTTAAATGGAATTGAGGAGAAGAATATTTTGATGGAAAATGCAAAGGAGAAAATTCATGCGGCACAGGAAGTGATGAAAGAACAGCAGGAACTGATAGAGAAATTAGTAAAAGAATCAGAAAATGTGAGCGGTGGGTCAGAAGAAATTTTGGCACACGTTCTGGAGAACATGGTAGTGGATTTTCTAGTATCACCAAAGAGATGCGGGAATTGGCGGTAATCCCCCCGTTATTGGTATTTCTCTTTGAGATGATGCAAAGTGAGGCTCGCTCAATGATGATTGTCGGGAAAAAGATGGTGTTGCTTGTGGTGGTGGCACTTTTCATGAGAGCAAAGCTTCCTCTCGCATTTGCTATTGCTTTATTACCCATCTTGCTGCATGAGACCATTTGGAGGTTTCCGCTCACCGTCCTCGTCACATGCGGCTACTTTATCGTGATGGGAACCATCATGGGTATATTTTCATCCCATTCGAGGCAATTTTCTGTCGCTTTTTCACAAAATGCTGGAAAGAAGGAGTAAGGATGCCTAAAAGATCAGAAATTCGCGTTTATACGCATGATGGATGTCCAGGCGGAGAGCGGGCGTTGTCGTTTTTTCACCTTCACGACATAGAGATACAAGTGAAGGATATTGGCAAAGACCCGTCAGCCCGGGATGAGTTTCAGAGGTTTGGGTATTTTGCCACTCCGGTGATTATTATCAATGGCAATGAACTAATCGGTTTTGATGTAGAGGAAGTGCAGCATCTATTGGAGAATATAGATTACACCTCATCTAATGGAGAGGAGGGGTAAAGTGAATAAAGTCTGGTATCTATCTCAGATCAATTTATTGGAAGAATTACCGATGGAAGATTTGCAGATGATAGACGCCATGGCCCCCATGAGTACGGTAAAACGAGGAACGATGATCATTACCCCTGATCAAGACAATAATAATCTATATTTACTCAAACAAGGCAAAGTGCGGTTGTTTAAGATGAATGAAGAAGGCAAGCAGTTGACACTCGGATTACTGGGGAAAGGGAATATCTTTGGTGAAACTGAGACGGTTTCTACAGGCTCCGGCTCGGCCTATGTGGAAGCGATGGACGATGCGCTTGTTTGTATCCTGGGGAAACAGGATTTTGAAAATCTGCTGACCAAACGCCCTCAGGTCGCCCTGAAAATGGTGAACATATTGACACAGCGACTTCGAGAATCGGAAGAAATGTTGGAGCATTTGGCCTTTCGGGATGTCCGCTATCGACTTTTATATCTGTTGGTCAAACTCGCCAAACGCTTTGGAGAATCACAAAGCGATTCAAGGCCATTTTTGAAACTGGATTTAACGCTTTCTCATCAGGAGTTGGCTAACATGATCGGGGCCACCAGGGAGTCAGTATCTGTGGCGCTGTCTCAATTGGCAAAAGAAGATGTCGTCCGAACAGGACGAAAGGAAATTGCGTTGGATATTGAAAAAGCAGAGTTATTACTAGAAGAATAAGGTAGTGAATCTTTAGGAATTAGTGTATATTTTATCAAAGGCCAAATATAGTAGGAGATGGTTCCTATTTTTTTTCGTAAACTGCAAATGCAAAATGATCTCTGCCAAATGAGATTGGGGTATTTGGATATCGCATTAGAGCGACAATTATTCGATACCTACCAACAAGCGATCGTGGCGCTGGATGGGAAAGATGCTTCTGTCACGTTTCCACATGGGGTAGAACTATTGAACCGACCAATAAAGAGTAAAAATTTCGAAAACACTGAACAGTTCTATTCATTTTTTGCTGCTCATGGAAAGAGCATGTTAGTGGATGTGTTTACTGCAGAACTTGGGTTATTGCGATGGCAAAAAAGCCTGACAAATGCTGGCCCTGCACATGACAAGAAAAAAATTTTCGTCAATGTTCATTTATCTACTCTCTTTTCACCTGAGTGGGAACAATTGTTGGGCAAATTATCGACAAACCCAAGTCAAATTGTATTAGAAATATCTGAAAGGGAGGGATTGAATACCTACTCTAAGGCAGAAGTGTACCAAATGATCTCGCGAATCAAAACAATGGGCTTCCAAATTGCGGTGGATGATTTAGGGATGGGGTACTCTGGTCTGTACACACTCTCAGTTGTTCAACCGGATTATGTAAAAATTGATCGTCAATTGGTGTATAAGATAGACGAAGATGCCTACCGCCAACATATGATGCATGCACTGATGGAGTATTGGCTAAAAGAGAAAGTCAGTGTAATCGTGGAAGGGATCGAACGACAAGAAGAGGTGAACTTTTTTCAGCAATGTGGCGCGCAATTTGCCCAAGGGTACTGGTTCCATCGACCAGAGCCAGTTCAATAATAATCTGATCACTCTTCTTGGCTATTTCGCGTGAGGAGGAGGCCATCGCTTCTCAAACTTTTATTGATCCAGATGGCCGCCTGTAAACCGCCTGCGCCGCCCCCTACTATCATCACATCATAAGCGAATGTCCGCTTCACCGTCTGTGAGCCTGATTTCAGAAAAGCAATCGATGACTTAGTGAATTCAAGTGAGCCAGCTTACAGAAATCTCTTCTTAAAGTGACTAAAGTGAAGGTAAAGAATTTGGAGAGGAAAGTGGTGACATGGAAAAGTATGAGGTGGCGGTAATCGGCGGCGGGTCGGCAGGGCTTACGATTGCCAGTGGGGCGGCTATCAATTGGACGAGGCTGGTGCCGCCTCCTGAAATCCCCGCGAGAATGGCAGCGCCGATCACAACGCCGCCAGTTGGGCCTTGCACGCCTACCGATTCGGCAATCGTACGAAAAAAGTGAAGCTGGCCCGATCGCAGTTTCATACGTTCATCCGCATGTTGATAGATCGTATCTAAATCATCTGATTTCCATAATGGGGTGATACTCATTGGATAGCCTCCCGAAATTTGATGAGGTGATTCATTTTCTTTTTTTTAGCCATAGACGAATCATCAAAATAATTAGTAAGAGAATTCCGATAATAGCGAGCGCGATCATTGCATCATGCTGTCCTGTGGTACTTTTATAAAGCAGTGCGATCACCAAAATGGCTGGCAAAATGCCAATGCCCGTGGTCCAGGTGAATGACCAGAATGTGAGACCGCTTAACCCCAAGGCGTAATTCAGAGCATTGAACGACACTAACGGAATCAGACGAAGCACCAGAATCCCCCATGCGCCGCGATACCTGACAAAATCATCTGCTCGTTTCAGCGCGCGTTTGTTGACAAATCGGTTGACAATCGGTCTCCCTAACCATTTCGCGAGGTAGTAGGCAAGGTAGGCTCCCAGCATGGCGCCAACCCAGGCATACAAAGCGCCAAGTACGGGACCAAATAAGACCATGTCTGCGATGGTGAGCACCTCAGAGGGGATGAAAGTCACACTGTGCAGGACTATCAATAAGATCGCCATGACGGGACCCCATACACCAAAAGCGTGCACATACTGTTGTATTTGCGAAATGGTATGCAAGGAAAATTCCCCTTCTCTTTGATGGGAAAAAGCTGACCACTGACAACTTGCCATCAGTGGTCATTTTGGTGTACTCATAGAACTTCTTGCAATTCAGGAATCAATTCTGATTTCGGTCGATAGCCGACGATCTCTTTGACCACCTGGCCATTTTGAAACAACACCAGCGTGGGAATGCTCATGATGCCATATTCAAATGCGGTTTCCGGATTTTCGTCCACCTCTAATTTTCCCACGATGAGTTGATTCGCATATTCATCGGAAACTTCTTCGAGGACGGGAGCCATCATTTTACAAGGACCACACCACTTTGCCCAAAAATCCATCAGCACCGGTTTGTCTGATTGAATAAAGGATTGAAAATTGGCATCCATCACTTTTTTTGTCGCCATCCTACTTCCTCCTTAAGATTGCATTCCACAGTGTCTTACCTTGTTGATGAGGCTATTATGGCTGATTTTTCGCTCCGTTTCTGTAAAGTGGATTACAGATTACAAATAGAAAGTGGCATATGATAACGAAGTCGATGGATGTGTCTATCCCGAAAATAGAGAGGTGTATGTTGAATGTCGAACAAGTTTTTGATCATGGTACAATCTGGTCAAAATGAAATGGCAAAAGCTTTACATGCTTTGCTATATGGTCAAGAGCTACATGAGGGTGGCTACGAGGTGCAAATCATGTTTGATGGTGCGGGCACAACGTGGGTAAAAGAATTTGAAAATCCAGCAAACCATTAGCATGATGTGTATCGCCATGTAAAGCAACTCGGAATCGTAGCGAGAGCATGTGAATATTGTTCCAATGCATTTGGAGTAATCGGAGACGTCAAATCAGCGAATGTTCCCCTTTTTGGTGACGCAAATGGTCATCCCAGTCTGCTTAAGTTTGCCAAAGAGGGCTATACGCCCATTGTGATTTAATAATCAGAACATAAAATGAAAATCGCCCATTATTTAGACTATCTGGCTAGATAATGGGCGATATCTATTTTTTGGATCATCATCATGAAAAAATTCTTGACCAGATGAGAAGGCGATCGTAGTGTGGTCGTCCTCAGCGATCAAGAGTCCAGCATGCTACCCAAAATTGGTGGGAACCTCGACTACTGATCCGTTATCTGCACTACTTAAGATGATTATTATTGGTTACTATTTTTTTGATAATCATAAGACCTTTTCGAGGCTCAGTGCGATGGATTGCTCTTGAGAACGGCAATCAATTGTTTTTGATTCATATTACTCTTGAAAACATAGGTGCCTGGCCAAACGGAAGTAGCGACCCCATCCTTTTGCAATACATTGTCAAACTGATAAGCGTTGGAGATCAAGTGATGATCCTGTAGGAATACGGAAATATCGTGAACGGTCATCCCAGATTGAAACGTGATGGAATAAGTACGTGGCTGTGCCCGGGTCACTGCTTTGAAATTAGCGGTTACCGCAGATTTGACCACTTTATTGGCGTTTTTGTGGGTAGATGGAGTTACATAGGCGAGGGGGGTACCGCTTTCGGATGACATGGCGCTGACCATTTGGTAGCCGTGGTTTTGCGCCCAGGCTTCTATGCTTTGTTTCGTGTAATTGGCACTGTCATGGGACCACAAGCCGGCGATGATAGCCACTGTCACTACACCGGCAGCCATTTCGCTGATCGACCTCCAATGCGACCACCGAAATGGTCGGTGGTGAATAGAAGTAATCGCTTGAATAGACCAGCGGTCTTTGTGATAGTAAAAGCGCATATTCATCCATTCGTTTCGCAGAATTTTCCCCTGTACAAGGAACAAAAAACCCTCGTTATCCACGTGTTCTGCTGCAAGGACTTCTCCATTCATCATGGCTCTCCACAGTTGGTTGTCTGGTAGATTATCCAAGGATAGTGAATCCTGCAAGGTGGCTAGATATTCAGTCAATGCCTCTTTGAATTTAATTAGTGACCAGTGGCAACAACCCACCTGTTTTATAGCAGTTTTAAACGGTAGGTGTATAACAGAACTTAGAAGTGGATGCATGGAATAATGGCGTGGTATCGTCAAAGAAATCCCCTTTTCCTATGAAAGTAAAGCACAATGACATCGACATAAATGAGAAGTTGTTATTGTCTGATTTGTTCGTAGGTAGTGAGTGAAATTAGGACTTTAACCACAGCGATTCTAACCTTGACTGCCGGGTGCGTCAATGTCATTCCTTTCCGCAATGAGGTGGAGAGTCCGTTGTGGATATTCCAATGGACCGTAAGCCACGAGTAGCCATTCTCTGGCACGGGACCGAGCATCGCGAGTTAGCGCGACATCAGAAAACAATGGGTTCACTCCAGTTTTTAAGGAATTTGAGAAGCACGGTTTCGTTGCCGAACCTGCCATTTACAACGATGCCTTCGTAGATGAAGTGAAGCAACAACTCCTTGAAGTTGATGGTGTGTTGGTATGGGTAAACCCAATCCAAGACGAAATGAATCGCACCGTACTCGATGAAATGCTCAGAGAAACTGCAGAAGGTGAAAAGGCATATGTCTTGCATGAAATCAACGTTAGTTCTGTATTTCCATATCCAGATTCGGCCATTCCGTACTTTGTTAAAAACGCAGTCGACAGGATACAGAGTTTTCAGAAGAAGTAGACACTCCTACAATTTGTCCTCTGGGGAACAGATATAGGAAGTATATTTATGTCTTTCTTGTATAAATATTCGGCATTGATTTACTGATTTGTTCAATGTTCGGGCCGTTATCACTAATAGCATCGAGAACGTGAGCGCAGGAATAATGATATATTACAGATGAAGGTTTGAATGATAGATGGAAAAGAAGGAACAGCTGGAGGATTGCTTTGGTCGTTTTAAAAATGATTGCACTGATTTTATCACTCGGTATGGATACGATCATGATGTCCATGGCGTTAGGTTTCGTTCAAACCAAAGGAAAAGTCAAAATTGCTATTACGTTTGCATGTGCAGAAGCGCTAATGCCTTTTATCGGGCTGCTAATTGGCAAAGGTACGGGTCAACTCATTGGGAATTGGACTTCGCTAATCGGAGGAATTGCGCTGTTAGCGGTTGCTGTATGGCTCATATTTCTTGAAGAAGAGGACGATGAAGAAGAGAAACTAGAACGGGATTTAGTGGGATTGACACTAATCCTGACTGCTCTGAGTATTAGTTTGGATGAGTTGGTGGTTGGGCAGAGAAGTTGGCAGGTATTGTCCTTGGTTTGCTCGGTATATGGATATTGACCGATGCAATTGTGCACTTGGTTCATCGTTGAGTTCTATTGATGATTGGGCTTATAAACGTGACCATGCGAATTAGGCAAAAATACTTTCTCAGCACAAACTAACGAGAAATGGGGAATAACCAATGACAAAACCAATTGTGTATTTTATCTGCACGGGAAATTCGTGTCGTTCGCAGATTGCCGAAGCCTGGTTACGCCATATGGTAGGGGACCGCTATGAAGTTCATAGCGGAGGGACGAGGCGCATGGCATTAATCCACGCACGGTGGCGACGATGCAAGAAGCGGGTATCGACATCTCTGCGCAGTCTTCCACATTATTGGACCAAGACCTATTGAGCCGCACAGACTTTGCGATTACCTTATGTGGCGATGCATATGATCGATGTCCGGTTACACCGCTCCACGTCAAGAGACTGCACTGGGAATTTGAGGATCCGGCGAGAGCGACAGGAACGGAAGAAGAGATCATGGCTAAATTTGCAGAAGTGCGGGATGGAATCAAGGAAAAAGTGCGATGGTTTATTCAAGAAACTTGAAAAAAGTGTAAATCCACCTTTTCATTTCGAAATTGACATCAACTTTTCACCCAATACATCTACAAAACTAGATTTATAGCTTTAATATGAAGTCAGGAGGTATGTAAGTGGCTGAGGACGCTAAGGAATGTTGGAGTTTATCCACCCTTGAGGAGTTGGAACAAGCTGTTTATATTTCAGAACAGCGGTTCCCTACTTTGAATGATGGGTCAAGGCTAAAGCAATTCGCGGATTTTTACATGGCGCTTGGCGATGAAACCAGACTCCGAATTGTAGGGGTACTTCAAGTGAGGGATTCCTGCATGTGCGAATTGGTGGATGCCTTAAAAATTCCTGCATCTACCATGAGACATCATTTGAAAATCCTTGAACGGGGGGGCCTGGTTCAGATACGAAAAGAAGGGAAATTCACCGTTTACTCTTTGCAAAAAGTCAAAATCCAAGGAATACAACCATTCGAAGAATAAAGGGAGGACAAACCAATGACGATTCAGGAGCTACTTGAATCTATGAAAAATGAAGGTGGTGCCAATCCGGTACCCATGGAACTGCTCAGCCAGTTGGATGGATGAATGTGAGGGTTTATAAGGATGCATATATTGCAAATTGGGTTGATTATGCTGATTGTCGGCTTTGTTACCACTTATCTAAAAATAACCATTGACCGAGTTTTTTTGGTGCTTCTTCTTCTGATGTGGATGGGGTTTAGCATTCAAGATGCGATCGTGATTAATGCATTGACGATGGCAGCCGCCTCCATTGTGTTGATTCGTGGGGCGAAAACACCACTTGCGAAACTTCCCAAACCGGCTATGTTTACGATCATTATCCTTTCGTTTCTCGGAGGGATAGCAGGCAGATGGATTTCAATGAATGCGAGCAATCGAGTGCTCATCATCATTCTCGGTATTTACGCTATTTTGGTGGGATTGCGTCTGGTCCTCGTGAAACCCAAGATGATGTCAAGTGGGAAAATTACTCCAGCAATGAGCATTGTTTCTCTTTTGTTTAGCGTATTAACTGGTTTGATCAGTGCCGGAGGGAAACCATTGCAGATTCCCATTTTCGCTAAGTTATTTAAGGTGTCTATGGAACAAGCGTATCTGGTGGCAACACTTGGAACAATTGCATCGGTGGCAGGATTCATTGCGGGACAACTTTTAACCAATCACAAGCTATTGCAGTTACCTCTTATCGGATGGTCATGGATCTATTTCTTGGGAATTAGTGTAGTCATGTATCTGTTTGAACCACTTTGGAGCCAAAAAGGGCAAAAATGGGTGACGATGATTGTGGGGCCCATCTTAGTGTTGGTGGGGTTGAAGTTAATGATTTAAGCATTGAGTAAGAGGGGGCTATAGTCTCCTCTTACTCAATGTCATTTCATGTCCTTTTTCACTGCGTCATGAAGCGCTGTTTGTTGCCGCATCCAATTTCTTCGCTTTGCTTCGGTAATACGAGGTAATGCCAATGATGACAAGTGAGACGAGAGCAATTGTGAGTGTGGCGTAATACAGGTGGTTGAATCCTTGCTGTGCCACCGTGTGAATCGCGTTGAGGATGGCGTTTCGCACGCTTGGGGCAGGGATTTGCTGCACTTGGCTGTTGATGTTGCCAAAACTCTCCACCGCATTCATTTTGGCCAGTTCGCTTTGTGGAATGGAACTTGGCGGAATACCTGCCGAGCTGAGGTTTTTCATCAACAGAGTGGGGAATTTGGCCATCGCCCTACTCAAAAATCCTGCAAATACGGTCGGTCCGAGTGTCATTCCTGCCGTTCTAGTTAAAGAGAGAATGCCAAGCGCGGTAGATTTGCTGTCCGGTACGTTTTCTGTAATGAGGAAGTTGATCGGCGCACCAAGTGTCACGCCAACGCCAAAGCCAATGAATGCGCTCGCGATGACCATTTGCCACGTGTGATGCACCCATAACGGGAATAACAGTGCGCCGATGGCGGCTGCTATCATGCCAATGATGAGGGTGCCGATGGGGCCTCGTTTATCCATGAAGGCTCCGCCTCCCATTGCGCCAACGCCAGAGGCCAGTGCCATGGGGGTATACCAGTATCCCGCCTGACTAGAGGGCCAACCGAGAATGATTTGATTGAATGCCGGCAAAAAGATAACCGATGCTAGTGTCAAACCAGACGTGAGACCAATGAGAAGCGTCCAGCGAAGCTCAGTTCTTCGAAAGAGCTGCATCGGGATGAGTGGATCTTTTCCACGCCTCGCGATAGCATTTTCAATGAAGAGCAAGGCCACCAGCAAAACAACTCCCACAACAAAGAAGGCATAAAATTGCGGGTGGGACATGCTGGCACCAAGGTTGGCGCCTTTTAGGTTGGTCAGGCTGTACATTAGCGACAGCATCGCCAAAGAAAGGGTAACAATTCCGATAAAATCAAGTCCTGAATTCGCTGATGATTTATTCTCTTTGATGGAGCGCATGCTGAAGATGACTAGCAATAGAGCAATTGGGACATTGATCCAGAACAGCCAGTGCCAGTCGTTATGGGTTACGCCGAGAATCAACGAGCCGATGTTGGGGCCAAGAATGGCAGCAATGCCGTTCATCCCACCGACCATGCCGAGCGCTTTCCCTTGCTTATCCAGTGGAAATGAAGAAACGATATAGCCATTGGCGATCGGGAAAATTCCGCCTCCACCGAGGGCTTGGATGACCCTGCTAATCAGAATCATGGTAAAGGAGTGACTAAGCGCGACGAGCATCGAACCGACGCCAAACAAGCTGACGCCGATGATAAACATTCGCTTCCGGCCATAATCATCAGATAGTTTTGCCATAATAGGGATACTGACTGCGAGCCCTAGGGTATAAATGGTGACCACCCATGATCCCCAGTTGGCGTTGACACCAAAAGACGAGATGATCGTAGTCAAAGCGGAGGACATGATTCCATTATCGAGCCCCCCCATAAACACACCGATGGCAAAAAGGGTAAGCGCCATGCCTTGCTTATTTTGTTGCATCTCCTATCCTCCAATTCTCTATAATCGAGTACGAATAATCGAAATCAATTAACATGGATTCGATTATAATAGTCTTTGACTGATTAGTCAACACCGACTATAATAAAGATCAATAACTTCGCATTCTAATTGGCAGGTGATGAAAACTGGACAGCAGAAGCTTGTTGCTCTTGGGCATGTTAATCGCCCACAGCCGTCACGGCTACCAGATCAACGAAATCATTGAACACAATTTGGGCTACCTCATTGACATCAAAAAATCAACTGCGTACACGATTCTTGATCGACTTAGTGAAGCGGGTTTTGTCAGCATGACGACAGAACAAGAGGGAAACCGCCCGCCCAGGAAAGTATATTCCATCACCCCGTCTGGCGAACGCCAATTTTATCAGTTGTTAAGAGAAAATTTGGAGATGCTAGATCTACAATATTTCGAGGAAGATATAGGAATGATGTTCATTGACCACCTTTCTACAGAAGACGCAAAGGAGGCGCTTTTGCATAAGTTGCAAAAGGTCGATCAGCAAATTGAGAATTACAAGCAGGTTCCTCATCATGAAATTGGTGTAGGCGTTAATATCGCCGTCAACCATCACCTGCATTTGCTTCACGCGGAGAAGGAATGGTTGAAGCAGGTAATCGGGGAACTATCTCGCCACAATCCCATTTAGAATGGTAAAATGAAACATGCAGTGATAGTACAGTGGGGGAGTGAGCACATTTGTTTATAGCAGATTTATTGAAAGATAAGGTCATTGTGATTACAGGTGGGGGAACTGGTTTAGGACGTTCCTTAGGAGAGCGCTTTCTTGAACTCGGTGCCAAATTGGCCATTACCTCGCGACGGGAAGACGTACTGCAAAAGGCAGCAGAGGAAATGTCCCAAAATGGTGGCGAGGTTTTTTATGTGCCCTGCGATGTCCGCGATCCGGAACAGGTGACGAAGATGGTGGATGCGGTATGGCAGCACTTTGGAAAAATTGATGTGTTTGTGAATAACGCAGCTGGAAATTTTATCAGCCCTACAGAAAGGCTTTCGTCTAGAGCAGTGGATTCGGTGCTAAACATCGTCCTTCACGGTACCTTCTATTGTACACTCGAAGTAGGAAAGAGATGGATAGAAGCAGGCCAACAGGGTACATTTCTTAATATTGTGACGACCTATGCCGCATCGTCGTCTGGTTCTGGCTTTGTCACTCCGTCTGCGGCTGCAAAAGCTGGTGTTTTGTCACTGACCCGATCACTCGCTGTCGAGTGGGCCAAATACGGCATTCGCCATGTGGCGATTGCGCCAGGACTGTTCCCGACAGAAGGCGCTTGGTCAAGGCTCGTGCCCACACAGGAAATGGCGGATCAAATCATCCACCGGGTACCGATGCGAAGAGTGGGCAATAAAGAGGAACTGAGCAATCTAGCTGCTTACCTGATTTCTGATCAGGCCGCTTATATCAATGGGGAAGTCGTCACGATCGATGGTGGTGAGTGGATACAAGGAGCGGGACAGTTCAATGAACTGATTGATGTGACCGAGGAGCAATGGGACCAACTTGCCGCGTCGATTAAAAAAGGTAAATAACTTCAACGAGAGGTAGTGAAGTCAACCATGGCAAAGGTGCTGGACAGAAAAGAAATTGAAGAACAATACAAGTGGTCGACAGAATCCATGTTTGTCACAGACGCGGCGTGGGAAGACGAATTTGCGCAAGTGAAAGAAATCATTGAGAGCGATGAATTTGAAGGCATGCGCGGACACTTGCAGGACGGCCCGGAATTAGTGCTCGACTATTTAGAAAAGAGCGAAGAAGTGGGCCGGCGCCTTGGTGTGTTACATATTTACGCCCATATGAAAAACGATCAGGATACGCGCGAGCAAAAGTACCAGGCAATGCTTAGCAGAGTGCAAATGATTGGCGCAGTATTGAGTGAACAGACGAGCTTTTTTGAACCGGAACTGTTGTCGTTGCCGCAGACGCTGCTCGATTCGTATGTGAATTCGGAAGCACTGCATGAGTTCCGCCACCTCATGGAAAACATCGTGCGGCATAAACCACATATTCTCTCCAGCGAGTCAGAGGCATTGCTTGCTTCATTAAGCGATGTTCTAGGCAGCGAGGGGGATGTGTTTGGTCTCCTCACCAATGCAGACTTTGATCACGGAGATTTTACCGTAGATGGCGAAGAATACAAAGTGACCGAAGGAAGGCTAGGGCTACTTTTTCGCAATCCTAACCGGGAAGTGCGCAAATTGGCCTATGAGCGGGTTTACGATACGTATTTATCGCATAAAAACGCCATTGCAGGGCTTTATGCCAACAACGTGAAAACAGATGTGGCGCTGGCCCGTACCAAAAAATTTAATAGCGCAAGGGAAATGGCGCTTTTTTCTAACCACATTCCGGAATCGGTGTACGATGCACTGATCAAGGGTGTTCACGACAACATCGCCCATCATCACCGCTATCTGGAGTTAAGGAAAAAAGTCATGAAGCTAGACGGTGTGCGTCTTTATGATAAATATGTACCGCTCGCCGAGGAGGAGCAGAAGCACTACTCTTTTGAAGAAGGATTTGCGCTCGTCCAGAAAGGCTTAGGTGCGCTTGGCAATGAGTATGGGGAAATTTTGAAAAAAGCGGTGAGCGAGCGCTGGATCGACGTTTATGAGAATGCAGGCAAACGGAGCGGCGCGTATTCGACTGGTTTTTATGCAACAAAGCCATACATTCTGCTCAACTATCAGGGCGAATATGACAGTGTCTCGACGCTAGCGCATGAACTCGGTCACAGCATGCACTCGTACCTCACAGGACACACCCAACCACCACACTATGCGCACTATTCGATTTTCTTGGCGGAAATTGCAAGCACCGTCAATGAGACACTACTCGTCAACTATTTGTTAGAAACGACAGAGGATCCGAAGTTGCGGGCATCGCTGATTAATCAGCAACTTGATACGATGACGGGCACCATCTATCGGCAGACGATGTTTG